>NZ_JBSFGF010000004.1:0-264205 GCF_053596455.1 Nonomuraea sp. NPDC001699 | reverse complement strand
CGTCATCCCGTTCGTCAGACGCAACGAACTCGAATCGGCCACCGTCACCCAGCTCGACGTGCCGTCGAACGACAACGCCTGGCCGTACTTGCCGGTCAGGGACCACGCCGTGTTCGCGGCCGTGCCGTTGTTGCCCTTGCCCGAGGCGTCGGCGACCGCCGTGCCGGCGCCCGCGTCCATGCCGTACGCCGCCACCAGGCCGTCCGGCACCTGGGACTGCTGGTAGGTCGCGGTGTAGGTCGCCGCGCCGGCCGGCGCCGTGACGTTGTGCGTGGCCGCGCCGCCGTCGGACCAGGAGGTGAGCGTGTAACTGGAGCCGCCGGAGCTCTGCGGTGAGGGCGCGGAGACCGAGTTGTGGGAGCCGACGATCACCGTCCTGGTGAAGGGGGCGACGGTCTGCTCGCTGTTGAAGCCGAGTTGCAACCCGGCGGGCACGGTCTGGAAGGTCAGGTTCACCGTCTTCGGCTGCAGCAGCACGCTCTTGGTGTCGGTCAGGCCGTGCGCGTCGGTCACGGTCAACCGGAGTTCCAGGTGCGACGGGTATTCGTGGTCCGGCGGAGCGAAGGAGCCACCGGTGCCGGTGAAGGTGGTGATCTCGTGCTCGTGGCAGGTGCCGGGGCAGTGATGCATGATCAGCTTCCACTGCATCCGCGAGCCGGGGATCGTGCCGTCCTGGGCGTCGGTGCCGGTGCCGGAGAACGTGATCGTGTCACCGACGGCCCACGTCAGCGAGGGCGACGGGGAGTTGATCGTCGCCGTGGGGGCCGTGTTGTTCACGTTGATCGTGACGGTCGCGTTCCCCTGGCCGCCTCGCCCGTCGTCGGTCCGCAGCTTGACCACGTAGGAGCCCGGTTGCGCGTAGGTGTAGGAGGGGGTGGCCGAGGTGGAGTCGTCGTGGTCGCCGTCGCCGTCCAGGTCCCAGCGGAAGGTGAGCGGGTCGCCGTCGGCGTCGGCGGATCCGGCGGAGGTGAAGTTCACCGTGAGCGGCGCGTTGCCCGAGGTCGCGCTGGCGCCGATGACGGCGGTCGGCGGGATGTTGTTGTACAGGTATCGGATGATCTGCCCGTTGGTGTAGTCGACCGCGAACAGGTCGCCGCCGGGGCCGGTCTGCACCTCCACGGCGGGCATGCCGGAGTCGAACGTGGTCACCGTCGCCGGGTCGGGCAGGCCGTTCGCGCCCTTGGTCATGACCCAGACGCACGACCTGCTGAAGTCGGAGAAGAACAGCGCGCCGTCGTAGGCGGCCGGGTAGGAGCCGCCCTCGTAGAACGCGACGCCGCTGGAGGACGACCCGCCTGACGGGCACGGGTCGTTCGGGGCGGGCTTGGAGGCGTGGTTCCAGGCGAAGTACGGCTGCGTCACCGCCGCCGGGCCCGCCGCGTACAGGTTCTCACAGAGAGTCAGGTTCAGGTTGTCGTAGCCGCCCTGCCGGGCCGGGCCCTCGTAGCAGGGCCAGCCGAAGTTGCTGACCGGGCCGGTCGGAGAGGTGATGCGGTTGATCTCCTCGTAGGTGTTCCAGCCGACCTCGCCCGCCCAGATCTCGTTCGTGCCGGGCCGTACGGTGATGCGGAACGGGTTGCGCTGGCCGTAGGCGATGATCCGGGCCGCGTTGGGGTCGCTGCTCCCCGCGTTCGGGTTGCCGGGGGCGGCGGCGCCGGTGTCGGGGTCGATCCTGATGATGCTGCCGTTGAGGCCCGCCGGGTCGCCGCCGGTGCGCAGGTCCTGCGAGCGCAGCGCGCCGCCCTCGGCGGCCGGCGGGCTGAGCGCGGTGCCGACGGGCGAGGGCGGGTCACCGCACGGGTTGTCCGGGGTGACGTCGGAGCTGGTCAGGTTGTCCTGGCCGTAGTCGGCGAAGTTGAAGCTGGCGCCGTCGCCGCCGCTGGCGTAGAGCATGCCGTCGGGGCCGAACGCCAGGTCGCCGACGGAGTGACTGGGGTGCTGCTGGCACCAGTCGGTAATCAGCGGGGTCTCGGCCACCGAGCCGCCCGAGGGCGTCAGCACGGACAACCGCCCGGTGATCAGGCAGCCGTCACCCGTCGCGCCGGGCGGGGTCGGGCACGGGTCGGCACTCGCGCCCGCGGTGCCCCAGCGCGGCGCGCTGCCGCCGGGCACCGCGTCGTAGGAGTACAGCACGTAGATGCGCGGGTCGGCCGGGAAGTCCGGGTGCAGGGCCAGGCCGAGGAGCCCGCGGTCCCAGAAGTTGTGCACCTGCGTGCGCAGGTCGGCGTAGATCGCCGGTGTGCTGTCGGTGAGGGAGTCGAAGACCTTGATCAAGCCGCTCTTCTCGGCGACGAACACCCGGCCGTCGGAGGCGAACTCGATGTTGGTCGGATTGGTCAGCCCGCTGAAGACCACCTGTCTCTGGAAGCTGCTCGGCAGTGCCTGCGCGGGCGGTGGCGCGACGATGGCCAGCCCGGTCGTGATCAGCAGGACGGAAAGGAGCGCATGGCGAAGCCGCCGTAACACGGGAACCCCCTTGAAACGGAAATATCCCCCGAGCCCTGAATCGATCTATCGCACCGATTCAGGGCCAAGTCACGCGCTTTGTCCGCAACTGGCCAGCCACGCGTACAGCAGCCACCCCAGCTCGTACGGCCGGCACTCCCGGTCCACGGCGACCGGCGGATAGACCCGGTCCAGCACGCCGAGCCGCGACCCCCTGTGCACGCCCGTCGCCATCGCCCGCAGCCCGCGCACCAGCTTGCGGGGGTCGTCCCTGGCCTCCTTGCGCCAGGTCAGCGCCAGATCGTCGAGCACGAACGAGGGCCGCTCGATCATCCAGTCGAGCCCCTTGGAGATCTCCGCCACGTACGCCGTGCCACCCGCGTCAGCCAGGTCCAGCAGCGCCATCGGCCCCATGGAGAGCTGGTGGACGCTGTAGACGGGATACCCCTCGACCACCGAGCCGGTACGGGCGTCGTAGTGCCACCACCACTCGCCCCGCGGCCCCTGGGCCCGGCAGATGCCCGCGGCCACCTGCTCGGCGGCCCGCAGCGCCTCGGCGTCGCCGGTGGCCGCGTGCAGCCTGGCCAGCGCCTGGAGCGGGTAGACCTGGTCGGCGAAGCACCCCACGTGGGCGCGGTAGCGGGGCACCAGCGGGCCCCGGCCGAGCGCGTGCGGGTAGAGCCGGTTGCCGGCCAGCCCGCCGAGCAGCCGCTCGCGGGCCCGTTCGGCGCGGCCGTCGCGCACCCCGGCCGCGACCAGGGCGGCCAGCACCCACGCCGCCTCGACGGTGTAGATCTGCTCGCCCGCGTCCAGCTCGGCGAGACGGCTCAGGGCCTGGTCGAGGTCGGCGTGCCCGCTCTCGGCCGCCGCCCAGCAGATCAGCGCGGCGTCACCGGCGCCGGTCACCTCGGGGAGCCGCTTGACCAGGTTCCCCACCAGGTCGAGGACGTCGTCACCGGCCAGCGCCGCCCGCTGCCTGGACTCCTCCATGGTGGCCACGCCGAGCGCGACGATCGCGGAGTAGCGGGTGCTGCGCCCCTCCGGCACGGCCGTCCAGGTGCCGTCGGCCTGCTGCCGGCCCCGGCGGGTGAAGACGAAGCCGCCGTCGCGGTATCCGGGGGGCAGGCCGCGTACCGACAGGTCCAGCATGTCCCGCACGAAGTCCTGGTGGCCGGAGCTCAGCAGAGCGATCCGGTGATCCGTCACGTCGTCTCCTCGATCCTGCGTCTGACACCGGCCCACTCCCTGATCACCAGGAGCAGGAATCTGCCGTTGGTGCGCACGTAGCGCGGCCCGAGCCGCAACGGCTCCTGGAGCATGCGGTAGAGCCATTCCAGCCCTAATCGCTGCCAGCGCAGCGGCGCCCTCCGGGTGCGCCCGGCCAGCACATCGAACGAGCCGCCCACGCCGTGGATGATCCGCGCGCCGGTGCGCTCCCCCCACTCGCGGATGAAGATCTCCTTCTTCGGCGAGGTGATGCCCAGGAACAGCAGGTCGGCCCGCGAGGCGGCGATCTCGGCGGCGACCTCGCCCGACTCCTCCGGCGCGAAGTAGCCGTCGCGGGAGCCGGCGACGGCCAGGCCCGGGTAGCGGGCGCGCACCTCGTCCAGCACCCCGGCCAGCACCTCGGCGGTCGCGCCGAGGAAGTAGGCCCGGTAGCCGCGCCGGGCGCCCTCGGCCATCAGCTCGGTGAACAGGTCGATGCCCGCCACCCGCTCGGGGAGGCGGTGGCCGAGCACCCGCGCGGCCCAGACCACCGACTGCCCGTCGGCCAGCACGAGGTCGCTGTCCAGCACCGACTGGCGCAGGGCGGCGTCCGCGCGCATGTTGACGACCTTGGCGGCGTTCACCACGCCGATGGTCAGCCTGCCGTCCGCCGCGACGGCCGCCACGCAACGGTCGATCACCTGGCTCATGGTGAGGGCGTCCAGCACGGTGCCGAACACCGTCTTCCTCTCCGGCAACCTCGTCATCCGTCCCCCTGGGTGTCCATGACATATCGGTCTCAGCTCCGGAAACGTCACATCAAGGAAGGACCAGCTCGGTGAGCGTCGCCCGGTGGTCGGTCCTCGGCACCCGCAGGGTCTGGAAGCTCCGGATCGCGATCCGCCGGTCGGCCAGCACGTGGTCGATGGCCACCTTCGGGAACAGCCGCGGCTGCTCGTAGTAGGGCCACGTCATGGAGAGCCCCTTCCCGGTGACGTCGGCGGCGTCCCGGTAGCCCGTGGCGATCAGGTCGCGCAGCACCGCGTGGTCGAGGGTGGAGTTGAAGTCCCCGGCCAGGATCCGCAGGGGCGCCGCGGCGGGCGGCAGCGCCCGGATGCTGGACGCCCAGCACGCCGTACGCCAGCCCTCCGAGGGCGCGCACGCGTGCACCGCGACGATCTCGGCCTCCCGCCCGCCCGGCAGCGTGACGACGGCGGGCAGGTGGCGCGGGCTCTCCTCGAAGGGCGGCGCCGCGATCGACAGGTCCGCCGCCCGCAGCGGGTAACGCGAGTAGATCGCCGCCCCCGACGAGTCCTCCCCCGGCAGCACGATCCGGTACGGCAGCAGCCGCGCCAGCCCCAGCTCCTCCACCCGCTCCCGCATCAGGCCGGTGAACTCCAGCAGGTTCAGCACGTCCGGCCGCTCGCGCTCGACCGTCTCCACCAGCACCGGCGGCAGCACGGAGGAGTGCAGCAGGTTGACCGCCATCACCCGCAGCACCGGCCCGGCGGCCGGCGGGTTGCCCTCGGGCACCGCGCGCGGCACGACGGCCACCGCGAACGCGCACGTCACGGCGAGCGCGGCGGCGATCAGCGGCCAGGAGCGCAGGTGGAACGCGAAGCCCAGCGGCACCACCGAGAGCGCCGCCGCGTACGGCGTGAACGACACGAGCTGCGACCACAGGAACTTCGGCTCCCACCCGGACAGCCGCAGCCCCGCCCACCCCGCCAGGCCCGCCACCATGAGCCACAGCACCGCGCCACCTACGCGACGCCGCACCGGCGCCCGTGCGTCAGCGCCGGCCAGGCCGCGCGCAGCGCCTGGTCCCAGTCCCGGATCGGCTCTCCCCTGGTGTGCGCGAGCACGCTGTTGGCCGGACGCCGGGCCGGCCGGGGGAAGCCCGCCGAGCTCACCGGGCGCACCCGCTCCGGGTCCAGGCCGAGCAGCGTGAAGATCTCCTTGGCCAGGCCGCACCATGTCGTCTCCCCGGAGCTGGTGCCGTGGTAGACGCCCGGCGGCAGCTCGGACTGTGCCAGCCGTACCAGGTAGTCGGCCAGGTCGGCGGTCCACGTCGGCTGGCCGTGCTGGTCGTCGACGACGTCCACGGTGTCGCGCTCGGCCGCCAGCCTGATCATGGTGCGCACGAAGTTGGGGCCGGCCGCGCCGTACAGCCAGGCGCTGCGCACCACGTGGTGCCCGTGCTCCAGCGCCGCCCGCTCACCGGCGAGCTTGGTCCTGCCGTACGCGTTCACCGGCGCGGTCGGCGCGTCCTCCGGGTACGGCGCCGGCGCGGTGCCGTCGAAGACGTAGTCGGTGGACACGTGCACGAGCCGCGCCCCGGCCCGCGCGCAGCTCTCGGCCAGCCAGCCCACCGCGTGCCCGTTGATCTCCAGCGCCTCGGCCTCGTGGGTCTCGGCGTCGTCCACGGCGGTCCAGGCGGCGCAGTTGACCACCACTCCGGGCCGGTAGGCGGTGACGAAGTCGCGGACCGAGCGCCGGTCGCACAGGTCGAGCTCGGAACGGCCGAGCGCGAGCACCGGATCGCCGGTCCGCGCCGCCCGTTCGAGCACGTCGGCGGCCAGCATGCCGCCGCCGCCCGTGACGAGCCACCTCATGACAGACCTCCGGTCACGAGGGCCACCAGTCGCGGTGGTCGGCGTACCAGCGGACGGTGTCCTTCAGCCCCTGGTCGAACGGGATCTCCGGGCGGTAGCCGAGCTTGCGCAGCTTGGCGTCGTCCAGGGAGTACCTGCGGTCGTGGCCCTTGCGGTCCTCGACGTAGCGCACCGAGTCCCAGTCGCGGCCGCAGGCTTCGAGCAGGCGGCCGGTCAGCTCCTTGTTCGTCAGCTCGGCGGTGCCGGCGATGTGGTAGACCTCTCCGGGCTCGCCCTTCTCGGCGACCAGGCGGATTCCGGCGCAGTGGTCCTCGGCGTGGATCCAGTCGCGCACGTTGCCGCCGTCGCCGTACAGCGGGACCTGGCGGCCGCGCAGCAGGTTCGTGACGAACAGCGGGATCAGCTTCTCGGGGTACTGCCGGGGGCCGTAGTTGTTGCCGCAGCGGGTGATCGACACGTCCAGGCCGTAGGTGATCGCGTACGAGCGGGCGATCAGGTCGCCGCCCGCCTTGCTGGCCGCGTACGGCGAACGCGGGCGCACCGGCGCGGACTCGTCCCAGGAGCCGATGTCGATCGACCCGTAGACCTCGTCCGTCGAGACCTGGACGACCTTCGGCGTGCCCGCCTCCAGGCACGCCTGGAGCAGCGTCTGGGTGCCGAGCACGTTGGTCCGCATGAACTCGGCGGCGGCGCCCTCGATCGACCGGTCGACATGGGACTCGGCGGCGAAGTTCACCACCAGGTCATGACCCGGGACGACCTCGCGCAGCAACTCCGCGTCGCAGATGTCGCCGTGGACGAACTCGTGGCGCACGCCTTCGAGGTTGGCGCGGTTCCCGGCGTAGGTGAGCTTGTCGAGGACGGTCACGTACGCGTCGTGCAGCCCCCGGACGAAGTGGGAGCCGATGAACCCCGCGCCGCCCGTCACCAGAATTCTTGTCATGTAGTGATCTGTACCTTGCTGTGATCGCCCAGCACGAGACGGTGGGCTCTGGGCGTGTTGGGCGCTCGGGTGACCTCGACGTCGTGGCCGATCAGGGACGCCTCGATCCGGCCCACGCCGTCGATGGACGCCCGAGGCAGCAGGATCGAGTATTCGATCTCGCTGCCGGTGACCACGCACGACGCGCCGACCGAGGTGAACGGCCCGACGTAGCTGTCCTGGATGCGCGCACCCCGGCCGATGATCGCCGGGCCGACCACGCGGGAGCGCTCGACCACCGCGTCCGGCTCGACCACGACCCGGCCGATCAGCTCGCTGGCCTCGTCGACCCGCCCGCGCACGCCGGGCTCGACCGACTCCAGGACCAGCCGGTTGACCTCCAGCATGTCGGTGACGTTGCCGGTGTCCTTCCAGTATCCCGAGATCACCGACGACTCCACGCGCAGCCCGGCCTCGATCAGCCACTGGATCGCGTCGGTGATCTCCAGCTCGCCCCGCCACGACGGCTTGAGCTCGGCGACGGCGGCGTGGATCGCCGGGCTGAACAGGTAGACGCCGACCAGCGCCAGATCGCTCTTGGGGCTGGCCGGCTTCTCCTCCAGGCCGACCACGCGGCCCTCCGCGTCCAGCTCGGCGACCCCGAACTGGCCGGGGTCGCCGACTCTGGTCAGCATGATCTGCGCGGCGGGCCGTTCCCTCGCGAACCTGTCCACCAGGTCGTTGATGCCCCCGACGACGAAGTTGTCGCCCAGGTACATCACGAAGTCGTCGTCGCCCAGGTACTCGCGGGCGATCAGCACGCCGTGCGCCAGCCCGAGCGGCGTCTCCTGGCGGAGGTAGGTCACCTGCAGCCCGAACGCCGAGCCGTCCCCGACGGCCGACTCGATCTCCGCCTGCGTGTCCCCGACCACCAGGCCGAGCTCCCTGATCCCGGCCGCCGCGATGGCCTCCAGCCCGTAGAACAGGACCGGCTTGTTGGCGACGGGGACCAGCTGCTTGGCCGAGGTGTGCGTGATGGGCCGGAGCCGTGTGCCCGACCCCCCGGCGAGCACGAGTGCCTTCACTGCTAGTAAGCCCCTTCTCCACGGGTGACGACGGACCAGGTCTTCCACAGGATCTGCAGGTCGAGCAGGAGCGACCAGTTCTCCACGTAACGCAGGTCGAGCCGTACGGACTCCTCCCACGTCAGGTCGGAACGGCCGCTGACCTGCCAGAGGCCGGTCATGCCTGGCTTGACCACCAGGCGGCGGCGCACGTCGGCGCCGTACCTGGCGACCTCCTCCGGCAGCGGCGGACGGGGGCCGACGAGGGACATCTCACCACGGATCACATTGAGCAGCTGCGGCAGCTCGTCCAGGGAGTAACGGCGCAGGAAGGCGCCCACCCGGGTGATCCTTGGATCGTTCCTTATCTTGAACAGCACCCCGTCGAACTCGTTCGCCTCGAGAAGCTGGTGCTTGAGCCGTTCCGCGTCGACCACCATCGTGCGGAACTTCACCACCCGGAACTCCCTGCCGCCCCTGCCCACCCTGGTCTGGTGGAACAGCGCGGGACCCTGGCTGGTCACCCTGATCACCAGGGCGAGCGCCAGCAGCGGCAGCGCGAGCACCAGCAGGGCCGCGCCGGCCACCAGGCGGTCGAAGACCGACTTCGCGAACTGCCGCGTGCCGTCGAACTCCGGGTGCTCCACGTGCAGCAGCGGCATCCCGGCCACCGGCCTGATGCTGATGCGCGGGCCGGCGACGTCCATGAGCGCGGGCGCGACGAACAGGTCCGTACGCGCCGTCTCCAGGCTCCAGGCCAGCCGGCGCAGCGCCGCCCCGTCCAGTTCGGGACAGGCCAGGACGGCCACCGCGTCGGCCCGCGAGTGGGCCACGACCTCGGCGACGTCGCCGAAGGAGCCCATCACGGGGATGCCGTCGAGGTCGACGTCCAGCGTGTCGTGCGGCAGGCAGGCCCCGACGACCTGCATGCCGTGGTGCGGCTGGCGGCGGAACTGCACGACGAGGTCGAGGATCGACTCCCGGTGCCCGACCGCGATCACCTGCCGCATGTACTCGCCGATCGCCCGCCTGCGATGCAGCCGCTTGCGCATGCGGTAGCGGAAGTAGAGCGTGGCGATCAGCACCAGCGGCAGCATCGCCATGACGAAGCTGCGCGCGATGGCCGTCTGCGTGGCGTAGGCCAGGACGGCCGTGGTGGCCATCAGCCCGATCCCGCCGGTGAAGACGGCCTTGAACTCCTCCGGGCCCTCGCCGTTGGCGCGCTGGCGGTACGCGCCTCCCATCTTGAGCGCTGCCGGCCACGCGACGAGCAGGCCGAGCCCGAGCACGTACTCGGCGATCGGCACGTACACGCCGGAGGCCAGGCGTACGCCCAGCACGCACACGCACGCGAGCAGCGCGCATGCCGTGTCTCCGCCTAACAGGAGCCGCAGGTACGCCCGGGTCCAGATGCTGGACTCAAGGCGTGGCGCGGCCTTGAGGAGCACAGCAGTGGA
Organism: Nonomuraea sp. NPDC001699; assembly: GCF_053596455.1. Lineage (NCBI taxonomy): Bacteria > Bacillati > Actinomycetota > Actinomycetes > Streptosporangiales > Streptosporangiaceae > Nonomuraea > Nonomuraea sp. NPDC001699. The sequence goes on along the minus strand of NZ_JBSFGF010000004.1, from coordinate 254,496 downwards.
CTCCCCAGTCCCCACCCTCATAGCACCACCCTGTGATAACTGCTTTCACCGCGATAACAGGACGTTCCTTGTGCCACATAGGTTGACAATGACCCATGCGTTATCAAGGGCGGCGGCCCCCACTAAAGAGTAAAGATCGATTCCAACCTGGGGAATAACGGGAAATGTCCACAATCGGACGTCGATCTAGGGGTTTCGGGGGTTGACGGAACGGTCCAAAAGTGCAGCACGCAGGCGAGGAAATGTGATGTTTATGGCGATATTTCGCCAGGTAACAGGCTAGCGAACGCGCTAGTCGTACTCCAGATCCGGCAATGCGGACGGCGGATCAGGGCTGCGCCACACGACCACAACCCCGTCACGCGCGGAATCGGCGGCCAGGTTCAGCCGGTCGAGATCGAAATCGGGCAAATAGCGTAGACGGGCGAGAAAGGTGGCATCAGTCGCGGAACGCGGCACCACGCAGCCTTCGCCCTCACGATCGAGCAGGATGAAGAGAACGTCTTCCCCGGATTCGGTGGCGACCCGGACCTCCGCCACGTCCTCCCACGCAAGGGCCTCGACGCTGCCGTCGGCGTAGTGACGGGTGACGCCCTCTTCGGTGACATATACGTAGGAGTCCGGCATCGGGTTGCCGTGCATGGCCGCGATTCTTGCGAGTTCCGGGCTTGTCCCGCAAGGGCTCGCGCTCAATGACGGCCATGGCGTTTCCGTTCAGGAACGCTCGGGACTGCCCCAGTTGTGGCTGAGATGCGCCGCTACGGCCGCCTGTGCCGCCTCCGCCGGGCCCGCCGCGATGGCGTCGAGCAGTTCGCGATGCTCGCGGACCAGGACGTCCCGGTCGCGGTAGACCTCACGCAGACGGACCATGCCGAGCCTGGTCTCGGCGGCGAGCGCGGCGTAGAGGCGTACGAGCCGCCTGCTGCCGGCCGCCTCGATCAGCGCCTCGTGCAGGGCCATGTGCTCGGCCACGGTCGCCGACCACGGCGCGTCGGCGGGCAGCTCCTCCCATCTGAGCAGCGCGGCCTCGGCGTCGGGGACCCGGCGGCCGGCGACGGCCCGGGCCATGAGGTCCTCCAGGGGCCGGCGCACGTACATGAGGTCCTGGAGGTCCGCGATCGTCACCTCCGGGACATAGGCGCTGCGGTTGCGCTCGCGCCTGAGCAGTCCCTCGTGCACCAGACCGGCCAGCGCCTCGCGCACGGTCGGCCTGGCCACGCCGTACGACGCGGCGATCTCCTGCTCGGGCAGCGACGTCCCCGCCGCGATCTCGCCGGAGAGCACCCGGCTGCGCAGGGCGTCGGCGAGCGCGCCGACCGTGGAGACGGGTTTGAGGGGCAACATCACGGCTGTGATGCTAGTGCCGTTTCCGCGACGCGTTCCCTGCCGCGTTCCGGCACCGCCACCGCCACCAGGCCGAGCACCAGCAGCACCAGCCCGGCGACCGAGAGCGGGGCCAGGCGCTCCCCCAGTACCAGCAGGCCCAGCAGCGCGGCGACGGCCGGCTCGGTCAGGGCCAGCGTCGCGGCCGTGGCGACCGGCGTGGTACGCAGGCCGCGCCCGTACAGGACGTAGGACAGCGCGGTCGTCCCGAGGCCCAGGTAGAGCACGGCGAGCAGCGAGCGCGGCTCCCCCATCCAGCCGACGCCGCCGACCAGCAGCACCGGCAGCATGACCACGGCGGCGCCGCCGAACATCACCCCCATCACGGCGTCCGACTCGGCCCCCTGCTCGATGGCCCTGGCGGCGGAGACCGCGTAGAAGGCGTAGAGCAGGCCGCCGAGCAGCGCGAACAGCACGCCCGACACCAGCCGCCCGCCCGCCTGCGCGCCGCCGCCGACGATCAGCGCCGCGCAGCCGCAGACCGCCGCCGCGGTCGCCAGCGCCCACCGCCCGCTCGGCCGCCGCCGGTGCAGCACCCAGGACAGCACGCCGGTGAACGCCGGCCCGCTGCCGATCGCGACCACCGTGCCGATGGCCACCCCGGTCCGCGCGACCGCCGCGAAGAAGCACAACTGGTACGCCGCCACCGCCAGCGCGGCCAGCAGCAGCCCCGGCCGCAGCACCCGCCTGAGGCCGGCCCTCGCCAGCAGGCCGAGCGCGGTGCCGCCGATGACCAGCCGGGCGGCGGCCAGCGCGACCGAGTCCACCGAACCGACCGACCCGACCGAGACGAGCAGCCCCGCGGTGCCGGCGGTGCCCCAGAGCGCGGAGGCGCCCACGACGGCGAGAGGTCCGTTCTTCATGCCTCCATTGTCAGACAATTAGACAATTTCGTCCAGAAGTCCGTCCAGCATGCGGTCAGCGGGGGCGGCGACGTCGCCGGCGTAGTCGTCCAGGACGGTGAGCGCGTCGTGCACGTTCGGCAGGCTCCGGCGCGGCAGCTCCAGCAGCGGCTCGCCCTCGGCGGTGATCCCGCCCTCCACGTGGAAGGCGTCGCCGGAGACGGTGAGGGAGACCTCGAAGAGCACCTCGCGGCCGTCGGGCAGGGTGAACGCGGTGCCGGTGCGCACGCCCGAGGGTGGGACGAAGCGGGTGAAGGGGTTGCCGCGCACGAAGGGGTGGCGTAAGTCGGCGAGGATCTCGGCCGCCCTGCTCAGGGCCGCCAGCAGCCCGGCCGCGGCCCGGCTCTCGCTGTCCACCCGGAAAAGGGTAGTTCACCCCACCACCACGTGACCAGGCCGGCCGATCACCCCGGCCCGCCGCCCTGCTCCGCCGCCACCGGCCCGCCGCGGGGCGGGGTCAGTCGGTGGCGAGGCGGGCGTGGCGCTCGACGTCGTGGCGCACGCCCTCGTAGCAGAGCTTGCCGCGCTCGATGCCCTCGGCCAGGAACCCCGCCTTGGTCGCCACCCGGCACGACGCCGGGTTGTCGGTGCGGTGCCCCAGCTCCAGCCGGAAGAGCCCGCGCTCGCCGAACGCCCAACGGGCCAGCTCCTCGGTGGCCGCCGTCGCGATCCCGAGCCCCCGGTGTGAGGGCAGGACCCAGTAGGACACCCACCCGTTGTCGTGGGCGTCGATCCCGGCCACCGCCACGTTCCCGACCACCCTGCCACCCTCGACGGTCACGGCGAACGCGTGCCCCACGCCCGTCCAGGACGTGATCCAGCCCATCGCGTCCTTGAGCGTGACGACGGGGAAAGGCGACTGGCGGCGCAGATCGGGCGTCTCGAACGCACGCAGCACGACCGGGGCGTCGTCCTCACACCATTCGCGCAGCCGGATGTCGATGAGGGTCACGCTGCCCGAGACTACCTGCGGCTCATGACGGGGCGATCTGGTGCGCCTCCTCGAACGCGCTGACCAGCGGCCGGGGCGCGGTCAGGCACCACGCCTCGGCCATCAGCTCGAACAGCTCGTCGGCCTCGATCTTGTCGAGGTGGACGACGACCCACCCGAAGCGCCCGGCGGTGAACTGCACCTCGAACACCTCGGGCCGCTCGGCCACCAGCGCGAGCTGCTCCTCGATCGTGGCCTTGACCCCGACCGTCTCGGTCTTCTCCCACAGGTAGCCAAAGCCCTTGCCGTTGACCTTGAAACCGACCCACTCCGCGCTGGGATGCTCGGTCACCTCCGGCAACCCCCGCACCAGATCAAGGAACTCGTCGACGCTCACACCCATGCCGTCTGTCTACCAAACCCGACCGACAACCTCGCCGGCTCAGCGGTAGTGACGAACCTCGATGACGTTGCGGTCCGGGTCGGGGAAGAAGATGGTCTCGGGGGCGATGCCCTGGGCGCCGAAGGAGTTGGAGCCTCTGCCGGTGACCTCGATCCCGTGGTCCTTCAGCCGGACCTGCAGCGCGTCGAAGTCCTCCCGGCTCACCGACAGGCAGAAGTGGTTGATCTGGTGCCCGGCGCTGCCCGTCACCCCCGTGCCCTCCTCCACGCCGTTCGACACGTCGTGCGCCATCAGGTCGATGATCGTCTCATCGGTGATCCGTACGCTCGGGAACCCCGCCTTGCCTTCGCGGAACTCCTCCCCCCGGACCCCCGGCAGGCCCACCACCTGCTCGTAGAAACGCAGGGCGGCGAGCTGGTCGGAGACCCAGAGAACGAGATGGTCCAGACGCGCATCCATGTAATAGATCCTCCTATTCCCGTCCAATATCCGTTGCGCGCATGCCGCTGTCCAATTGGGGGCCCCTGCGGGGGACGATCGTCTCCTGATCGAAAGGTGGAATTCACGCGTGGTTTCTCTGTCCCGCTGGATGGCCGATCCGTCAGTATTTGTCCCATGGTGAAGACGGTCGGGATCGAGCCGATGCCCTTCGTCGTACGGGCCGCCAGGTTCGTCATGACGCTTCAGGTGGCGTTCGGCCTCGTGAGGCTGGTCTTCCTGGTCGGAGCGGTGTTGCCCGCCTTCGCGCCCGGCCCGCTCCTGCTGTTCGGGGTGCAGGTGACGTTCCTCCTGCTGACCGGATGGCTGATGGAACGCTTCGGCGCCCGTAGGGCGTGGACGCTCTGGGCCGCCGTCGCCCTGGAACTGCTGCAGGTCGGCGGGGCCGTCGCGGTGGACGCGCTCGACCCCGGCCTCGACCTGGAACGGGTGCTCTTCGCGACCGTCCTCGGGCCGCTGCCCGTCGTCGTCCTGCTGCTCCTGCCGCCGTCCTGGCGCTGGTTCTCCAGCCGGGACCGGGCGGACACCCCCTCTTGACAGCAGTGGGCGCAGAACGTCCATGATCGAGTATGAATGCGTTGATCCGTGCGGCGCTCGTGGGGGCCGTGGTCGGCCTGGCACAGGCGGTCATCGCCTTCCACGGCCCCGATGACGCCGCGGGCAACCTGCTGCTGATGCTGTTCGCGACCCTTCCGCTCGGCATGCTGCTGTCCTGGTACGCCATGTTGCGGAACTGGTGGCTCGCCTCGCTGCTGGGGCAGTTCGCCCTCATCGCGCTGTACGCCGGCCTGAACGTGACCGCCCCCGTCTCCGTCATGGTCGGCTTCGGCGCCTGGCGCGTCGGCCTGATCAGCATGGCCGCCGGGGCGTGCGGCTACGCGCTGGGAGCGGGCATCGCCCTGCCGGTTGCCGCACCTGTGCGCGTCTCGGCGGTCGGCGTGGCCGCGTCCCTGTTCCTGGCGGCGTGGTCGAACCAGGACGTGATCGCACTCGCCGCCCAGTCGCAGGCCATGACCGCCCGGGACACCTCGAACGTCGTGCCCGACCTGCCCGGTTTCCGGCTGGACGAGGTGGAGGTCCGCGGCCCGGAGCTCTCCCTCAGGTACGAGCGCGCCCCGGACATCCTCCTGGTCGAAGTCCTGCCGGAGACCATGCCCCCGGCGCAGGCCTGCGCTGACGAAGTGGATCGCCACGAGGACGAGACCTGCGTGCAGGCGGCGCCGGACCTCTGGATCCTGAGAGATGACTTCGGCAGCGTCGTGTTCACCGCCCATGGGAACACCCTCGTGCGGCTCTCCGGCGAGGACATGGACGAGAAGCAGCTGCTCGCCGCCGCGGCCACCCTGCGGCCGGTCGGCCTCTGGGAGCTGGCCGCGCCCGCGTACGAGCGACCGTGATGCTGCCGGACAGCCGGAAAGTGATGAGAGATGCTGGATAGGCTGGGGTTCAGCGACGAGGAGGAGGTCGTCTATCTGGAGCTCCTGCGCCGCCGCCGGGTGACGATCCCCGACGTGGGCGAGGCGCTGGACCTGCCGGTGGCGGCCGTGACGGCGGCCGTGACGCGGCTCGTCGCGCTCGGCCTGGCCAGCCGCGACAACACCGGGTTGTACATGGCCGTGCCCCCCGACGTCGGCCTCGGCACGCTGATCGCCGAGCGCCAAGCCGCGTTGCAGCAGGTGCAGGGCAGGCTGGCCGAGCTGGTGGAGGTGTACCGCACGGGCGCGGCCTCGCCCGCGGGCGAGATCGAGGCGCTCACCACGCCGGAACAGCTCGCCACCTGGCTCGGCAACCTGGAACGCGGCGCCCGCCGGGAGGTGCTGGCCTTCTTCCGGCCTCCGTACGTGCTCGACGTCAACCTCGACGACTCCACCAGCGCCCTGGCCACCTACCGCTACGTGTACGAACGCGCCGCGCTGGACGACCCCAGGGCCCCGGCCGAGATCGCCAGGTTCCTGAAGGGCGGCTACGAGATCAGGATCGCCGTCGAGCTGCCCAGCAAGATGATCATCGTGGACCGGGAGGTCGTGCTCCTGCCCGTCCTGCCCGACCAGACGAGCGTGGAGCCGGGCTTCCTCCTGGTCAGGGGGCAGTCCCTGGTCCATCTTCTGGTGGAGTTGTTCGAACGGGTGTGGCAGGCGGCGACCCCGCTGCGGCTCACCGCCACGAGCGTGACCGAGGGGGTCGCGGCTTGGGACGACACCGATGTCGCGCTGATGACGTACCTGCTGTCCGGGATGCCGGACAAGACGGTCGCCAGCCGGCTCGGCACCAGCGAGCGCACCGTCCAGCGCCGGATCCGGCGGCTGATGAAGCTGGCCGGGACCGACAGCCGCATGCAGCTCGCCTGGTACGCGGCCCGGTCCGGCATGATCCCGCTGTGAGGGGCGCCCCCGCCGGGGACGCCCCTCACCTGGAACTATCGGCGTAGCTGGTACGCGCGGGTCACGATCTGCTCGACGGTGCCGCCGTCGGCGTCGGTGGCCTGCACGCGCAGCGACACGAAGCCGCCGGGCTTCGCCGGGTTCCTGATCGCGCCGGTGAAGGCCCGCTCACCGGCCCCGGCGAGCCGTACCGGCTGCCAGGTGGCGCCGTCGTCGGCCGAGGTCCACAGGGCGGCCCGGGTGATGCGCGGCCCCGCCAGGCCCTTCGGGTAGCGCAGGCCGAGGCCGACGCGGGTGGGGGCGTTCGCGTGGGCGCTGTTGGTCTCGTCCACGTCGAGGTCGTAGTCGATCGACAGGACCGGCAGCAGGTCCTGGGCGGCCACCTGCTGCGAGTGGAACGTCCAGTCGGTGCGCACCTTGGTGGAGGTCGTCCAGAAAGGTGCGTTCCGCTGCACGTCGGTCACCACGCGGTACTGGGCGCGTTCCGGCACCACCGGGAAGGCGACGGCCGCCGACGGCGCGGAGCCCAGCAGCTCGCCGTCGCGGTAGACCGTCGACTGCTCCTTGTCGGCGGAGGCGCGGAACAGGTACGTCTGGCCGGGCGCGGTGTCGAACAGCCCGCCCGCGAAGAGCACGCCGATCGCGCCCTCGCGGACCGCCGACTTGTCCACCGCGGCCGGCAGCGCCGTGCGGACCACCGCCTTGTTCCAGTCGCGCGACACCCGCTGACCGGCCTTGAGCACGGACGGCGCGGTCTGCTGCCACGCCTGGCCGCCCTCCCAGACCGAGCCCACCTGCATCGACTCGAAGGTCCGCAGGTCGGCCGTGACGTACTCGGTGAGGGGCCGCGGGATGACCATCCGGGTGAAGACCTGGTAGGCCGTGCCCTGCATCGGCGAGACCAGCGCGCGGGCGTACCCGGCCTCCGTGGCCGGCGCCGAGGCGTGGAACGACGACTGCACGGTGGCCAGCTCGCCGTCGCGCACCTTGTACCGCTGGTCCGCCGGGACGCCGCCGTTGCGGTACTTGACCAGCTCGTAGGCGTACGGGCTCACCGCCGTGCCCGAGAGCCGGACCTGCAGCCTGCCCTTGGCCGCCGCCGCGGCCAGCCGGGCGCCCTGCTCACCCGCGAGCGTCATCGCCGGGATCCTGGTCGGCGACGTGCTCCAGTTGTCGGCGCCCCAGTTGTCGGGCTTGTCGTTGTAGATGATGACCGCGCCCGCTCCTGCGGCGGCCGCGTTGTCGACCTGCTGCTGCGGCGTGAGCTCGGCGCTGCGCTTGACCAGCGCGAGCCGTCCCCGGACCGGCTGCCCCGCGTAGTCCTCGGGACGCCCGGTCCCGGCGTCCGCGGCCCGCAGGACCTGGGCGCCGTCGATGCGCGCGGAGCCGGCCCGGCCCCGGAAGTAGGCCGGCTCGATCGGCTCGGCCCCGGCGCCGAGGACCTGGGCCTTCAGCTCCGGCGCGGTGAGCGACCAGGCGACCCGGGACTCGAAGCGGCTGCTCGTGCCCTGGGACGGGACGGAGTACACCTTCGTCTCGCCGTTCATCCACTGTTCGAGGCCGTAGGCGCTGGTGCCGGCCGCACTCTGGACCGACAGGCCGAGCCGGACCCTGTCCGCCTGGTTCGGCTTCGGGGTGTCCATGGTGACCGGTCCGGCCTTGGCGCCGTCGAAGGTGATGGTCCGGTCGGAGTCGATGACCGCGCCCGGCTCGGCGCCGTAGGTGTACTCCCAGACCCGGTTCCCCTCGGCGGCGTAGTGGAAGATCTCCGCCATGAAGGCGTGCTCGCCCCGGGGCAGCCGGACCTTGGTGGTGCCGTCCGCGCCGATCAGGTAGCTGTCCGGAAGGGCCAGCCTGTCGAGGTTGATGTCGTGCACGACGGCGGCGCCGGTGGTCGGCTTGCCGTCCCGGTCGAGCACCTTGAGGGTGACGTCGAAGCGCTCCACGTCCCGGACGAAGCCGACGGCCGTGGTCACGACCGTCTGGCCGTCGGCGGTGGACGCGGTGACGTGCGCGCCGTGCGCCCCCGCCGGCACGGCCGAGGTGTCGACGGTGACGGCCGCCGACGCGGTGCCGTGCGCCGGCACGGTCACCGTCTGGGCGCCCAGGGTCAGCGCCGCGGCCGGCAGATCCTCGCCCGCGCCCTTGGCGGCGAGCGTCAGGGTGACGGGCTGGTCGCCGTCGTTGACGTACTCGATCTGCTTGGTGGCCGGCTCTCCGGCGTCCCAGTCGGCGAGCCTGAAGTCGATCACGCCGGAGCCCGAGACGGGCTGGCGTACGGCGCGGCTCACGTCCACGCGGCCGGCGCCCTGGCTGTGCACGGGGGTGCCGGCCGTCGTCCGCGCCGTGCTGACGAGCTGGTTCTTCAGCCTCGCGGCGGTCCAGTCGGGGTGCCGCTGCGCGAGGATGGCGGCGGCGCCCGCCACGTGCGGCGTGGCCATCGACGTGCCGCTCGCCGTGGTGTACGTGCCGTCCACCGGCGTGCCCATCGAGGTGCCCGCGGCGCGGGCGGCCACGATCTTGAAGCCGGGAGCGGTGATCTCCGGCTTGAGCGCCCCGTCGCCGCCGCGGGGACCCCGGCTGGAGAAGTCGGTGACCGCATCCGCCGAGTCGACCGCGCCGACGGTGAGCGCCGCCTCGGCCGCGCCGGGCGAGCCCACCGTGGTCGCCCCCGGGCCGCTGTTGCCTGCGGCGATGGTGAACAGCACGCCCGTCTCGGCGGTCAGCTCGTTGACCGCCACGGCCATCGGGTCGGTGCCGTCGGCGCCCTCCTGGCCGCCCAGGCTCATCGAGACGACCTTCGCGCCCGAGTGGGCCGCCCAGTTCATCCCGTCGAGGATCCACGACTCCATGCCGGCGCCCTCGTCGGCCAGCACCTTGCCCACGATCAGCCGGGCGCCGGGCGCCACGCCCTTGTACTTGCCGCCCGAGCCCGCGCCGCTGCCCGCGATCGTGGAGGCGACGTGCGTGCCGTGCCCGTGGCCGTCCTGAGCCGTCTCGCCGGGGACGAAGCTGCGGCTCTCGGCGATCCGGTCGGCCAGGTCGGGGTGCTCGGCGTCCACGCCGGTGTCCAGGACGGCGACCTTGACACCGGTTCCGTCGTAACCGGCGGCCCATGCCTCGGGGGCGCCGATCTGCGGCACGCTCTTGTCGAGCAGCGTCTTGACCTTGCCGTCCAGCCAGAGCTTCTCGATGCCGCCGGAGAGCCGGGCCTTGGGCGTTCCCGCCTTGGCGGTGTCGTCGTCCACGGCCTCCCAGAACGCGCCGCCGCGCTTCTTGTCCGCGGCGACGGCCGCTCCCCGGATACCGGGCAGGGACCGGGTGAGCCGGCCGCCGTCGGGCGGAGCGGCCTTGGCCAGGCCCTTGCCGGAGTAGCGGACGATGGTCGGGATCGATTCGCTGTGGGCGTCGTCGTACCCCTGGGCGATGAGCTGGGTGACGTTGAACAGCCGCTTGTCCACCTGGCCCGAGGCGACCAGCGGCGCGGCCTCGTTCGGCAGCACGTACACGTCGCCGCCGACCGTGTAGGTGCGCAGGTCGCCGGCCGAGCGTTCGCCGGGGGTGACGGTGACCGAGACGGGACGGCCGGCCTGGCCGGTCACGGTGACCTCGTCCCCGGTGATGAGGGTGACCCGCGCGGTGGTGACCGACGACGCCGGGACGCCGGTGACGCCGGCGACTCCGGCGGCGGGGGCCGTCGCGTCACCGTGGGCGCTTCCGGTGCCGGCCGCGACGAGCGTGGCGGCGAGGGCGGCGCTGAGCAGCGCCGCTCTACGACTGAATGGCATGGCGGTGGCTCTCTTTCTACCGGTTGGGGGGTTGCGCAACCGGCAGAACAAAGTTTCGCCAGAAAGGGACTTACACACCATGACTAGGTCATGGCGGACAACCGACATGTCAGGTCGTCGCCACCGTCCGGGTCAGCGACGGTTGTCAAGGCGTGAGGTCGCGGGCGGTCCCATCCGCGATCGCGCCCAGCTTGTCGGGGTTGGCGACGTTGTGAACGGCGGTGATGTGCCCGTCGGCGTCGAAGTCGAAGGTCACGGTGGCGACGACCCGGCCCTGACCGCTGAACACCACGCCGGGGCCGCCGTTGATCTCGGCGAGCTCCGCCCGCATGTCGCCCGGCTCGATGCCCTGGTAGGTGACCGTGCCGATCGCGGCGAACCACGAGGCCACCGTCTGCGCGCCCACGACCGGCCGCAGCGCCTGGCGCACCTTGCCTCCCCCGTCGGTCCACAGGGTGACGTCGGGGGACAGCAGTTCCATGAGCGTGTTGATGTCGCCGCCGGTCGCGGCGGCCAGGAAGCGCCGCGTGACGTCCCGCTGCCGCGTCCGGTCCGCCGTGAAGCGCGGCCGCCGGGCCTGTACGTGCTCCTTCGCCCGATGCGCGACCTGGCGCACCGCCGCCTCGGAACGCTCCACCGCCTCGGCGATCTCGGCGTGGCTGAAGCCGAAGACCTCCTTGAGCACGAACACCGCCCGTTCGAGCGGGCTCAGGGTCTCCAGGACCACCAGCATCGCCGTCGAGACCGAGTCGGCGCCCGCGACGTCGTCGGCGGTGTCGCCGCTGGTCAGGATCGGCTCCGGCAACCACGGCCCCACGTACGTCTCGCGCTGGTACTGCGTCGACCGCAACCGCTGCAACGCCAGGTTCGACACGATCCGCGCCAGATACGCCTTCGGATCGGCCACCTGCGAACGGTCGTCGGCCGACCACCTGATCCAGGCGTCCTGGACCGCGTCCTCGGCGTCGGCCGCCGAGCCGAGCACGCGGTAGGCCACCGAGAACAGCAGCCTGCGATGCTGGTCGAAGACCTGCTGGTCCTGCTCCGAGTACGCGCGGCTCATCGCCCGGCGCCGATCCGGGTGAACCGGCCGCCACGCGGCCAGAGCGCGCCGGAGACCGGCATCTTCTTCATACGGACGTACGTCGGCCAGGGTGCTGCGGTCACCGTCTCCTTATACCGTGCGGCCATCCGGCCGGTGAGGTACACCCTGCGCGGGCTGTCGTCGGGGTGGGTGAACTGCACGACGCCGTCGTTCCGTCCGAGGCTCACCGGGGTGTGGTAGTAGCCGAAGCGGAACGGCTTGAGCCGCCGGCCGTCCAGGGCGCGCAGGATCGACACCGCGGCGTGCACGCCGGTCGGCATGCCGCTCTGGCAGGTGCCGTGCATGACGCCGTAGCCCTGGCTGATCGCGGCCGCGTCGCCGAGGGCGTACACGTCCGGGTGCGACACCGAGCGCAGGAAGGCATCGGTGACGATGCGGCCGCGCTCGTCCACGGTGAGCCCGGCGGCCGCCGCCAGCGGCGAGACCCGCGTCCCGCTCGTCCAGAGCACGGCGTCCGCGGCGACGCTCTCCCCGCCCGCCACCTCCACCGAGCCGGGCAGCACCTTCGTGACCTCGACGCCGCTGCGCACCCGCACGCCCAGCCGGGCGAGGGCCTCGCGCAGGTACGCCCTCGGCCCGGCCGCCATGGCCGCGCCCGGCTCCTGCCTGCCGAGCAGCACGACGTCCAGCTCGGGGTGACGCTCGGCGATCTCGGCGGCCGACTCGACGCCGGTCAGCCCGCTGCCGCCGACGACCACCGTGCCCCGGCCCGCCTGGGCCAGCCGGGTCAGCCGGGCGGCCAGCGCCTCGGCGTCCTGCACGCTGTCCAGCGTGTACGCGTGCTCCTCCACCCCGGGCACGGTCGCCGTGTCGGCCACGCTGCCCAGCCCGTACACGAGGGTGTCGTAGTGCAGGACCCGGTCGTCGTCGATCCGCACGCTCCTGGCGTCCGCGTCCACGGCCGTCACCCAGCCCCGGACGAACCGCGCCCCCGTACCTTCCAGCAGCTCCGGAATGCTCATCTCGGCGACCTGCTGCCCGCTCGCCACGACGTGCATCCGCAACCGCTCGGTGAACCGCTCCTGCGGATTGACCAGCGTCACCCGGACGTCCTCACGCCCCTTGGTCCGCGCCGCGAGCTGAACCGCCGCCGCCATCCCCGCGTACCCCGCCCCCAGAACCAGGATGTGATGCGGAGCCTTGCCGTTCTCGCGCTGTGTGGTCATCATCGTCCCTTTCGTACGGTGCCTCTGACCACGCGATGCAAACAGCCACCCCGTCCGTGACACGCCCCCACTGTGATCCGCACCACACAGCGAAGGCGACCTTCAGAGCGACCGGCGCGACAACCAGCGGTCCAGCAGGACGGGGACGAGCGTGGTCGCGGCCAGTGCCGCGCCGATCCACGGGATGGCGGCGATCCCCGCCCCGGCGTCCAGTGCGGCGGCGGCCAGCACCGGGACGAGGCTGATGCCCAGTTGGAAGGCCGAGACGGTGGTGGCCCCGGCGAGCGTCGGCGCCCCCGACGCGATGGCGAACACGCGCCCGTAGACGGCCGGGTTCAGCACGAACCCGGCCACGCCGAGCAGCGGCACCAGCGGCACGACGGCCGGGACGTGCCGTCCGAGCACGGCGAGCAGCACGGAACAGGCGGCGATGCCGAGCGCCCCGGCCAGGAGCGCGTGCGTGGGCAACCGGTCGGCGATCCGGCCGCCGATCGACAACCCGGCGAAGGCCCCCACGCCGAACAGCGTCAGGATCAACGGGACCCAGACCCCGGGCACGCCCGTGACCTCGGTCAGGAACGCCGCCAGGTAGTTGTAGGAGATCATGTAGGCCGCGGTGCTCAGCAGGGTGACGGCGTACACGACCCAGAGCTGGGGCCGCCGCATCGTGCGGAGCTCGCCGCGGACGCTCGCCCGCCCGTGCCAGCTGGTGGCGGGCAGCGCGACGAGCGTCAGGACGGCGCCCACGACGGTGAGGGCGACCACCGCCCAGAACCCGCCACGCCACCCGGTGAAGTAGCTGATCATCGCCCCGGCCGGCCCACCCGCGATCATCGCCAGGCTCAGCCCGCTGACGACGACCCCGGACGCGCGGGCGGTACGGTCCGCCGGGACCAGTCCGATCGCGGTGACCGCCGCGACCGCCCAGAACCCCGCGTACGCGAGACCGCAGAGGAACCGCGTGACCAGCAGCACCGGATGGCTGTCGGTGAGGATGCCGACCGCGACGCAGGCGGCGAAGGTCGCCTGGGCGGCCACCAGCGTCGTCCGGCGCGGCCAGCGGAGGGTCAGGATGGCCAGCGGCGGCCCGCCGATCACGACGCCCACGGCGAACGCGGAGATCAGCCCGCCGGCGGAGGACAGCGTGATCCGCAGGTCCTCGGCGACCGCCGGCAGCACCCCGGCGAGCAGGAACTCCGCGCTGCCCATCGAGAACAGGCTGAAGGACAGCAGGTAGACCCCCAGGGGGAGCCTGCCGCGGGCGACCGCCGTCCCCCGGGCGGCCGCGGCCTCGGCGCTCAACGGTCCACCCCCGCGTCGCGCAGGGCCGCGGTGAGGCAGGCGGGGACGGCGGTGACGGCGTGCCGGGCGGCCAGGCTCTCCACGATCGGCGTGACCAGCCGGCACGGACGGCACCACGCCGCCCAGAACTGGATCAGAACCGGACGTTCCGCCTGGAGGACGCGTTCGGCGAAGTTCTGCTCGGTGACGCTGCGCACCGAGCCCGGAGCATGCGCGGGCATGACGAGATCTCCTTACGTATGAGGGGGTTGCTAGCGAGCCGGGGCGCGGCGCCGCTCGACGGCGTGCCGGACCTCTTCGTCCACCAGGTCGGCGTTGACGGCGAAAGCGGCCGCCGCCCCCATCCCCGCCGCCGTGACGACCTGCGCCCGCGGGTCCACGACGTTGCCCGCCGCCCAGACGCCGGGCACGCTCGTCCGTCCCGTGCGGTCGGTGACGACCCAGCCGGCGTCGTCCGTCTCGCAGCCCAGGCGGGTGAGCAGCTGGTCGTTCGGCACCATGCGCGGGAACAGGAACACGGCGGCGCGTGGCAGCACCCGTCCGTCGGCGAGCTCGACGCCGCGCAGCCGTCCGTCCTCGACGACGAGGTGGTCGATCGGGCCCTCGACGATGCGCAGGCCGCGGGCCTCCAGACGGTCGCGGTCCGCCGGCGTCAGGTCGAGGGTGTGGGCGAGGAAGACGACGTCGTCGCTCCACTGGCGCAGGAGCAGGGCCTGGTGGACCGCCCTGGGATGCGTGCCGAGCACCGCGAGCGGCCGGTCGCCGACCTCGTGGCCGTGGCAGTACGGACAGTGCAGGACGTCCTTGCCCCACTGCTCCCGTACGCCGGGGATGGCGGGCAGTTCGTCGTACAGGCCGGTGGCGACCAGGAGCCGACGCGCACCGAGCACCGGGCCGCCCTCCAACCGCACGGAGAACCCGATCTCGCCGTCCTGCCACGCGGACGGGCCCGGCTCGATCTCGTCCACGCGCGCCCGGACGAGCCGCACGCCGTACCGGGCGATCTCGGCCCGTCCGAGCTCCAGCAAAGTCGACGGCGGCAGGCCGTCGCGGGACAGGTAGCCGTGCATGTGCGCGGCCGGGGCGTTGCGCGGCGCGCCCGCGTCGACGACGACCACATTGCGCCGCGCCCGCCCGAGCAGCAGAGCCGCGTTCAGCCCGGCCGCCCCCGCGCCGACCACCACTACGTCGTGCTCGGTGTCCTTGCTGTTCATCGCCTTGGTCATGACGATCACCTCCTGGCCCCGATGGTGCGATCCGGCACACGGAGATGACAACTTCTGTTGCCATTTCCGGGACAGCGGAGGTGGAATGGGCCTCATGGAACAGCAATCCCGGATAGACGCCACGCTGGCCCAGGTCGGCGCCCGGCTCAGGCATCTCCGCACCGAGCGCGGGGTGACCCTGGCAGCCCTGGCCGAGGCCACCGGCATCTCCAAGAGCACGCTCTCGCGGCTGGAGTCGGGGCAGCGCCGTCCCAGCCTGGAGCTGCTGCTGCCGATCGCGGAGGCGCACCAGGTACCGCTGGACGAGCTGGTCGGCGCGCCGGAGGTGGGCGATCCGCGCGTGCGGCTCAAACCGGTCGTCCGCAACGGCCGGACCGTACTGCCTCTGACCACCCAGCCCGGCCCTTTGCAGGCGTGGAAGTCGGTCATCCCCGCCGACCAGAAGCGGCCGCAGCCGGTCACGCACGAGGGCTATGAGTGGATGTACGTGCTTTCGGGGCGCGTCCGGCTGATCGTGGGCGACCACGACCTGATCCTGGGGCCGGGTGAGGCCGCCGAGTTCGACACCCACCTGCCCCACTGGTTCGGCCCCGCGGGCGATCAACCGGTGGAGGTGCTCAACCTGTTCGGACGGCAGGGCGAACGCATGCACATGCGCGCCCAGCCCCGCTCCCGGCAGCCGTCCTAGAGGTGCCCGGTCATTGGCTGGTGCAGCGGGTGGGCCGGACCACGATGACCACCCGGCGTTCGGCGTCGCCGACCGGCCGTTCGTAGTCCAGGCCGTACCGCCTGGCCAGGACGTCGAAGAAGTCACCCTGGGGGTCGCTCTCGACGCGCTCGACCGTGCCCCGGACCTCCAGGTAGCGGTACGGCCGGTCGGGGTCGTTGACGGAAATGGCCACGTACGGGCGGGCGGCGGCGTTGCGCCCCTTCTGCCGGTCGTTCGTGGTGGTGAAGCGCAGGAACTCGCCGTCCCAGACGGTCCACACGGGGGTCACCTGCGGGGTGCCGTCGGGCATCAACGTCGCCAGGTGGGCGTACAGGGGGCGGGTCAGCAGGTCGAGGTGGCTCTCCGGAATCACAGACATGGCAGCACACTATCAAAGCTTTGATATCTATACGGGCTTGTATAGCGTGCCGGCTTGTAGGCTCCCTGCATGGACATGCCCCCGGAGGAGCGGCTCGGCCTCGACGTCAAGCGCGCCGAGCAGCGACTCATGGCGGCCAAGCACGCGGCGGTCAAGATCGCCGGGCTGACCGTCCCCCAGTACGCCGCCCTGCTCGCCCTCGACGCCAGCCCCGGCATCTCCGCCGCCGCCCTGGCCAGGGAGTGCCTGGTGACCCCGCAGGCCATGAACGTCGTACTGAAGAACCTGCTGGAACACGGCCTGATCGAACGTTCCCCCCACCAATGGCACCGCACCATGCTGGAGACCCACCTCACAGACGCGGGCCGCGAGGCGCTCCGGGTGGCGGACGAGGCCGCCGTGATCATCGAACGCAGGATCGCCGACGCCTTCACCCCCGAGGAACGCGCCACCCTCCGCACCCTCCTGGCCCGCTTCACCGCCGCGATCTGACCCCTGCCCATCCCGGCGTCATCCGCGAGACGGGCTCAGCAGGCGCGAGCCGACGACCGCGACCTCGAACCACTCGCTCCCCACCACGTGCAACGACGGCAGGCGAGGACCGCGACGGCCGCCGCCACCCGCACCGCGCGGCTGCGCAGACGGGCAAGGTGAAGGCGATCGCGAAGGAGCAGACGGCCCCACGACTCCACCCACCCACTCGGTCAGCCGAAAAGCGGTCAGCGTTCCACGCGAAGACTCACCTGAGACCCCAACTCACGGAACCCGAGAGCTCGCGCCACCCGCCGCGACGCCTCCGGACGCGCCCTCCACTGCGGCAACAACCCCTCACCCAGCGCGTCGGCCACCGCCGCCGACGCCACCACCCGCCCCAGCCCCCGCCCCCGAAACTCCCCAGCAGTCAGTACGGACAGATGCGCCGCCACCCCCGACCAGGTCCGAAACCCAGCGGCGGCGACCACGTCACCACCCTCACGAACCACCCACACCCCCGACCCGACCTCCTCCAACCCACTCTCATCGGCATCCCGCTCGTCCACCCCCGCCACCAGCCCAGAGACATCCCGATCCCCCACCGCCAAACGTTCGACGTCCACCCCGACATGGCAGGGAACGAACTCGTCAGCATCGAGATACGCGAGCGTCGCCGGCCCCAGAACCTCACGAACCTCCAGCCGCTCGGACAGCCGCGCAAGATCAACGCCATCCTCACCAAGACAGCCGGTCAGAGCACGCCGCACCGGCCCCACCAAGCCTGCCTCAGGCACCGTGACCAGCGCCGCTCCACCCAGGACGACGATCCCTGTCCACCCGGGCGGACACAATACCGACCCGGCGGAGGCGGTCACCGCCACCTCTCCCCGCTGAGGAAACACGACCGGAACCCCCGCCAGCCCCGCCCACAACCGCCCCGCCCGCCCCACCGAACTTCTCTGCACACCCCATGATCTACTTGACGCGCAGCCGACGTCCACAGACCGTGCAACGTGAAGACCTCCGGCAGGGCGCAGACAGCATCTCCACCACAACCGAAGGCCTTCTCACCCGGCTCCGACCCGCTAGTTGCTCTCTGGTCGCTGCCAAGTGCCGGGGCGGCGCAGGAACTCACAGCGCGGGCCGTTGAAATGGTCGTTGATGTGATGCCGCAAGGCAGTGAGCTCGTCGACCACGGCCGCGAAATCTTGCCTCAACTCGTCCTGCAAGGCAGCGAGCTCGGTCATCATCAGAACAATGCTGATCACGGTGATGTCATCCACGGTGCGGCTACTCGTCTCGAGCGCCTGGACGCGTAGCAACACCTCGAGGATCTGCGCCTCTACGTTCACGACTCCTGCCTGTTCCACACAGGGAAGAAGATGCCGCCCCGGAGACCCGGCACGGACTCTGACATGAGCACAGTGACAGGCGAATGGCAAAGACGGCGGGCCATATCGCAGATCAGGTGTGGTTCCTTCTCCCCACGCCAAACCTCTTTCCTCTTCGGGGTACAGATTTTCACCGACCCCCCGGACACAAACAGAGCCGAACAGCTCCGGAGCAGAGCAAGCCAGGCAGCGCAGACGAATCTACAGTTCGTATGACAACGGCCATCACCACCACCGCGTAAAGGCTGCCAGTTCACTAACTGACGTAAAGGCCATCGAAGACAGCCCGACCACAACTCCGTCTTCGGGTCTCCGGGCCGGGTACACATCGGGAACGCGGCTCCCGGTCTCGCGGACCCCCTTCGGACCAAATCACCTGGACAGGCATCCCACGCCACCACGTCAGACGGCGAACCACATGACGATCTGCAGCAGTTCCGCCTCTACAGGTGGAACCAGTGGATCCGCCGACAAGTGGTGCAGACGAAGCAGGTCGCGTCTCGGTTGGCCCAGTCCAGACCCATGAAGGTCATCCCGGTGGTCTGCAACTTCCACTGACGGGACTCGAAGATCTCACCCTGACACGTGTCGCACCTGAGGTTCTGGCCGTGCGGGAGCGTTACGGTGGTGGCCTCATTCATGCTCACGATGCTAGACGCCCCCCAATCGGGACGACCGCTCAGATGTCCGGCTCTTGCCCCAGCGCGGCAAGCTCGTCAGCAGCCGATCGGTGCTTGGCATCATCACGGCGCCTGTACTCCTGAAGATCCTCGTAAGTGATCCGGCGGTGCTTGCCGATCAGTCGGAAGGGAATCTTCCCCGACTCCAACAGCTTTGGTCGTCCAACGCGACCACACGCGCGATCGCGACCCCCAAACTGCTGCTGGTCGACTCCGGGCTTGGCGCCCATCTGGCAGGCCTGACCCCGTCCCGAGTGGCCGACATAACGGCACCCGCGGGTCCGCTGATCGAGAACTTCGCCCTTGGCGAGCTGGCCCGCCAGCTCACGTGGTCCGAGGAGCCTGTACGGCTCTATCACTACCGAGATCGAGATGGGGTCGAAGTCGACGGCATACTCGAACGGGCCTCTGGCGAGATCATCGGCATCGAAGTCAAGGCCACCGAAACCGTACGCGCCAATGACTTCAGGGGCCTGCAGCATCTGGCCCGCAAACTGGGCGACCGGCTCATTGCCGGGTACGTCCTGTACGCGGGCCAGGAAACGCTTCCCTTCGGAAACCGCATGCGCGCTCTTCCACTATCCACATTGTGGACCGCGTCTTCCACGACCTGTTGGACGGGCTCATGTGTCCCCGAACGCGGGCCCTCGCGGCACGGCTCGCCCGGTAGGTCAAGCTTCGCCGGAGGTCAGACCGACGGGGCAGGACACGCCGGCTCCCGCCGATACCGCAGTACCCGTTGGGCACTTTGTACAAGTACTGCTGGTGGTAGCGCTTTGCTTCAGGTCATAGATGTGCTGCTCAGTTGGCCTTCGACCGGCACTCAGCCCACATGTCGACGGCCTCGTGGAGGTCAAGCATGGACTTCGAACGGAGGCAGACGAGCACCACGTGGGCGTTCGCTCTTTCGATGGCACGCGGCTCGCCATGACCAATGCCGAGATCGAGGCGAGGGAACTCGCCGCAACGTTCCACCGCCCTGAGTCAGCCCGACCGACCACATCCGTCGTTGTCCGCGAACCACCGCCTGTCTCCAGCCACGTGGCCGCTGACGATGTTTAGTTCAAGTACTCAAGTAGCGGGTACCATGACTAGATGAAGGCATCATCGCGACATCTCTCGGTCTACGTCACCCCTACGTTGACCACAGAGGACCGCGGCGTCCTGGGCGAGATTCACCAGATGCGCAAGCAACTTCGGCATGTCCTGAAAACGCCAAAACGCTGGCAAGGCGGGCTGCGTCGGTCGGCCTTGGCTCGGGCCATCCGCGGGTCCAACAGCATTGAAGGCTATCAAGTCGCCGAGGATGACGCCGTGGCCGCGCTGGACGGCGAAGAGCCGATCGGTGCCGATGAGCGGACCTTCCTGGAGATTCAGGGTTACCGTCAGGCGCTGGGTTATGTTCTCGCGATGGGCGAAGACGATTATTCGACTTTCGACTCCACCGAGATTCGCGCGATGCACTACATGATGCTGCAACATGAGCCGTCGAAGTCCCCCGGCCGTTACCGCAAGGGCCCGGTCTTCGTACACGATGATCGCAAGGATCAAGTGGTCTACGAGGGCCCAGATGCTGGCGATGTTCCAGCGCTCATGGACGCGCTGGTCGAGAGCCTCCATGCGGAACCAGAGATCGATCCCGTGGTGCGCTCAGCCATGGCACATCTGAACCTCGTCATGATCCACCCATTTCGCGACGGCAACGGCCGTATGGCCCGCGCTCTTGCGACTTCTGTACTGACGAGATCAGACATCGGAGAGCCGGAGTTCTCAAGTATCGAAGAGTGGTTGGGGGCGAACACCGAGGATTACTACGCCGCCTTGGCCCTCACCGGCCACGGTTCGTGGCAGCCGCGTGACGATGCCCAGCTCTGGATCTCATTCAATCTACGCGCCCACCACATGCAGGCCCAGACTGTGGCTCAGCGAGTAGGGGAGGCGGGAACCACCTGGGCCGAACTCGATACTCTCATCGCAGAAAACTCACTGCCCGAGCGCGCGCTTGACGCCATGTTCGAGGCTGTTTTGGGCTACCGGGTACGGCGCGCCGGCTACCTGAAGCGAACCGGCGTCGAGGATCAGACCGCCACGCGCGACCTGGCAGCCCTTGCCAACGCTGGACTCCTTGTCCCTCATGGCAACGGGAGGGGACGCTTCTACACCGCCGGAGAGTCGCTGCAGCGGATTCAGCAGAACCGTCGGGCAAGACGCACGCCGCTCACTGATCCGTATCCGTGGATGCGCCCGCGTCTTGCCACAGCTCCTTGATGTCCCAGCTCGGGCGACAGAGCGTCCAAACCGGGCATCGACTCGATCCGGTGCCGCTCTCCTCGGCGCGTTACCTCAGGCCTCGCCAGAGGTCAGGCCGACCGGACAAGCCACCCCGGTGCCACCGATGCCGCAGTAGCCGTTGGGGACTTTGTACAGGTATTGCTGGTGGTAGCGCTTTGCTTCAGGCGATAGATGCGCGACCTAACGAGGCTTGGACCGGTACTCAGCCCACGTGTCGACCGCCTCTTCAAGGTCAAGAGCGGCAACATCCTCACGCGCCATCCCAACCGTGTAGATCAAGCGGTCTGCGAGCCAGTCTGGAACGGGTTCCCTGGGAGATGCCTTCTCCACCCGAATGTGATCGGCCAGCGCGCCGAGGCGTTCGATCACCTGGCCGAGCTGGATGATCTCGGGGCGGCCTGTACCCGCCTCCCGGACCCTGGCCGTCGCCTCCTCGTACACTTCGGCGTCGGCACGTTCACCGACAGCCCACACCTCGCAGATCTCCACCGACTTGTCCTCGGTGATGCGGTAGACGACACGCCAGGTGTTGCGACCGACCACCAGCTTCCGGAAACCGGTCAGTTCACCGCCAAGCGGATAACCAGCTTCAGGGTTGTCCAGCAGGAGAAGGATCTTCTTGAGCACCTTGGGTACCGCGTCTGGGCCGATCCGCCGAAGGTCGTCGACCGCCGGCGCCGTGAAGGCGACGTCGGACACGATTCACTCATCGTCCGGGATGGCGGACAGCGACTCGCGAGTGTGCCCGAAAGCGGCAAGCACCTCATCGAGTGAGACCCGCTCCCCCGTGTCCGTAACCGACCGGGCGAGCACCAGCGCCAGATCACGCAGATCAGCCGCCGCCTCCTCCAGCTCATTGAGCCGGCGGATACTCACCACGGCCGCCACTGGCTGACGCCGACGGGTGACCACCAGATCGGTCCCCTGCTCCGCATCAGCCACCAGGCGGGCAACCCCTCGCTGGGCCGCCTCTGTGACGCTCAGCTCAGTAGCGTCGTGCAGAACAGTCATACATGAACTGTATATCTATCTGCACAGAAGTGCGACGCCTGGGCCAGCCTTCGGCTCACGCCTCGCCGGACGTCAGGCCCACCGGGCAGGCGACGCCCGTTCCGCCGATTCCGCAGTAGCCGTTGGGGACTTTGTACAGGTATTGCTGGTGATAATCCTCGGCGTAGTAGAAAGGCTTGGCTTGGGCTAGTTCGGTGGTTATGGGGCCGTAGCCGGCCTGGGTGAGGACCTGCTGGTAGGCCGCCTTGGACGCCTCCGCCGCCTTCTCCTGCTCCGGCGAGTGGTAGTAGATCGCCGACCGGTACTGGGTGCCGGCGTCGTTGCCCTGGCGCATGCCCTGGGTCGGGTCGTGGGCCTCCCAGAAGACCTTCAGGAGCTCCTCGTACGACACCTGGGCCGGGTCGAACACCACCCGGACGGCCTCGGTGTGCCCGGTGAGGCCGCTGCAGACCTCTTCGTACGTCGGGTTGGGGGTGTAGCCGCCCTGGTAGCCGACGGCCGTCGTCACCACGCCGGGCGTCTGCCAGAACTTGCGCTCGGCTCCCCAGAAGCAGCCCAGGCCGAAGTCGGCCACCTCCAGGCCCGAGGGGTACGGCGGGGCGAGCGGAGCGTCCAGGACCGCGTGCCGCGCGGGCACGGGCATCGCCTCCGAGCGGCCCGGCAGGGCGTCCTCGGGACGGACCATCGATGTCTTGTTGCCGCCGAACAGCCAGCCCATCGTGCCACCTCCATCAGGTGTCTCTACCTTACGCAGCGCCGCGGGCGGCGGCGTGGCGTGGGTAGCGGGATTGCGCCTACACAACGCCCGAACACTTAAGGATGCCTAAACATTCCCGTATAGTGACACACATTTGTATTTAAGCTGGTAAGGCCCGAAAATGGGTTACATGCCTGACCTTCGGCGCGGTGTACTGTTCGGGATCGCCGCCTACACCATGTGGGGGCTGTTCCCCCTGTACTGGCCGCTGCTCAAACCGTCCGGAGCCGTGGAGATCCTGGCCCATCGGATGGTCTGGTCGCTGGTCGCCGTCGTCGCGGTGCTCGCCGTACGCCGGCACTGGAGCTGGTTCCGCGAGCTGGCCCGGCAACCGCGCAAGCTCGTCCTGCTCGCCATCGGCGCCGTGGTCATCACCGTCAACTGGGGCACCTACATCTACGCGGTCAACACCGGCCACGTCGTCGAGAGCGCCCTCGGGTACTTCATCAACCCGCTGGTCAGCGTGCTGTTCGGGGTGCTGGTGCTGAGGGAGCGGCTGCGTCCGCTGCAGTGGACGGCGGTGGGGTTCGCGGCCCTCGCGGTGGTCGTGCTGACCGTGGACTACGGCCGGCTGCCGTGGATCGCGCTCACGCTCGCGGTCAGCTTCGGCGTGTACGGGCTGGTCAAGAAGCAGGCGAACGTGGCCGCCACCGAGAGCCTGGCCGTCGAGACGCTGGTGCTGCTGCTGCCGGCGCTCGGGTACCTGATCTATCTGGAGTTCGCGGGCGGGGCCACGTTCGGGCAGGAGGGCGCCGGGCACGCGCTGCTGCTGGTGGGGGCCGGGATCATCACGGCGGTGCCGCTGATCTTCTTCGGCGCGGCGGCGATCCGGGTGCCGCTGAGCACCGTCGGGGTGCTGCAGTACATCGCGCCGATCCTGCAGTTCGTGGTGGGGGTGACGATCGCCGGCGAGGTCATGCCGCCCAGCCGATGGATCGGGTTCTCGATCGTGTGGCTGGCCCTGGCCATCTTCACGTACGACAGCTTCCGGGCGGCACGGACGGCCGCCCGGGTCAGGCGATCAGCCCGAACGCTCGACCACGTAGTCGCAGAGCGCTAGGAACGCCGCCCTGGCCGGGATGTCGGGCAGGGCGGAGAGGTCGACGCGGGCCCGGTCGACCCACGCGACCAGCTCGGCGCGGGCCCGCTCCATGGCCGGGTGGGCCCGCAGCAGGGTGAGCGCCTCCTCCACGTCCTCCTCGGCCACCGGGCCCGACAGCAGCTCGGTCATGCGCGACTGCTCACCGCTGGTGAGCGCGTAGAGGACCGGCAGGGTCCTGACGCCCTCGCGCAGGTCGGTGCCAGGGGTCTTGCCCGACTGGGCGCCCGAGGAGGCCACGTCGAGCAGGTCGTCGCCGAGCTGCCAGGCCACGCCGACGGCCTCGCAGGCGCGGCTCAGCCGCTCCTCGACGTCGGCGGGGGCGCCGGACAGCAGCGCGCCGAACCGGCCGGAGGCGGCGATCAGGGAGCCGGTCTTGTCGGACAGGACGCTCAGGTAGTGGCCCACCGGGTCCTCGTCCGCGCGCGGGCCGACCGTCTCGCGGATCTGCCCCTGGACGAGCCGGGAGAACGTCTGGGCCTGGATGCGGATCAACTCGGGGCCGAGGTCGGCCAGGAGGTCCGAGGCCTGGGCGAACAGGTAGTCGCCGGTGAGGATCGCCACGGTGTTGTCCCACCGGGCGTTGGCCGAGGGCGAACCCCGGCGCACCGGGGCCTCGTCCATGACGTCGTCGTGGTAGAGCGAGCCCAGATGGGTCAGCTCGATGACCACCGCGCCGGGCACGACACCCGGCGCGGACGGGTCGCCGAACTGGGCCGCGAGCAGCACCATCAGCGTACGGAACCGCTTGCCGCCCGCCTCGATGAGGTGCTTGGACGCCTCCGTGACGAAGGCGTCCTCGCTCTCCACCGACGAGCGAAGGAGCTTCTCGACCGCGGCCAATCCGGTGGCCACGTCCTGCGCCAACCGTTCGTCCTCAATGGGAAGGTCAACCACGGGCGGCGCAGACATACGAAATCCCCTTTATCTAATGAACAGAGCCGAAGCGGCGTCGTTGGCGACACCGAGGAGGGACTCCGGGTAGAGCCCCACTCCTACGGTAACCAGCAGGGAAACGGCGATGACGGCCACGGTCCCCATACTGGGCACCGCGATCGCCGGGCCGTCGGCCGCGGGCTCGCTGAAGAACATCAGCACGATGACGCGGACGTAGAAGAACGCGGCGATGGCCGAGGCCACCACGCCCACCACGACCAGACCGGCCATCCAGCCGCCCATGGAGTCGCCGGGCTGCGTGCCGCTGTTGAGGGCGGCCGCGAACACGGCGTACTTGCCGAAGAAGCCGCTGGTCAGCGGGATTCCGGCGAAGGCGAGCAGGAAGAAGGCGAACACCCCGGCGAGCATCGGCGAACGCTTGCCGAGCCCGGCCCAGCGCGACAGGTGGTTCGCCTCGCCTCCGGGATCGCGCACCAGCGTGACCACCGCGAACGCGCCGACCGTGGTGATGCCGTAGACGGCCAGGTAGAACAGGATCGACTTGAGCGACTGGGCGTTCTGCCCGGCCGAGCCGAACGTCGCCATCACACCGACGAGCAGGAAGCCCGCGTGCGCGATGGAGGAGTAGGCCAGCATGCGCTTGATGTCGGTCTGCGTGATCGCCAGGATCGAGCCGACGATCATCGTCAGGGCCGCGACGGCCCAGATGACCGGCCGCCAGTTCCAGTCGAGGTTGCCCAGACCGACCCAGAACACCCGCAGCAGTGCGCCGACGGCCGCGACGAGCGTGCCGG
The DNA here is from genome assembly GCF_053596455.1 of Nonomuraea sp. NPDC001699. Taxonomy (NCBI): domain Bacteria; kingdom Bacillati; phylum Actinomycetota; class Actinomycetes; order Streptosporangiales; family Streptosporangiaceae; genus Nonomuraea; species Nonomuraea sp. NPDC001699. Next base: position 228,928 of record NZ_JBSFGF010000004.1, on the reverse strand, counting down.
ACGCCATGAGCGCGGTGATGGGGGTCGGGGCGCCCTGGTAGACGTCGGGCTTCCACGCCTGGAAGGGCGCGGCGCCGATCTTGAACAGCAGGCCGACGCCGAGCAGCGCGAGCCCGGCCATGAGCAGCGGGTCGAGCAGCGCGCCCTTGGACAGGGCGGCGTTGATCCCGGGCAGCGAGACGGTGCCCGCGTAGCCGTAGATCATGGCGGTGCCGTACAGGAAGAACGCCGACGAGAACGCGCCGAGCAGGAAGTACTTCATCGACGCCTCCTGCGACAGCAGGCGGCGCCGGCGGGCCAGGCCGCACAGCAGGTACAGCGGGAGCGACATGACCTCAAGGGCCACGAACATCGTGAGCAGGTCGTGCGAGGCGGGGAAGAGCAGCATGCCGCCGACCGCGAACAGCACCAGCGGGTAGACCTCGGTCTGCCCGGCGCCGTTGTCGGCCGCCTCGGCCTCCTCCTCGTCCGCGCTGCCCGGCACGGCCGCCGCCGAGGCCACGAAGTGGCCCTCGTCGTTGATCAGCAGCACCGACACGAACGACAGGACGATGATCACGCCCCAGATGAACAGCGCGGGACCGTCCACCGCGACCGCGCCCATGGCGGCGGCCTGCGTCGGCACGCCGCGCATGACCTGCAGGATGACCAGGGCGAACGCGCCGATCAGGCTGAGCAGCGTGAGCGGGACGTGGATGGACTTGCGCAGGTAGCGCGGCGCGAACGCCTCGACGAGCACGCCGATGCAGGCCGCACCGAAGATGATCAGCAACGGCGCCAGCGTGCCGTACTCGATCGTCGGCGCTTGGATGACGTCGTTCACTGACCTGTCCCCTTCTCAGCGATGGTGGCAGTGGGTACGTGCACGTTGGTCAGCGTCTGCTGGACCGACGGGTTGATCACGTCGAGCAGCGGCTTGGGGAAGAAGCCGAACCCGATGATCAGCGCGACCAGCGGCGCCAGCACCCAGATCTCGCGGGCGTTGAGGTCCTTGAACGCCTTGACCGGCTCGGCGGTCGGGCCGTTCAGCGTCCGCTGGACCATCCACAGGATGTAGACGGCGGCCAGGACGACGGCCACCGCGGAGATGATCGCGGCCACCGTCAGCGCGCCGGAGCCGTGCGCCTCGCTGGAGTACGTGCCGATCATCACCATGAACTCGCTGACGAAGGACGAGAGCCCGGGCAGCGAGAGACCGGCCAGACCGGCGACCAGGAAGAAGCCCGCGAGCACCGGGGCGACCTTCTGGACGCCGCCGTAGTCGGCGATGAACGGCGAGCCGCGCCGGGCGATGAGGAACCCGGCCGCCAGGAACAGCGCGCCCGTGGCGAAGCCGTGGTTGACCATGTAGAGGGCCGCGCCGGACTGGGCGACCGACGACATGGCGAACACGCCGAGCACGATGAAGCCGAAGTGCGAGATCGACGTGTAGGCGATGAGCCGCTTCATGTCGGTCTGGCCGATGGCCACGATCGCGCCGTAGATGATGCTGATGACCGCCAGGACGACGATCGGCATCGTGAACGCCTTGGCCGCGTCGGGGAACAGCTCCAGGCAGAAGCGGAGCATGCCGAACGTGCCGACCTTGTCGAGCACGCCCACGAGCAGCACGGCCGCGCCGGCCGGGGCCTGGGCGGCCGCGTCGGGCAGCCAGGTGTGCACCGGCCACAGCGGCGCCTTGATGGCGAAGGCGATGAAGAAGCCGCCGAACAGCCACTTCTGCGTCGTCGGGTCCTTGATGGCGCCGACGAGCGGCTCGAACATGAACGTGCCCTTGTTGGCCAGCACGTACAGGCCGATGACCGCGACCAGCATGAGCAGGCCGCCGAACAGCGAGTACAGCAGGAACTTGACGGCCGCGTAGGACCGCTGGGCGCCGCCGTACGACCCGATCATGAAGTACATCGGGATCAGCATGGCTTCGAAGAACACGTAGAAGAGGAAGACGTCGGTCGCCGCGAAGACGCCGATCATCATCGTCTCAAGGACGAGCAGCAGCGAGAAGTACGTCTTGACCGACCGCTTGGGCGTGATCAGCGTGCCGTCCGAGGTCCGGACGCCGTCGGCGTCGTGCCAGGAGGCCAGCACGACGATCGGCACCAGCACGACCGACAGGGCGATCAGCACCAGCGCGACGCCGTCGACGCCGACCCCGAACTTCACGCCGAAGCTCGGGATCCAGTCGTACTCCGCCTTGAACTGGAAGCGCTCGCCACCGGGCTTGAACCCGGCGGCCATGACGCCCGTCAGCACCATCGTCAGCAGCGAGACCGCCAGCGTGACCTGCTTGGCCAGCTTGTCGCCGCCCTTGGGAAGCAGGGCCACCACGATGGCGCCCACAACGGGCACCGCCATGAGTATCGGGAGCCAGGGTGACATCAGATGTTCCCAACGAGGAGCAGGGCGCCGGTCAGCAGGGCGGCACCGATCAGGATGGACAGCGCGTACGTTCGCGCGAAGCCCGTCTGGAGCCTGCGCAGGCGACCCGAGCTCCCGCCGATGCCTGCCGCCAGACCGTTGACCAGCCCGTCGACGCCGCGGTTGTCGAAGAACACCGCGATGCGGGTCAGCCACTGGCCGGGACGCATGAACAGGGACTCGTTGAGGGCGTCGCCGTACAGGTCACGGCGGGCGAACGTGGTGAGGAAGGAGCCGCGCGGCTGCACCGCCGGCACCGCTGCCCGGCCGTACTTCATCCAGGCGAAGACCACACCGACGGCGACGAGCGCGAGGGTGGCCAGACCGGGCGTGCTGGCGAACTGGAAGGCCGGCGCCTCTGCCTCGCCGCCCACGGCGGGCCGCAGGAAGTTGTAGAGCGTACCGCCCAGCACCAGGTACGCGCCCAGACCGAGCGCGCCGAGCGACAGGATCATCAGCGGAACCGTCATGACGAGCGGCGACTCGTGCGGGTGGGCGTCCTCCGCCCAGCGCTTCTCGCCGAAGAAGGTCATGAAGACCATCCGCGACATGTAGAAGCCCGTGATGCCCGCGCCGAGGACGGCCAGCCAGCCCAGGATCGGCTGGTGGTGGACCGCGGTCTCGATGATGCCGTCCTTGGTGAAGTAGCCGGACAGCAGCGGGAACCCGATGATCGCCAGGTAGCCGATGAAGAACGTGACGAACGTGATCGGCATGAACTTGCGCAGGCCGCCGTACTTCCTCATGTTCACCTCGTCGTTCATGCCGTGCATGACCGATCCGGCGCCGAGGAACATGTCGGCCTTGAAGAAGCCGTGCGTGATGAGGTGGCCGATGGCGAAGGCGTAGCCCGCGGGGCCGAGGCCCGCGCCGAGCATCATGTAGCCGATCTGCGACATCGTCGAGCCGGCCAGGCCCTTCTTGATGTCGTCCTTCGCACAACCGATGATCGCACCGGCGAGCAGCGTGGCCGCGCCGACGATGGAGACGGCGAGCGCCGCGCCCGAGCCCTCGGGGAAGAAGAACGCGCCCGAGCGGACCACCAGGTAGACGCCGGCGGTGACCATGGTCGCCGCGTGGATCAGGGCCGACACGGGCGTCGGGCCCTCCATGGCGTCGAGGAGCCAGGACTGCAGCGGGAGCTGGGCCGACTTGCCGCAGGCGCCGAGGAGCAGCAGCAGGCCGATGGCCAGCATGGTGCCGTCGGAGGCGGCGCCGGAGCCGATCTTCGCGCCCAGGTCCTTGAAGGCCAGGGTGCCGAACGACGTCCAGATGATGAACATGCCGACCAGCAGGCCGAAGTCACCGACGCGGTTGACGACGAACGCCTTCTTCGCCGCGACCGCGGCCGACGGCTTGAACTGCCAGAACCCGATCAGCAGGTACGAGGCCAGGCCCACGCCCTCCCAGCCGATGAACAGGCCCACGTAGTTGTCGGCCAGCACCAGCAGGAGCATCGCGGCGACGAACAGGTTCAGGTACGCGAAGAACCTGCGCCGGTGCTCGTCGTGCGACATGTAGCCGATGGAGTAGATGTGGATCAGCGATCCGACACCCGTGATGAGCAGCGCGAAGCTGATCGACAGCGGGTCGATGAGCAGGCCCATGTCGACCATGTGCGGGATGAACTCGTAGAGGTGCACCGCCCGGCGGCGCTCCTCCTCCCCGAACCCGATCAGCTCGAAGAAGGCCAGCACCGCCACCACGAACGAGGCCAGCGACATGACCGTGCCGAGCAGATGGCCCCAGCGGTTGGTGAACTTGTTGAACACCAGCAGGATGAACGCCCCCACGAGCGGAAGGGCGATCATCAGCCAGGCGTTCCCGATCACACCGCCGACGTGAGGGGTGATCTGAGCGATTTCAGATTGCATCAGTCACCTCTCTTAGTACTTCAGCAGGTTGACGTCGTCGACGGACGCGGACCTGCGGGTTCGGAAGATCGTCACGATGATGGCCAGGCCGACGACGACCTCGGCCGCGGCCACCACCATCACGAAGAACGCGATGATCTGGCCCTCCAGGTTGCCGTTCTGCCTGGCGAAGGTGACGAACGCGAGGTTGCAGGCGTTGAGCATGAGCTCGACGCACATGAACACCACGATCGCGTTGCGCCTGATCAGCACGCCGAGCGCGCCGATCGCGAACAGCACACCCGACAGGATCAGGTAGTGGGTCGTCACTTGGTCACCTCGTTGGTCGTCTCCTCGGCGTCATCCTCGGCCGTGTGCTGGATGGCCTCGGCGAGCTTCGGGTCCTCGGGGAGGTGGCCGTGCTCGACGTCGTAGCGGGCGATGTAGCGGTTGACCGACGACGGCGCGACCGAACCGTCGGGCAGCAGCGCCGGCATGTCGATGGCGTTGCTCCTGGCGTACGTGCCGGGGCCGGGCAGGGCCGAGGGGTTGTCGCTCAGGAACCTGGCGCGCGAGAGGTCCTTCTGCGTGACCTTCTCGGTGAGCTTCTCCCGGTGCGCCAGGACCATCGCGCCCAGGGCGGCGGTGATCAGCAGGGCCGAGGTGACCTCGAACGCGAAGACGTACTTGGTGAACAGCAGCAGCGCGATCGAGCGGACGTAGCCGCCCTGCGCCGTGGCCTGCGCGAGGCCCGCCTCACCGGAGAAGATCGCGTTGCCCACCGCCAGGATGATCAGGACGGCGAAGCCGAGGGCCGCGAGGGCGCCCCAGAAGCGCTGACCCTTCAGCGTCTCCACGAAGGAGTCGGAGGAGTCGACGCCCACCAGCATGAGCACGAACAGGAACAGCATCATGATGGCGCCGGTGTAGACGATGATCTGCACCGCGGCGAGGAAGGGCGCGTCCTGGACGGCGTAGAGCACCGCGAGGCAGAGCATCACGGTGCCCAGCATCAGCGCTGAGTAGACGGCCTTCCTGTTGAAGACCATGCCGAGCGCCGCGCCGACGGATACGACGGCGAGAACCCAGAATGTGATGGTCTCACCCATTGGTTCGTCCCAGCCGGTAGTAGTCCTCTTCGGTCTCACCGAGCCGCATGGGGTGGGGCGGCTGCTCCATGCCCTGCGTCAGCGGCGCGAGGAGCATCTCCTTGGTGAAGATGAGGCTCTCGCGGCTGCTGTCGGCGAGCTCGTACTCGTTGGTCATGGTGAGCGCGCGGGTCGGGCAGGCCTCGATGCACAGGCCGCACAGGATGCACCGCAGATAGTTGATCTGGTACGTGCGCCCGTAACGCTCACCCGGCGAGAAGCGCTCCTCGTCGGTGTTGTCCGCGCCCTCGACGTAGATCGCGTCCGCCGGACACGCCCACGCGCACAGCTCGCACCCGACGCACTTCTCCAGCCCGTCCGGCCAGCGGTTGAGCTGGTGACGACCATGGAAGCGAGGAGCCGTCGGCTTCTTGACCTCCGGGTAGTTGGTCGTGACGGGCTTCTTGAACATCGTGTGGAAGGTGACCCCGAAGCCCTTGACGGGGTTCAGCCAATCAGTTAGTCCCACTGGGAATCTCCTTGTGCTGCACCCCGTGGTAGTGCGGCAGATCGAGCGGCGGCACAGGGAAGCCGCCGGCCGTCGGCTCGTCGGACAGTTGCTCGAACTCGGCCTCCACCTCGGCCTTGCGCGCCTCCTTGCGCCGCTGGTTGACGGTGTCGAACCGCATCCAGATGGCCAGCGCGCCGACCACGATGACCGCGCCGATCACGATGCCGACCGTCTTGTTGCCCTCGTTGACGACCACGTTGCGAGCCGCGGCGACGAGCAGGATCCAGGCCAGGTTCACCGGGATCAGCACCTTCCAGCCCAGGGACATGAGCTGGTCGTAGCGCACGCGCGGCAGCGAGGCACGCACCCACACGATGAAGCTGAAGGTCAGCACGAACTTGATGAAGAACCACAGCACCGGCCACCAGCCCGTGTTGGCGCCGTCCCACAGGGAGATCGGCCACGGGGCCCGCCAGCCGCCCAGGAACAGGGTGACCGCGATGCCCGAGGCGGTGAAGGTGTGCAGGTACTCGCCCATCATGATGAGGGCGAACTTCAGGGACGAGGAGTACTCGGTCTGGAAGCCGCCGACCAGCTCGCCCTCGCCCTCGGGCAGGTCGAACGGGATGCGGGCGGCCTCGCCGAACATGCAGATCACGTAGATCACGAACGACGGGATCAGCAGGAAGACGAACCAGCCCTGCTCGCCCTGCGCCTTGACGATCTCGGAGGTGGACAGCGTCCCGGCGAACAGGAAGATGGCCACGAACGACAGGCCCATCGCGATCTCGTACGAGACCACCTGCGCCGCCGACCGCAGACCGCCCAGCAGCGCGTACGGCGAGCGCGACGACCAACCGGCCAGCACCACGCCGTAGACCGAGATGGCGCCCATGGCCAGCATGAACAGCACCGCCACCGGCAGGTCGACGAGCTGCAGCGGCGTCTGCACGCCGAACAGGTTGACCATCGGCGCGAACGGCACGATCGAGAAGGCCAGGAACGCCGGCACGACCATGATCACGGGGGCCAGCAGGTAGAGCACCTTGTCCACGGTCCGCGGGAAGATGTCCTCCTTCAGACCCATCTTGATGCCGTCGGCCACCGACTGGAGCAGACCGAACTTGCCGGCCCGGTTGGGGCCGTAGCGGTGCTGCATCCGCGAGATCAGCTTGCGCTCGTACCAGACGCCGAACAGGATGCCCAGCATCAGGAAGGCGAACAGCATCACGGCCTTGATGATGGTGATCCACAGCGGGTCCTTGCCGAAGTCGGCAAGGGTGGGATCGGCCGCGAGAACGTGGGTCATGATGCGCTCCCGATGGTGACGATGTCGCCGGCCAGCGCGCGCAGGTCGCGCGTGACCGAGCAGCCGCCGGAGTTCGCCGGCACCCAGACCACCCGGTCGGGCAGGTCGGCGACGCGGACCGGCAGCGTGACCGCGTTGGGGCCGGGGCCGCCGACGACGAGCTTGTCGCCGTCGATGACGCCGATCTCGGCCGCCGTGGCCGCCGACACCAGCGCCTCGGTGGCGCGGGCGGTGCCGGCCAGGTACGGCTCGCCGTCCTGGAGCCTGCCCTCGTCGAGCAGCAGGTGCCAGGTCGCCAGCAGCGCCTCACCGGCCGCCGGGGCGGCCTGGGCGCGGGTGGCGGTGCTCGGCGCGGCGACGCGGGCCCCGCGCCAGGCGCCGAGGCTGCCCAGCTCGCGGCGGACGGCCTTGGCGTCCGGCAGGCCGAGGTGCACGTCCATGCGGTCGGCGAGGTTGCCGATGACGGCCAGGTCGCTCTGGATGCCGGGCACGCGCAGCGGCGCCTCGAACGAGCGGCCCCTGCCCTCCCAGTTGACGAACGTGCCGCCCTTCTCCTGCACGGCCGCGACCGGCAGCACCACGTCGGCGCGGTCGGTGACGGCGCTGGCCCGGATCTCCAGGCTGACGATGAACGGCGTGTTCTCCAGCGCCTCCAGCGCGGCGGCGGGGTCGGCCAGGTCGTGCGGGTCGACGCCGGCCACGACCAGCGCGTCGATCTCACCGGTACGGGCGGCGGCGATGATGCCGTCGGTGTCACGGCCGGGGACGGCGGGCAGCGAGCCCACGTTCCAGACCCTGGCGACCTCGGCCCTGGCGCCCTCGTCGTCCACCGGACGGCCGATCGGCAGCAGGTTCGGCAGCGCGCCGGCTTCGAGCGCGCCGCGCTCACCGGCCCTGCGCGGCACCCAGGCCACCCGGACGCCGGAGCCGGCGCCGAGGCGGACCAGGGCGGACAGCGCGCCCGGCACGGTGGCCAGCCGCTCGCCGGCGAGCACGATCGTGCCCTCGGCCAGCGTGCCGACCAGCTCGCCGATCGCGTCGGCCTCGGCCCCTGGGGCGGTGGCGATGAGCGTGCCGCCCATCTTGGCCAGCCCGGCGGAGGCGAACGGCGCGATGGCGGTGACCTTCAGGCCCTTCTTCTGCCACGCCTTGCGCAGGCGCAGGAAGACGATCGGCGACTCCTCCTCGGGCTCGAACCCGACGAGCAGCACGGCCGGGGCCTTCTCAAGGTCGGTGTAGCTGATCTCGATGCCCTTGCCGGCGACCGCGTGCGCCAGGAACTGCGCCTCCTCGGCGGAGTGCGGGCGGGCGCGGAAGTCGATGTCGTTGCTGCCCAGGGCGACCCGGGCGAACTTGCTGTAGGCGTAGGCGTCCTCGACCGTGACCCGGCCGCCGACCAGCACGCCGGCCCTGCCGCGGGCGGCGGCCAGACCCTCGGCGGCGACCGCCAGCGCCTCCGGCCACGAGGCGGGCACGAGCACGCCTTCCTCGTTGCGCACCAGAGGCGTCTTGAGCCGGTCGGGCTGGGTGGCGTAGGAGAAGGCCCAGCGGCCCTTGTCGCAGTTCCACTCCTCGTTCACCTGCGGGTCGTTGCCCGCCAGGCGGCGGGTGACGCGGCCGCGCCGGTGGTCGGTGCGCAGGGAGCAGCCCGACGCGCAGTGCTCGCACGCGCTCGGCGTGGACACCAGGTCGAACGGACGCGCCCGGAACCGGTAGGCCGCGCCGGTGAGCGCGCCGACCGGGCAGATCTGCACCGTGTTGCCGGAGAAGTAGGAGTTGAACGGCTTGCCGTCGGCGACCCGCACCTGCTCCTTGGCGCCACGCTCGAAGAACTCGATGAGCGGGTCGCCGGCGATCTGGTCGGAGAAGCGGATGCACCGGGCGCACTGGACGCAGCGCTCACGGTCGAGCAGCACCTGCGTGGACAGCGGCAGCGGCTTGGGGAACGTGCGCTTCTGCTCCTGGAACCGCGACTCGCCCTGGCCGTTCGACATGGCCTGGTTCTGCAGGGGGCACTCGCCGCCCTTGTCGCAGACCGGGCAGTCGAGCGGGTGGTTCATCAGCAGCAGCTCCATGGCCCCGCGCTGCGCCTTCTCGGCGACCGGCGAGGTGAGCTGGGTCTGCACGACCATGCCCTCGGCGACCTCGATCGCACAGGACGGCTGCGGCTTGGGGAAGCCGCGGCCGTTGCCCGCGTCGGGGATGTCCACGAGACACTGGCGGCAGTTGGCCGCCGGGTCGAGCAGCGGGTGGTCGCAGAACCGGGGGATCTGGATGCCCAGCAGCTCGGCGGCCCTGATGATCAGGGTGCCCTTGGGGACACTGACCTGGAACCCGTCGATGGTGAGGGTCACCAGGGTGATTTCTGTTTCTACGACGGTCACTGCTCACCCCAGAGAGTGGACTTCTTCGGGTCGAACGGGCAGCCGCCGATCTCGAAGTGCTTGAGGTACTCCTCGCGGAAGTACTTCACCGAGGAGTGGATCGGGCTGGTCGCGCCGTCGCCGAGGGCGCAGAACGAGCGGCCGAGGATGTTGTCCGCGATGTCGGTGATCGTGGCCAGGTCCTCCTCGGTGCCCTGGCCCTTGTCCAGGCGCTTGAGCACCTGCTTGAGCCAGTACGTGCCCTCGCGGCACGGCGTGCACTTGCCGCAGGACTCGTGGGCGTAGAACTCGGTCCAGCGCAGCACCGTGCGGACCACGCAGGTGGTCTCGTCGAAGATCTGCAGCGCGCGGGTGCCGAGCATCGAGCCCTTGGCGCCGACGGCCTCGAAGTCGAGCGGCACGTCGAGGTGCTCGTCGGTGAAGATCGGCGTGGAGGAGCCGCCCGGGGTCCAGAACTTGAGCTGGTGCCCTTCGCGGATGCCGCCGGCCATGTCGAGCAGCTCGCGCAGCGTGATGCCGAGCGGGGCTTCGTACTGGCCGGGCCTGGTGACGTGGCCGCTGAGGGAGAAGATGCCGAAGCCCTTGGACTTCTCGGTGCCCATCGAGGCGAACCAGTCGGCGCCGTTGCTGATGATCGAGGGAACACTGGCGATCGACTCGACGTTGTTCACGACAGTCGGTGAGGCGTACAGGCCCGCCACGGCCGGGAACGGGGGCTTGAGTCGCGGTTGACCTCTGAAGCCCTCCAGCGAGTCGAGCAGCGCCGTCTCCTCGCCGCAGATGTACGCGCCGGCGCCGCTGTGCACGACGAGTTCCAGGTTGTACCCGGAGCCGAGGATGTCCTCGCCCAGGAAGCCCTTCTCGTACGCCTCGCGCACGGCCGCGTGCAGCCGGCGGATGACGTGCAGCACCTCGCCGCGCACGTAGATGAAGGCGTAGTTGGCCCTGATCGCGAACGCGGTGATGATGACGCCCTCGACCAGCGAGTGCGGGTTGGCCATCATCAGCGGGATGTCCTTGCAGGTGCCCGGCTCCGACTCGTCGGCGTTGACGACGAGGTAGTGGGGCTTGCCGTCACCCTGCGGGATGAATCCCCACTTCATGCCGGTGGGGAAGCCGGCGCCGCCGCGGCCTCGCAGGCCGGAGTCCTTGACCGCCTGGATGACGGCGTCGGGGTCCATGCCCAGCGCCTTCTTGGCCGCCTTGTAGTCACCGCCGTAGCCGTCGAGGGTGAAGGAGTCGGCCTGGTCCCAGTTGGCCGTCAGGACCGGGGTCAGTGTGGTGCTCATGCCTCGGGGGCCTTCCATCCGTTGGCCTTGGCCACCTTCAGGCCCTCCAGCGAGGGGCCGGCGGCCGACGGGCCGTCGCCCGCCTGGTCGTCGGGCAGGCCCGCGAGCACGCGCGAGGCCTCCTTGAAGGTGCAGAGCTTCTTCGGTCCGCGGGTCGGCCGCACGTCCTTGCCGTCACGCAGGTCGTCGACGAGCTGCTTGGCCGAGGCGGGCGTCTGGTTGTCGAAGAACTCCCAGTTGACCATCATGACCGGGGCGAAGTCGCAGGCCGCGTTGCACTCAAGGCGCTCCAGCGAGATCTTGCCGTCGCCGGTGGTCTCCTCGTGGCCGACGCCGACGTGCTCGGACAGCTCGTCCCAGATCTGGTCGCCGCCCATGACGGCGCACAGCGCGTTGATACAGACGCCCACGTGGTAGTCGCCGGCGGGCTTGCGCTTGTACATCGTGTAGAAGGTCGCCACGCCGGTGACCTCGGCCTTGCTCAGGCCGAGCATCTCGGCGCAGAACTCCTTGCCGTCGTCGGAGACGTAGCCGTCGGCCGACTGCACGAGGTGGAGCAGCGGGAGCAGCGCGGACCGCGTCTTGGGGTAGCGGCCGATGATCTCCTTGGCGTCCTGTTCCAGACGCTCCCGGACTTCCGGTGAATAAGTCACCGGTCCACACCTCCCATGACGGGGTCGATAGAAGCCACCGCGGCGATCACGTCGGCGACCTGGCCGCCCTCCGCCATGGCGGGGAAGCCCTGCAGGTTGCAGAAGGAAGGCTCACGGAAGTGCACGCGGTACGGGCGGGTGCCGCCGTCGCTGACGACGTGCGCCCCGAGCTCGCCCTTGGGCGACTCGATGCTCGCGTACGCCTGGCCGGCCGGGACCCGGAAGCCCTCGGTCACCAGCTTGAAGTGGTGGATCAGGGCCTCCATCGAGCTGCCCATGATGTGCGCGATGTGATCGGGCGAGTTGCCGAAGCCGTCGGGGCCGAGCGCGAGCTGCGCGGGCCAGCCGATCTTCTTGTCCTCGATCATCACCGGGTCGCCCTTGAGCGGGCCGGCGATGCGGTCGAGAGCCTGCTCGACGATCTTGAGCGACTCCTCCATCTCCCGCATGCGCACCAGGTAACGCGAGTAGACGTCGCAGCCGCGCTCGGTGGCGACCTCGAACTCGTACGTCTCGTAGCCGGAGTAGGGCTGCGACTTGCGCAGGTCCCAGGGCAGCCCGGCGGCGCGCAGGATGGGACCGGTGATGCCGAGCGCCATGCAGCCGGTCAGGTCGAGGTAGCCGACGTCCTTGGTGCGGCGCACGTAGACGGGGTTCTCGTCGAGCAGCTTGCGGATGTCCTTGATCCGCTTGGGCATTTCCTTGAGGAACTCGCCCACCTTGTCGACCGCGCCCGCGGGCAGGTCGACGCTCACCCCGCCCGGCCTGACGTAGGCGTGGTTCATGCGCAGACCCGTGATGTACTCGAACAGGTCCATGATCATTTCACGGTCGCGGTAGCCGAACAGGAACGGCGTGGTCGCGCCCAGCTCCATGCCGAACGTGCCCATCGCGACCAGGTGCGAGGCGATGCGGTTGAGCTCCATCATCATCACGCGGATGGCCTGCGCCCGCTCGGGCACGCGGTCGGTGATGCCGAGCAGCTTCTCCACACCGAGGCAGTACGCGGTCTCGTTGAAGATCGGCGAGAGGTAGTCCATGCGGGTCACGAACGTGGTCCCTTGGGTCCACGTCCGGTACTCCATGTTCTTCTCGATGCCGGTGTGCAGGTAGCCGATGACGCTGCGCGCCTCGGTGACCGTCTCACCGTCGAGGGTCAGGACCAGGCGGAGCACGCCGTGCGTGGACGGGTGCTGCGGGCCCATGTTGACGACCAGGCGCTCTTCCTCGGTGTCGCGCGCTCCGCCGACGACCTCGTCCCAGTCTCCGCCGGTGACCGAGTAGACCTTGCCCTCTGTCGCCTCGTCATAAGCGGTGCTCATGAGTAAGACCTCCTCTGGTCCGGCGAGGGGATGGTGGCGCCCCGGTACTCGACCGGGATGCCGCCGAGCGGGTAGTCCTTGCGCTGCGGGTGACCGTCCCAGTCGTCCGGCATCATGATCCGGGTGAGCGACGGGTGACCGTCGAAGACGATGCCGAAAAAGTCGTACGTCTCCCGCTCATGCCAGTCATGACCAGGGTAAACGCCCACGGTGGATGGAATGTGCGGGTCGCTGTCCGGTGCGCTCACCTCCAGGCGCACGCGCCTGTTGTGGGTGATCGAGCACAGGTGGTAGACGGCGCGCAGCTCCTCGCCCTTCAGGTGCGGGTAGTGCACCCCGGACACGCCGAGCGACAGCTCGAACCGCAGGGCCGGGTCGTCGCGCAGCTTCTGGCAGACCTCCACCACGCGCTCGCGGCGCACGTGCAGCGTCAGCTCGCCGCGGTCGACCACGACGCGCTCGATGGCGTCGTCGAGGGCGAGGGCGTCGACGAGCTCGTCGAAGTAGCCGCCGTACGGGCGGGGCGTGGAGATCTGCGGCGCCCGGCGGACGACGAGGCCGCCGTAGCCGGAGGTGTCGCCGGAGTCGTGCGCGCCGAACATGCCGTGCCGGGCGACGGGCGCCTCGGGGACGGCCGGGACCGAGGCGGCCTCGGGGGCCTCCCCGCTCTCCGGGCTCCCGGGAAGGTGGTCGGGCGAGGTCACTTTCCGGCCCCCTGGTCGATCAGCGGCAGCGTGCGCAGCGCCCGCAGTTCGAGGTCCTCGATCTGCTTGGCGCGGTGAGCGCCGAACTTCATGTTCTGGATCTTGTCGTGCAGCTTCACGATCGCGTCGATCAGCATCTCCGGCCGCGGCGGGCAGCCGGGCAGGTAGATGTCGACCGGCACGACGTGGTCGACGCCCTGCACGATGGCGTAGTTGTTGAACATGCCGCCGCTGGAGGCGCACACGCCCATGGCGATGACCCACTTGGGCTCGGCCATCTGGTCGTAGATCTGCCGCAGGACGGGCGCCATCTTCTGCGACACGCGCCCGGCGACGATCATGAGGTCGGCCTGGCGGGGAGACGCCGAAGCGCGCTCCATGCCGAAGCGCGCCAGGTCGTAGTGGGGGCCACCGGTGGCCATCAGCTCGATGGCGCAACATGCGAGGCCGAACGTGGCCGGCCACACGGAGCTCTTACGCGCCCATCCGGCGGCCGCTTCGACCGTGCTGAGGATGAACCCGCTGGGGAGTTTCTCTTCAAGTCCCATTTTCAGTCCCAGTCCAGACCCTTGCGGCGCCACACGTACGCGTAGGCGACGAGCACGGTGACGATGAACAGCAGCATCTCGACCAGCGCGAACAGTCCGAGGCCGGACGCGATGACGTCGCCCGCGTCGTTCTTCAGCGGCGCGAAGGAGACCGCCCACGGGTAGAGGAAGATGATCTCGATGTCGAACACGATGAAGAGCATCGCGGTGATCATGTATTTGAGCGGGAACCGTCCGCCACCGACCGGCTGGGGCGTCGGCTCGATGCCGCATTCATAGGCGTCAAGCTTCGCGCGGTTCCAGCGCTTGGGACCGGTGAAGGGAGCGATGGCGACCGAGAAGATCGCGAAGCCCCCCGCGAGAACGGCGAGCACCAGGATGGGCACGTAAAGGTCCATCGCTACGCCTCCTCTGGAGTCGCCGCGCGCGCGGGCGCGCAGCTTGATGTGTCTGTCGTGGGAATCATGCTGGTGGGGCGACCTTCGAGAGTGCGTTGATGATCATGTCGGACGCATCGCCTCGCCGGTCGGTGAGATTACCAAGGAGTTTGAGCGCGAAGCGCATCAGCCTCGGGTGAGGCAGGCCGTGCCTGGTCCCGAAGCGCATCACACCCGGCTTCCCAATCGCCTCGACGAACAACCTCCCTAGTGTGAAGTAGCCGCCGTAGGCGTCCTTCATCACCTGGGGGTAGGTCCTCAGGATCCGCTCGCGCTGTGCGGGAGTGGTGTCCTTGAGGGCCTTCGCGATGATCTCGGCGGCGATCTCGCCGGTCTCCATGGCGTAGGCGATGCCCTCGCCGTTGAACGGGTTGATTGACCCGCCGGAGTCACCCACGAGGATAAGACCCCGCGTGTAGTGCGGCTGCCTGTTGAAGGCCATCGGGAGAGCGGCGCCGCGGATGGGGGCCGTCATGTTCTCCTCGGTGAAGCCCCAGTCGGCCGGCATGGCCTTGCACCAGCGCTTCAACAGGTCGCGGTAGTCGATGTTGCCGAACTGGGCGCTGGTGTTGAGCAGCCCGAGCCCGACGTTGGCGGTGCCGTCGCCGACGCCGAACACCCAGCCGTAGCCGGGCAGCAGCGTGTCGCCGTCCCACAGCTCCAGCCAGGTCTCCAGGTAGTCGTCGTCGTGGCGGGGGCTCTCGAAGTAGGTGCGGACGGCCACGCCCATGGGCCGGTCCTCCCGCTTGTGCAGGCCCATGCCGATCGCCAGGCGGGTGCTGTTGCCGTCGGCCGCCACGACCACCCGGCTGCGGTACGTCGCGCCGTCCTTGGTGCGCACGCCGACGATGTGCCCGCTGCGGTCGTCGAGCACCGGCCCGGTCACGGTGACGCCCTCCATGAGGCGCACGCCGTTCTTGACCGCGTTGGCCGCGACGATCTGGTCGAAGTCCTTGCGGGTGCGGACGAGTCCGAAGTCGGGGAAGCGCTCCAACTGCGGCCAGTCGAGCTCGAAGCGGTGGCCGCCGCCGACGACGCGCAGGCCCTTGTTCCTGATCCAGCCGGGCGCGTCGATGTCGACGCCCATGTTGAGCAACTGCTTGACGGCACGCGGCGTCAGGCCGTCGCCGCAGACCTTCTCGCGGGGGAACCTGGTCTTCTCCAGGAGGAGCACGTCGAGACCGGCCTGAGCGAGGTAAAAGGCGGTTGCGGAACCGGCGGGACCGGCGCCGACGACGATGACGTCGGCGTCAGCCTGTATGGCTGGTGGCACGGTCACTGGACTGTCCTGTCCTACACGCTCGAAGGCCTCGGGGTCTTGCGCCTTCGTTCCTTTGTGAACCCCTTCACAAACTTGTCGGCCCGCAGTCTACTGCTTTTCCTGTACATAGTGGCAGTCGGGGTACGCATCCCGGACACAAGAAGACCCTCCGTCGTCAACGAAGGGCCTCGCACGAGAGCGTCAGACTTCGAACCCGGCGTTGTGCACTCCGCCGAGGAACGCCCGCCACTCACCGGGCGTGAAGGACAGAACCGGACCGGAGGGGTCTTTCGCGTCACGCAACAGCACCTCACCGGTTGTGCTCCGGGTAAACTCGACGCACTCGCCGGCGGCCGCGCTGAGACTGCTCCTGCGCCATCCGTCCGGTGAGACAGTGAGGCCTCATCGGACGGACTACCTCCTGAGTCTCATTGGTCTGGACCAATGACGGTAGCCAACAGAAGATCGGCCGGGCCCGCAAGACACGCCGCGATAACCATGTCGTTACAATTGATCTGCCAACGACGCGGTGAATTCGGAGCCCTTCGCGCCCGTCGTGGCGGGCCACGGCGAGCAGCAGGTCGCCGCGCTCCGCCGGCGCCGTAGTGCCGCAGCAGCCTGTCGACGCCCTTCTCGGACGGCGCCACCTGCCCGTTCTCCATCGGCGAGCTTCCGGCGGCGGAGTGCCGGATTGATTTCTCCGATCACCCGGGCTCCTTCCGGGAATTCGAGGAGATATGCCCAGAATGAGCAATCCCGGAAAGAGCCCCCGTCGTCATCCCGGCGGGAATTGCACGAGGTCTCCCTCAGAGCGACCCGCAAAGGCGAAAGCGGGCAGAAAGGCGCAAGCCGAATCCCTGAACTCCGGCCAGGCAGGACCGGGCCCGGTCAGGCGGGCTTGAAGGCCCTGTGCACGGCGACGATGCCCATCGAGAGGTTGCGCCAGGCGACCCGCTCCCAGCCGGCGTCACTGATCGTCCGGGCCAGCGTCCGCTGGTCGGGCCAGTCCCTGATGGACTCGGCGAGGTAGTCGTAGGAGTCGTCGTTGGAGCCGAACACCCCGGCCACCTTGGGCAGGAACTTCATCAGGTACTCGCGGTAGACCAGGTCGAACGGCGCGAACGTCACGTGCGAGAACTCCAAGATCACCAGCCGCCCGCCCGGCCTGGTCACCCGGAGCATCTCGCGCAGCGCCTGCGAGGTGTCGTGCACGTTGCGCAGCGCCACCGAGATCGTCACCGCGTCGAAGACGCCGTCCGCGAACGGCAGCCGCATCGCGTCACCGGCCACGAAGGGGATGCCGGGCCCGCTCAACGAGTTGCCGCCGTGCCGCCGCACGCCCGTGCGCAACATGCCGAGGGAGAAGTCGGAGGCCACCGCGCGGGCGCCGAGGCTGGTGAAGCTGTCGGTGGAGGTGCCGGTGCCCGCCCCCAGGTCGAGCACGACCTCGCCGGGCCCCGCGTCGACGGCGGCTGCCACGGCCTTGCGCCAGAGCCTGACCTGCCACAGCGAGGCAACGTCGTTGACCAGGTCATAGCGCCGGGCGGTGCGATCGAACATCGCCGCGACCTCGTCCGGCTGCTTGTCCAACTGAGCGCGCGTCATGCGGACAAGAGTACTCACGCGGCCGGCGGGGTTTTCGCCGGGCGTTACGGCCTTTGACCAGCTACCGCCGGGTGGACGGGCGGACCCACGGCGAGCCCGGCCCTTACGGCAATTCACGCAAAGTAACGGCACCACTACCGAACGTCTGCTAGTTGTTGGTGAATGCTTGCCCGTGTCGCCCTTGCGGCGATCATCGCTTCGGCCCCCGTGGCGCATCCCCGCGTGGTCTCGGCCGACCCGGTCGACAACACCCCCCACGTCCTCGACGGCATCGTCAACGCCATCGCGCTGGTCGGCGGCACCGTCGTCGTCGGCGGCTCGTTCAGCGAGGTCGGCGACGCCGCCCGCACGTACACACTGCGCCGGGCCAACCTGTTCGCCTACGACCTGGCGACCGGCCGCATCCTGCGCGACTTCGCGCCGTCCGTCGCCGGCCCGGTCTACGGCCTGGCCGCCGGCGACCACGGCACGGTCTACGTGGGCGGCGCCTTCCCCGGCGTCAACAACACCGGCGCCCGCGCGCTGGCCCGGATCAGCCTCGCCGACGGGCAACTCGTCAGCGGCTTCTCCCCCCGCGTCGAGGGCGGCATGGTCACCACCCTCGTCAGGAACGGGTCCAAGCTCTACGTCGGCGGCGACTTCGTCCGGCCGCGCGTCGCCCTGGCCGGGCTCGACGCCGCGACGGGCGTGGCCGACCCCGGCTTCGTCATCACGCCGGGCGAGCCGCTGACGCCCAGGGTGAAGGTCCAGGCCCTGGCTCTGTCGGGGAGCAGGCTGGCGGTCGACGGCTCGTTCACCATGCTCGGCGGGAAGTCGCGCCCGCAGCTCGGGCTGGTCGACGTCAGCGGGCCCGTGGCCAGGGTCGCCGACTGGCGCACCGAGATCTACGCGCAGCGCTGCGCCGAGCCGTTCCCCTCCTACGTGCGCGGCCTGGACTTCTCCCCCGACGGCCGCTATTTCGTGGTCGTCACGACCGGGGGCCCGAGGGGTCGCATGTGCGACACGGCCGCCCGGTTCGAGACGTACGCGGCAGGTTCGGACATCAGGCCGACCTGGACCAACGCCACCGGCGGCGACTCTCTCTACGCGGTCGCGGTGACCGGCTCAGCGGTCTATGTCGGCGGCCATCAGCGCTGGCTGAACAACCCGCAGGGCCGCGACTCGGCCGGCCCGGGCGCGGTCCCCCGCGAGGGCATCGGCGCCATTCATCCGTCCACCGGAAAGGCGCTCGCCTGGAATCCCGGCCGGGAGCGCGGCATCGGCGTGAAGGCATTTCTGGCGCACAAGACAGGGCTACTAGTCGGTAGTGACACAACGCGACTCGGACGGGAGTACCATGCCCGGATTGGCATGTTCCCCCTGCCCTAGTCGCCCTGCGGCTTCGGGCGATCGATCTTGTTGCTGAGGCGTTGGCTGACGGCGTCACGCTGCCTCGACAGCAACACGTAGCTGGCTACGCCGCTGATCACGAAAGCGGCTGCGAGCAGGATCAGCGGGTTTTGCAGGCCGACGAGGTAGAGAACACCCAGGGTCACGACAAACAGGCCGATCCGCGACGCGGTGTAAACGAGAACGGGATGCACAGGTTCGAGGTTACTCGTCCCTGGGTAGCGGTCGCTCTTCGCATCGGACGCGAGCGCTGCTACTGTTCCCAGTAAGGGTGTTTCGTAAAGAAACACCCACGAGAGCCCCAAAGAGGCTCTATCATATAACAATCGGGCAGTCAGCTGATAACAACCCGTGATCTTTGTCGAAAACCACGGATAAATCAGGCTTCGCTCGACACACTGGTTACCTGTCCGCCCGCTGGCAGGAAGCGGGATGCGAGGGGGAGAGATTGGTGGAGAGTAGCAGCGAGCGTCTGCTGACCCCAGGAGAGGTTGCCGCCCTCTTCCGGGTAGACCCAAAGACGGTTACGCGCTGGGCTGCGGCAGGCCGCATCAGCAGTATCCGCACCCCCGGAGGGCACCGGCGCTTCCGCGAGTCGGAAGTGCACGCCCTTCTTAGAGGCGAGGACGTTCTCACGGCCGACAGGCCAGCAGGTGAGTCCCCGCGCGTCTGACGTTCCGTCTAGTCGGTGATCCTGAGATCCGCCAGGATCACCGCTGGCGGGACCTCAGTCCGCCTCACGTCGTGAGGCCGTGAACGAGCGTGCTTCCGGGCCACACCTCCCGAGGGCAAGCACGGGGCGGCGCCAACCGCCGACCGTGGCTGGCGCCCGTCCTCCTCAGGCGTCCTCCTGGCTGGCCTTGAACGCCAGGAACTCGCGTTCGAGGTCGTCGTTCTCCTCCTCCCAGCGACGCCTGCGCTCGGCCGCCTCCTCCTCGGTCAGCGACTCGGGCAGCCACTTGTCGTATTCAGGATCGCCGGGCTGCACGTCCACGTACGCGTTGCCGATCAGACGCCCGTCTTCGCTGGTCAGGCTCTGCGGCACGCGCAAGGTCCCGTCCGCGAGCCGGATCACGTACATGGCTGATCACCTAGATTCCGTAGCGCCGGTTGAAGAAGAGCATGACGTCGAGCGCCATCCGTGTGTCGCCGCCGAGCATGTCCACCAGGGCCGGGCGCTGGCGGGCGGCGATGGCCGCGAAGGCGTCGGCGAAGAACTCCTTGCGGCCCAGGCCGTTGCCCTGGCGGTGGAAGGTCGAGGCCAGCTTGGGGAAGGCGTTCTGGTAGAGCTTGAGGAACTCCGGCGAGTCCGACACCCATTCCCCGTGGAGCGAGTCCAGGTCGTCGATGGCGTGCCCGACCTCGTGCATCATCACGTCCGGCGTGGGTGAGGGCCGGTCGCCCACCACGATCTTGCGGTCGCCGTACGCGCCGGCGCAGATGTCCCAGGTGGCCCGGCCCGCCGGGAGCGGCGCGCCGCGTAAGTAGCCCATGTCGTCGAGGTCGGGGACGCCGCCCGCGCCGACGTAGATGCCTTCCAGGCCGGTCGCCAGCAGCTCCTTCAGCCGTTCGGGCAGCCGGGCCAGGCTCTCCACCGCGCGGACGGCGTCCTTGGACGGCGGGCCGTGCCGGGCGTCCCACTGGCGGTGGAGGATCTTCTCCAGCTTGCCGCAGTGGCGCAGGCCGTCGCCGATGGAAGGGGCCTCGGGCCTGTTGGGCTGGGCCCTGGGGGGTGTGTCGTCGAGCTCGAAGTCGTACCAGGTGTAGCGGGGGCGTTCGGCGACCGCCGCGGGCAGGCGTTCCCCGCGCTCGCGCAGCGAGAGGCCGTCCCAGGTCACCTCGCGCCGCTGGGGGGCGCCGGGGCGGGCGAACCGTTCCGGCTGCTGCTCCTTACGCCGCTCCGCGCCGTTGAGCCGCTCTCTCGGGACCTCGGGGCGGCCGTCCCTCCGCCGGGACCAGAAGGAACGGTCCGCGTCCGGAGGAGCCTCGTCGCGCCGCGAGAACAGGTACGACCCGCGTCGCCACCAACGGCCGCGCCGATGTCGGCCCTTGTCGTGAGAAAAGGCCATCGCACCCCTTCACGCCGCGTCCATGCCGAACCGGGTTCCACGGTACGACGCTGATCTTCCCGAGTCATCCGAAACGGGACATCGTCCGACACGATCACGTCGCGGATGGCTTACAGTTCGGGCATGGCAGGTGTTCTGATCGGCCTGGCGTTGCTGGCCTTCTGGCTCTTCTCACTCTTCGACGTCATCACCGCACCCGAGGAAGAGGTCAGGAACGTACCAAAGGCGCTCTGGGTCCTCATCGTCGTGCTGATCCCGCTTCTCGGCGGCGTGATCTGGATGCTGCGCGGGCGGCCGAAGGCCGAGCGCGACCCGTGGCCGGTGCCGCCGGGCCCGGGCGCGCCGAAGGGCCCGGACGACGACCCCGACTTCCTGAGAGATCTCGACCGGCGGATGCGCGGCGACGACTAACCGCTGACGTCGGCGTAGCTGTGCAGGCCGGAGATGAAGATGTTGACGCCGACCAGGTTGAACATCAGGCACCCGAACGCCAGCAGCTGCACGATCATGGCGGCCCTGCCCCGCCAGCCGGCGGTCACCCTGGCGTGCAGGTAGGCCGCGTACGCCACCCAGGTGATGAAGGACCAGACCTCCTTGGGGTCCCAGCCCCAGTAGCGGCCCCAGGCGCGGTCGGCCCAGAGCGCGCCGGCGATGACGGCGAACGTCCACAGCGGGAAGGCCAGCACGATCGCGCGGTGGGCCACCCGCTCCAGGTCGTCGCGGCTGGGCAGGCGGGACAGCCCGTCGCCGCGCACCAGGAACAGCACACCCGACACGCCGGCCAGCGTGAACAGCCCGCTGGCCAGGATCGCCGCGCTGACGTGGATCGCGATCCAGTACGAGTTCAGCGCCGGCACCACGGGCCCGGCCGCCGTGTAGAGCACCTTGACCGCGAACCCGAGCCCGAGCGTCGCGGCGATCATCACGAACGCGCCCAGGAACCGCACGTTCTGACGCACCTGGGTGAACAGGAACGCGGTCACGGCGGCGAGGCAGATGGCCACCACGAACTCGTACATGTTGCCCCACGGCCACCGGCCGACCGCCAGGCCGCGGGTGATGATGGCCCCGAGGTTGGCCGCCCAGCCGATCCAGGCCAGCACGAGGGCGATGCGCCCGGCCTTGGCCCCGCCTCCCATGACGGGCACGGGGTCGGCGACGGCCTCCTCCGCCTCGGGCGCGGAGTCGCCGTCCGAGGGGGCGCCGACCGTGACGGGCTGCCGGGCGGCCCGTTTCACGGCGGCCTTGCCCAGCACGGCCCTGCCGAAGGCCAGCTCCATCGCGAAGCCCACCATGGCGAAGATGTAGAGCAGGACGGTGGCGACGACGAAATTGTCGCTCAGCTCGGCCAATTGCTCAGCGGACATGCTGTTCTCCTGCTGATAGAGCCTTGACGATCTCGGCGAACTCCTCGGCGAAGCCCGCCGCGGAGCCCTCGGTGCGGGTCAGGCCGCCCACGTCGACCCGCCCTTCCTTGATCCGCACCCAGACACGGCGGCGACGGATCATCAACGACAGCGCGATGGCGACGACCGCGACCGCCGCGGCGATCAGCGCGGGCACGCGCCCCGGGTCGTAGGCGGTCTGGAGCGTGATCCACTCCTTGACGCCGGTGAACTCCAGCTTCCCGGCCCCGCCGGGAAGCGTGGTCGACTCCCCCACCGACAGCGGCTTGGTCGCGAACGATCCCCGCACCACCGGGACGACCTTGCCGTCGAGCTCGTCCGGCAGGATCTTGTAGACCGACTGGGGCTTGCCCGACCGCATGCCGAGGTCGCCCACGTAACCGCCCAGGAGCTGCACCTGCGGCTGGAGCTCGCCGGGGAAGGCCGAGGCGTAGTTGCCGTCGGTCAGCGGCACGCTGGTGGGCAGGAAGCGCAGCAGGAACCCCAGCTGGGACGGCTGCGCGTCGGGCGCCTTGACCACGCACGACGAGGTCAGCGTGGCCTTCTGGTCGATCAGGCAGGCCACGGGCCCTTCGTAGGCGACCTGGCCCTTGCCGTCGGTGACCTTGAAGACGGGCGCGTAGCCGTGGCCGATCAGGTACGTCTGCGTCCCGTCGACCTCAAGCGGGTCGTTGACCTTGAGCTCGTAGTCGCGGACGGGCGCGCCGGGCTCGTCGTGCACCTTCAGGTAGGCGGAGTAGTCGAGCTCCTGGCCCTTCTTGTCGCCCTCGACCTGGTAGGTGGCCTTGAAGTCGGACAGCTCGAAGGAGAACGGCTGGAGCGACTCGGCCGAGACCCGGCTGCCGGGGATGAACCTGTCGTAGGCGGCCACGGTGTTGGCGAAGCCGTCGCCCTCGACGACCAGGACGTTGCCGCGGTAGCCGTACAGGGAGCCGAAGCCGACCGCGAGCAGGATGCCGATCAGCGCGACGTGGAAGAACAGGTTGCCGGTCTCGCGCAGGTAGCCCTTCTCCGCGGCCACCCAGCCGTCGCCGGTGACGACGCGGAAGCGCAGCTTGCGCAGCCGTCCGGCGGCCTCCTCGACGGTCAGGTCGCCCTCGAAGGAGTCGGCGTGCGGCAGCCGGGACAGGTTCTTGGGGGCCGCGGGCGGCTTGCGGCGCAGCTCGCGCAGATAGGTCGCGGTGCGCGGGATGATGCAGCCGACGAGCGAGGTGAACAGCAGCAGGTAGACGGCGGCGAACCAGACCGAGGTGAACACGTCGAAGAGCTGGAACCGGTCGTACCACTCGGCCAGGGTGGGGTTCTGCTGGTAGAGCAGCGCCACCTTGTCGGGCTCGACACTGCGCTGGGGCACCAGCGAGCCGGGGATCGAGCCCAGCGCGAACAGGAAGAGCAGGATCAGCGCGGTCTTCATCGAGGTGAGGGTGCGCCAGCACCATCGGAGCCAGCCTACGGGCCCCAGCCTGGCCTGCCGTGGCTCGCGCTCCTCACGCACCAGCTCGTCGACGCTCATCAGATCACCGGCTCGAACGCGCCGATGAGCCCCTGCATGGCCGCGATCATCGCTCCCCAGAGTCCGGTGACGAGCAGCAGCCCGACGGCCACCATCATGACCCCGCCGATCCTGGTGATCAGCTGGGTGTGCCGGCGCACGGCCCGGAACGTGCGCAACGCCTTGCTGTAGGCCAGGGCCGCGGCCACGAAGGGCAGCCCGAGACCGAGCGCGTAGGCGACGGCCAGCAGGGCGCCGCGCGAGGCGCTGCCCTCGTTGAGCCCCAGCGTGAGCACGACGGCCAGCGTGGGGCCGATGCACGGCGTCCAGCCGAGGCCGAACACCACGCCGAGCAGGGGCGCGCCGGCCAGGCCCGCGGCCGGCAGCTTGTGGATGCGCACGTCGCGCATCAGGCCGGGCAGCACGCCCAGGAACGCCAGCCCGAGCAGGATCGTCAGGACGCCCAGCACCCGCGTGATGATCTGGGCGTTGCCCAGCATGATCGAGCCGAGCCCGCCGAACAGCGCGCCGCTGAGCACGAACACCAGCGCGAACCCGGCCACGAACAACACCGTGCCGAGCACCAGCCGCCCCCGCTTGGGGTCGGCGCTCATGCCCGTCACGTACGACAGATAGCCCGGCACCAGCGGCAGCACGCACGGCGACAGGAACGACACCACCCCGGCCAGCAGCGCGATCGGCAGCGCGAGCAGCAGCGAACCCGAGGCGACGACGTCACTCATCGCGCACCTTGGTGAGCGTGTTCATCAGGTCGGTGTACTTGACCGCCCCGAGCGCCCTGGCCGCGACCCGCCCCTGCTTGTCGATGACCAGCGTGGACGGGATCGCCGCGGGCGGCACGGTGCCCTGGAAGGACAGCGCGACCTTGCCGGGCTGGTCGAAGATGTGGGAGTAGCCGGTCTGCTCGGTGCGTTCGAAGGCGATGGCGTCGGCCTGGCGGTCCTTGAAGTCGACGCCGATGAACTGCACGTCGCCCTTGGTCTTGGCGGCGGCCTCCTTGAGCACCGGCGCCTCGGCCCGGCACGGGCCGCACCACGAGGCCCAGAAGTTGATCACCACGACCTTGCCCTTGTGGGCGGCCAGCGAGGCCGTGCCGCCGTCGAGCGTGGGGCCCTCGACCGGCGGGGCCGCCTTGCGGTCGGAGACGTCGAAGACCTGGATCTTGCCGTCGCCCGCGACGAACCGGGTGTCGCCCACCTGGGGCTGCCCGCTCTGGTTGGCCGCGCAGCCCGTGGTGAGCGCGGCCAGCGCGGCCAGGAGAACGAGGGAGATGGACGTCGCGCGCACGGAGGATGATCTCCTTGTACTACAACCGGTAGAGCTTGCAACTCTACCGGCGGGGACTCATGGCCCGGACATCAGGCCCCTGGTATCGACGGCCCCGCACTCAGCGATCCGGCCGGCTCGCTGTAGCCGACACTGACCAGGCGGTCGCCCTCGAAGGTGAAGGTGGTGAGGCTGGCCAGCGCGCACTGCCTGCGGCGCGGGTCGTGCCAGAGCCGGCGGCCCTCGGCGGCCATCCTGATCGTCCAGATCGGGAGCTGGTGGCTGACCAGAACGGCCTCGTGCCCGCGCGCGGCGGCCCTGGCGTCGTCGACCGCCGACTTCATCCGCGCCACGATCGCCGGGTACGCCTCGCCCCACGACGGGCGCAGCGGGTTCCAGAAATAGCGGTAGTTGCGCGGGTTGCGGAGGATGGCCAGCCCCTGGCCGACCGGACGGCCCTGCAGCATGTTCGCCGCTTCGAGCAGGCGGTCGTCCTTGGTCACGTCGAGGCCGAGCTTGTCGGCGAGCGGAGCCGCGGTCTCCAGCGCGCGTTCGAGCGGCGAGCTGTGGACGGCGACGATGTCGCGACCGCCGACGGCCTTGGCGACCGTCTCGGCCATGAGCCTGCCGGTGTCGGACAGGTGGTAGCCGGGCAGCCTGCCGTACAGGATGCCGCCGGGATTGTGCACCTCACCGTGGCGCAAAAGGTGGACGACGGTGGTTTCAGCCATGGTGTGCCACAGCCTATCCGTTTCGATGCCGGTCATAGTCAGGGGCTGCCTGGTCCGGCATTTCGCGCGGCGGTAGGGTCGGGGACGACTGCGCCTAGGGTTCCGCGTCCGGCCTGCCCTCCCCCGCCACCACAACCAGGGCCGGAAGACAGGTCCGAGCGGCGCCACGGCCCCCGGGGGGTCGTACAGCTGACGGGACAAAAGCCTGGAGGCTCCTCTCCGTCACCCCTGGAAGGAGTCGCCCGCATGAGCCCTTGGGCGCTGGTCCTCATTCTCGTCGCCGCCGTCGCGCACGCCACCTGGAACCTGCTGAGCAAGAAGGCGGCCCAGGCCGACGGGATCGTCTTCCTCTGGCTGATCGGGGTCGTGGCCACGGTGGTGTGGAGCCCGCTGTTCGCCGGGTTCCTGCTGGTCACGGGCGCCCGGCTGTCGTGGGGCGACCTCGCGGTGATCTGCGGCAGCACGGCCCTGCACCTGGGGTACTTCGTGCTGCTCCAGCGTGGCTACGGCGCGGGTGACCTGTCGCTCGTCTACCCCGTCGCCCGCGGCACCGGGCCGATGCTGGCCAGCCTGGTGGCCGTGCTGTTCCTGGGCGAGCATCCGGCGCCGGCCGGCGTGGCCGGGATCGTGCTCGTCGGGGTCGGCGTGTTCATGATGAGCGGCGGCGCGGCCGGGCGCGGCGACCTGCGGGGGCTGGTGTCCGGGCTGGTCGTGGGGCTGTTCATCGCGGGGTACACGGTGTGGGACTCGCAGGTGGTCAGCGCGTTCGCGGTGGCGCCGATCATGCTCAACTACCTCGGGGAGGTCGGGCGGGCGCTGGCGCTCACGCCGTTCGTCGCCGGGGCCAGGCGGCGGCTGGTCGTGAGCGTGTGGCGGGAGCACCGGTCGCGGATCGTGGGGGCGGCGTTCCTGATCTTCCTGTCGTACCTGCTGATCCTGGTGGCGTTCACGATGGCGCCGGTGAGCGTGGTCGCGCCGGCGCGCGAGGTGAGCGTGCTGATCGCGGTGGTGCTCGGCGGGCGGCTGCTGGCCGAGGGCGACCTGCGGCGGCGGCTGCTGGCGGCGGGCGTGATCCTCGGCGGCGTGGTGGCGATCGCGCTCAGTTGAGCGCGGCCCGGCCGGGTGCACGGCCGGGTGCTCAGCTGACCGCCCAGGCGTTCTCCTGCTCGCGGCTGACGGCGACCAGCGCCTCGACCGTGGCCCTGATCGCGGGACGGCGGGCCGCGTCGGTGCGCCACACCGCGTAGATGCGGCGCGACTGCCGCGGCATGAGCGGGACCAGCCGCACGCCGTCGGGCACGCAGTCGCGGCCCAGCCGCGGCACGATCGCGCAGCCCAGCCCGGCGGCGACCAGGGCGAGCTGGGTCGGGTACTCGTCGGCCATGCAGGCGATCTCCGGCTCCAGCGAGGCGTTGCGCAGCGTGAAGACCAGCCAGTCGTGGCAGACCGTGCCGGGCGAGGAGCTGATCCACTGCTCGCCGTGCAGCTCGGCCAGCCCCACCTCCCTGCGCCCGGCCAGCGGGTGACCGGCGGGGATGGCGACGTCGGCCACGTCGTCCAGCAGCGTGGCCCTGGACAGGCCCTCGGGCATGGCGATGGGCCGGTTGAGCCAGTCCTGCATCACGCCCAGGTCCAGCTCGCCCCTGGCCACCTCGCGCAGCACCCGCTCGGGCTCGCGCTCGTAGAGGTGCACGTGCAGGTCGGGGTGGTTCTTCTTGAGCCGGACGACCGCGCCGGGCATCAGCCCGCGGGTCGCGGTGGCGAAGGCGGCGATGCTGAGCCGACCGACGACCTCGCCGCGCAGGGCCTCGAAGTCCGCCTCGGCGGTCTCGACCAGGGCGAGGATGCGTTCGGCGTGCTCGGCGAGCAGGCCCGCGGCGTCGGTCAGCCGGACGCCGCGCCCGTTGCGCTCCATGAGCCGGGCGCCCGTCTCCCGCTCCAGCTTGGCGATCTGCTGGCTGACGGCCGAGGGCGTGACCATGAGCGCGTCGGCCGCCGCGCCGACCGAACCGTAGACGTGCACGGCGTGAAGAGCCTTGAGCCGGTTCAGGTCCAACATGTAAGCCAGACTAAAGGGTTTAGCGTAGAAAGTCTCGCTTGTCCTTGTATCTGAAGCAGATGAAAATATATGCATGCGAATCATTAAGAGCAGGAAGCCCGAGACCCGTTCCACCTCGTACCTCAAGGTGCTCGCCGAGCAGGCCCGCGAGCAGCGCAACCGGTACCAGAAGACCCGCTCTGCGTGAGCCCCCGCCACCTCGCCCTCGCCGTCGGCCTCGCGGCCGTCTGGGGCTTCAACTTCGTCGTCATGCAGGTCGGCCTGAAGTACTTCCCCCCGCTGCTGTACGCGGGCATCAGGTTCACCCTGGCGGCGTTCCCCGCCCTGCTGCTCGTGGGGCGGCCCGGAGTTCCGTGGCGCTGGGTCGCCGGGGTGGCGGCCACGCTCGGAGTGGGTCAGTTCGGCCTGTTGCTGGTGGGCATGCGAGCGGGCATGCCGGCCGGACTGACCTCTCTCGTCCTGCAGATGCAGGCGCTCTTCACCGTGCTGTTCGCGGTGACGCTGCTCGGTGAGCGGCCCACCGCCCGCCGCGTCCTCGGTCTGGCGGTCGCCTTCGGCGGCCTGGCCCTGGTCGCGCTCGACTTCGGGGTGTCCGGCCCGCTGGGCGCCTTCGCCCTGTGCGTGGCCGCCGCCGCGGCCTGGGGTCTCGGCAACGTGGTGCAGCGCAGGGCCGCACCGCCGGACTCGCTGCGGTTCATGGTCTGGGTGAGCGCCTTCTCGGCGCCGCCCCTGCTGCTGCTGTCGCTGCTGGTCGAGGGGCCGCCCGTGCTGGCCGCCCCCGCCGAGGGTTGGTTGTCGCTGGGCTACGTGGCCTTCGTCTCGACGCTCGGCGGGTTCGGCGTGTGGGGCTGGCTGCTGCGCCGGTACGACGCCTCGACCGTGGCGCCGTACACGCTGCTCGTGCCGGTGTTCGGCATGTCGTCGGCCGCGTTGGTGGCCGGCGAGCCGCTCTCCTGGATCGAGCTCCTGGCCGCGGCCCTCATCGTCGCCGGCGTGCTCTACGCTGGCACCAGGCCGCGCCGGGTCACAGAACCGCCGCGGCCGCCTTCGCCGCTGCCGGCAGGGCGTCGGCGATCCGGTTGAGCGCCTCGTCGTCGTGGGACGCCGACAGGAACCACGCCTCGTACGCCGACGGCGGCAGATAGACACCCTGGTCGAGCATCGCGTGGAAGAACGCGGTGAAGGCCGCGGTGTTCTGGGCCTTCGCCTGGTCGAAGTTGCTCACCTCGGCCTCGGCGAAGAAGATCGAGAACAGGCTGCCGGCCCGCTGCAACCGGTGGGGCACGCCCGCCTTCGCCAGCGCCTCGGCCGCCGCGTCGCCCACCGCGAGCGCCGCCGCGTCGATGCGCGCGTAGGCGTCGGCGTCGAGGGCGCGCAGGGTGGCCAGGCCGGCCGCGCAGGCCAGCGGATTGCCCGACAGCGTGCCCGCCTGGTAGACCGGGCCCTCCGGAGCCAGGAAGGCCATCACGTCGGCCCGGCCGCCGAACGCCGCCGCGGGCAGGCCGCCGCCCATGACCTTGCCGAACGTCATGAGGTCGGCGTCGACGGGGTCGAGGCCGTACCAGCCGGCGGACGAGACGCGGAAGCCGGTGAGCACCTCGTCGACGATGAGCAGCGCGCCGTTGGCCGTGCACAGCTCGCGCAGCCGGGCGTTGAAGCCGTCGCGCGGCGGGACGACGCCCATGTTCGCCGGGCACGCCTCGGTGATCACGCAGGCCACCTCGGCCGCCGCGAACGCCTCCTCCACCGCCTGGATGTCGTTGTACGGCAGCACGATCGTGTCGGCCGCCGACGCCCCGGTGACCCCCGGCGTGTCCGGCAGCCCGAACGTCACCACCCCTGACCCTGCCGAGGCCAGCAGCGCGTCGACGTGCCCGTGGTAGCAGCCGGCGAACTTGATCACCTTGGACCGCCCGGTGAAGCCGCGCGCCAGGCGCACCGCGCTCATCGTCGCCTCGGTGCCGGAGCTGACCAGGCGCACCTTCTCGACCGGCGCCATCCTGGAGACGATCTCCTCGGCCAGCTCGACCTCGCCGGGCGTGGCGGTGCCGTAGGAGAAGCCGTGGGCGACCGCGCCGGAGACGGCCTCGACGACCGCGGGATGCCGGTGGCCGAGGATCATCGGACCCCAGGAGCAGACCAGGTCGACGTAGCGGTTGCCGTCGACGTCGGTGATGTAGGGCCCCTGGCCGGAGGCCATGAAACGCGGCGTGCCGCCCACCGCGCCGAACGCGCGCACGGGCGAGTTGACGCCGCCGGGCACCACTTCCCTGGCGCGGGCGAACAGGTCCTCGGAGTTCTGTGTACGGCTCACCCGACCCAGGTTAGCCCCGCGTACCGGTGCCCTCGCCGCAGGGCGTGGTCAGTCAGCCAGCCATTCCAGGATGCGCAGCGGGTCGGGCAGCGGGCGGCCGTCCGGCGGGCGGAGCCAGGAGACCGGCTGGCCCGTGGGCAGGGTCGAGGGCGGCGCGAGCACGTAGCTGTCGCGGCAGTGCCAGCGCAGGCCCGGCGTGTCGTCGATGGTGGCCGGGTCGCAGTCGAGCTGGCAGGACCACCACTCGTCCTCGTCCTCGGGGTTGCCGCGGGTGGCCACATAAAACAAGACCCGGTCGCCTTGAGCGGCGACCGGGCCTGGGTGGGCATCGGCGGCGTCGATCCTGGTGAGGGCCGACAGGCCGGAGGCGAGCGGTACGTCGAACACGTCGAACACGCGCCCTGTGGGCAGGATCACGTTGGCCTCGGGCTCGCTCTCCCACCAGCGGGTCAGCAGCGTCGTGTCCGTCGTGGCCTGCATGTGCCAGGCGGGCGAGAGCGGATGGGCGCCCGGGTCTGGACAGCCGACGCGGTCGCACGAGCACGCGCGGGGGCCGTGACGCAGCGGAAAGGCCCCCGGCACGACGGGCCAGCCCAGGGACGCGTACTCCAGCACAGTATCGATGCGCGTCGGCCGCGACCGCTTTCTGGTACGCCGAGCCAGTGGTACCCCCACCATGGTGTCTCCCGTCGAAGTCCAGCGCCTGAGGAGGTCCCGGCTCCGGGCCGTTCGCGCACCGCGGGACACACCAGCACTTGTTATCGCACTCTAACGCACAGGCCTCAGGAGTTGACGGGAAACCCCATGGTTAGAGCCCTCGTGCCACTTCCGTCGCCCAGTACGTGAGGATCAGGTCGGCGCCGGCGCGCTTGATGGCGACCAGCGACTCCATGATCATCCGCTCGCGGTCGACCCAGCCGTTGGCCGCGGCCGCCTCGACCATCGCGTACTCGCCGCTCACCTGGTACGCCGCCACCGGCACGTCGACCGCGTCGCGCACCCGGGTGATGACGTCGAGGTAGGCCAGCGCAGGCTTGACCATGACGGCGTCGGCGCCCTCCGCCAGGTCGAGCCTGACCTCGCGCAGCGCCTCCTCCAGCGGACCGGCCGGGTCCTGCTGGTGGGTGCTGCGGTCGCCGAACTGCGGCGCGCACTCGGCCGCCTCGCGGAACGGGCCGAAGAAGGCGGAGGCGTACTTGACGGAGTAGGCCAGGATCGGGACGTCCGCGTAGCCGGCGCCGTCGAGCGCGGTCCGGATGGCGCCGACCTGGCCGTCCATCATGCCGCTCGGCGCCACCATCTGGGAGCCGGCGGCGGCCTGGGCCACCGCGATCGAGGCGTAGCGCTCAAGCGTGGCGTCGTTGTCGACGTCGCCGGACGGGGTGAGGATGCCGCAGTGGCCGTGGTCGGTGAACTCGTCGAGGCAGGTGTCGGCCATGACCACGAGGGCGTCGCCGACCTCGGCGTTCACCTCGCGCAGGGCGACCTGGAGGATGCCGTCGGGGTCGTCGGCCGCCGAGCCGGTCGCGTCCTTGACCGCCGGGATGCCGAACAGGATCAGGCCGCCCACGCCCGCCTCGGCCGCCTCGTGCGCGGCCTTGCGCAGCGAGTCGCGGGTGTGCTGGAACACACCCGGCATCGACGTCACCGGCTGCGGCTCCTCGATGCCCTCCTTGACGAACATCGGCAGGATCAGGTCGGCGGCGTGCAGCCGGGTGCCCGACACCAGCCGGCGCAGCGCCGGATTGCGGCGCAGGCGCCGGGGACGTGCGACGGGGAACTGGGCGCTCACTTGGCTCTCCTCCTGGCGCCACGGCGGTTCTGGGAGGGCTTGCGCGGGCTGTCACCCGCGGCCACGGCCGCCTGGCGCTGCTTGGCACCGAACTCGGCCAGCGCTGCGGCCAAGGCGGATGCGGATGGCTTGTCGGACATGACGTCGACCCGGAGCCCGAACTCCTCGGCCGTCTTGGCCGTCTGCGGCCCGATCACCGCGATCACGGTGACGTTGTGCGGCTTGCCCGCGATGCCGACCAGGTTGCGCACGGTGGAGGACGAGGTGAACAGCACGGCGTCGAACCCGCCGCCCTTGATCGCCTCGCGGATGGGCGCGGGCGGCGGCGCGGCGCGGACCGTCCGGTACGCCGTCACGTCGTCGCACTCCCAGCCCAGCTCGGTGAGCCCGGCCACCAGCGTGTCGGTCGAGATGTCGGCCCGCGGCAGCAGCACCCGGTTGATCGGGTCGAGCATCGAGTCGTAGGGAGGCCACTCGGCCACGAGCCCTTCGGAGGACTGCTCCCCCGAGGGCAACAGGTCGGGCTTGACGCCGAACTCGACCAGGGCCTGGGAGGTGGCCTCGCCCACGGCGGCCACCTTGAGCCCGGCGAAGGCCCGCGCGTCGAGCCCGTACTCCTCGAACTTCTCGCGCACCGCCTTGACGGCGTTGGCGCTGGTGAAGGCCACCCACTCGTAGCGGCCGGTGACCAGGCCCTTGATGGCGCGGTCCATCTGCTGCGGCGTGCGCGGCGGCTCGACCGAGATGGTCGGCACCTCCTCGGGCACCGCGCCGTAGGCCATGAGCTGCTCGGACAGGCTGCGCGACTGCTCCTTGGTACGCGGCACCAGCACCCGCCACCCGAACAGCGGCTTGGTCTCGAACCACGACAGCCGGTCGCGCTGCCCCACGGCCTCGCCGACCACGATCAGCGCGGGCTCGGTGAACCCGGCGTGCTTGAGGTCGGCCTGCAGCCGTCCGAGCGAGGACACGACGGTGTACTGCTCGGTGGTGGTGCCGCCGCTGCTGACCGCGACGGGCGTGGTGTCGGGCTTGCCGCCGGCGATCAGCGCCTTGCCGATGGCGACGGCCTCGGTGATGCCGTTGTAGATCACCAGCGTGCCGCGGGTGGCGGCGTGGGACGACCAGTCCTGCTCCTGAGCGGCGTCGACGACGCGGAACTCGGGCACGGCCGTGGCCGCCGGGATGCCGGCGTAGGTGAGCACCGCGGTCGCGGGCGGCACGCCGGGCACGATCTCGAAGTCCACCTCCGCCGCCACGCAGGCCGCGACCTCGTCGTCGATCGAGGAGAACAACATGGGGTCGCCCGCGCACAGGCGCACCACGAGCTGCCCGGCCTTGGCCCGCTGGACGTAGTCGCCCTCGGCGACCTCGACGCCCTCGCGGCAGTACTTGAGCAGCGGGCCGAACTGCTCGTCGTCGAGCACGACGGCATCCGCCTTGCCCAGGAGTTCGGCGGCGCGGAGCGTCAGCAGGTTGGGGTCGCCGGGACCCGCCCCCACGAAGGCGACGAAACCGGAGGTTGGACTATCGGAGCTCAATGGGATTGCTCCCCCATCAATCTGTCGGCCCCTTCGGCGATCATCTCGGCCGCCAGGAGGCGGCCCAGCTGTGCAGCCTCCGAAGGAGAGCCGGCGGCGGACTTGCGGACCGCTTCGCGGCCGTCGATGGAGACGACCGTGGCGGTCAGGTTCAGAGTGTGCCCGTCATCGGCCGCGAAAGCACCCACGGGAGCGGCGCAGCCGGCCTCCAGTGCGGACAACACGGCGCGTTCGGCGGTCACCGCGCTGCGCGTGCGCGGGTCGTCGAGCACGGCCAGGGTCTCGACCAGGTCGGCGCGGCCGGCCAGGCACTCGACGGCGAGCGCGCCCTGGCCGGGGGCGGGCAGCAGCTCCTCGACCTCGAAGATCTGCGCGATCTCGCCGCCGCGGCCGAGCCTGGTCAGCCCGGCGCTGGCCAGCACGACAGCGTCGAGCTCGCCCGCGGCGATCTTGCCGATGCGCGTGTCGGCGTTGCCGCGGATCGGGACGTACTCAAGGTCGGGGCGCAGCGCGCTCAGCATGGCGACCCGGCGCGGCGAGCCCGTGCCGACCCGGGCCCCGGCGGGCAGGTCGGCGAACTTGTGCGAGCCGACCAGCGCGTCGCGGTGGTCGTGGCGCTCGGGGAGCGCGGCCAGCGTGAAGCGCGGGTCCTGCTTGGTCGGCAGGTCCTTGAGCGAGTGGACGGCGAAGTCGATCTCGCCCTCGACCAGCTTGTCCCGCAGCGCGCTGACGAACACGCCGGTGCCGCCGAGCTGCGCCAGGTGGGCCTTGGTCACGTCGCCGAAGGTCGTCACGCCCACCAGCTCGACCGGACGCCCGGTGCGCTCGGTGAGGGCGTCGGCCACCATCTGGGACTGCGTGGTCGCCAGCACACTGCGGCGGGTGCCCAACCGCAGGTTCACAGCTCCACCTCCCTCACGGCCGCGGGCATCTTCGGGTCGAGATCGAACAATTCACGCAGGGCTTCCGCATAATGATCGCCCCCTGGACCGGCGGCGAGCTGCTTGACACGCACAGTCGGCTCGTGAAGCAGTTTGTCAACGACCCTCTGCACGGTCATGGCGACTTCGTCCCTGGCCTTGTCGTCGAGATCGGGCATACGCATCATCAGGCGGCCGAGCTCGGACTCGACCACGCCCGCCGCCTTGCTGCGCAGCGCCACCACGGTGGGGGTGACGCGGGCGGCGCGGGCGGCGTCGAGGTAGGTGTTGAGCTCCTCTGCCACGAGGGCGCGCACGGACTCGACGGCGTCGCCGCCGTGCGAGCCGATGCCGGACTCCTGGATGGTCTCCAGGTCGACCAGTGTGATGCCGGGCACCTCACGCACGGCCGGGTCGATGTCGTGCGGCAGCGCCAGGTCCAGCAGGAACGCGCCCCTGGTCAGCATATCCGGGGTGATGACGTGCCGCCCCGCACCGGTGCAGGTGATGACGACGTCGGCGCCCGCCAGCTCCTCGCGCACGGCGGCGAACCCGACGGCCCGGCCGCCGACCGAGTCGGCCAGCCGCGCGCCCCGCTCGTACGTGCGGTTGGCCACGACGATGTCGGTGACGCCGGCGCGCTGCAGCGTGACGGCGGCCAGCGAGCTCATCGAGCCGGCGCCCACCACCAGCGCCCGCCGCCCGGCCAGGTCGCCCGCGAGCGCGAGGCCCGCCGAGACCAGCGAGGGGCCCGCCTGGTCGATGCCGGTGTCGGCGTGGGCGCGCTTGCCGACGCGCAGCGCCTGCTGGGTCAGCTCGTTGAGGGTCGCGCCGACCGTGCCGTGCTTCTGGGCGAGCTTGAGCGCCTGGCGGACCTGGCCCAGGATCTGGCCCTCGCCGACGGCCATGGAGTCGAGGCCGCACGCCATCGAGAACAGGTGCTCGACGGCCCGCTCCTCGTAGTGCACGTAGAGATGCGGGGTCAGCTCGTCGGCCGGCACACCCGAGTGCACGGCCAGCAGCCCGCTGATCGAGGTGACCGCGGCGTGGAAGCGGTCGACCGTGACGTAGATCTCGACCCTGTTGCAGGTCGAGATCACCATGGCCTCCGCGACGCTGGCGTCCTGCTGCACGTCGTGCAGCAGCTTGACCAGCGCGTCACCGGTCACCGAGACGCGTTCGAGAAGAGCCACCGGAGAGGTCCGGTGGCTTAGTCCGATCGCCAGAACACTCATTGACCGTCCACCGCCATGAGTGGCCCCCCAGCTTTGCGTTGCTCGTGGAACGCGAGAATCTGCAGTTCGATTGACAGGTCGACCTTCCGGACGTCGACGGTGTCCGGAACGGTGAGGACGACTGGGGCGAAGTTCAGGATGCTGGTCACGCCCACGGCGACAACGCGATCGCACACTTC
Organism: Nonomuraea sp. NPDC001699; assembly: GCF_053596455.1. Lineage (NCBI taxonomy): Bacteria > Bacillati > Actinomycetota > Actinomycetes > Streptosporangiales > Streptosporangiaceae > Nonomuraea > Nonomuraea sp. NPDC001699. The sequence continues at coordinate 193,132 of NZ_JBSFGF010000004.1, read as the reverse complement.
CTGCGCCGCTGCCGCCGGTGTCGCCAGTACCACGATCGAGACTCCACGCCGCCTGATGACGGCTTCCAGTTCGTCGATGTGCTCCACATTCAACCCCGCGATGGTGTCGCCCACGACTTCGGGGTCGGCGTCGAAGAGCGCGGCCACGCGGAAGCCCCTGGAGACGAAACCGCCGTAGTTCGCCAGGGCGCGGCCGAGGTTGCCGACCCCGACGATCGCCACCGCCCAGTCCTGGGTGAGGCCGAGTTCGCGGGAGATCTGGTAGACGAGGTACTCCACCTCATAGCCTACGCCGCGGGTGCCGTACGAGCCGAGGTGCGAGAGGTCCTTGCGGAGCTTGGCCGAGTTCACGCCCGCGGCCACGGCCAGGTCCTCCGAGCTCACGGTCGCGACGCCGCGCTCCGCCATCCCGTGCAGCGCCCGCAGGTACAACGGAAGCCTGGCGACCGTCGCCTCGGGGATGCCGCGGTCACGGGACTGGGACGTGCTCTTCACGTGCCGGAGCTCCAGGGAACGGGCGGTGGGGACCGCGTGAACGGATTAGAACCGTCTTTCAGGTTAATCCCTTTGTGAACCGATGCACAAAGTAGGGGCGCTACCGTTGGGGACATGCATCGCATCACCTTGCTCGGCAAGCCCGGCTGCCACCTCTGTGACGACGCCCGCGCGGTCATCGCCAGGGTGGCCGGAGAGCTGGGTGTGCCGTGGGAGGAGGTCAGCATCGACTCCTCCGAGGAGCTGAGGGAGAAGTACTGGGAGATGATCCCGGTGACGTTGATCGACGGCGTGCAGCACGACTTCTGGCGGGTCGACGAGACCCGCCTGCGCGCCGCCCTGGCCTAGAACATCACGGTGGGCAGCGGCACCACCTTCGCGGCGTTGACGTTGAGCTCGATGACGTTGGTGGCCAGGACCATCGCCTGACGCTCGTTGAGGAAGCGCTCGACGTGCGGCTGGCGCTGGTGGTCGCGGTAGGCGACCTCGTCCCGGTAGAGCTCGTAGACGATGCGCTGCAGGGGGGCCGACTTGACGGCGTGGCAGGCGTAGACGAGCGTGTCGGGCTCGCTGCGGCGCACGGCCTCGACGGTGGCCTCCGCCAGGCGGTCGAACGCGGCGCCGGCGCCGTCCATGATCGTGAAGACGGTGAGCAGGCCGTAGATGCTGGGCGCGGGACGGCCCCCGCCCTGCTGCGGCTGCGGCTGCGGTTGCGGTTGCGACGGGCTGAACAGCTCGGCGCCCGGGTAGGCCACGCCGGTGCCGGGCATCGAGTAGTCGGGCCGCTGGGGCGGGGGCTCCATGCGCGGGGAGGTGTCCATGCGCGGGGGCGGGGAGCCGTTCATGATGTAGCCGGTCGCCGGGCCGGTGTCGGGGGCGGCCCCCATGCGGGCGGCGTAGTCGACCTGCTGGTCGCCCGCCCGGTACTCGGCCACCAGGTCGCCCAGGCCGGGTGAGCGGCGCGGGGGCGCCACGGGAGGCGGCTCGGCGGCCGGCACGGGCTCCGGCGCGGCCCTGCGTCCCGGCCGGTGCTCCCGGTCGTCGTGCGGCGCCTCAAGCTCGTCCTCGTCGTCGTCCTCGTACGGCGCCAGCGGGCGCAGCACGGTGTACCAGATCGCCGCCGAGCCCACCGCGAGCAGCGCCGTGGTGAACAGCGGCGGGACCGCGAACCGCATGGCGCCCACCAGCGCGATGCTCGACGGCGCGATGACCAGGACCGCGTGCAGGTTGTCGGTGTCGTACTCGTCGCCGCCGCGCCACTTGAGCGCGGCCACCACCACGCACGCCAGCAGGACGAGCACGTCGATCGCGTGCACGCCGATGAGCAGCTTGTCCGGGATGAGCCCCCACAGGGCCGAGCCGGACGGCAGCTTCTTGCCCAGATCGGTGGACCTGAGCGGGTCGAAGGTCAGGATCGCGACGGAGACGACGGTGAGCGCGATGCCGAACAGCCATGCGAGGAATCTCGGCGGCACCTTGTCGGCCATCAGCTGGATCAGGCCCACGGCCAGCCAGAGCGGCGCCAGCAGCGAACCCGTCACCTGGTAGATCCGGAACGTGACCGGCCCGAAGCCCAGGACGGAGCCGATGGCGACCACGGCCAGCGACAGGCACAGGGCTCCAGCTGCAACGGTCCAGGCGATCAACCAGCCCTCGGGCTCGTCGCGCAACCGGCGGATCAGGGCTCCGGTCGCGACGGCGGCGAGGAGCGCACCGGCAAGGGCTATGACAGCAACAAGGATCTCCATGGTGACTCCAATGCTGCCGGACGATGCCTCCCGGCCGGTAGCCGAAGAGGAAACAGGCGCTCCATGAGGGGCTTCGCCGCAGGCTGTGGGGTATGCGCCTATACGGTATAGGGCGATTACTCGTAGCCATGCCAGCGGGCACGGATTGTGGAATTTCGAGTTGATTTCTAGAGTATTCGAGCACGCCGCACCCCTTACCCCTAGGGATATCGGATGCCTGATTCGTGGCCGTTCGCCGGGCTGCTTGCTCCGCCGGTCGCTGGACCTGCCCGGACGGGCGAGCTTGGCGTGCGCGAAGAAGTGCCCGACGACATCCGCACGCTGGTGCTGCACGCCAAGAACGGATGCACGGACTCCTTTGGCACGCTCTACGACCGCTACGTGGACCTGGTCTACCGCTACATCTACTTCCGCGTCGGCGCCCACCAGCTCGCCGAGGACCTCACCAGCGAGACCTTCCTGCGCGCGCTGCGCAGGATCGGCGACTTCACCTGGCAGGGCCGCGACTTCGGCGCCTGGCTCGTCACCATCGCCAGGAACCTGGTCGCCGACCACTTCAAGTCCGGCCGCTACCGACTGGAGATCCCTACGGGGGAGCTGATCGACGTACCGCTCGAAGGCTCGCACATCCCGGAGAACGCGGTGGTCACCGCCATCATCAATGACCGGGTGCTGCGCGCCGTCCGCGATCTCAATCCCGACCAGCAGGAATGCGTGGTGCTGCGCTTCCTGCACGGCCTCTCGCTCGCGGAAACCGCGTTGATCATGGGGAAGAAGAGTGGAGCGATCAAAGCGCTGCAGTTTCGAGCCATTCGAACGCTCGCCAGGGCACTCAAGCACGACCTGGCGTAACCTCCCCCACCCGCACCTCGTTAGGCCAGTTGTCACGGCTGGATCCCTCAGGGAGCTGTCATGAGTAGGGCGCGCAGGCGGCGGGAGCTCGTCATCGAGCGTCTCACGGAGCTGCGGGGCCCGTCCGTGGGCGGCGGGCCGGAGCCGGCCTTCCGCGAGCGGCTGCGCGAGGACCTGGTCTCCGGCCGCCTGCTGCTGTCGGCCCCCGACGAGGAGCGCGCCCCGGCCCCGGCCGGCCCGCCCGTCCGGCGCCGCCGCCCGCTGCTGTCCCAGCTCGCCACGTTCGGCCTGGCGGGGGTCATGGTGATCGCCGCCTTCACCACGTACCAGGCGGTCCCTGGCGACACGCTGTACCCGCTCAAGAGGGCCGCGGAGAGCACCTTTGTGCACCTGAGCACCGACGACGCGGAACGCGGCGCGCGCGAGCTGGCCTCGGCCGAGACCCGTGCCAAGGAGGTCGCCAGCCTGCTCGGCTCGTCCACCGACAGCCCGCTGGTGGGCGAGACGCTCAAGGACATGGAGGACTCCACCCGCTCCGGCATCAGCCGGCTGACGCGGACGCAGCCCCGCTCGTCCAAGATCAAGAAGTTCGCGCAGAAGCAGCGGGACGTGGTCGAGCCGATGCTGGACCAGCTCAACGAGGCACAGAAGGGACAGGCCGCGGGCTACCTCGACTACATCGAGGGGCTCGTGGCACCGGCTAGGTAAGCTGAACCGCATGTGGCGGCTAATGCGACGACGACACGAGGTTGGGGCCGAGGCCGCCGGCGAGGCCGCGGCGCGGGCGGCGGTCACCGTCGCGCCGGCCGAGCCGGTCGAGCCCGACCTGGAGGCGGCGGCCTTCTTCGACGTCGACAACACCATGATGCGCGGCGCCTCCATCTACCACTTCGCCCGCGGCCTTGCCACGCGCGGCATGTTCACCACCTCCGACCTGCTGAAGTTCGCCGTGGGCCAGGCCGTGTTCCGGCTGCGGGGCAACGAGAACCCCGAGCACATCGCGGTCGCCCGGGAGACCGCGCTCGCCTTCGTCGCGGGCGCCAAGGTCGACGACGTCGTCCATCTCGGCGAGGAGATCTACGACGAGGTCATGGCCGACCGCATCTGGGGCGGCACGCGCGCGCTCGCGCAGAGCCACCTCGACGCCGGCCAGCGGGTGTGGCTCGTCACGGCCACGCCCGTCGAGCTGGCCCGGGTCATCGCCCAGCGGCTCGGCCTCACCGGCGCGCTCGGCACGGTCGCCGAGACGGCCGGTGGCATCTACACCGGCCATCTGGTGGGCGACCTGCTCCACGGCCCGGCCAAGGCGGAGGCGGTGCGCGCGCTGGCCCGCCGCGAGGGGCTCGACCTGACCCGCTGCACCGCCTACAGCGACTCGGCCAACGACCTGCCGATGTTGTCGCTGGTCGGCAGCGCGGTGGCGATCAACCCCGACAGCGAGCTGCGCGAGCACGCCAGGAAGCACGACTGGCCGGTCAAGGACTTCCGCACCGGCCGCAAGGCCACCATGACGGCCCTGCCGATCGCTGCCGGGGTCGGCGCGATCGCGGGCGGCGTCGCGGCGGGCATCGCCCTGCGCAGGCACTACCGCTCCCACTGACCCGCCTATCGCAGGCGCTCGAACAGCTTCGCGGCCTCGGGCTGCCGCCATTCGAGCCGGTTCGGATCGTCCTTGGCCGGCTTCCACGGCACGGTGACGAACGACATCCGCGTCGCGGACGTGCTCGTGGCCAGCTCGACCATGGATTCGAGGCTCATGTCCGTCTTGATCGACTTGCTCACCTGTCCGAGGAAGGCGTTCAGCCGGTTCGGGTCGGAGGCCGCGCTCTTCGCCTTCTTCAGCAGCGCCAGCATCAGGATCTGCTGCCGCTTGATCCGCTGGACGTCCGAGCCGTCGCCGTAGCGGCGCAGGCGGGCGTAGCCGAGGGCGCTCTCGCCGTCGAGCTGGACCCTGCCCGCGGGCAGCTTCAGCTTCGACGCCTTGTCGTCCACGGGCGTCCTGAGCGTGATCTCCACGCCGCCGAGCGCGTCCACCATGCCCTTGAAACCGGTGAAGTCGACCTCGACCGTGTGGTCGATGCGGACGTCGGTCAGCTTCTCCAGCGTCTTCCTCAGGCAGCTCGCTCCCCCCGAGTTGTACGCCGAGTTGATCATGTCCCGTCTCGCCGGCTGCGACCCGCACGCCGGGATGCGCACGAGCGAGTCGCGCGGCAGGCTGACCCCGACGGCCGCGCCGCGGTCGGCGGGCACGTGCACGAGCAGGATGGTGTCGGAGCGCCCGCCGCCCTTGCCGGGGGTCCTGGCCATGGCGGGGCCGTACTTGGCGTTGCCCGGCCCGTCGCGCGTGTCCGAGCCGATCACCAGGATGTTGCGGGCGCCGCTCATGTCGGCCGCCCCCGGGCCCATCGCCGGCGCGGCCACGGTGTTGCCGTTGACCAGCAGGGTCGGCACCGCGACGGCCGCGGCCGTGCCCACGGCGACGAGCCCGGCCGTCCAGAAGGGCGTCCACCTGCGGCGCGGGCGGTCCCGCAGCAGGCGTTCGCGCTGGCGGACGAGCGTCGCGGGCGGCTCGTGCTCCAGAGCCCCGCCGAGGTCGCGGAGCATCCTCAGATCGTCCATGGTCACTCCTCCTCCAGCATGGGGTTGGTGTCGCCGAGCGCGGCCCGCACCTTCCGCCTGCCCCTGTTGAGGCGGGAGCGCACGGTTCCGATCGGGATGCCGAGCGCCTGGGCGGCCTCCTCGTACGTGAGGTCCCCCCAGGCGATCAGCAGCAGGACGTCCCGGTCCTTGGCGGGAAGCGCGGCCAGGGCGCCCGCCAGACGGGGTCCGGCGGCCTGCGCGGTGACCCCCGCGGCGACGCGGTCGGCGGGCGACTCCACGTCGTGGTCGACGGGGGCACGCAGGAACGCCCGGTAACGCGCCGCCTCCTTGCGGTGGTGGCGGGAGATGAGCTTGGTGAGGATCCCGAAGAGCCACGGCCTGGCGTCGGGGTACGACAGGTCGTAGCTCTTCCTGCGGGAGAAGGCGACAAGGAACGTCTCACCGACGAGATCCTCGGCGGGCTCGGGGCCGAGGCGTTTGGAGACGTACCGGTAGAGCATGGCGGAGTAGCGGTCGAACAGCTCGGCGAACGCCTCCGGTTCCGTCAAGGAGGCGCTCACCAGCTCCGAGTCCGCCCCTCTGGTGGCGGGTTGCGTGATCATCTCCGCCCTTCTGTGGGGAATCGGTCACGGATGTCTTGCCACAACCCGCCAGGAGGGTTCAGATCTCCTTGAGGAAGCCGCCGTCCACGGCGATGTCGGCGCCGGTCGTGCTGCCCGAACGCGGCGAGACCAGCAGGGCGACCATGTCGGCGATCTCCTGCGGGCTCACCAGACGCCCGGTGGCCAGCTTCATCATGCCGGGGGCGACCTGGGCGATCACGTCGTCCTTCGACGCCCCGGCCATCCCGGCGATGACGTCGGCGGCGCCGCCGTCCTTGGTCCACCAGTCGGTGAGCACCGGGCCGGGCGAGATCGTGTTCACCCGGACGCCCTGCGGGCCGTACTCCTCGGAGACGGCCTTGCTCACGTGGTTCATGGCGGCCTTGGCCGCGCCGTAGTCCACGTTCATGGCGCCGGGCTGGCGGGCCGAGCCGGAGGAGATGTTCACGATCGAGCCGCCGCCGCGCTCCACCAGGTGGGGCACGGCCGCGCGGATCATGCGTACGGCCGAGAACAGGTTGAACTCGAACATGACCTGCCAGTCGTCGTCGCCGGGCGTCAGGAAGCCGATCCGGGGCAGCGTCACGCCGGGGGGCGGCCCGCCGGCGTTGTTGACCAGGATGTCCACGCCGCCGAACTCCTCGACGGCGCGGGCGATCACCTGGGCGGGCGCCTGCGGGTCCATCAGGTCCACCGCGACGTGCGTCACCTTGGCGTCGGGCGCGGTGCGCGAGGCCGCCACGACGTGCACGCCCTCCTCCGCCAGGGTGCGCGCCACGGCCAGGCCGATGCCCTTGGACGCGCCGGTGACGACGGCCACACGGCCGGAAAGCTGGAGATCCATCGAAGAGGTTCCTCTCGGGTGTCAGTGACTACACCGGGAAGAACACCGGCCCTGCGCGACCGGTTGCACTTTCACAGAAGCGGCGGGAAGGCCGGCCCTCTGCGCAGCCGCAACTCGTTGAGCATCTGCTGGATGACCTCGCGCACGTGGTCGGTCAGGTTGAACACCAGCATCGGGTCGTCGGCCGCGGCGGGCTCGTACTCGTCGGTGCGGATCGGCTCGCCGAACTCGATCATCCACTTCGACGGCAGCGGCACCAGCCCGAGCGGCCCGAGCAGCGGGAAGAACGGCGTGATCGGCAGGTAGGGGACGCCGAGCAGGCGGGCCAGGAACTTCAGGTCGCCGATCTTCGGATAGATCTCCTCGGCCCCCACGATGGCCGTGGGCACGATCGGCACGCCCGCGCGGATCGCCGAGGCCACGAACCCGCCCCGGCCGAACCGCTGCAGCTTGTAGCGCTCGGAGAACGGCTTGCCGACCCCCTTGAACCCCTCGGGGAACACCCCGACCAGCTCGCCCTTGCGCAGCAGCCGGTCGGCGTCCTCGGGGCAGGCCAGGGTGTGGCCGGTCTTGCGGGACAGATGGCCGAGCAGCGGAAGCTGGTAGACCAGGTCGGCCCCGAGCAGGCGGACGGCCCGCCCGGCCTCGTCGTGCAGCGCGACCTGCATCATGAGCGCGTCGACCGGCAGCGTGCCCGAGTGGTTGGCCACCACCAGCGCGCCGCCCTCGGCGGGCACGTTCTTCAGCTCGGCCGTCTCCACCCTGAACCAGTGGTGGTAGAGCGGCCTGATCAGTTCGAGCAGCACCTTGTCGGTCAGCTCGGGGTCGTAGCCGAACTCGTCGACGTCGTACTCGCCGGTGATGCGCCGGCGGACGAACGCCAGCACCCGGGCCAGCGGATCGGGCTCCTCGAACGAGGGCGCGGCGCGGATCGGGATCACGCGGCCCTCCTCTTCGTCGTGCGGCACGCTCACGTACGCACACCTCCGAACGGATGCATACCCCGCGAACGCACGAAGTCGTCGAAGGCCGCCGCGGTGGTGTACTTGGGCCGCCAGCCCAGCTCGGCCTCCAGCTTGGAGGTGTCGACCGCCCGGCCGTAACTCATCAGCCGGAGCTGCTCGGGCGAGTACTCGACGAGGCCCACCCGGCGCACGGTGTTGCCGAGCGCGCGGAAGACCGGCGAGAACAGCGGCAGCGACGCCCGCCCCGCCCGGCGCGCGCACTGCGACAGCAGCAACACGCCTGCCCCGGCCACGTTGAACGTGCCGGGGTGGTCTTCGTTCGCCATCCTGCGCAGCACCTCGACCGCGTCGTCCTCATGGACGAACTGCAACCGCGGATCGAAGCCGAACACCGTCGGCAGGACGGGCTGGGTGAAGTAACGCGTGAGCGGCGAGTCGACGCCCGGACCCATGAAGTTGGCGAAGCGCAGCAGCGACACCGTGACGTCGGGCCGGCGGCGCGCGAAACCGCGCACGTAGCCCTCGACCTCGGCCGCGTCCTTGGCGTAGCCGTGGACGGGGCCTTCGTGCGGCTCCAGGTCCTCGGTGAACACCGCCGGATCGCGCGGGGACGAGCCGTAGACGGCGGTGGTGGAGCGCACCACCACGCGCCGCACGGTCGACGACCGCTGGCAGGCACCGAGCAGTTGCATGGTGCCTATGACGTTGTGCTCCTTCATGGCAGCCCTGCCGTCGCCCTTGGACGGGGCGCTGACCAGGCTCATGTGCACAACGGTGTCGATGTCCGCGGCCGCGATCACCTGAGCGATGTCGGGGCTGCGCAGATCGACCCGGACGAACTCCGTCCGGCCCAGAGTGATGCCGCCATCCCGCGTCAGCGAGGGGGGCGGCACGGTGTCCACTCCGATGACGCGGCTGATCTCCGGGTCAGCCGCGAGGACGCTCGCCACCCGGGCGCCTATGTGGCGCGAGACCCCGGTGACAAGCACGGTGTGGGTCATCAGCGCCTCGCAGCTGCGTCGGTTACTTCTTGTTACGCCGCTGGATGCGCGTCTTCTTGAGCAGCTTGCGGTGCTTCTTCTTGGCCATCCGCTTGCGGCGCTTCTTGATCACAGAGCCCACGGGACCCCCAGGTACTGATAGCAAGTCTGAATCGATGTGCGAGCGCACACCGGGTGACAGACTACCGGCGATCCGAGGTGGATCGCCCCTTGGGGGGTGAAAGCCCGGCCTCGTGGTGCGCAGGCCGGGCCTCTCCCGCGACCGAATTCACGGCGCGTTCGGGCGCGCCGCTACTTCAACCTGCCTCGATGTAGGCCTCCCGCAGATAGTCGTGGACCGCCTGCTCGGGCACTCTGAACGACCGGCCTACTCGGATGGCCGGCAGCTCACCTGAGTGGACGAGCCGGTACACCGTCATCTTGGACACCCTCATGACCGTCGCCACTTCTGCCACGGTCAGGAACTTCACCTCGCTGAGAGGTCTTTCGCCTGCACCCATCGGACGCCTCTTCCGCACGTGTTTCCGGGTTATCCCCACTGGTGCCATTGCTCACGCACGTGTACTGCCGTCAGCGTAAGTCGGGACTCCGGGTGCGCAAACCCCCTATTTTCTCAGTCCACGGAGCCACCTGTCAGCCGGACCAGTAAAGTCGCTGGTTAGCAGCCAGGCCGAGCACCTCGCCTGGACCTTGGAACTGTCCAAGTTGCCACACATAAGAGTCGCCCAAGCACCATCAAAAGTTGGCAAAGGGACAGCGAGCCCCTTGGAATGCAGGCGCGAAAAGACGGTATGGGGAGGGCCGTTTTCGACTCAAAGGGCTCGTGAGACCAGAGTGACCAACCGCTCGGTCAGCGGAGCGTAATAGCGCGGTAGCACATTGTCGTCGAGTGGCACGACCACGTCGATCTTTCCCTCGGCCTCGCCGAGGAACAGTCCGGGGTCGTTGCTGTCGGCGAAGGCCACCGTCGGCACCCCCGCCTCGCCCGCCGCTCCCGCCCAGCCGTGGTCGGCGATCACCAGGTCGGGCAGCTCGCCTTCGAGCTCGTCGAGCATGTGCCGCATCGGGGCCGAGTCGTGGGTGTGCACGAAGCCGCCGCGGTCGTCGAGCATGGCGACGTCCTGGAGGTAGCGCAGGCGGCGCGCCCGGCCGAAGTCGGAGCCGGCGTACGTCCAGCCCTCGGCCGGGGTGAGCAGGGTCGCACCGCGCTCGACGGCGAACCTGGCCAGCGGCAGGTGGACGGCGAGCAGCCCGGTCGGGTGCCCGGTGGCGAACAGCACGCGCGGGGCCGGCCGCGCCAGCACGGACGCGATCCGATCGGCCATGGCGTCGATCGCGTCGATCGTCAGGTCGGCGTCGATGGTGTCCTGGCCCCGGCGGTGACCGGGATCGGCGACCACGCCCGCCGACTTGGCCATCAGGGCGAGGACGTCCCGGAAGGACCACGGCTGCTCGAACGTCAGGCCGAGCATGTAGTAGGGGTCGCGGTTGGCCAGCGAGCTGTAGTGGTCGAGGTTGTTCTCGCGCGACGTCGCGACGTCACCGGCGATGCGGGTTCGGATCAGGTGTCGGCGGAGTTCGTCGCGGCTCAGCACAGGTCTTCCTCATCAGGGGCACGTCAAGCGTCGTCAGGGCATCGGGTCGAGGCCGTGCAGGGGGAACACCGCGCGCCGGGTCGCCATGACCGCACGGTCGATGGGGTCCGCTGGGTCATAACCGTCGGAGAAGTCGTGAAATTCCGGGTGTCGTCCGTCGGTCATGGTCAGCGGGGGCACCTCGCCGGTGCGCTCTCTGACGTACTGGCGCCAGCTCTCGGGGGTGGGCGTGGCCGGATCGACGGGATGGCCGGCGGCCTCGGCGATGAGGTGCGTCCAGATGCGCGGCACGACCTGGACGAGCTCGTAACCGCCGCCGCCCACCGCGATCCACCGGCCGCCCGCCGTCTCGTGCGCCAGCTCGTGCAGGGCGGCGTAGGCGGCGCGCTGGCCGTCGATGCTGAGCATGAGGTTGGCGAGGGGGTCGAGGGCGTGGCTGTCGCAGCCGTGCTGGGTGACCAGGATCTCAGGGTCGAACTCGCGCAGCAGCGGCGGCACGACCGCGTGGAAGGCGCGCAGCCAGCCGGAGTCGCCGCAGCCGGCCGGGAGCGCCACGTTGACGGCCGTTCCGTCCGCGCCGGTCTCGTGGGGGAAGCCGGTGCCGGGGAACAGCGTGCGGGGGCTCTCGTGCAGGCTGATCGTCAGCACGCGCGGGTCGTCGTAGAAGACGGCCTGCACGCCGTCGCCGTGGTGCACGTCGACGTCCACGTACGCCACCCGCGTGGCCCCCTGCTCCAGCAGCCAGGCGATGGCCAGGGCGGGGTCGTTGTAGACGCAGAAGCCGCTGGCGGCGGCCGGCATGGCGTGGTGGAGCCCGCCCGCGACGTTGACCGCGTGCTCGGCCGCGCCCTCCCAGACCGCGCGCGCCGCCGCCAGGGATGCCCCCGCGATCAGCGCGGACGCCTCGTGCACGCCCTTGAAGGCGGGGTTGTCGGTGGTGCCGAGCCCGGCCCGCAGGTCGGGCACGCCGGCGACCGAGACGCCCTTGACCGCCTCGATGTAGCCGCGGTCGTGGACCAGGGCCAGCTCGTCGTCGCCGGCGGGCACGCAGCCGGCCATCTCGACCTTGTCGAGCACGCCCAGCGCGCGGGCGAGCGCGATCGTCAGCTCGACCCTGATGGGTGCCAATGGGTGGCTTGGGCCGAAATTGTAGGAGGTGAGAGCTTCGTCCCAGATGACCCGTGCCGTTCGGCTCATGCCTCGCCCTTCGCGCGCTCCCTCACCTTGCGCCGACGTTACCGCAGCGCCCTCTTCTGGTTGTAGCCCGGGTGATCGTCGCGGACGCCTTCGGTCGCATCAGCAATTTCGTGACTTAGTGTTTTATGGTGCGCTGGGCGCGACCTTTCCTCAGAATCTTGAATTTCTTCCGACGACCCCGGGTTTTCGACACCACGATCGTGGTCGTGCTCGCCGTGCTCGCGGGCCTCGGGCTGCTCCTCTCGTCCTTCCAGACGGGGATGGCGGGGGCGTTGGGGTCGGCGCACTTCCTGCTGACCAGCGTGCTGCTGCTGGTCCGCCGGAGCAGGCCGGTGCCGGTGGCGGCGGCCGTCACGGCGCTCGACGTGATCGGCATCGCGGCGGGGCTGGTGACGTCGGCCAGCGCTCCGGAGGCCATCGCCTTCTACAGCCTGGCCCGCTACTCCTCCGGCCGTCCGTCATTGGTCATGACCGTCGCGGGGATGGTCGCCTACGGCGCGGTGATGGAGATCAAGGGGCCGGGCCTCGGCCAGTTCCTGGCCGGCGCCTTCGTCGTCGCGATCCCGGCCGGGATCGGCGCGCTGGTCAAGGCCAGGGCCGAGCTGAACGAACGCGGCAGGCGGGAGGCCGCCGACGCCGCCGTACAGACCGAGCGGCGGCGCATCGCGAGGGAGCTGCACGACGTCGTCGCGCACCACATCACCGTGATCAACGCCCTGGTCGGCGGCGCGCGGGCCACACTCGCGCCCGAGCAGGAGGTCACCCGCGAGGCGCTGGAGAGCGCCCAGCAGACCGCCCGCCAGGCGATGGCGGAGATGCGCCGGCTGCTGCACGTCCTGCGCGCGGACGGCAACGACGGTCCGGATGCCGCGACCGGCGTGGGCGCCGACCGGCTGCCCGCGCTCATCGGCGAGGCCAGGAGCGCCGGGCTGCCCGCCAGCCTGACCGTCACGGGCGAGCCGGTGACGCTGCCCTCGGCCGTGGACCACGCCGTCTACCGGATCGTGCAGGAGGCCCTGACCAACACCCGCAAGCACGCGAGCGGCGCGCGGGCCAGCGTGCTCCTGGCCTACGGGTCCGCGGCGGTCGAGATCGAGGTGCTCGACGACGGGGTGGCCCAGCAGGGCGGCACGCCCGGGTTCGGGCTCGGCGGCATGGCCGAGCGGGTCGCGCTGTGCGGCGGAAGGCTTTCGACCGGCCCGCGTCCCGGGGGAGGATTCCGGGTGCACGCCCGCATCCCCCTGGAGGCAACATGATCACGGTGCTGCTGGTCGACGACCACGAGCTGGTGCGCAAGGGGTTCAGGCTGATGCTCGACGCCCAGCCCGACCTGTCGGTGGTGGGCGAGGCCGCCGACGGCGAGCGGGCCGTCGAGCTGAGCCGGCGGCTGCGGCCCGACGTGGTGCTGATGGACCTGCACATGCCGGGGCTCGACGGCGTGCGGGCGACCGAGCTGATCACCTCGGAGCTGCCGGGCGTGCGGGTGCTCGCGCTGAGCACGTTCGACCTGGACGAGAACGTGGTCGCGGCGCTCAGGGCGGGCGCCGACGGCTTCCTGCCCAAGGACGTCTCCCCCGAGGAGCTGATCGAGGGCGTCCGCGTGGTGCACCGGGGCGAGTCGGCGGTCGCGCCGCGCCTGCTGACCCGGCTGATCGGCACGTTCGTCCGGGCGACGAGGCCGCCGGCCGCGCCCGTGCCGCGCGTGCTGGAGGCGCTGACCGAGCGCGAGCGGGAGATCCTCGTCCTGATCGCCAGGGGCCGGTCGAACACCGAGATCGCCGGGGAGCTGGCGGTCTCCCCCTCGACCGTCAAGAACCACGTGACCAGCCTGTTCGCCAAGATCGGGGTCAGGGACCGGGCCCAGGCGGTGATCGCCGCGTACGAGGCGGCGCTGATCAAACCTGGAGACTAGGACCAGGCTCCCAGGCGGCGCCCGGCAAGAACGTCCTCACGGCCGAAGAGGAACGCGGGCCGCCGACGGCACGCTTGAGTGCATGACGGCGATTCGCGCAACCAACCTGAGCAAGCGCTACGGCGGCACCCATGCCGTCGCGGACCTGTCATTCGACGTCGAGCCCGGTCAGGTGACCGGGTTCCTCGGGCCGAACGGCGCCGGCAAGTCCACGACCATGCGCATGATCCTGGGCCTCGACCGGCCCTCCGGCGGATCCGTGCTGGTGGACGGGCGGCCCTACCAGGAGCACCGGCACCCGCTGCGCAAGGTGGGCGCGCTGCTGGACGCCAAGGCCGTGCACGGCGGGCGCAGCGCCCGCAACCATCTGCTGGCCATCGCCCAGAGCAACGGCATCCCGGCGAGCCGGGTGAACGAGGTGCTGGAGTCCGTCGGCCTGCGCGAGGTGGCGCGACGGCGGATCGGCGGCTTCTCGCTCGGCATGTCGCAGCGCCTCGGCATCGCGGCCGCGCTGCTCGGCGACCCTGAGATCCTGCTCTTCGACGAGCCGGTCAACGGGCTCGACCCCGACGGCATCCTGTGGATCCGCACGTTCATGCGCAAGCTGGCCGCCGAGGGGCGGACGGTCTTCGTCTCCAGCCACCTCATGAGCGAGATGGCCCAGACGGCCGACCACCTGGTCGTCATCGGCCGGGGACGGCTGATCGCCGACACGAGCGTGCAGGAGTTCATCGGACGCAGCTCCCAGGGCTACGTACGGGTGCGCTCCCCGCGCCTGGCCGAGGTCGCGGACCTGGTCAAGGTGGGCGAGCTGTACCCGGACCACCTGCGCGTCACCGCGATGAGCACGCTGGAGATCGGCACCCTGACCGCGCGGGCCGGGATCCCCCTGGAGGAGCTGACGTTCGTGCAGCCCTCGCTCGAAGCGGCCTACATGGAGCTCACCAAGGACAGTGTGGAGTACTCGTCATGACAGACATCCTGAGGTCCGAATGGACCAAGATCCGTTCGGTGCGGTCGACGGTGTGGACGCTCGCCGTCACCGCCCTGCTCATGATCGGCCTGGGCGGGCTCATCTCGTTCGCGTCCAAGGCCACGGCCGACGGGCGGCCCATCCCCGGTGACCAGGCCGTCATGGCGGGCCTCTCCGGCATCATGTTCGCCTCGCTGGCCATCGCCACCCTGGGCGTGCTGGTGATCTCCAGCGAGTACCGGACCGGCGGCATCCGCACGTCGATGATGGCGGTGCCGCGGCGGATGAGGCTGCTCGGCGGCAAGGTCGTGGTGTTCACCGCGACGGCGCTGGTCGTCAGCACGATCGCGTCGGCCGCCGCGGTGGCCGTCGGCCTGGCGATCATCCAGCCGGCCTCGGTCGACCTGGGCGCGACGGCGCGGTCCGTGCTCGGGGCCGGGCTCTACCTCACCGCCTGCGGCCTGTTCGGGCTCGGGCTCGGCACGGTGGTCCGGCACACGCCGGGCGCGCTCGTCTCGGCCATCGCGCTGATGCTGGTGCTGCCGCAGCTCACCGGCATGCTGCCCGGCCAGTGGGGCAAGACCGTCTCCCACCACTTCACCACCAACGCCGGCATGGAGGTCGTGATGGACCAGCCCGGCAACCCGCTGGGGCCGTGGAGCGGGCTCGGCGTCTACCTGCTCTGGGTCGCCGTCGCGGTGGTCGCCGGGGCCGTCCTCATGCAGCGGCGGGACGCCTGAGCCGCACGGCCGCCGGTCAGCCCGAGGCGAGCTGGCGCCCCCGGTCGCGGGCGGCCTCGATGGCGGCCAGGAAGGCGGCGCGCACGCTGTGGCGCTCAAGCTCGGCGATGGCCGCGATCGTGGTGCCGCCCGGCGAGGTGACGGCCTCCCGCAGGATCACCGGGTGCTCACCGGAGTCGCGCAGCATCACGGCCGCGCCGACGATCGACTGGGTGACCATGTCGAGCGCGGCCGCCCGCGGCATGCCGAGCAGGATGCCCGCGTCGACCATGGCCTCGACCAGGTAGAAGAAGTAGGCGGGGCCACTGCCGGACAGCGCGGTCGCGGCGTCCTGCTGGGACTCGGGGATGCGCAGCACCTTGCCGACCGGCTTGAGCAGGCCCTCGGTGAGCTTCAGGTGCTCCTCGCCCGCGTGCGCGCCCGCCGAGATCACGCTCATCGCCTCGTCGAACTTGATCGGCGTGTTGGACATGACCCGGACCACCGGCACCTCGACGCCGAGCCGCTGCTCCACGAACGCGGTGGTGATGCCGGCCGCCGCAGAGATGACCAGGCGGTCGGCCGGGACGTAGGGGGCGATCTCGGCCAGCAGGGTCGCCATGTCCTGGGGCTTGACGGCCAGGATCAGGGTGTCGGCCGCCTTGGCCGCCTCGGCGTTGTCGACCGTGCGCACGCCGTAGGTCTCGCGCAGCGCCTGCGCCCGCTCCGGCCTGCGACTGGTCGCCATGATGTCGCCCGGCTCGAACCCGGCGCGCAGCAGCCCGGACAGCAGGGCCTCGCCCATCTTGCCGGTGCCCAGAATCGCGATCATCTCGACCTCTCGGAGGGGAACGGACGCGGGCCCAGCCTACTAGCCTCTCGACAGCAGCGATCTGAGGAAGAAGGCCAGGTTGCGGGGGCGTTCGGCCAGGCGGCGCATGAGGTAGGCGTACCAGTCGGCGCCGTACGGGACGTACACGCGCACCTGGCCGCCCAGACCGGCCAGGCGGCGCTGCTCGGCGGGGCGCACGCCGTACAACATCTGGTACTCGAAGCCGTTGACGTCGCGGCCGTCGAGCACGGCCAGGGTGGAGGCGATCTGGATCATCCTCGGGTCGTGCGTGGCGATCATGGGGTAGCCGGTGCCCGCCATGAGGATCCTGAGGCAGCGCACGAACGAGCGGTCGATGTCGGCCGGCCTGCTGTACGCGCCGGGGGCGGTGTAGGCCCCCTTGCAGAGCCGTACGCGGGCGCCGACCAGCTTCTCGCAGCGTTCGAGCGCGTCCGGCAGGTACGCCTGGACCACGATCCCGACGTCGGGATGCTCCTTGCGCAGCGTGGCGTGGACGAAGTGCAGGCCGCCGATCGTGTCGTGCTCCTCGGCGTCGAGCGTGACCGTGATGCCGCGGGGCGCGGCCGCCTCGCAGATGGTGGCCGCGTTGTCCAGCGCGACCTGCTCCGACAGCCGCAGCCCGAGCGCGGTCAGCTTGACCGAGGCGTCGCCGCCGGGCGGGAGCCGGTCGAGGAGCGACAGGTACTCGCGCACGGCCTCCTCGGCCTGCCGCCGGTCGGTCACCTCCTCGCCCAGGTGGTCGACGGTCACGAGCAGGCCCTCGTGGGACAGCTCGCGGATGATCCCGCCGACGTCGTCGGCGACGTATCGCTTGACCACGTCCCTGGTCAGCGGCGAAGTGGTGATGACGCGTTCGGCGCGTTCGCTCTTGGAGACGGCCAGCATTGCCTGACGAAGCACGTGACCCACACTAACCGCCCACTTCCTGGGTATATCGCTGAACCGCGGGCCTGCCCTTTTCGTCTTATGGATATGCGCACAATGACGACAGCGACTCTTCTCGCCGGTTCTCTGGTGCTCGCGACGAGTTGTGCCACAGCGCCGCCGGCCGCCCGCCCGTTGCCGCAGGCGCCCGTCGAGCACTCCGTGACACCGGTCACCACCGGCCCGACCAAGGGGCCTGAGCCGGTCAAGCCGGTCGGCGACGCCATCAACGTGCACAAGGTCCGCTGGACCAAGGCCACGCCCGTCTCACGTGGCAAGCAGGTGAGGCTCACCTGGTGGTCGGGCGTCGAGCCGTGCACCGTGCTGGACGAGGTCAAGGTCAAGGAGACCGCCAAGAAGGTCACCATCACCCTGTACGAGGGCACCTCCCCCAAGGCCAAGAGCGTCTCCTGCATCATGCTGGCCGTGGAGAAGACCACGACCGTCAAGCTCAAGCACGCCCTCGGCAAGCGCAAGCTCGTGGACGGCGCGAAGCCCTAGCGTCCGGGGCGCCGGCAGTCCTTGGGAACGGCCGGGCGCGCGTCGGTCCAGCCGTTCCCCGGCAGGTACGTCACGGCCTGCCCCCCCGCGGTCGCGTAGGCGGCTGCGGTGAGCGGCTCGCCCCTGCCCTGGTCGAGGAGCAGCTTGGGTTGCGGCTCCTCGACGCGCGACGCCTTCGGCTCGGTGACCACCTCCAGTCCCTGCCTGCCCTCGGGGTCACGGACGACGCCGCGCGACGGTGGCGGGCAGGCCCGCCAGGTACCGGAGCACCGTGGCCCGCCGGTCGGGACGCAGCGGCAGCCTGGTGAAGCGGGCGGCGTCCACGCGGTCGAGGACGTCCTCCTCGTGACCTGCGTCCTGGCGGCCGGCAACCCTGCGATCGGGTGGAACCACCAGGCGTTCGCCCCCGTTACGCGTGTTGTGTGGAATCGCGGTGGTTGTTGCCCGATTGCCGGGAATGCTTTCGCGCTCAGAGGGGTTGAGTCGGGTAGGCTCAAGTCGTTTGACAAAGACGACACGCATCCGTAGCTTGAGTCCAACCGACTCAACTTTGACTACAAGGACGTACTCATGGCACGTGCGGTAGGTATCGACCTTGGGACGACCAACTCCGTCGTCTCGATCCTCGAGGGCGGTGAGCCCACCGTCATCGCCAACGCGCAGGGCTCGCGGACCACGCCGTCCGTGGTCGCCTTCGCGAAGAACGGCGAGGTCCTGGTGGGCGAGGTCGCCAAGCGGCAGGCCGTCACCAACGTTGACCGGACGATCCGCTCGGTCAAGCGCGAGATGGGCACCAACTGGTCCCAGGAGATCGACGGCAAGAAGTTCTCCCCTCAGCAGATCAGCGCCTTCGTGCTGCAGAAGCTGAAGCAGGACGCCGAGGCGTACCTGGGCGAGAAGATCACCGACGCGGTGGTCACCGTCCCGGCGTACTTCAACGACGCCCAGCGCCAGGCCACCAAGGAGGCCGGCACGGTCGCGGGCCTCAACGTGCTCCGCATCATCAACGAGCCGACCGCCGCGGCCCTCGCCTACGGGCTCGACAAGGAGCAGGACCAGACGATCCTGGTCTTCGACCTCGGCGGCGGCACCTTCGACGTGTCGCTGCTCGACGTCGGCCAGGAGGACGGCCACGGCTTCGTCGAGGTCAAGGCCACCTCCGGCGACAACCACCTCGGTGGCGACGACTGGGACCAGCGCGTGGTCGACGAGCTCGTCAAGCGCTTCCAGAACGCCCACGGCGTCGACCTCGCCAAGGACAAGATGGCCCTCCAGCGCCTGCGTGAGGCGGCGGAGAAGGCCAAGATCGAGCTGTCCAGCCAGGCCGAGACCACCATCAACCTGCCCTACATCACCGCTTCCTCCGAGGGCCCGCTGCACCTCGACGAGAAGCTGACCAGGGCCGAGTTCCAGCGCCTGACGGCCGACCTGCTCGAGCGGACCAAGGGCCCGTTCCACCAGGTCATCAAGGACGCCGGCATCAAGGTCTCCGACATCGCCCACGTGGTGCTCGTCGGCGGCTCGACCCGTATGCCCGCCGTCACCGAGCTCGTCCGCGAGCTGACCGGCGGCAAGGAGCCCAACAAGGGCGTCAACCCCGACGAGGTCGTCGCCATCGGCGCGGCTCTCCAGGCCGGCGTGCTCAAGGGTGAGGTCAAGGACGTCCTCCTGCTCGACGTGACCCCGCTGTCGCTGGGCATCGAGACCAAGGGCGGCATCTTCACCAAGATCATCGAGCGCAACACGACGATCCCGACCAAGCGCTCGGAGGTCTTCACCACGGCCGAGGACAACCAGCCGTCGGTGCAGATCCAGGTCTACCAGGGCGAGCGCGAGATCGCCTCGTACAACAAGAAGCTGGCCACCTTCGAGCTGACCGGCATCGCCCCGGCGCCGCGCGGCATCCCGCAGATCGAGGTCACCTTCGACATCGACGCCAACGGCATCGTCAACGTCTCCGCCAAGGACCTGGGCACGGGCAAGGAGCAGACGATGACGATCACCGGCGGCTCCGCGCTGCCGAAGGACGACATCGCGCGCATGATGCGCGAGGCCGAGTCGTACGCCGAGGAGGACAAGAAGCGCCGCGAGGAGGCCGAGGTCCGCAACAACGCGGACGGTCTGGCCTACCAGACGGAGAAGTTCCTCCGCGAGAACGACGACAAGGTCCCCGGCGACATCAAGACCGAGGTCAACGACGCCCTGGCCGAGCTGAAGAAGGCTCTTGAGGGCACCGACACCGACGTCATCCGCACCTCCGCGGAGAAGCTCGCCACGGTCAGCCAGAAGATGGGCTCGGCGATCTACGCCGCCAGCCAGGGCCAGCAGGCCGGTCCCGAGGGCGCTCCGCAGGACGCCACGGCCGGTCAGGGCGCCAAGGCCGACGACGACGTGGTCGAAGCCGAGATCGTCGACGAAGACCAGCCGAAGAAGGACCAGTGATGCCGGCGCGTGACAACGGGCACGAGGAGCCGGTGATCCGCGACAAGCGCAAGATCGACCCGGAGACGGGTGAGGTTCGGGAGACCTCGGGCGGGCAGCCCGAGGCGCCCGCCGAGCAGGCGCCGGCGGCGGCCCACGACGGTGAGCTGGCGGCCCAGCTCGCCGAGCGGACCGCCGACCTCCAGCGCCTCCAGGCGGAGTACACGAACTACCGCAGAAGGGTCGAGCGCGACCGGGTCGCGGTCCGCGAGCAGGCCGTCGCCGGCGCGCTGACCGAGCTCCTCCCCGTGCTCGACGACATCGGAAGGGCCCGTGACCACGGCGAGCTGACCGGTGGCTTCGCGAAGGTGGCGGAGTCGCTGGAATCGGTGCTCACCAAGCTGGGTCTCAGCGCCTACGGCCAGAAGGGCGACCCGTTCGACCCGACGGTCCACGAGGCGCTGATGCACAGCTACTCGCCCGACGTGACGGAGCCCACCGCGATCGAGGTGTTGCAGCCTGGATACCGGATGGGTGAGCGGGTGCTGCGCCCGGCACGGGTCGCGGTGGCCGAGCCCGAGGACGCTCCTCCCGCGTCCAATGACGACGAAGCAAACTGACAAAGGACGAAGGGCCGTAGATGAGCACCAAGGACTACCTGGAAAAGGACTACTACGCCGTCCTTGGTGTGCCCAAGACCGCCACCGCCGATGAGATCAAGAAGGCGTACCGGAAGCTGGCCAGGCAGTACCACCCGGACACCAACCAGGGCGACGCCGCCAAGGAGACCAAGTTCAAGGAGGTCTCCGAGGCGTACGACATCCTGTCCGACGGCAAGCGCCGCAAGGAGTACGACGAGGCGCGCACGCTGTTCGGGTCCGGGGTGGGCGGTCAGCGCCCCGGCGGTGGCGGTTTCCCGTTCGACTTCGGCGACCTGTTCGGCGGAACCGCCGGCCAGCAGGGCGGGGGCGCCGGCGAGCGGCTCGGCGACCTGTTCGGCGGGCTGTTCAACCGGGGCGGGGCGGCGGGCTCCACCCGTACGACGAGCGCGACCAGGCCGCGCCGCGGCCAGGACGTCGAGTCCGAGGTCACGCTCTCGTTCACCGAGGCCGTCGAGGGCACCACGGTGTCGCTCAGGCTGACCAGCTCGGCCGCCTGCACCGCGTGCAGCGGCACCGGCGCCAAGGCGGGCACGACCCCCCGGGTCTGTCCCACCTGCGAGGGCACCGGCGCGGCCAGCCGCAACCTGGGCAACTTCGCCTTCTCCGAGCCCTGCCGCGACTGCAAGGGCCGCGGGCTGCTCGTGGACGACCCCTGCCCCGTGTGCGAGGGCAGCGGCCGGGCCAAGAGCACCCGTACGATCCAGGCCAGGATCCCCGCCGGCGTGGCCGACGGGCAGCGGGTCAAGCTCAAGGCCAAGGGCGCGCCGGGCGAGAACGGCGGCCCGGCCGGCGATCTCTACATCCTGACGCACGTCAAGCCGCACCACGTGTTCGGCAGGGCGGGCGACAACCTCACGATCACCGTCCCCGTGACGTTCACGGAGGCCGCGCTGGGCGCCGAGATCAAGGTGCCGATCCTCAAGGGCATGCCGGTGACCCTGCGCATCCCGGCGGGCACGCCCAACGGCCGCACGTTCCGCGTGCGGGGCAGAGGCGTCACCCGCAAGGACGGCACCAAGGGTGACCTGCTCGCCAGTGTCGAGGTGCTCGTCCCGAAGACGCTCGACGACAAGTCTCGCGAGCTCCTCAACGAGTTCAACACCGCGACCGTGGGCGACGACCCGCGGGCCGATCTCATTCAGCGAGCCAGAAGCGAGTAGCCGATGGACGCCAACTATTTCGACCTGTCCGACGACACGCCTGTTTATGTGATTTCGGTGGCCGCGCAGCTCTCCGGGCTCCATCCGCAGACGCTGCGCCAGTACGACCGGCTCGGCCTGGTCAGCCCCGGCCGCACCGCCGGGCGCGGCCGCCTCTACTCCACAAGAGACATCATCCAGCTCCGCGAGGTCCAGCGGCTCTCCCAGGAGGAGGGCATCAACCTCGCGGGCATCAAGCGGATTCTCGAGCTCGAGAACGAAGCTCTGCGGCTGCGTGAGGAGGTTCACCGCCTGCGCGCCGAGATGCGGATGGTCAGGGCGCTGATCCGCTACGAGCTGCCACCGGGGGCCTAGGTTATGGACTACAAGCTCACCCAGAAGAGCCAGGAAGCGCTCTCGGGTGCCATGCGGCGCGCCGCCGCCGAGGGCAACCCGGAGATCTCACCGGCCCATCTGCTCTCCACGCTGCTCTCCCAGACGGGCGGCACGGCCGTCCCGCTGCTCGAAGCGGTCGGCGCCGACTGGCGCACGCTGCGGGCACGCGTCGAGGAGCAGCTCGCGGCGCTGCCGAAGGCCCAGGGCGCGACAGTGGGCGCGCCTTCGAGCTCCCGGCAGCTCCTCACCGTCATGCACACCGCCGCCCAGCACGCCAACCGGCTCGAAGACCTCTACGTCTCGACCGAGCACCTGCTCGTCGGCCTGGCGGCCGACGGCGGCCCGATGGCCGAGCTGCTGAAGGCGCAGGGCGCGACCCCGCAGGCGCTGCTCGACGCCTTCGAGAAGGTACGCGGCCACGCCCGCGTCACCAGCGAGACGCCCGAGGACACCTACCAGGCGCTGGAGAAGTACGGCGTCGACCTCACCGAGCGGGCCCGCGGGGGCGGCCTCGACCCGGTGATCGGCCGCGACTCGGAGATCCGCCGCGTGGTCCAGGTGCTCAGCCGCCGCACCAAGAACAACCCCGTGCTGATCGGCGAGCCCGGCGTGGGCAAGACCGCCGTCGTCGAGGGCCTGGCCCAGCGCATCGTGGCCGGCGACGTACCCGAGTCGCTGCGCAACAAGCGGCTGATCTCGCTCGACCTGGGCGCGATGGTGGCCGGCGCGAAGTACCGCGGCGAGTTCGAGGAGCGGCTCAAGGCCGTGCTCTCCGAGATCAAGGAGAGCAACGGGCAGATCGTCACGTTCATCGACGAGCTGCACACCGTCGTCGGCGCGGGGGCCGCCGAGGGCGCCATGGACGCCGGCAACATGCTCAAGCCCATGCTGGCCCGCGGCGAGCTGCGCATGATCGGCGCGACCACGCTCGACGAATACCGCGAGCGCATCGAGAAGGACCCCGCGCTGGAGCGCCGCTTCCAGCAGGTCTACGTGGGCGAGCCCACGGTCGGCGACACGATCGCGATCCTGCGCGGGCTCAAGGGCCGCTACGAGGCCCACCACCAGGTGCAGATCGCCGACGGCGCCCTGGTGGCCGCCGCCGCCCTGTCCGACCGCTACATCACCAACCGCTTCCTCCCCGACAAGGCCATCGACCTGGTCGACGAGGCCGCCTCGCGGCTGCGCATGGAGATCGACTCCCGTCCCGTGGAGATCGACCAGCTCCAGCGGAACGTCGACCGGATGAAGATGGAGGAGCTGGCCCTGACGAAGGAGACCGACGAGGCGTCGGTCCAGCGGCTCGACCGCCTGCGCCAGGAGCTGGCCGACCGCCAGGAGGAGCTCAACGCGCTCGTCGGCCGCTGGGAGCACGAGAAGGCCGGGCTCAACAAGGTCGGCGAGCTGAAGAAGCAGCTCGACGAGGCCAGAGGCGCCGCCGAGCGGGCCCAGCGCGACGGCGACTTCGAGGCCGCCTCCCGGCTCATGTACGCCGACGTGCCCCGGCTGGAGCAGGCCCTCCAGGCCGCCTCCGACGCCGCGCCGCCGGAGAACGCCATGGTCAAGGAGGAGGTCGGCGCCGACGACATCGCCGAGGTCATCTCCTCCTGGACGGGCATCCCCGCCGGGCGCCTGCTGGAGGCGGAGACGGCCAAGCTGCTGCGCATGGAGGAGGAGCTGGGACGGCGCCTCATCGGCCAGCAGCAGGCCGTACAGGCCGTCTCCGACGCCGTACGCCGCAGCCGGGCCGGCATCGCCGACCCCGACCGTCCCACGGGCTCGTTCCTGTTCCTCGGCCCCACGGGGGTGGGCAAGACCGAGCTGGCCAAGGCGCTGGCGGAGTTCCTGTTCGACGACGAGCGGGCGATGACCCGCATCGACATGAGCGAGTACTCCGAGAAGCACAGCGTGGCCAGGCTCGTCGGCGCGCCTCCCGGCTACGTCGGCTACGAGGAGGGCGGCCAGCTCACCGAGGCCGTCCGGCGGCGGCCGTACACGGTGGTGCTGCTGGACGAGGTGGAGAAGGCGCACCCGGAGGTCTTCGACATCCTCCTCCAGGTGCTCGACGACGGACGGCTGACCGACGGCCAGGGCCGCACGGTCGACTTCCGCAACACGATCCTGATCCTGACCTCCAACATCGGCTCGCAGTTCCTGGTCGACCCGAAGCTGGAGAACGACGCCAAGCGCGAGGCCGTCATGGGGGCGGTGCGCGCTTCGTTCAAGCCGGAGTTCCTCAACCGGCTCGACGACGTCATCCTCTTCGACGCGCTCGGCTCCGAAGAGCTGGCCCAGATCGTCGACCTCCAGGTCGACCGCCTGGCCCGGCGCCTGTCCGACCGCCGGCTGACCCTGGAGGTCACCCCGGCCGCCCGCGAATGGCTCTCGCTCACCGGCTACGACCCCCTGTACGGCGCCCGTCCGCTGCGCCGCCTGGTCCAGTCGGCCATCGGCGACAAGCTGGCCAAGGCCGTCCTGTCCGGCGAGATCGCAGACGGCGACAAGGTCGAGGTGGAGCTCGGCGACGACGAGCTGGTCGTCCGGCGCGGCTGAGACCCGCGGCACCGGAGCCCGGGGATCCTCACGATCCCCGGGCTCCCGCATGTCATGGCAGGGTCATCCCGCGTCGCGGCGGGGTAAGGTTCCCGCCACCCTTCGCACAAGCCGCACGCGACCGGTCGGGCAGGTGACTACCTTCGGCGTTCGTCAGATCACCGATTCCGATCAGAGGGACATGCGGTGGCATCTCAGAAGATCCGAAGCATCCTGGCGGTGGCCGCTCTGACCGTGGGCGTCACCTGGCCGGTCGCCGGTCCTTCGGTGGCCGACACCTGCAGGCCGCGGTTCCAGGCGGTCGCCTCGTTCTGCGACGGCCGTACCAGCCTCCAGCTCAACGAGAACAAGACGAACGGCCACCGGGTCGTCACCGAAGAGGTCGGCAAGCTCGCCGTGGCCGCCGGGGCCATGGCCAGGCGGCTCGGTCTGACCGGTCTGGCCGCCGCCAGGTCCGCCATGGGACCGCTGGCCGACCTCGGGGGCGTCGGGGCGACGTGGGGCATGCCGTCGCTGACCAGCGTCTCGCCCGCGCTGTTCCCCATGGCCTCCGGCGAGAGCGGCATGCGGGACCTGGCGACGACGCTCCAGGTGCCCGCTCTGCCCGCGCTCCCCGCGTTGCCGCAGCCGCCCATCGCGGCCCGGGTGCCCGCCGAGATGACGGTCGGCGAGAAGCCGACCGCCCCCGCGTCGGCCCGCTCGGCGCGGTCGGCCGCGGAGGCTCGGCAGCCCGTACGGGAGGTCGGCGGCGACCTCATCTCGAACCTGCTGCCCAAGGCCGTGGAGGGCATCGAGGGCGCCTCCACGCTGCCCGGCGGCTACCCCGCGATCGACGGCTTCAGCCGCCTGCTGCCCGACCTCGACCTGCGCTGAGCCGAAGTGTCCGGGCGCGGGTCGTGCCTGCCGCGCCCGGCTTTCTCAACCGGAGGGGCCGCGTCACACACTGACGCGACCCCTCCGGCCCAGCTCCACAGGCACACGACGGGCAACGCGCCTGCTCCCGCACGGTTTTGCGGGCGCGCGACAAGCAGGGCCCCGCGCGGGGCCCGCCGGTCCGGCCCCTCGACTAGGAGACGAGCTCGTCGAGCTCGTCTTCCGGAAGGCCGAGGTCGACCCTGATCCGGTATCGCGTCCGCAGCAGCGCCACCTGCTCGGGGTCGCCCTCGTCACAGCCCAGCACCGCCTGGGTGGCCCATTCGAGGCCGCCCTGGAGATCGCCGTAGGCGACCAGGGTCTCCGCGATGGTGTGGGCGGTCGTCGTGGAGACGTCGCCCTCCGCGCGGATGGTCTCGATGAGCTCCCGGGCCTCGTCGGGCCTTTCGAGCTCGAAGAGGGTGTCGGCGATGCCGGCGCGCGCGTCGAAGCCCGCGTCGCCGCCGTCCTCCACGGCGCGCTGGAAACACTCCATCGCGCGTGCGGGCTGTCCCGCCGCTCGCCACTCCTCGGCGGCCAGGACGAGGATGGACGCCCTGGAGACGTCGCCGGACGAATAACCGAGCGCGACGTCGTAAAGCCGACTGGCCAAGGAACTGTGGTCGTCGGCCAGCAGGGCCTGCTCAAGCAGACGATCAAGGTGCTCTCGGGTCACATGCGCCACACCGCGAGACTACCGAGCCGCCAGGCGCTTTGCCCGGTCAATGCGCATCGCCGGTCACATGCAAATTCGGCAACGTCCCGTCAAAGACTGGTTACGCTGCGCGTGTCTGTGCAGGTCATAGGGCATATATCCGATGCTTTGCGTCTCGCGGGCGGAGGGGGCTGTAATGGGCATGTCCAAGCAGATGACCTTCACGCTGGCCTGTGCCGTCGTTCTCTCGGCCCTCGGGCCCGGTGTGGCCGGGTATCTGTCGGCCCGGTTCGAGGCCATCCAGACGGCCGAGCGCAACCTGCACGCGCTGGAGGCCAGGCTCGACGTCAGGCAGGCCCGGGACGTCCGGCCGGTGTCCTTCCCCCTGCCGTGCCTTCGTACGCCGTTGACGCCGCGCATCCAGCAGGTGCCCGCGACGGCGCTGGGCGACCGGGAGCTCATGAGACGCCTGCACCGGGAGGCGGAGGCCCTGGCGCCCGGGTCGTGGCAGCGGACCGAACCGGGCGCTCAGCGGCCGGTCATCGCCGGTACCGGCCGGTGATCCGGTCGATCACCTGTGCGTAGAGGTCGCCGCGCATCTCCTGGACGAGCGCTTCGAGCGGTGAGCGCCCTGGCACGCGGGCGACGGTCAGCTCCCTCAACGCCTCCCTCACCGGCTTCCTGACCGGCCCCCTCACCGACGCCCTGACCGGCGCTCGGACCGTAGCCTGCACCTGCGCCTTCACCTGGTCCTTCACCGGGGCCCTGACCGGCGCCTTCACCGGGACCGCCACCCGAGGGGCCACCCGGACGGCGCTCGGGCGGGCGGACCGCCGGACGCGGGCGCGCTCCCGATGGGCCCGCGCCCCGACGACGACCGCCGGACGCGCCACCGGACGCGCGGGCGCCTTCACGACGACCGCCGGACGCGCCACCGGACGCGCGGGCACCCCCGCGACGGCCTCCGGACGGGCGGGCGCCTCGACCTCGGCGGGCACGGCCGCGGGCGGGACGGCGCGGCAGGCGACCACGGGCCGCACGGTCATCACCGCCGGCTCCGTGTCGTCGGCGGCGTACCCGGCCGTGTAACCGATCATCCCGCTGGCGCCCACGGCCAGGACGAGCCCGAGCGTGGCGTAGGCCGGCCCACGCCTGCGACGGGGATCGAAGGGAGCACTGCGGTGGAAGGCGGACGGTGGAAGATCGGACATCTTCACCTCCCGAGACCTGTGACGGACAGTGAATGAAAGATCGCTCACTGCTGTCATGCCCAGATCTGCGTCAGCGTCCCACGTCGCCCTCGGTCAGCTCGTGCGGCGACCACGACCTGAGCTGGCGCGACAGAAACCCCCGCACCAGATGCTTGGCGGCGTCGATGATGTCCGGCGCGCCGGCGGGGTCGCGCCGGAAGGCCAGCTTGAGCACCGCGTCGCCGGCCTCGACGGCGACCAGCACGGCCAGGTCGAGCGTCTCGCTGTCGGCCAGCCCGAACCCCTTGAACAGCAGGCCGCGCAGCCTGCCCGCGATGACCGTGTTGTTCTCGGAGTCGGAGTCGAGCAGGTTGAGGTCGACGACGTCGCCGAAGTGCAGGCTCCTGAAGCCGGGGACCGTGCGGTGCATGTCGACGTACTCGTCGATGATCGCGTCGACGGCCTCCCACCAGCCGCGGTACTCCTCCTCCATGAACCGGCGGCCCACCCGCGCCACGAACTGCTCGACGTTGCGCCGGGTGAGCTCCTGGGTGATGGCCCGCTTGTCGGGGAAGAACTGGTAGACCGATCCGATCGCGACGCCTGCCCGCTCGGCTATGCGGGTGGTGGACAGGGCCTCGTAGCCGGTCTCGTCGAGGAGTTCGGCGCAGGCGTCGAGCATGCGCTCGACGCGCCGGGCGCTGCGGCGTTGGGCCGGCTGCCGCCGGAGAGCCTTGGGGTGGACGCAGTCATCATCCATTTGCGGCGAGGACACGGATTCATCTTCTCTCGTCGGCACGATCGTTACCTACTCATTTGCGGGATTTCTCGGACGGCTGCCGCGCCGCGTCGCCCATGGCGAAATCCACGACTCGGCATAACCGTATTTCCGCGCTGCTCGGCGGGCCGAATGTGCGCTGCGACGCAGGCCCGCGGGGCAGGGTGGACGTCCGTCCGGTCCGCTCGGTGTCCTCGGGGCGATGCTCCGGATAACGTCCCGCGGATCGCCGCCGATGGTGTGTTCGAGAAAGTTCCGGTGGGCGCGAGCGTCATATTGTTCGGCACACTATATTGCGAGACGATATTTTGCGAATATTCTTCAATTTGCGGGATATCGGCGACGGCTCTCCTCGGGGTGACCCGTCGAACCGTCCGGAGGGTGGATCGCTCAGGGGCGCGCGGCCAGCCCCGAGCACGAGCGCAGGGCCTTCCAGTCGTTCACGGCCTGGGTCTTGGCCGTGCCCGTCATGGGGACCGGGATGCCGCCCTGGATCGTGGCCGGGGTCCACTGGTCCTTGAGCACCTTGCGGCCGTTGATGGTCAGCGTCAGCACGCCCGTCCTGCCCGTGGTGCCCGGGGTCGAGTTGTAGAAGACGAAGTTGCCCATGCCGTAGCTGACGTAGGCGTCGTCCAGGTATCCGGCGCCGAGCAGGATGTGCGCGTGCCCGCCGACCACGACGTCGGCGCCCGCCGCGACCAGCTTGGGGGCGAGTGAGCGCTGGGCCTCGTTGGGGCATTTCTGCATCTCGGTGCCCCAGTGCAGGTGCACGATGACGGTGTCGGAGTTCTTGCGCGCCTGGCGTACGGCCTTCAGCAGGCTGGCCTCGTCCTTGGCCGAGGCCAGCCCGCCCTTGTCGGCCGTGGCCGTCCACGACTGGATGAACTCGGCGTCGAGCACCTGCGTCGCGCCGATGATCGACACCCGGTTGCCGTTCACGGTCTTACGGAAGGGTTTGTAGGCCTGCGCCGCGTTCGCGCCGATCCCCACGATCGGGAACTTGCTGCGCTTGATGGCCGCCAGGGAGTCGGTCAGGCCGCTCTCCATGTAGTCCATGCCGTGGTTGTTGGCCATGGAGGCGACGTCCACCCCGGCCGCCTTGAGCGCGGCGAACGCGGTCGCCGGCGCACGGAAGGTGAACTGCTTGCCCGGCGCGGGCGTCCCGGCCGTGGTGATGGCGGTCTCCAGGTTGACCATCGACAGGTCGGACTTGCGCAGGACGTTCGCGATGGGTCCGAGGGCGGTGCCCGGGTTGGCGAGCCTGCCGCGCAGGACGCCCTCGAAGTGCACGTCGCCGCCGAAGGAGATGGTGAAGGGCTTTCGTACGGGCTTCGGCTTCCGGCTCGGCGACTCGGCCGCCTGCTGGTCGACCTGCTTGCTCTGCGGCTCATTCTCGGGTGCCGACGAACATGCCGCGAGGGAGGCGGCGACGACCAGCACCGGCAGGACACGGGGGAGTCTCATCTACCGCCATTTCCACTCGATCCAGACTTTTCCGGATCGAGCATTCTATGGGCGGCAGATTAGGACTTGGTATCACCACTTCCCACCAACCATGCCAAAGCGGACCTGGTGGCGTCGTCCTGGGGGCTGTAGACGATCAGTCGCATCTCGGGCGCGGAGGAGGCGTTCAGGCTGGTCGTGCTGAAGCGGAGGGCGCCGACGACCTCGTGCTCGAAGTGCTTCACCCGGGGGCCGGGCTCGGCCACGTCCTGCCTGGCCCACATGCGGGCGAACTCGGCGCTCTCGGCGCTCAGCCGCCGGACGAAGTCCTGCCAGCAGGGGTCGTCGGAGTGCCGGCTGTAGGCGCCCCTGAAGACCGCGACCGCGCGCGGCAGCTCCGACTCACGGTTGACGAGCCTGGTCGGGACCGCGGTGTTGACGAAGGTCTGCCAGAGCGAGTTCCGCTCGCCGTCCGGGGCCTCGACGACGTGCGGGAACAGGGCGGCGTAGGAGGCGTTCCAGGCCAGCACGTCCGAACGGCTGTTGGTGACGGACGCGGGCATGTCGCCGAGCTGGTCGAGGATGCCCTGCATCTCGGCCGGTATGCGGCCGGCGTCGACGACGGCGGGCGCCTCGGCCTGGCCGGTGAGCCGGTAGAGGTGCTGGCGCTCGGCGTTGTCCAGCATGAGCGTACGGGCGACGGCGTCGAGCACCTGGCCGCTGACGTTGATCGGCCGGCCCTGCTCCAGCCACGTGTACCAGGTGACGCCCACCCCGGCGAGCTGGGCGACCTCCTCGCGGCGCAGCCCCGGCGTACGCCTGCGGGGGCCCGGCGCGAGGTCCACCATCTCGGGGGTGATGCGTGCCCGGCGGGTGCGGAGGAACGCCGCCAGATCCGTACGTCTTGCCTCGGTCACGGTCACACCTCCACTATGGGGGCATCGCCGCACACTTATCCAGGTGCCGCCAATACCAGTATAAAGGGACACTCGTTACTGGTACCAGGTACGCACAATAATGAAACACATGACCGAATCCGCCACTGTTTCCTCTCCTGTCCAGGCAACCCCACCGGACAGGGCCAAGGCCAGCGGTCTGCTCCTCGCAGTGATCCTCGTCGGGCAGTTCCTGGCCATCCTCAACGTCAACATCGTCAATGTGGCCACCCCGACCATCGAGGCGGACCTGCACTCCTCCGGCGCGGGGCTGCAGATGATCGTCGCCGGTTACACCATTGTCTATGCCGTCCTCTTGATCACCGGCGCCCGGATCGGCGACCTCTTCGGTTACCGCAATGCCTTCCTCGGCGGGCTGGCCCTGTTCACCGTCACCACGCTCGGCGCCGGCCTCGCGCCCTCGACGGGCTGGCTGATCGGCTTCCGCCTCGCCCAGGGCGCCGGCGCCGCCATGATGATGCCGCAGGTGCTGACCCTGATCCAGCGCAACTACCAGGGCGCGGCCCGGGGCCGGGCGATCGGCCTGTGGTCGCTGGTGATCAGCGGCGGCATCGTCGTCGGCCAGGCGCTCGGCGGCATTCTGCTCGGTTTCGGCGCCGGGTGGCGGGTGGTGTTCCTGGTGCTCGTGCCGGTGGCGGCCGTACTGCTCGGCATCGGGTTCCGCGCGTTGCCCGCCGACGAGGGCGGCGGCAGGACCGGGCTCGACCCGTGGGGCCTGGTGACGCTGTCGGCGGCCGTGCTGCTGTTCGTGGTGCCGCTGGTGCTCGGGCGTGACCTCGGCTGGCCGGTCTGGGGCTGGGTCTCGATGGGGCTCAGTGTCGTGATGTTCGTGGCGTTCGTCCGCGTTGAGCGCTGGGTGACCGGTCGTGGCGGGCGTCCGCTGGTGGACGCCAAGGTGCTGGCGGCGCCGGGCATGCGTCCCGGCCTGGCGATCCTGCTGTTCGGCCCGGCGACCTGGGGCGCGTTCCTGTTCACCTCGGCCCTGCACCTCCAGGGCGACCTGCACTTCTCCCCGCTCGGCTCGGGGATGATGATGGTGCCGTGCGCGCTCGCCTTCGGCATCGTCGGCCTGCTGTGGCCGCGCCTGCCCGCCGGGTTGCAGCGCCCGCTCGTCCCGGTCGGTTACGTGGTGGCCGCGCCGGCCTATCTCGGTCTCGGCCTCGCCGCCGACGGCGGCGTCGTCTACGCGATCATGAGCGCCCTCATCGGCGCCGGGCTCGGCGTGCAGGTGGCGGTGACCAACATGGCGACCGAGCAGGTGGACGGCGCCTACGCGGCGGACGCGAGCGGCGCGCTGCTCACCGTGATGCAGCTCGGCCAGGTCATCGGCGTCTCGACCGTGGGCACGCTGTTCATCTCACTGAGCCAGGGCCACGGCACCGTCTCGGCCTCCCTCATGGCCGCCGTCGCGATGGCCGGCCTGGCCGTACTGGCGGGCCTGAGCAGCCTCTTCCTCGTCCGCGCCCGCCGCTGACGCACTCTCCGGCGACGATCCCCTCACGGGACGCGGGCCCGTTCTTCCTCAAGCTGGTCGTCCGCCGCGCTCGGCCTGCCGCGCTGAACGCTGCGGCGGCGGCTGCGGACCGGCTCCGGTGGATACTCCGAGGTGAACCAGGCCGGTGGGCTCCGGCCGGGCCTCGTCATGGGCGGCCCTGAAGGTTGTGTCGTCAACTCGTCAGGGCCGCCTGATCACCCGGCTGCGGCCAAGGTCTGCAGGTCGAACTCCCCGTCGCGGACGCCGGCCGTGAAGGCGGCCCACTCGGACGGCGTGAAGACGAGCACGGGCCCGTCGTCCACCTTGCTGTCCCGCAGGGCGACGTTGCCGTCTCCCAGGGGGGCGACCTCGACACAAGAGGTCGCGCCGTTGCAGAAGGTGCTCTTCCGCCAGTTCTGGATCGTGCTGGTATGCATTTTCTCCCCAAAGGCTATAGACGGGCCCCATTGCCCGCCTCCTGGGACCGCGTGCTCTAGCGTCGCCACATCATGGCTTTGCGTTGGATGAGCACGCGGGATTCGTCCTCGTCGAGCGCCTCTGCCCACATGTGGTCAAAAGCGTTCTCATATCCGGCGACTCGTTCGAGATCGTCCACGAAGTGCGCAGTGTACAAGTGCTCCAGATAGACGACGTCGTCGAAGCCGGTGAATTTCAGGTGAATGAACGCCCCGGTATTGACCGGATGGAGCGAATCCAGCGGCAACACCCGGACGTTGACGTGCGGCAACGTGGAGACCTCGATGAGGTGCTCCATCTGCTCCCGCATGACCGAGGGCTCCCCGAAGCGCCGCATCAGCACCGCTTCGTCGAGCACCACGTTGAGGCGGCAGGGATCGGGCCGGTGCAGGACCCGTTGCTGCCGGTCGAGGCGGGCCTCGACGCGGCTGCGCACGCCGCTGTGCGTGATCCGGACGATTCCGCTCGCGGAGAGGATGACCTCTCGCGCGTAGTCCTCGGTCTGGAGGAGACCGGACACCAACTGGGGTTCCCAGTTGCGCTGAACCGTCGCCTCCGCCTCCAGCCCGAGAAGCCTGATGTACTCCTCGGGCAGGGAGTCTTCATAATCTTCCCACCACCCACGCTGCTCCGCATCTCGCAGCAGGCCGAAGAGTTCGTCAAGTCTGGCGGTGTCGAGGCTGTAGAGCTCGCCGAGCGCCTTGATGTCGGCCGCGCTGGGCATGGTCTTCGCGGCTTCGATGCGGCTGACCTTGCTCGCCGACCAGCCGAGCTCTCTCGCCGCGCGGGCCCCGGTGAACTTCCGTCGTTCGCGAAGAAGGCGCAACTCCTGGCCTAGGCGGAGCCTGCGCACTGTCGGACTGCCCTGCTGCGATGGCACCGTCCACTCTCCTTGTCGGGAATGAAGGCGTGGCGGGAACGGATCGTTTGGCAACCCGGTTTGTGGGCCGTTCACCCGATCTTACACTGCAACTTGCACGAACTCTGCCGCGCGGGGTTGCTCGAAGGCTTTCACGGAGAGAGCGTAGGAGCAAGGCAAGGCTTCACGTAGGTATAGAGGTGGGACGAGGATTTCGGTCGGCGCTGCGCCCCTTGCAACCCATGACAGAATCCGTGCAAGTTGCAGCGCAACTGGAACAGCAATCTGCGAAGAAACTTAAATCTTCCCTTGCTCGATGTATTGCAGCATCCCGGAACCCGGAGGACGATCGAGCCAGGAGGGTTCTCGACCGACGAGGGGAGGCCGGAATGACGAAACGGCCTCGCACGTCGGGCTCTCCGCTCACGATCGGGCGCCCGCGCGAGCGCCGCCTCACCGGCAACGGAGCCGTCCCGGATACGAATGTCCGCCCCAGGGAGGCCGCTTGCCGGAAGGACCGTCCCATCGTCTGAGAGAACGTCGCGACTGTCGCTCGTCTGAGCACGAAAAAAGAATGCCGGGCCGAGACCGGATCCGCGTTCACCGCATATGGGCTGCCACCCTGCGGCGGGACGGGACCCGACCTGCGACCCGGCGAAGAAGCCACCTCTGGAAATGCCGCGAAAGGGGTCTTCTATGTACTCACAAGGTACCAAGGGGATCGGCCGAATCAAGTCCCGGATCCGGGAATGCATCGCGTATGCCGACCGCGAGATCTGCATGGAGCCGGACGAGTTCGCCATCTACCGGGGCTGGACCGTCACCAGGACGGGCTTCGGCGCCCGCACCTACCGCGACCCACGCTTCGACCAGCTCACGGTGACGTCGCTGGTGCCCGAGGAGGTGTCCTGAGGTGTCGAGGAACCCGCGCAACCAGATCTACCCGGCCAACGAGGACCTCCCGGGCGCGGGCGGCGGCGGCCTGCTGGTACGGCTTTGGCGCGTCCGCAGCGAGGTCATGGTGCTGGGCGTGGTGGGGCTGTTCGTCCTGGCCCTGCTGGGGGCCACCCGGGACGGGCATTGGGTGCCGTTCGTCCTGCTCAGCAGCGCCGTCTCGGTGCCCGCCGCCACCAGGACGGGCCGCAACTGGGCCGTCGCCCACTTCTGGTGCGTGGTCTCCCGGCACCGCCTGCAGCGGGTCTGCCTGGAGACCACCATGCACACCCGAGCGGGCCGGATCCCGCTGGTGCTCTGGATCACGCCGTCGGCCAGGGGCGAGAAGGCGCTGGTCATGACCCGGGCGGGCATCTCGGCCGAGGAGTTCGAGGCGTACGCCGAGGAGATCGCGGCGGCCTGCTGGGCCAGGAGCGCCACCGTCCACAGGCACCGCGACCGGGCCCAGCTGCTGGTCGTGGAGATCGTCCGGCGGGACGAGCTGCCCGGCGTGACCGCTCCCGGGCTGGAACGCCTGTACGGCCGCCGCTCCTGGACGCCGCTCAGGTCCGACCTCAAGGAGCCGCCCGATCTGCGCACGCCACTGGCGTTGCCGCAAGTCAGCCGGTGATCCAGGAATACCGGGCATCTTCCTGAACCACGCCCCGGGGACCGCGGGGGCTCCCGGGGCTTCCCCATGCGGACGAGACGGTCCAAGATGAGTTCACCCGGCGAACTCAGGAGTCGTGATGGCGTCGACCGTCCACCGGACCTGCCCGCTCTGCGAGGCCGTCTGCGGCCTGACGCTCACCCTCGACGACGGCGGCCACGTCACCGATGTCCGCGGCGACCGGGACGATCCCTTCAGCAAGGGGTTCATCTGCCCCAAGGGCGCGAGCCTGGGCCGTCTGGACGAGGACCCCGACCGCCTGCGCAGCCCGCTGATCCGCGAGGGCGACCAGTGGCGCGAGGCGAGCTGGGAGGAGGCGTTCGCGGCCGTCGAGCGGGGCCTCGGCCGGGTCACCGAGCGGTACGGGCGTCAGGCGGTCGCGATCTACCTGGGCAACCCCAACGCCCACACCATGGCCGGCGCCCTCTACGCCGGGCCGCTGATCAAGGCGCTCGGCACCCGGAACGTCTACACCGCCGCCACCGCCGACCAGATGCCCAAGCACGTCGCCAGCGGCCTGATGTTCGGCCATCCGCTGGCCGTGCCGGTCCCCGACCTGGACAGGACCGACTACCTGCTCATGCTGGGCGCCAACCCGCTGGAGTCGAACGGCTCGCTGTGCACCGCCCCCGACTTCCCCGGCCGGCTGAAGGCCCTGCGCCGGCGCGGCGGCCGGGTCGTCGTGGTGGACCCGCGCCGGACCAGGACGGCCGCGCTGGCCGACGAGCACGTGTTCGTCCGGCCGGGAACCGATGCGTACCTGCTGTTCGGGATCGTCCACACGCTGTTCGCCGAGGAGCTGGCCAGGCCGTGGCAGGAGGTCAACGGGCTGGCGGAGGTGCGCGAGGCGGCCAAGCACTTCCCGCCCGAGGCGGTCGCCCGGCGCACCGGCGTGCCGGCCACGACGATCGTCCGGCTGGCCAGGGAGCTGGCCGGCGCGCGGACGGCCGCCGTGTACGCCAGGATCGGCACGTGCACGACCGAGTTCGGCACGCTGGCCCAATGGCTCGTGGACGTGCTCAACGTGCTCACCGGCAACCTCGACCGGCCGGGCGGGGCCATGTTCCCCAAGCCGGCGACCGAATTCGGGGCGCGGCGGCGGCCGTACACGGTGGGCCGGTGGCGCAGCCGGGTCAGGGAGCTGCCCGAGGCCAACGGCGAGCTGCCCGTGGCCACGCTGGCCGACGAGATCGAGACGCCGGGCGAGGGCCAGGTCAGGATGCTGGTCACGGTCGCGGGCAATCCCGTGCTGTCCGCGCCGCACGGCGACCGGCTGGACGCGGCCTTCGGCGGGCTCGACTTCATGGTGAGCGTCGATCCGTACCTGAACGAGACCACCCGGCACGCGCACGTCGTCCTGCCGCCGCCGCGCGTCCTGCAGTCGGGGCACTACGACTTCGCGCTGCTCGGGTTCGCCGTACGCAACTACGCCCGCTACTCGCGCCCCGCGCTGCCACTGGACGGACGGCCCGGCGAGGCCGAGATCCTGGCCAGGCTCGCCATGATCGCGTCCGGCATGGAAGGGCGTGCGGAGGACCTGGACGAGTTCCTGATCGGCGAGACGCTGCGCAAGGCCGCGCAGACCCCCGGCTCCGGCGTAGAAGGCCGGGACGCGGCCGAGCTGCGGGCCGGGCTGGACGGCGAGACGGGCGGCGAGCGCAGGCTGGACCTCATGCTCAGGCTCGGCCCGTACGGCGAGTGGTCCGGCCAGGGCGACCTGTCGCTGCGCAAGCTGCTCGACCACCCGCACGGCCTGGACCTCGGCGCGCTGGAGCCCCGGCTGTCCGAGGTGCTGAAGACCGCCTCCGGCCTGATCGAGCTGGCTCCCCCACAGCTCGTCGAGGACGTCGAGCGCCTGCGCGGCAGGCTGGCGGACGAGCCGCCGGAGATCGTCCTGATCGGGCGGCGGCACCTGCGGTCCAACAACAGCTGGCTGCACAACGTGGGCCCGCTGGTCGGCGGGTCGAACACCTGCACGCTCCAGATCAACCCCGCCGACGTGGCCAGGCTCGGCCTGGACGGCAGGGCCGTGGTCACCTCGGCCGCGGGCAGCCTCACGGTGACGCTGGAGCCCACCGACACGATCATGCCGGGCGTCGTCAGCCTGCCGCACGGCTGGGGGCACGCGGGCAGCACGCAGCAGGTGGCGGCGCAACACGCCGGGGTCAACGTGAACGTGCTGACGGACGAATCAGCCCTGGATATCCCAAGTGGTAACGCAGTGTTCAACGGAGTTCCGGTCAGGATTTCACCAACCGGGGTGATCACCGCACATTAGGGTGTCGCGCGTGACTATCGCGCCAGAAGAGGACCGCCTGAACGCCCAGATCGCCTTCGCCGTCGAGATCGACAAGTTGAAGCGGGTCATCCGCCGCAACCATCTGATCGACGGTTCGCGCCGGGAGAACACCGCCGAGCACTCCTGGTACGTGGGCACGCTGGCGATGGTCCTCGGCGAGCACGCCCCGCCGGGAACGGACCTCCAGCGGGTGGTGGCCATGTTACTCGTGCACGACCTGGTCGAGATCGACGCCGGCGACACCTTCGTCTACGACCACGTGGCCGTCGCCGCGCAGGCCGCCGCCGAGACCGCCGCGGCCGACCGCATCTTCGGCCTGCTCCCCGGCGAGCAGGGCGCCCGGCTGCGGGAGCTCTGGGACGAGTTCGAGGCCAGGGTGACGCCGGAGGCCAGGTTCGCCAAGGCGCTCGACCGGTTCGCGCCGATCCTGGCCAACCACCACACCGAGGGCGGCACCTGGCCGCTGTTCAAGGTGACGGCCGGCGAGGTCAGGGAGAAGGTGCGGATCATCCAGGAGGGGTCGGCCTCCCTCGGCGCGTACGCGCTGGAGCTGGTAGAACTCTCCGTGGCCAGGGGACACCTCTCCGAGTGATCCCGTCAAGGCCGGGGTAGGGGACTTGTCGTGAAAGAGACAGTGCGAGCGAGACGTCGGCAATTGCGGGGTTTCGTCGGTCCGGTTGACCTCGCCGATCGACTTGAGAAGTCGAAGGCCATGGACAAACCGATCCGAGGGCTGGCCAAGGTCGTACGCGAGCGCCTGCGTCAGGGCGCCCTGCGCGACCTGCTGCACGGCGTGCCCACGGGCAAACCGCTGCACCCGCCGCTGGCCACGGTCACGCTCGGCTGCTGGCTGTCGGCCGCCGTGCTCGACCTGGCCCACGCCGATCCCCGGGCGAGCCAGCTGCTCCTGGCCACGGGCATCGCCAACGCGCTGCCCACCGCGGCGGCCGGGCTGACCGACTGGTCCTCGCTCCACCGCGAGCAACAGCGCGTCGGGTTCGTCCACATGGCCGCGAACATGGCCGCCCTGGGCCTGATGTCGGCCTCGCTGGTGGCCCGGCTGCGCGGCGCCGAGCGGGCCGGGCGGGTGCTGTCGTACGCGGGGCTCGGGCTGGGCGGGCTGGGCGGCTACCTCGGCGGCCACATGGCCTACCGCCAGGCCGCCGGGGCCAACCACGCCCCGCAGATCACCCATCTCGTCCCGCTGGGCTGGCACGACCTGTGCCCGCTCAAGGACCTGCCGGACGGCCGGCCGGTCGCCCGCAGGCTCGGCTACATCCAGCTCTTCGTGCTGCGCCAGGGCGACGGCGTCACCGTGCTGGCCGACCGCTGCCCGCACCTCGCTGGCCCGCTGCACCAGGGCCGGCTGGTCATGGAGGACGGCGAGGCGTGCGTGGTCTGCCCGTGGCACAGCAGCACGTTCCGGCTGACCGACGGCTCGGTGAAGCACGGTCCCGCGACCGCCCCCGCGCCCATGTTCGAGACCCGCATCCGCCGCGACGGCACGATCCAGGTAAGGCCGGGGTTGACCTGAAGTCGACTTGAGGTCTTACCGTCGGGCCCATGAGCAAAATTCTGGTGACCGGCGCGACCGGCAACGTGGGCAGTCATGTGGTCTCCCAGCTCGCGGAGGCGGGCCTTGAGGTGCGCGCGCTGGTCAGGAACCCCGACAGGGCACGGCTGCCCGCGGGTGTGGAGGCGGTGCGCGGCGACCTGACCGTGCCCGAGTCACTTGAACCGGCGCTGCGGGACATCGAGACCGTCTTCCTGCTGTGGCCCGGCTACTCCGAGGCGGCGACCGCCGGTGCGGTGACGGCGATCGCCAGGCACGCCCGCCGCGTCGTCTACCTGTCCGCCGACGTCGAGGACCTGGCCGACGGCGAGGAGCCGACGCTGTTCCACCAGAGCGTCGAGCGGCTGATCCGGCATTCCACGCTGTCCTGGACGTTCCTGCGCCCCGGCGGCTTCGCGGCCAACACGCTGGGCTGGGCCGGCCAGATCAGGCAGGGGGTCGTGCGCTGGCCGTTCGGGCAGGCGGTCAGGGCGCTGATCCACGAGAAGGACATCGCCGCGGTGGCCGCGCACGTGCTCACCTCCGCCGGGCACACGGGCGGCAAGTACGTGCTCTCCGGCCCCGAGCAGCTCACCCAGGCCGAGCAGGTGCGGATCATCGGCGAGGTGGCCGGGCACGAGGTGCGCTGGGAGGAGCAGCCGCTCGACGAGGCCCGCGAGCACCTGTTGGCCGCCTGGGGCGACCCGGGCTTCGTGGAGGGCGCGCTGAAGGGCTGGGGGGCGGCCGTGCACAACCCCGAGCGGGTGACCGACACGGTCCAGCGGCTGCTCGGCCGGCCCCCGCTGACGTTCCGCCAGTGGGCCGAGGACCACGTGGCGGACTTCCGTTAGTCGTCCCCGGCGGCTTCGTCGGCCGGGTGCTCCACGAGGGCGAGGATCCGGCTGGACATGAAGCGGGCCGTCCGCACGGGCGTGCCGCTGCGGGTGACCTCACTCACCTCCACCAGTCCGCGCCGGTTGGCCACCTCGACGCGCCGGCCCGCGCGGGTGGCCGTGACTTCGTAGGTTCGCGGGGAGCCGCCCGCGTCGATGACGATCTCCACCCGATCACCCTTCATGTACGGATTTATACCCACTTAGTCCGGTATTTATCCGTACATGTGTTTGAGAATCAGCCGTCGCGGTCCTTCGCGGCGGGCGGGCTGAACAGCCCGCCCAGCCCCTCCAGCACCTTGCCCATCTCCGAGGGCACGATCCAGAGCTTGTTGGCGTCGCCCTTGGCGATCTCGGGCAGGGTCTGGAGGTACTGGTAGGCCAGGAGCCGCTGGTCGGGGTTCCCGTCGTGGATGGCCTTGAACACCATGCCGATCGCGTCCGCCTGGCCCTTGGCCCGCATGGCCTGGGCCTCGGCGTCGGCCTGCGCCCGCAGCACGGCGGCCTCCGCCTCGCCCCTGGCACGCAGCACGGCCGCCTGCTTGTCGCCCTCGGCGGCCAGGATCGCCGCCTGGCGCTGCCCCTCGGCGGCCAGCACGGCGGCGCGCTTGTCCCGGTCGGCGCGCATCTGCTTCTCCATCGAGTCCTGGATGGAGGTGGGCGGGTCGATGGCCTTCAGCTCGACCCGGTTGACCCGGATGCCCCACTTGCCGGTGGCCTCGTCGAGGCTGCCGCGCAGCTCGGTGTTGATCTCCTCGCGGGACGTCAGCGTGCGTTCCAGGTCCATGCCGCCGACCACGTTGCGCAGGGTGGTGACCGTGAGCTGCTCGACGCCGATCAGGAAGCTGGCGATCTCGTACGTGGCCGCCTTCGGGTTGGTGACCTGGAAGTAGATGACCGTGTCGATCGACACGACCAGGTTGTCGGACGTGATCACCGGCTGCGGCGGGAACGAGACCACCTGCTCCCGCAGGTCGATCAGCTCCTTGATGCGGTCGACGAACGGGATGACCACGTTGAGCCCGGGGGTCAGCGTGCGGTGGTAGCGGCCCAGCCGTTCGATGACGGCCGCCGTGGCCTGCGGGATGATCCGGATGCTGCGGGCCACGACGAAGCCCATCGCCGCGACGACGACGAGGGCGACGATGAGCTGCTCGGTCGACATGGCGAAGCTCCGAAGTCGAGGGGACCGACTCGGTGCATGATATTTCGTTTCACCTTTAGGCGACCGATATCCGCATAAATGGCGATACAGCGAGGTCAGTGTGCCCTGGCGTACCAGCGGCCCTCGGCACTCCGGTCGAGCGTCAGCGGCACCCCGAACGTCTGGGACAGGTGGTCGGCCGTCATCACGTGTTCGAGCGGCCCCTGCGCCACGACGGACCCGTGGCGGAGCAGCAGCCCGTGCGTGAACCCGCTGGGCACCTCCTCGACGTGATGCGTCACCAGCACCAGCGTCGGCGAGCGGTAGTCGCCCGCCAGCGCCGACAGGCGGCGCACCAGGTCCTCACGGCCGCCCAGGTCGAGGCCGGCGGCCGGCTCGTCGAGCAGCAGCATCTCGGGGTCGGGCATGAGCGCGCGGGCGATCTGCACCCGCTTGCGCTCCCCCTCCGACAGGGTGCCGAACCGCCGCCGGATCAGGTGGGCCGCGCCCATCATGTCGATCAGCTCGACGGCCCTGGTCACGTCGTTGGAGTCGTACTCCTCCGTCCAGCGGCCCATGATGGCGTACGAGGCGGTCAGGACGAGGTCGATGACCTTCTCCTCCGGCGGGATGCGCTCGGCCAGCGCGGCGCTCGCCAGCCCGATGCGCGGCCGCAGGTCGAACACGTCGGTCTGCCCCAGCCGCTCGCCCAGCACCTCGACCACGCCCTCGGTCGGATAGAGCAACGTCGCGGCGACCTGCAACAACGTGGTCTTGCCCGCGCCGTTGGGACCGATGACGACCCAGCGCTCGTCCTCGTTGACCGTCCAGTCGATGCCGCGCAGCAGGGCCGCTCCGTCACGCCTGACGGCGACGTCCTGGAGCCGCAGCACCTGACCACCCATCCCCGTTCCCTTCTTTGGAGTCTCCCTCGGGACAAACCTATTGCAGGGCGAGCGCTTATCGTGGATC
Source organism: Nonomuraea sp. NPDC001699 (assembly GCF_053596455.1). NCBI lineage: Bacteria > Bacillati > Actinomycetota > Actinomycetes > Streptosporangiales > Streptosporangiaceae > Nonomuraea > Nonomuraea sp. NPDC001699. The sequence continues at coordinate 150,972 of NZ_JBSFGF010000004.1, read as the reverse complement.
GGTGCGCCCTGAATCACCTGTCTGTCCCTCACTGGTCGCCTGGGGCAACGCGTGGCTCTCCGGTCATGTCGGCCTCGACGAGGCAGCTGACCACGTGGAAGCCGTCGCGGGGCCCGTCGTGGCCGGTGACGTCCCGCTGCGTAAATACCTCGCAAACCTGCGGTCCGACGGACTGCACGAATTCCGGCTCGCCCTTCCCGCGCCCGGCGACCCGCTGGGGTTGTCGGGTCCCCCGACGTTCAACTCCTCCGCGCTCGACGCCGGGCAGGCCGCGGTCGCCGTGCTGCGCGACCGGCGGCTCGGGCTGGTGCCCGTCCCCGACCGGCGCGGGTCCTCCTACGTGGGGACGCGGCTGGAGGTGCACGACGCCGGGCCGGTACGCCAGGACCTGCCGTCGCTGGCCGAGGCCGAGCACGAGCTGTCGTCCGCCATGCGCGCCGCCACCGAGGCGCTGACCGGCGTCGGCGGGCCCGTCCAGGCCCGTCCCGACCGGCCCGAGAGCGGCGGCGAACTGGCCCCCGGCTATCCCGCCCGCGCCCACCGCGTCTCCACGCTGGCCACCCGGCTGGCCGCCGTGCTCGTCCTGGCCGGCGACCGCGGGCTCACCTCGTCCCAGGTCGCGGCCGGGGCGGCGGCCCTGCGCGACCTCGACCGGGCCGTCCGCCGCGCGCTCGTGGCCGCCCACCACGCCATCTTCGAGCCGGTACGCAACTCGTAGGCGGCTCAGGACCCGGTCTCCTCCTTCGGCCTCCAGACCCGGATGACCTTGTCCTTGCCGGCCGACACGACGACCGGGTCACCGCCCGTGGGGACGATCCCGACCGCGTACACGCCGTGCTTGTGGGCCTTGACCGGTTTGCCCAGCGGCTTGTGGGTGTCGGGGTCCCAGAGGCGGATGGTCCCGTCGGTCGAGCCGGACACCAGGACCGTGCGCCCGCCCAGGGGACCGAAGGACAAGGAGTAGACGATCTTCTTGTGACCCGACAGGGGTGAGCCGATCGTCTTGCCGGTCTTCGGGTCCCAGATCCGGATCTTCCGGTCCTTCCCGCCGGACGCGATCACAGTCCGGTCGCCGATCCTGCCGACCGCGATCGCGTACACGCCCTTCGTGTGCCCCTTGTACGGCTTTCCGTACGCCTTGTGCCGGGCCACGTCCCACATCCGGACGGTGGAATCCTCGCCGGCCGAGACGACGATCTCGCGGTCACCGATGCGGGTGGCGTTGAGCCAGTTCACCGACCTGCTGTGGGCCTTGACGATCCTGCCGGTCGCCTTGCGCTTCTTCACGTCCCAGAACCGCAGCCAGCCCTTGGCGTCCCCGGTCACGGCGATCCACTTGCGGCCCGTCCTCGTCAGCGCGACCGAGTAGACGGCGTCGCCGTGCCAGCCGAGCACCTTGCCCTTGTGGGTCTTGAGGTTCCACAGGCGCACGCTGCCGTCGTAGCCGCCGGACACCGCCATGGGGGTCTTGCCGACCATGACGGCGGCCACGGCGTACACCTCCTCGCTGTGGCCCTTCATGGTGGCCAGCGGCTTGTGCTTGCCGAGGTCCCACAGGCGGACGCGGCCGTCCTGGCCGCCGGAGACCAGCCAGGTCCGGCCGTCGCCCATGGGCAGGGCCGAGATCGTCTGGACGCCCTTGGTGTGGCCCTTGAGCGACTTGCCGTCCTGCTTGCCGAGGGCGGCGAGCGGGATCGCCTGTGCGGGGGTGGGCGTGGGGGTGGGCGTGAGTGCGGGGCTCGGGGCCGGTGTGGACGGGCTCGCGGACTGGGTCGCGGGCGGGCTCGCGGACTGGGTCACGGGCGGGCTCGCGGACCGGGTCGTGGGCAGGACGGTGGGCAGGCCGGGGCTCGGGGCGATCGTGATGGCTCCGGCCGCGTCGGGGCTCGGCGGGGTTTTCGGGGTGAACATCCTCGGGCCCAGGAACAGCACGCCGCCGGCCAGCGCGAGCGCCACGACGAGCGCGCTGGACACCATGATCGCGCGCCTGCGCCTGGCCTTGGCCTCGTCGGGCGGCACCACGGCGGGGGTGTGCCTGAAGAACGCGTCGTTGCCGCTCCCGGGCGGCTGCGGGCGCGGGCCCATGGGGTAGGGCGGCGGAAGCTGCCGGGGCGGGCCGTAGGGCGCGGGGGGCGTCTGCCGTACGTACCGCGTGTCCCCCTCCCGCTCCGGCCCCTCGAACCGCCCCCCGGCACCCCCCGGTCCGGGCACCCACCCCCCTGCCTCGGGCGGCCCCGCCATCGGCCTACCGGGCGCAGGCGAGCCCGCCACCGGCCCGCCGGGCGCGGGCGGGCCCTGGACCGGCGGGCGCCCGGCAGGGGCCACCGGAGGCGGCGGCGAGTAGGACGCCCCCGACGGATTGGCCCACCCGGTCGCCGCCGGCGCAACCTGCGACGGCCCACCTCCGGGGCCGCCGGGCGCGTGCACAGGAGGCGCAGCCCCCGAAAGCGCGGACCCCGGAAGCCCAGGCCCCGGAGGCGTTGGGCCTGGAGGCGTGGAGCCCGGGGGTGTTGGGAGGGCGGGGGTGGGGTGGGGGTGGTCGGCGGCGAGTTGGGAGCCGGTGGTGAGGGCGACCTCGTCGTCCAGATCGGCCGCCCCCTGGTTCTCCAGCAGGGCGAACAGCGCGTCCGCCGCCGTCGGCCGGTCCTCGGCCCGCTTGCGCAGGCACGCCCGCACCAGGGGCCGCAGCTCGTCGGGCAGCACCGACAGGTCCGGCTCCTCGTTCATCACCCGGTAGATGACCGCAGGCAGGCTGTCCTGCCCGAACGCGGGCCGCCCGGTGGCGGCGTACAGCATGGTGAGAGCCCAGCTGAACAGGTCGGCGGCGGGCTCCACGCGCTCGCCCGAGATCTGCTCCGGCGACATGTACGCCGGCGTCCCCACCACCCCGCTGCTGATCGTCATCGCCGAGTCCAGCGCCCTGGCGATGCCGAAGTCGATCACGCGCGGCCCGTCGGGCCCGAGCAGCACGTTGCTCGGCTTGAAGTCCCTGTGGACGATCCCGGCCCGGTGGATGGCGGCCAGCGCGGTCACGGTGCCCACGGCCAGCCGGTACAGCGCCCCGCCCTGGCGCGGCCCCTCCCGCTGCACCACGACCTGGAGCGAGACCCCGTCGACCAGCTCGCTCACGATGTACGGCTGCTCGCCGTCCATGTTGGCCCCCAGCACCCGCGCGGTGCAGAACTGGGCGACCCGGCGCGCGGCGGCGACCTCGCGCAGGAAACGTTCGCCGTCGAGTCCTGGCTGGTCGAGCAGCGTGTTCAGCAGCTTGATCGCGACGAGCCGCCCGTCGGGCCCCTCCGCCTTGAAGACGACCCCCTGGGCCCCCTTCCCGAGGCGCTCCACCAGCCGGTAGACGCCGAGCGATCGCGGATCGCCGGGCTGTAACGGGTGCGTCTCCGGCACCTGGTCCTCCCCTTGCGCTAAGTCCCCCGATCGCAAGCGTGATGAGCCATGCGAACGCCCGCAAGCCATCCCAAGTCACGAAAGATCATCGCTCTTTGCGAAAAATTTGCCCTACGCAATAATCACGGAGAAGATCGAGGATTTCCAGCACCGTAGGGGGAAGCCGTCACATGCGCAAAAGCTTCAGCCTGTTCTTAGTCAGCGGCCTGGCCGCCGCGCCCTTGGTGGCTCCGGCCCAGGCAGAGGCCGCGACGAACACCACTGTGACCACCACTGTGACCACGACTACGGCTGCGACTGCGACGACGCACGCCGTCGCGGCCAAGCCGTTCTCGAACTTCAAAATCTCCTTGAAGTACAACAATCGCACCAAACGTGGTGGAAAGATCACGTACTACCTCAAAGCGAAGAACCTGGGGCCGTACTACGCCGACTATTACTGGATCGGCGGACAGGTACCCAAGGGCGTCGTGCCGACGCTGCGCTGGGGGGCGCCGAAGGGCACGAAGTGCACCTGGGAGGACCGCTGGTTCTGGTGCTGGGGCAAGTTCGTCCTGCAGAAGGGCAAGACGGACTGGCTGAACTTCCAGGTCACCATGAAGAAGGGCACCAAGGGCGTGGCCGTCGCCAAGCTCGGCGTCATCGCGTACGACGTCGACCAGGGCATGGAGAACATCGACAAGGAAGAGCTCAAGCGCCTCGGCATCAAGGGCTACTACTGGCTCAGGACCGCCAAGACCAAGATCGTGGTGCCGCCGCGCAAGCCCACGAAGCGCTGGACGCCGCCGCCTCCCGTCAAGGAGTTCAACCCGCCGGCCAGCCACGAGGAGTCGAACAAGAAGAAGGACACCTGACCGGCTGATCAGGCCAGGCCGTGTCGTACGGCGTACAGCGCGGCCTGGGTCCGGTCCTGGACGCCCAGCTTCATCAGCACGTTCGACACGTGGGTCTTGACCGTCTTCTCCGCGACGGCGAGACTCCGCGCGATCTCCCTGTTGGACCGCCCGGCCGCGATCAGCGCGAGCACCTCGCGCTCGCGCTCGGTCAGCGGCGCCGGCCCCGGCGCGGCGGCGGACGCGGCCGCCGGGGCGGACAACATCGCCTCGGCCGCCTCCGGCGCGAGCAGCACCTGTCCGTTGTGCACCGCGCGCACAGCCTGGACCAGCGCGGACGGATCGACGTCCTTGTAGAGGAAGCCCGAGGCCCCCGCCCGCATCGCCGGGCCGACGTCGGACCGGTCGCTCACCGACGTCAGCACCACCACCCGCGTGGCCGAGCCGGTCAGGCGCTCCAGCGCGCCGAGCCCGTCGAGCACCGGCATCTTCAGGTCGAGCAGCAGCACGTCGGGCGCCAGCTCGCCGGCCAGCTCGACGGCCTGCGCGCCGTCGGCCGCCTCGCCGACGACCGTGATGTCGTCCTGGAGGTCGAGGAACGTCCGCAGCCCCTGCCGGACCACCGGATGATCGTCGGCGATCAGCACCCGGATCACACGCCCACCTCCACGCGTACGGTGGTCCCCTGGCCGGGCGCCGAGGAGACCGTCATGACACCGCCGACCGACTCGGCCCGGTCGCGCATCGACACCAGTCCGAGGCCGCGCGACTCGCCCTGCTCGAAGCCGTCGCCGTCGTCGTGGACGGTCAGCGCCAGCGCCCCGCCCTCGAAGACCAGGCGTACGGAGACCCGCGAGGCCCCCGAGTGCCTGAGCGCGTTGTGCAGCGCCTCCTGGGCCACCCGCAGCACGGCCACCTCCACCGGCGGGTCGAGCGGCGGCAGCTCGTCGCACTCGAACGTGACCGGCGAAGGGTGGAGCCGGTCGAGCAGGCGCACGTGCTTGCGCAACGTCTCGGCCAGCCCGTGGCGGTCGAGCTCGGCCGGACGCAGCTCGACGATCACCGCGCGCAGCTCCGACAACGCCTCCCCGGCCAGCCGCTGCACGCGCTCCAGCTCGGCCTTGGCCTGCTCGGGGGCCTTGTCCAGCATGGTGGCAGCGGCCTGGGCGGTCAGCCTGAGCGAGAACAGCTTCTGGGTGACCGCGTCGTGCAGCTCGCGGGCCATCCGGTTGCGCTCCTCCAGCATGGCCAGCTCGCGCCCGCGCTCGTAGAGCCTGGCGTTGGTGAGCGCGATGGCGGCGTGCGCGGCGAACAGCGTCAGCAGCTCCTGGTCCTCCTGCGTGAAGCCGCCGGGGGTGCGCTTGTTGGCCAGGAAGATGATGCCGATCACCTGCTCGGCGTCGCGGATCGGCACGCCGAGGAAGTCCTTCATCACCGGATGGGCCTTCGGCCACCACTCGAACCGCGGGTCCTCCCGCAGGTCGGGCAGCCGGGCCGGGGTGCCCTCGCGGAGCATCGCGCCGAGCATGCCGTGCTGCCTGGGCAGCGGGCCGATGGCCTCCCACTGCTTGTCGGTCATGCCCTCGGCGACGAACTCGGCGAACGAGCCGTCGTCGTCGGGCACGCCCAGGGCGGCGTAGCGGGCGTCGAGGAGGCGCTGCGCCGACCGTACGATGACCTGGAGCACCTCGCGGACCGACAGGTGGCGGGTGACCGCGAGCACGGCGGAGCTCACCGCCTGAAGGATCTCGTCTCGGTCCGGTGAGCTCACGGACCCACTCTAGGGTCCCGCTCCGGGAGCGGGGTCCTAGGACGATGTGCCCAGGCGAAGCGGGCCCTGCGCCCGATGCCCGCGCGGCGCGCCGATCCTAGCGTCGAGGGCATGACGAACACCGCTCTCATCACCGGCGCCTCCCGCGGTCTCGGCCTCGCCCTGGCGAGGTCCCTGGCGGAGGCGGGCTGGAACCTCGTGCTCACCGCCCGCGGCGCGGACGAGCTGCGCCGGGTCGCGGACGAGCTGGGCGCCACCGCGATCCCCGGCGACGTGACCGACCCCGAGCACGTCGCCCGGCTGGGACAGGCCGCGCCCGAGCTGGACCTCCTGGTCAACAACGCCGGCGACCTCGGGACGACCCCGCTGCCGCCGCTGGCGGGCTACCCGCTGGAGGCGTTCCGGGTCCTGCTGGAGACGAACGTGACCGCGCCGCTCGCGCTGGTCCAGGCCACGCTGCCGGCCCTGCGCGCGGCGGGCGGGGCCGTGGTCAACATCACCTCCGACGCCGCCACGGGCGCCTACGAGGGCTGGGGCGGCTACGGCGCGACCAAGGCCGCCCTGGAGCAGCTGTCGAACGTGCTGTCCGCCGAGGAGCCCGCCGTACGGGTCTGGTGGGTCGATCCCGGCGAGATGAACACCCGCATGCTCGCCGACGCCGTCGGGGAGCAGGAGGCGTCGTCGGCCGCCGACCCCGCCAAGGTGGCCGCGGCCCTGCGCGACCTGGTCAGCTCCCGGCCGGCGAGCGGAAAGGTGAGCCTGCAATGACGGCGCTGCTGGACTTCGCGCTGCCCGCCGACCTGTCGGCCCACGAGCCGCCCGAGGCGCGCGGGCTGGCCAGGGACGCGGTGCGCCTGATGGTCTCGCGCGGCGAGGCCGAGCCCGTCCACCACCGGTTCGGCGACCTGCCCGGACTGCTCGACCCCGGCGACCTGATCGTGGTCAACAACTCGGCGACGTTGCCCGCGGCGGTCCGGCTCGACCGGCTCGCGGTGCACTTCTCGACCGCCCGCGAGGACGGCACCTGGCTGGTCGAGCTGCGCCGCAGGACGGCCAAGGCGTCCGAGCCGTACGGGGGCGGCGAGCCGGGCGAGTGGCTGCCGCTGCCGGGCCGGGCCACGCTGCGGCTGATCGAACGGGAGACGCCGCGGTTGTGGCGGGCGCGGCTGGACCGGGACGTGCTGCCGTACCTGCGCGAGCACGGCCGGCCGATCCGCTACTCGTACGTGCCGGCCGACTGGCCCATCGACGCCTACCAGACCGTGTTCGCCACCGTGCCGGGCAGCGCGGAGATGCCGAGCGCGGCCCGGCCATTCACCCCCGAGCTGGTCACCGCGCTGGTCTCGCGGGGCGTGACGATCGCGCCCGTCACGCTGCACACCGGCGTGGCCTCGCCCGAGAAGGACGAGCGTCCCTACGCCGAACGGTACGAGGTGCCCGCCGCCACCGCCCGCCTGGTGAACCTGACCCGGCTGAACGGCGGCCGGGTGATCGCCGCGGGCACGACCGTCGTCCGGGCCCTGGAGACCGCCGTGGGCCCGGAGGGCCAGGTCAGCGCCTCCTCCGGCTGGACCCGGCACGTCGTCACCCCGGCCTCCGGCGTACGGGCGGTCACCGGGCTCATCACCGGGCTGCACGAGCCGCGATCCAGTCACCTGCTCATGCTGACGGCGATCGCGGGCGAGAAAGCGCTGGCGCGCGCGTACGAAGAGGCGCTGCGGAAGGGATATCTGTGGCACGAGTTTGGCGACACGCACTTGATTCTGGATAAATAAGCTTTACACGGATTTTGCCCTCGTGATAGGAACAGCCGACATTTACGGGGGCTTGTTCGTGTGCGTCCCCGTGCCACTTCCTCACCGGAGACGTAATGCGCAACTCCCTCACTAAGGTCGCCTCGCTGGCTTTGCTGGCCGGTGCGCTGATTGTTCCGGCGGTGCCCGCCTCCGCCACCACGACGGCCACCGCCGCCCACACCGCCAAGGTCGCCGACGACCCGTTCGCGGTCTTCGACATCAACCTGAAGGCGTCCAAGACGGCCAAGGCGGGCGGCCTGATCAAGTACAGCCTCAAGGCGACCAACACCGGCCCGTACTCGGCCGACGCCTGGTTCGTGGGCGGCCAGTTCCCGAAGGGCGTGGACCTCCGGAAGATCCGCTACAACGCCCCCAAGGGCACCATCTGCGCCCTCGACGGCCGCGCCCTGTACTGCAGCGTCCCCTACGTCCTGGAGAAGGACGACTGGGTCCGTCTGGACTTCTACGCGAAGCTGAAGAAGAGCGCCGCGGGCACGCAGAAGGCGACCCTCGGCGTGATCACGTACGACGTCCAGCAGGGCATGTGGGACCAGGAGAAGGGCACGTGGTCGCTGGCCCAGGAGGAGCTTGAGCGCCTCGGCATCCCCGAGCGCGGCTACGCCAAGACCGCGAAGACCAGGATCGTCCGCTAGTCCTCGCGACCGCTGCGCCCGTGTCCGAATGGCGAGCCTGCTGCGCGGGCACGGGACCGGGCGCAGTACCGTGGCTGGATGTGGACCAGCGCACCCTCCTGATCACCCTGACCGGCCCCGACCGGCCCGGTGTCACCTCCAGGCTCTTCTCCGTGCTGTCCGGGTTCCCGGTGACGGTCGCGGACATCGAACAGGTCGTCATCCGCGGCAGACTCACGCTCGGCGTGCTCGTCGCCTACGCCGGCGGCCCGTCCACCGGCACGGGCACCACCCTCGGCGCGATGTGGACCGCCGTCGAGCGGGTGGCGGAAGACCTCGGCATGGAGGTCGAGCTCTCCACCGGCTCCCAGACCAAGGAACAGCGCCGCCGCGGCCGCCTGTCGGTCAGCGTGCTGGGCGCCACCCTCCAGCCCGCCGCCATCGCGGGCATCGCCGGCCGCATCGCCGCCGCCGGCGCCAACATCGACCGCATCGAACGCCTCGCCCAGTGGCCCGTCACCTGCATCGAGCTGTCGGTCTCCGGCGCCAACCCGACCGCCCTGCGCGTCGAGCTGGCCGCCGAGGCCGCCGCCCAGGAGGTCGACGTCGCCGTCCAGCGCACCGGCCTGTCCCGCCGGGCCAAGCGGCTCATCGTCATGGACGTCGACTCCACCCTCATCCAGGGCGAGGTCATCGAGCTGCTGGCCGCGCACGCCGGCTGCCTCGACGAGGTCGCCAGGGTCACCGAGCAGGCCATGCGCGGCGAGCTCGACTTCGCCGAGTCGCTGCGCCGCCGGGTCGCGCTGCTCGAAGGGCTGCCCGCCGAGGTCTTCGAGCAGGTGCGCCAGGAGGTCGTGCTCACGCCCGGCGCCCGCACCCTCGTCCGTACGCTCAAGCGCCTCGACTACCGCTTCGCCATCGTCAGCGGCGGCTTCACCCAGATCACCGACGCCCTGGTCGAGGAGCTGGGCATCGACTACTCGGCGGCGAACGTCCTGGAGGTCATCGACGGGAAGCTGACCGGCCGCGTCGTCGGCGAGATCGTCGACCGTCCGGGCAAGGCCCGGGCCCTGGAGCGGTTCGCCCGGGAGGCCAAGCTGCCCATCTCCCAGACGGTGGCCATCGGCGACGGCGCCAACGACCTCGACATGATCGCCGCGGCCGGGCTGGGCATCGCCTTCAACGCCAAGCCCGTCGTCCGGCAGGCGGCCGACACCGCGGTCAACACGCCCTACCTCGACTCGATCCTCTACCTGCTGGGCATCTCCAGGGACGAGGTCGAGGCCGCCGACGCCGAGGACGGCGTGCTCACGTCCTGAACCGGGCGGTGACCTCGGCGGCCAGGTCGAGCGCGTCCTTGCAGAGCGACCTGAGCGCCGGGTGGGCGGTCACCGCGTGCCGCAGCCGCCTGCGCACCGCCGTGCCCTCGCCCGCCACCGCCTCCTCCATCAGCGAGCTGACCTCCCGCGCCACGTCGTCGAGCTCCGACTCGAAGGCGTCGGCCGCGGGCGGCGGCTCCCGCTCCCGTACGGCCTGCCCCACGGCGTCCAGCCGGTCGGCCACCGCGTCCAGGACGCCCGCTGTGGCGTCCGAACCCGGCTCGGCCCCGCGCAGCACGGCGCCGAGCAGGATCGCGTCGTCCCTGAGCTTCCTGGCCAGCGTCAGCGCGGCGCGCAGCTCGGCCGGCGCGCTGCCGCCCGGCTCCTTGTCCAGCTTGTCCAGCGACTCGCGCAGCCGGTCGGACGCCATCCCGGCGGACTCCGTACGGTCGGGCAGCCGGTCCAGGTCGCGTTCGGCCAGCGTGCGGATGAGGTGGCCGTGCTCGCGCAGCAGTTCGGCGGACAGGCCGCGCAGCCGTCCGGCCTGGCCGCGCGGCCACAGCAGCCGCGCCGCCACCAGCGCCAGCACGCCGCCGCCCGCGGTGAGCGCCAGCCTGATCCCCGCCGCCTCCCAGTCGAGCCGGGTCGAGAAGTCGGTGAGCATCATGGCCAGCGGCGTCGCGAAGACCGACCAGTAGCCGTAGCTCACCTCGCGCAGCGCGAACCCGAGCATGCCGAACACCAGCACCGTCCCCACGATCGTGTACGGCCCCGGCACCGCCGCCAGGATCAGCGCCGCCCCCGCCGCGCCCGCCACGGTGCCCGCCACCCGCAGCACCACCCGCTCGACCGTGTCCCCGTAGGTGGGCCGCACCGCCAGCAGCACGGTGAACACGAACCATTTGCCGTACTGCTCGTGCACCCCCAGTATCAACGCCAGCGCCACGGCGGCGGTGATCCCCAACCGTCCGGCATGCTCGGGCCCCGAGCCTCCGGGCGCCGGCTTCCACGCCATCCCCGGCTGCTTCCCCGACAGCCCGCCGCGGTCCGCCGTACGTTTCCCGGTCAGCACCCCACTTTTCCAGGTCGGCACCCCGCGACCCGCCGCGTGTTTCCAGGTCGGCACCCCACGGCCCGCCGCGCGTTTCCAGGGCAGGCCGGGCAGGACGCCGCGGCCTGCCGGAGGCGTGTGGCGGGCGGCCAGGGAGCCCACCGTGCGCACTCCCAGCGCGATCCGGTCCAGGCAGCGCCGGGCCTGCCCGAGCACCGCGCCGCTGCGCAGCGCCGCCGGGTCGCCGGCGGGCTCGCGCGCGGCCAGGCGCTCGGCGTAGTCGGCGGTGACAGCCAGCGCCTCCACCGCCCCGGCCCGCCGCCCGTCCGCGGCCACCCGCAGGTCCGCGGCCAGCGTCGTGGCCACGTCGTCGATCCCGTCCTGCTCGTCCGGGGCCGCCGCGCGCAGGGCGCGCAGCGCCACCGTCTCGTGGAAGATGCGGACCAGCGCCTTCACGTACGCGTCGGCGGACCTGCCGGTCGCGTCCATGCTCTCGAACGCCGCCGACGCCGTGGCCGCGGCGCCCAGGGCCTTGGACGCGCGTTCCCTGAGGTCGTCCCAGCCGTCCCGGCCGTCCCGGTGGTGGCGATCGTCGCGGCCGTCGCCGGCCAGCCCGTCGAGCAGCCCGGCCGTCGCCTGGACGGCCTCGTCCAGCGCCGTCGTCAGCGGGTCGAACCGGCGCAGCGGCCACAGGGCCAGGGCCAGCACGGCGTACAGGAGGCCGCCGAGCACCATCAGCTCGGGCGGCCCGAAGCCCGCGGGCACCGCCAGGTAGAACCCGGTGACCAGGGCGAACGCGGGCGGCGTGCCCACCGTACGCCACCTTGCGCCCGCCGCCGCGGCCAGCCCGAGCGCCAGCACCGCCCACCAGGGCCGGTCCGCCAGGAACAGGCCCAGCCAGCACCCGGCCGCGATCAGCACGATCTTGATGGCCATGAACCGCGCCCGCGCCGCGTACGGCTGCCCGTACGTGTCCCCGAACGCCGTCAGGTACGCCCCGAGAGCCAGGAAGGCCCCCGACTGCGGCCGCCCCGCCAGCACCCCGGCCAGCAGCGGCCCCGCCACCGCGAGCCCGCACAGCAGCCCGTAGCCCCAGGGGGGACGCGCGGGCAGCGAGAAGCCGTCACGCAGCGCTCTGGCGGCCCCCCGCATAGGCGTCGCCCCCGGTCAGTGCTCCTTGGGATCCCAGTGGGTGACCAGGCGTCCCTCCCCCGGCCACAGGTCTACCCACGCGGCCTCCACCTGGATCACCGCGAACGCCCCCGGCCGGAAGCCGTAGTCGCCGCCGCCCAGTTGCAGGGCCAGCTCGTGCACCGCGGGATTGTGCCCGCACAACACGACCGTGCCCAGCTCGGGGTCGGTCCTGTGGACCAGTTCGAGCAGTTCCTCTGGATAAGCCTGGTAGATGTCGCGCTCGTAGCTGATCTCCATGCCCGGAAAGGCCAGCTCGGCCGTACGCCTGGTTCGCAGCGCGGGCGAGCAGAGCACCGCGTCGGGACTCAGCCCGGCCGCCCTGATCTCGTCGCCGGCGCGACCGGCGTCCCGCTCGCCGCGCTCGGTCAGCGGACGTTCGCGGTCGGCGAGACCGGGCACCTGCGCGGCCTTGGCATGGCGGAGCAGTATCAGGGTCCGCATCACGTCATCCCCTCGACGCCCAGATCCCGAGCCCGACGATCACGGCCAGGATGGCCAGCATCGCCAGCAGGATCAGGACCAGCGTCTTGCCCCCCGAGGGCCGGTTGTCGTCTTCCACCCGCCCAGTTTCCCACCGCACCCCCACCCCCACCCGCCCGGGAACCCCCAACCCCCGAGAACCCCCGCCTCGCCCCTCGCCGCTCGCCGCTCGCCGCTCGCGAAAGCGTCGCGCGGCCCTGCGCTCGGAGCCAGCCCCTGGATTCCCCCCACACGCGAAGACGCCCGCCCCGATGCCGGAGCGGGCGTCTCGTGAAGCGACGGCTACGACGCCACGGGCTCGTGCTCGCGGTCGTTGTTGGCCGGCTCGCTCGTCACCGACCTGCGCTTGGAGACGATGATGGCCACGACGACCACCGCCACCGCCACCACCGTGATGCCGACCCGCAGCGCGGCGTTGCCCGCGTACAGGACGACGGCCGGAGCGACCAGCAGCGCGACCAGGTTCATCACCTTGATCAACGGGTTGATGGCCGGCCCCGCGGTGTCCTTGAACGGGTCGCCGACCGTGTCGCCGATGACCGTCGCGGCGTGGGCCTCGGAGCCCTTGCCGCCGTGGTGCCCGTCCTCGACCAGCTTCTTGGCGTTGTCCCACGCGCCACCGGAGTTGGCCAGGAAGACGGCCATCAGGGTGCCGCAGGCGATCGCGCCGGCCAGGAACGCGCCGAGCGGCGCATAGCCGAGCGCGAACCCGACCGCGATCGGGGTCATCACCGCCAGCAGGCCGGGCGTGGCCAGCTCGCGGAGCGAGTCGCGGGTGCAGATGTCCACGACGCGGCCGTACTCGGGCTTCTCGGTGCCGTCCATGATGCCCGGCTTGTTGCGGAACTGGTCGCGTACCTCGAAGACCACCCGCATGGCCGCGCGGCCGACCGCCGAGATCGCCAGGCCGGAGAACAGGAACACCACCGCGGCGCCGACGATCAGACCCACCAGGACGTTGGGCTGGTCGATGCTGAGGCTGAAGGTCGAGAAGGCGCCCAGCGCGTCCTTGATGTCCTGGCCGGCCCTGGAGAGCTGGTCCTCCACCGCCGTACGGAACGCGCCGAACAACGCCGTCGCCGCGAGCACGGCCGTGGCGATGGCGATGCCCTTGGTGATGGCCTTGGTGGTGTTGCCGACGGCGTCGAGGCTGGTGAGCACCCGCGCGCCCTCGCCCTCGACGTCGCCCGACATCTCGGCGATGCCCTGGGCGTTGTCGGAGACCGGGCCGAAGGTGTCCATGGAGACGATGACGCCGACCGTGGTCAGCAGGCCGGTGCCGGCCAGGGCCACCGCGAACAGCGCGATCGTGACGTTCCCGAACCCGAGCAGGAACGCCCCGTAGACCGCGCCGCCGATGATCAGCGCCGAGTAGACGGCCGACTCCAGGCCGACGCTGATGCCGGCCAGGATGACGGTGGCCGGGCCGGTGGCCGAGCTCTCGCCGATCTCGCGCACCGGACGCCGGTTGGTCTCGGTGAAGTAGCCGGTCAGCAGCTGGATCGCGCTGGCCAGCACCAGCCCGATCAGCACCGCGCCCACCGCGATCAGGCGTGGGTCGGCGTCCGACGTGACGGTCGAGCCCGACAGGGCGCTGAAGCTGCTGGGCAGATACCAGAAGGCCGCCGCGGCGACCAGCACCGCCGAGATGGCGGCCGAGATGAAGAAGCTGCGGTTGATCGCCGCCATGCCGCTGCGGTCGCGGTCGCGCATCCCCGTGACGAAGATGCCGATGATCGCGGTCAGCACGCCGATCATGGGCACGATCAGCGGGAAGATCAGACCCTGCTCGCCGAAGGCCACCTTGCCCAGGATGAGGCTGGCGACCAGCATGACCGCGTACGACTCGAACAGGTCGGCCGCCATGCCCGCGCAGTCGCCGACGTTGTCACCGACGTTGTCGGCGATCGTCGCGGCGTTGCGCGGGTCGTCTTCGGGGATGCCCTGCTCGACCTTGCCCACCAGGTCGGCGCCGACGTCGGCGGCCTTGGTGAAGATGCCGCCGCCGACTCGCATGAACATCGCCAGCAGCGCCGCCCCGAACCCGAACCCTTCGAGAACGTGGGGCGCCTCGCCCTGGTAGATGAAGACGACCACGGCCGCACCGAGCAGCCCGAGGCCGACGGTGAACATTCCGGCGACGCCGCCGGTACGGAACGCGACGCGCATGGCGCGCTTCTCGCCCGACTCGTTGGCAGCGGCGGCGACACGCACGTTTCCGCGCACCGCCAACCACATGCCCATGAATCCGGTCAATGCGGAGAACACCGCACCGACCACGAAGAAGATCGAGCGACCGACGCGTACGTCCATTTCGCCCGGCAGCAAGAGCAACAGGAAGGGAATGACGATCACGAAGATCGCCAGTGTGCGGAATTGGCGCGTGAGATAGGCAGCCGCGCCCTCCTGCACGGCTCGCGCGATGTTCTGCATGCGTTCGGTGCCCTGGCCGGCGGACAGCACCTCGCGTACGAGGCCGCCGGCGACGGCTAGCGCGATCAGCGCGACCGCGGCGACCACGATCACGATGGTGAGATTGTTACCGCTCAGGGACAGATTGGGCGCTGGCTCCAATGCCAGCATGTGCCTGCTCATCGTTCTCCTCGGCAAGACCGGTCGTCCTGCCCGAACGGTGCTGCGGATTTCTCGGCGGGCGGGTGCGGCACCATCCGGGTTGTGGGTGCCGCTTCCGGTTGAATCCGCGGTTCCGCCGGATCACCTTGGCCGGTGCCGGGAGTCTACGCAGGCACTGAACGGATATGAAGGCTCTCGGGGCGGCTATTTGCGCGACCGTTCAGTAATCCCCTGACAGCAGGCCGGTTTGCGATCTGACAGGCGAAATTTCCTCGCGTTTACGGGCATGACAAGCCCCCAAATCGGACCGCCCGAAACCCAGATTTAACCCAGCGACACGCCGACACCCCACCCCGCCCCGCGCTCCCACCCGAAACACAGCCGTGCGGCACCACCCGCGCCGGCCTCCTCGATGGCCTTACGCCACCGGGAAGCTACGCCAGCCTCGACGCCGATCCGAAGCTCCTACGCCGGCCACCCTCCCCGACGCCGGCTTCGAGACCTGACACCGGCCACCATGCCTCCGGTTTCAGGGGTTCATGCCCATACTCCCCGGCGCCGGCCAAGTGACTCGGCCAGCTATCCCCCGCCTATCCACAGGCTGTGGACAACTATGGGCCATCTTCCACAGGCATCCTGGGACGATCAAGAATCCCGGAGCGCAGACACGCTACCCCCTCAGGCCACGTCAAAGGAGCCCAAGCCGCCAGATATCACGGACCAACACCCCGACACCCGGGAAATCCCAGGACCGCCCGGCTCGCCAGAACCACGTCGAGTACCACCACGAAGCTCCCCCGCCAACCCCGCCGAGCCCCAGCGCCATGCCTTCACATCAGGCGAGGCCCAGATCCCTACACACCCAAGCGGTCTGCGGCGCACTGAGCCTCCGCAGCACCACGCCCGATCACACTCGAGACCGTTGAGCTGGACGTCAACCCGTCCCTGCGCATCACGTGAACCAGGTGATCGCCTGGCCGTGCGATCGGGTCCAGGCGAGCGGCCTCCCGTCCAGCGCGAGGACGTTGTACAGCGCCTCACCCGGCGGCGTCGGGAGCGTGTCGTAGGGCAGCACGTCCGGGGCCTCGTTCGCGATCCAGTGGCCGGGTAGGCCGCGTACCGCCTCGGCGAACGCCACCCGTCGCGGCATCGGCACGTGGTACAGCACCGAGCTGTGGAACACCACCAGCGTCGCGTCGGGCGGGCACTGCGCGGCCAGCGCCGGCAGGTCGTCCACCAGATCGCCCCGTACGAGCAGCGGCGGGTCGGCCGCGACCACGGCCGCCGCGGCCCGCAGTCTGGCGCGGCGATGCGCGTGTTCAGGCCAGATGAGGGCGTCAAGCCAGGCGAGATCCGCGGGGACGGTCACGTCAAGCGGGTTCAGATCCAGGCCGGCCCGCCACACCACCTGCGGCAGGCCGGTCGGCGGCGCCATATCGGTGGACGCGCAGGCAAGGACAGGCTCCCCGGAGCCGACCAGGTGATCGCCGTAACGGTAGGCGTACCGGTCGGGGTAGAGGCACAGCCCGGCGGACGCGCCGACCTCCAGCAGCGCGAGCGGCTGCGGTAGCGCGTTGAGCACCGGCAGCAGGACGGCACACCGTCCGGCCTCGTTCGTCTGCGTGGTCCGGGTGCGCATCTCCGCTTCGATCACCGGCCAGTTCGCCACCGCGTGATCGTGGAACTCGGCCAGATCCTCCACCGGCCCACCCAGCAGCCGGACTACGCCGAACAGCAGGTTCGGCTGCCGCTTGGCCGGCGGGAGCCCGTCGAGCAAAGTCAGGAGTTCAAGATCCCGCGTCACCGCGTATGCCAGCCGCTCGTACGTGGGCGACACACCGTGCGCTTCACGCGCGGCGAAGTCGGCGTAGATCGCTGCGGTCGTCATGTCCCGATGATCGCAGCGAACCCCTTCCACACCCAGCCGACCGCGCTCTCGAACGGATTCGTCAGGCCCTCTTCGTCACCCTGAGCCTCGGGTGCCGCATCGGGCCTTCACCCAGCCCGACCCCGGCAACCTGTGACGACTCCCCAAACGGGAGCCCGCCATCTCGCCGCAGCCCATGGCGACCGGGTGTGCCGACTGCGGGCTTCCGGCCCCGATCGGAGGCACCCACCAACATCGCGGCGAGGGCTCTTCGCCCTGCCTTCACACCGCACCAAGCCATCCAAGGCATGCCGACAAAGCCCCGGACGCCTGGACCTCGGCGTCCTCATGGGCACAAGAAAGGTGCGATCCGACAGGGAGGAAGGCATGCCACAACCGGACACCCCCTCATCCCCGTCTATCGCCCTCAACCAGACCCGACCAGCCCGAACACGACCCTCAGAAAACAAGGGACCGATCCAAGCGCTGTCAGGTCAGGAACCCGCCCCGTTGGAGGCGGGCCAGCTCATCCGGATGTTCGTCCCCTTGGGGCTGGGGAAGACCTCGACGTCATCGGCCAGACCGGTGATCACGGCGAGGCCGAAGCCTGACATGAACGAGTCAGAGAGCATGCCCAGATCGAGCGGCTGCTCCTGCTTGATCTCGTCACTGGGGGCCAGATCGCTGACCGTGACCTCGAAACGCCCGGAGTCGTCACGTAGCTCGATGCGGATGGGCTCGCCCGGGCAGTGAAGTCGATGCGCCTCGACCGCCCTGGAGCATGCCTCACCCACGGCGAGCCTGACTTCGTCCAGCAGCGATTCCTCGACGCCGGTGCGACGGGCGATCGCCGTGGCCACCAGCCGGGCGGTCCGCACATGCGCGGGGAGAGCGCTGAACGTCAGCTCGACGGTAGCCATGCTACTTGTCTTTGCCGTGAGCTTCCTTGGCCTCGTCGACGGAAGCGTAAATCCCGAAGACCTTGGTCAGACCGGTGATACGGAAGATCTTGAGGATGCGCTCCTGGGTGCACACCAGCTCAAGCGAGCCGTCATGCGCCCGGACCCTCTTGAGCCCTCCGACGAGCACTCCCAACCCCGTGGAGTCGAGGAAGTCGACCTTCTCCATGTTCACCAGAAGGTGGAAGTTGCCCTTGTTCACCAGGTCGATGAGGAGCTCACGCAATCTCGGCGCCGTGTAGACATCGATCTCACCCTCGACCTCCACGATGGTGAGTCGGTCTTCGGTGCGGTGATCCAACTTCAGATCCACAGATCCTCCAGCGCCTCGCCTGCGAAAGTACTCTTGCGGGCCTGGCAGTCTGGAGCGTGGCCCCAGACTGTCCGACCCTGACGCGCGGCATTCAACCACGCGTCTGGCTTGTGTCTATACGAAATCACGATTCCCGGCGACTTTGCCCATCGATGCAAGACTGGAAACAGTGACTTCCACGCCATCCTCCCCACAACAAGCAGGTCCACTCCTCGCCCACCTGCTCGGAGTTCCCGCACGTCATGAGCGTGTCACCCATGTGGAGCATGTTCCAGCACGTCAGGCGGGTCAAGCCCGTTGGCCCGACTGGGCACCGGAAGTCCTCGTTACGCGCTTGGCGAACCGTGGAGTCACAGGACTCTGGCCCCACCAGTACGAGGCCGCCGACCTGGCTTTCCGTGGCCGAAACGTGATCATCAGTACGGGCACGGCCTCGGGCAAGTCCCTGGCGTACCTCACTCCGGCGGTCGCGTCCTGCCTCGACGGCGGCACCGTCCTGTACCTGACGCCGACCAAGGCCCTGGCCGCCGACCAGTTCCGCGGCCTGCGCGAGCTGCGCATCACGCAGGTGCGCGCCGCCTGCTTCGACGGTGACACCCCCTTCGAGGAACGGACGTGGATCCGCCAACACGCCAACTACGTCCTGACGAATCCGGACATGCTCCACCGTGGCGTCCTGCCTCGCCACGCGCAGTGGTCCTCGTTCTTCCGCCGTCTCCGCATGGTGGTCGTGGACGAGTGCCACGGATACCGCGGCGTCTTCGGCTCGCACGTGGCCCAGATCCTGCGCCGCCTGCGCCGCGTCTGCGCCCGGTACGGCTCGCGCCCCACGTTCGTGCTCGCCTCGGCCACGGCGAGCGAGCCAGGCGTGTTCGCCATGAGGCTGACGGGGCTTGAGATGGACGAGGTGACCACGGACGCCTCGCCGAAGGGTTCGACCACCATTGCCCTCTGGGAGCCGCCCCTGACGGATCTGCGGGGCGAGGGAGGGGCTCCCGTACGCCGGACGGCGACCGCTGAGACGGCCGACCTCCTCGCGGACCTCGTCCTGGCGAACGTACGGACGCTCGCCTTCGTACGTTCGCGACGCGGCGCGGAGACGGTCGCCCTGTCCGCCCGCGCCAAGCTGGCCGACGTGGCCTTCTCCGTCACCGCTCCCCGGCCTCCGTCCGCCACCCCCGAAACCGCGCCGACCGACGCCTCCGGCTTCCCTGAGGCCACCCCCCACAGTTCCTCTCCCGCTTCCGGAAGCGCCGCTCCCGACGCCATGAGCCCGGTTGCCAACGCCACCAACGCCACCGGCCGGGGCGCCGGCGCGACGGACCGGCCCGATGCCGACCTCCAGGACCTCCGTCACCCCACACCTCCGAGCCCTCTCACCTGGGCCATCCCCGACGACGTCGAGGACCTCGCCGCCCTCCCCGACAAGGTCGCCGCCTACCGCGCCGGCTACCTCGCCGAAGACCGCCGCCTCCTGGAGAAGGCCCTGCGCGCCGGCACCCTCATGGGCCTGGCCACCACGAACGCCCTCGAACTCGGTGTGGACGTCTCGGGCCTGGACGCCGTACTGATCGCCGGCTGGCCCGGCACCCGCGCCTCCCTCTGGCAGCAGGCCGGCCGGGCCGGACGCGACGGCCAGGACGCCCTCGCCGTGCTCATCGCCAGGGACGATCCCCTGGACACCTACCTCGTCCACCATCCGCAGGCCCTGTTCGGCCGGCCGGTGGAGGCGATCGTCCTGGACCCGGACAACCCGTACGTCCTGGGCCCCCACCTGTGCGCCGCCGCCGCCGAGATCCCGCTGACCGACGACGATCTGCCCGTCTTCGGCACGACCACCCCCGATGTCCTGGACGACCTGGTCGCCCAGAACCTGCTGAGACGCCGTCCGGCAGGCTGGTTCTGGACCCGCCGCGAACGCGCCACCGACCTCGCCGACATCAGAGGCGGCGGAGGCGCCCCGATCCAGGTGGTCGAGTCGTCGACCGGCCGCCTGCTCGGCAGCGTGGACGAACCCTCGGCCCACACCACGGTCCACACCGGCGCGGTCTACCTCCACCAGGGCGAGACCTTCCTGGTGGAGACCCTCGACCTCGACTCCGGAGTCGCCCTGGTCGAGGCCGCCAACCCTGACTATTCGACGTTCGCCCGCGACATCACCGACATCTCCATCCTCGCCACCCAGCGTTCCCGCCCCCTCGGCCCGGGAACGCTGCACTTCGGCGAGGTGGAGGTGACCAGGCAGGTGGTCTCGTACCTGAAAAGACGTATGCAGTCGGGCGAGATGCTCGGCGACGAACCCCTCGACCTGCCGCCCCGCACCCTCCGCACCCGCGCGGTCTGGTGGACGCTGCCCGCCACGGCGGTGGCCCCGCTCGCGGCGGCGGACATCGACCTGGGCGGTGCCGCACACGCCGCCGAACACGCCTCGATCGGCCTGCTCCCCCTGTTCGCCACCTGTGACCGATGGGACATCGGCGGCGTCTCCACCGAACTGCACGCCGACACGGGCCTGCTCACGGTCTTCGTGTACGACGGTCACGAAGGCGGTGCCGGCTTCGCCGAACGCGGCTACGCGCGCGCCACCGACTGGCTGACGGCCACGCGCGAGGCGATCGCGTCCTGCGAGTGCGAACGCGGCTGCCCCTCCTGCATCCAGTCCCCGAAGTGCGGCAACGGCAACGAGCCCCTGCACAAACGCGGCGCACTCCAACTCCTGGACATCCTCCTCACCCCTGGCCCTCCGGCTTAGCTCCCGCTCTCCTCCGTCCGACGCGGGACATGTCCCGGTTTCTACATATGCCGCAGGTCGACGCGGAGCTCATGCTTCGGCTCGCTGTCATCGGCGGGCCTGTCCGCCCCCGTCAGGCGACATCTCGACCGGCCCCGCACGGGATCTGCCTGTGAGGGTGTGCGTTCCCGCGATCGGCAGGGTGATCGACAGAGAGGTCCGGACGTCCGCGACCTCTCCCGTGATCTCACAGGCGACCAGGCGGACGCCGTTCCTTCTGGCCAACGCGGACGCCCTGCCGCAAGCGCCCTCGGGATCGACGATCGCCGACCTGGCGGCGGCCAGAGCGCTCAGATCGGCCGCGCCGTCAACACGATGGCGAGCCACCCGAACCGCCCCCACGGAGGCCAGCCCGCCGGCAATCGCCATCAGGAGCCCCATGAGGGCCACGCCCCATAAGGTCGCCGACCCTCGTTCCTTGTGTTTGATCATCCTTGTCCTTGGAGTGATTGATTGGCGAGAGTTCATGACAGGTCTGGCGATTCATCAGCATTCGCCAGATGCGCCGAACCCCGGTTGCCGTGAGTTTTCGGCACGCGTTTGTGGCTTCCCTGCTGACGCGTCCACTTCCGCACCGGAAGGTGCCTGCGCGGCCAAGGGCCTTTGCACCTCGGGGTGCGCCTCCTCGCTCCTTGATGTCGATCTCCGTGCCGTGTCGCGGAGTTGTCGGCTGCTCTTGTGGGTAGGAGACGGCGTAGGGGTTGGAGATTTCGCCCCCCGACTGCCAGGAGGACACGAGGGCTCATGTCCTCCTGGCAGATCTCCTTTCGGCAGGCGACTGTGTGACGTCATGGTTCTGTGGCGGCTGTCGCCGAGGCCGACACACGGATGGCCGGCAGGGAAGTGCCCCAGGCTGGTCGTACATCTACTGCGATCTCTACGTTCGTGATTTCTGCGTCGCGGGCGATCTCTACGTGTGCGTCTGGGCGAGTGGCTGAGCGGGCGAGGTCGCGGACCTGGTCCAGCGGCTCACCTCGGGCTGCGGCACGCGCTGCCGCTCGGGCCGCGTCTACACATTCCAGTTGGACGTTCACCGCTTGTATGGCCCAGAGCGCGGCCGCCAGGACGATCATGAGGGCGGGCAGCATGGCGGCGGTCTCGGCCGTCACCGAGCCGCGTGATGCCGACCGTTGCCCGGTGGTGGCCTTCCGCGTCTGGGGCAGGGTCATCCGGTCGTTTTGAGCGCTCGGTCGATGAGGGACTTCAGCATTTCCTGCACTTCGGGGCTGCTGACCACCTTGAAGAGGAGTGCGGCGAAGGCACAGGCCGCGATGGTTCCTACCGCGTATTCGGCGGTGGACATGCCGCGCTCGCGGTTCGCGACGGCGCAGGCGATCCACTTGCCGGGACGCCATCGGGTGTTGCGGGAGCTGGTCGGCCCGCCGGCGGTCGAGGAGGAGGAAGACTGTGTGCCTTCCGTCTCGACGTTGTCGATGTACGGAGCCGGGCAGGCCGTGATGGGTGGAGCGGGGCTGAGGGGGCCTGGCGTGGTGGCGGGACTTTGCATCGTGCCTCCAGGTGATCGGAGCCGGGTCTTGTCCGGCGGGAGTCCAAGATTCGCCGAGAAGGCGCAGCCGCCGTCTGGCCGAACGGCGTTCTGGGGATTGCCGGCCGGGTGACTCCTCGGGCTGTGGACAAGTCCTGCTGCGGACGTGAGAGGGCGGCGAAGGCCCTGCTCGGTGGCCTGGCGGCTCGTTCGCCCGTGAGGGTCACGGCAGGATGATGGTGGACGCGAGGCCGGCGATCACCGGGATGATGCCCAGGAGGACGAAGGCCGGAAGGAAGCACAGGCCCAGAGGGGCCACCGCTTTGACGCCCACGGTTCGGGCGGCGGCCAGTGAGGCGGCTCTGGCGGCGTCCCTTGCGTCGTCGGCCAGGCGGGTCAGGACGTCCGCCAGCGGGGCGCCGGTCTGGGCGGCTCGGCTCATGGCTCTCGACAGCCGGCTCAGGGCCGGGTCCCTCGTCAGGGTTGCCCAGGTCGGTTCGGGGTCGGCGCCCAGGCGGAGCTGGCTGCTCACCCATGCCAAACGCTGACCGAGAGGGCCGCCGATCGTGGTCGCGGCCAGGTCTGTGGCGGCGGTCACCGGTTGTCCGGCGAGGAGGCACGCGGTCATCAGGTCCGCGGCGAAGGGGAGGTCGGCGGTGATCTGTTCGCGTTCCAGGCGGGAGTGAGGGGGTTCCCTTCTGTGCAGGATCAGGGCTGTTGCGGGGGTCAGCAGGAGGGCTACCGCGATTCCTGCGAAACCACCGATCAGGAGGGCGGTGATCACGCCGGTGAGGGCCGCGGTGGTGATGGTTCTGCGGTCCGGGGGACGGTGGAGGGCGTCTTTGTCGAGCCAGTCGGGCTGGGTGGGGGTGTCCGTCGCAGAGGTGGTGGGGCTGGACGGCGGGGCTGAGGGGGTGGGCGGAGGGAGGAGGCGGGTGAGGCGGTCTGCGGGGGTGCGTGAGGCTGACCACAACCAGGTGGCGAGGGCCACGCAGAAGGCGGACAGAAAGGGAAGCATCGGGCAGCGGAATTCCAGTGGTTCGGGTGCGGGAAGGATGCGGCCCGGCGCCCCGCGGGCGACGGCCGCGGGGACGGGGACGCGGGGACGCGGGGACGCGGGGACGCGGGGACGCGGGGACGGGGACGGGGGGACGGGGTCGCGGGTGGGGGTGGAGGGTGGTGGGTCAGGGGTGGGCCTTGGTGGCCATGTGGTGGGTCCACCACAGGCCGCAGGCGTCCAGGGCTGCGCCGGACAGGAGGCAGAGCAGGCCGGGGAAGGTGCCGAGCAGGAAGTTCAGGGGGTGCATGTCGAGCGCTCCCGCCATCAGGAGGCCGAGGATCGGCAGGGCGGCGAGCATTCGGGCCGTGGTGCGAGGGCCGGCCAGTTGGGCGGCGACGTCTGCGCGGTGGGTCTGGGCGGCGCGGAGCGTGTTGCCGACTCGTTCGACCAGGGCGGACATGCCTGCGCCCACGGTGATGCTGACGTCCCAGCAGGCAGCGAGGCGGCGGAGGCCCTCGCCGCCCTGAGCCGGGGCCGCTGCCGTGAGGGCTGCGGAGACGTCGCCGCCGTCTCTTGCCGCGGCCAGGGCGGGGCGCAGTGCTTCGGGGTCGGGGAAGTCGACGGCTGTGATGGCCCGGGTCAGGGCTTCGCCCGGGGTGCGGCCCGCGGCGAGCTCGGCCGAGAGCGACTGGCACAGCTCTATGGAGGCGCGGCGCCAGGCGTCGGCGCGGCGGGTGGGGCCGGGGCGGGTGAGGGTGGCTCGGAGCAGGCGCGGCCATGGGGGTCGGCGACGAGGTGCGGTCAGGAGCGCGCGCAGGCGGAGGGCGGGCGTGGTCGGGCCGGTCCACAACCAGAGGGCACAGGCTGTGGACAGGGCCGAGATGAGCGCGGCGGTCATCGTCCGGGGGCTTTCATGAGGTCCTTCGCAGGAGGGATTCGTAGCCGGGGCCGGTGTGGGGGCTGCCGTCCGGGGCGAAGGTGAGGGCGGGGACCGATTCGACGAGGCCGGCCGGGGTTCTGGAGAGCAGGCAGATCTCGGCGACGCGCCGTCGGCCGTCGGTGCGGGTGCGGGTCAGGTGGACGACCACGTCGAGGGCCGCCGCCAGCTGGCTGTGCACGGCCTCCCTGGTCAGGCCCGCCGCGCAGCCGAGGGCTTCCAGGCGGGGCGGCACGTCGGCCGCGGCGTTGGCGTGCAGCGTGCCGCACCCGCCCTCGTGGCCGGTGTTGAGGGCGGCGAGCAGGTCGACGACCTCCGCTCCCCTGACCTCGCCCACCACGAGCCGGTCGGGACGCATGCGCAACGCCTGACGCACCAGATCGCGCAGCCCCACTCCGCCCGCCCCTTCGAGGTTGGCCGGACGGGTCTCCAGGCGGACCACGTGGGGGTGGAGAGGGCGCAGCTCGGCGGAGTCCTCCACGAGGAGGAGGCGTTCGGCCGGGTCGGCCCGGGAGAGGAGGGCCGACAGAAGGGTGGTCTTGCCCGTGCCGGTGCCGCCCGTGACGAGGAAGGCGAGCCGGGCGTCGACCATCGCCGTCAGCACCGTGACGGCCGCCGGGGCGATCGTGCCGGCCGACACCAGGTCGGACAGGGTGAAGGTGCGGCGCGGCGGCAGGCGGAGCGACACGCAGGTGCCGCCCGAGGCGATGGGCGGCAGTACGGCGTGCAACCGGACGCCCCCGGCCAGCCTCGCGTCCACGTACGGCGAGGCGTCGTCGAGCCGGCGACCGGCGGCGGCCGCGAGGCGCTGGGCCAGCCTGCGGACCGCTCCGTCGTCGGCGAAGGTGACGGAGGTGCGGCGCAGGCCGCCGCCGTCGTCGATCCACACCTCCCGCGGGCCGTTGACCAGGACGTCGGTGACGTCGGGACGGGCCAGGAGCGGTTCCAGCGGACCGGCGCCGATCAGGTCGGCGCAGAGGGCGCGGGCGACCGCCAGGATCTCGGCGTCTCCGTAGACCGAGCGTTCGGCTCTGAGCGCGACGGCCACCTGGGCGGCCGTCGGCTCGACACCGGCGTGGGCCAGGCGGACGCGTACGGCCTCCACCAGCTCCGGCGAGACCTCCCCTGCGGCGCTCATGCCGGAAGGAGGTCTTGGAGCAGGGACGCGCAGAGGGTGCCGAGAACCGTACGCGGACCGAGCCCGGGGAGCTCGCCCCGGTTGAGGGTGGCGGTGAGCCTCGGATGGTCGGGCAGGTGGGCGGCGACGGGGATGCCGAGTGAGGCCGCGGCCGTCTCCTCGTCGAGGACTCCGGGCCGGAGGATGGCCCGCAGGTCGGCGGTGTGCCTGCGGAGCTCGCCCAGCACCTGGACGGTGGACAGGATGCCGCGCAGGTCAGCCGTGGTGACCGTCAGGGTCGTGTCGGCCCTGGTGAGGGCTTCCACGGCGGCCGGGTCGAGATGGCGCGGGAGGTCGACGACGATCAGGTCGAAGCCGCGCCGGCCGGCTTCCAGGACCGAGCGCATGGCCTGGGGCGGGATCGCGGCCACTTCCCCGCGGTGGAAGGACAGGACCGCGAGGTCGCCGAACGACGGGAGCGCCGCCCGCAGGGCGCTGGAGCTGATCCTTCCTTCCCTCGCCACCAGGTCGCCCCAGCGGGCGCCCGCCGCCTCCTCGTGGCCCAGCAGGGCGTCGATGCCGCCGCCCAGGGGGTCGGCGTCGATCAGGAGCGTACGGAGGCGGTCGCCCGAGGCGCGCAGGGCCAGGCAGGCGGACACCACGCTCGCGCCCGCTCCGCCGTGGCCGCCGATCACGCAGGTCACCGCGCCGGAGCGGGGCTCGGGCTCCATGGCGTCGGCGAAGCGTTCCACGAGGTGGCGTTCGTCGCCGGGGAGGCGGACGACGGCCTGGGCGCCCACGGCCACGCATTTTCGCCACGTGTCGGGGTCGTCGGGGCCACGGGTCACCAGGAGGACCTGGTCCCGGGTGGGCGGTGAGGTGGCGGCGACGGCGTCGGCCTGGTCGGGGCCGATGGCGACCATGGGGGCGAGGTTCCAGTACGGCCGGGCATGGGCGGGGGTCTGGGCCACGTCGAGCTGGGCGCCGGCGGCGGCTGCGATGCGGACCAGGTCGTCGAGGAGGTCGTGGTCCTCGGTGATGACCAGGGGGCGGTGCACGGGGTCCTCCTCTTGCCGGGGCGTGGGAGGTCAACCCTGCTGGGGAGGAGGCGGCCGGGAGAGGCCGAACGGGATTCTGGGGACGGCGGCCGCGGACATGCCTCACCTATGGACAACCGGCGGGGTCGGCGAGCCGGACAGAGGCCGGAAATAGGGCGACCCCCGCCGGGGGGGAGAGCGGGGGTCGCCTGATCGGTCCGGCTCCGGGGGGGTAGAGCCGGTCCCGTTTCAGAAGAAAGCTTTCATCACTTCACCAGAGCATGGCAAGAGACTTGCAAACGCATCCCTCACACACACGCTCCAGTTTCGGGCGATACCTCCGTATGCTGCCCGATCCACTCGAGTTTCGTCGAGCAGTAATCTGGCATTTCCGCCAAGTTTTTTCGCTACGCCATAACGATCGCATAAAGACAGTCACTGTCCGTAATCGTCACAGGTAGGTAACGGGTTGGCGCCCGAAGACGGCTCGACGGAACCCTCCCGGCCGCTCCACGTCTGGGTAAAGGTCTTGCTCCAAGGGGTTCCCAGCAGGGCGGATCCGTCGTAGAAAGGTGTTACGGACCTCTTGTCCGGGTGCATCAGCCGGGTACCCACGCGCGACCAGCCGCGGGAGGCGCGTCGTGACGGGCTTGACCCGCTCCGACGGATTTGAGGTGCACGCTTGGTAACCCGGTGTGATGCACCGGCAGACGGCGTCTCGGTCGAGACGCCGTCCGCTATGTGACCAGCCCGTCCGTCAGCCTCGTTGCATCGCTTCGCAGACCGCGGTCGTCTCCCGTACCCCCAGGCTTACCGCCGAGGCACAGTGCTGTACCCACTGGCCGACGCCCTCCGGAGTACCGGTCAGGTACGCCCGGAGCGCCTCCGCGTACGGCAGCTCAAGATGCCCGATCTCGACGACGACCAGCGACTTCGGGTCGAGCCCGTACTCGACCAGCGTCAGCCGTTCCGCGGAACGCGCCACGACGCCGTCGCACGTCCCGAACGGACGCAGCACCGCCAGCTCGGCGTGCACCACGGCGGCCAGCACGATCGCGGGCGCCTTGCCCGCCTCTTCCAGCAGCCGGAACAGGGACTCCATGCGCGTCGCGGTCTCCGCCGCCCCCGGGGCGGGACCGAGCCCGAGCGGATCGGGGGCGGAGTCGTCTGTACGGGGACGGCCCAGCGCCGGCTGGTCGGCGAGCCCCGCGGCGGCGACGGTGTGCAGGCGGGCCAGCACCTGCCGCGGCGCCTTCCGCCAGGTGGGACCGAGCCGGCCCATCTCCGCGGACGCCCGCAGCGCCCCCTGTACGAGCGGATCGTGCACCTCGTCGCGGCGCAAGGCGTCCAGCGGCACGTCGACGCCCTCGATCGCGGC
Source organism: Nonomuraea sp. NPDC001699 (assembly GCF_053596455.1). Classification (NCBI taxonomy): domain Bacteria; kingdom Bacillati; phylum Actinomycetota; class Actinomycetes; order Streptosporangiales; family Streptosporangiaceae; genus Nonomuraea; species Nonomuraea sp. NPDC001699. Next base: position 123,032 of record NZ_JBSFGF010000004.1, on the reverse strand, counting down.
CGAGGCCCGCGCGCCGCGCAGGGACGACTCGGTGGACACCGCCGGGCTCGCCCGGCGCAGGACGCGATGCCGATAGAGCCTGTCGACGGCCTGCCGCGCCTCGTCCACTGCCTCGGACACGCCTGGGAACCGCGCGATGACGGCCAATGGGTCACTCACGGAAACCGACCTTACCGGCGGGTACGCCATGCCCCGCCATGGACCGGACCGCCGCCCTATAAGGCGCTCCGGCACCCCCCGCTTTTTCCCGCCACGCCGAACCGCATATTCTCCTGATTTCAGGATGACAACAGTTCAATTGCGTTTGTCATGCAAGCTGATAATCATGCGGCCACCCACGCGAATCGGTACAGACCTGTCTAGACCTCTTGTGTGGGGAGGCCGTGAGCTGGTGAAGTGGGACCCGACCTGTCCAACCTGGCCATAGAAGGAGCACGAAGTGGCCCCGGAGACCCCTGGCAACGAGACCCAGGCGCTGTCCAACCTGCTACAGGAGAACCGCCGGTTCGCACCACCGGCCGAGCTGGCCGCGGCCGCGAACGTGACCGCCGCCGCATACGCCGAGGCAGACGCCGACCGTCTCGCCTTCTGGGAGCGCGCGGCCGAGCGGCTGACCTGGGCCAGGCGGTGGGACACGACGCTGGAGTGGAACGCGCCGTTCGCCAAGTGGTTCGTCGGCGGCGAGCTCAACGTCGCCTACAACTGCGTCGACCGGCACGTCGAGGAGGGCCGCGGCGACAAGGTCGCCTACCACTGGGAGGGCGAGCCCGAGGGCGACAGCCGCACGCTCACCTACAACGACCTCAAGAACGAGGTCGGCAAGGCCGCCAACGCGCTGCTGGAGCTCGGCGTGCGCAAGGGCGACCGGGTGGCCATCTACATGCCGATGATCCCCGAGCTGCCGATCGCGATGCTGGCCTGCGCCCGCATCGGCGCGATCCACTCGGTGGTGTTCGGCGGCTTCTCCTCCGCCGCGCTCAAGAGCCGCATCGACGACGCCGACGCCAAGCTCGTGATCACGGCCGACGGCGGCTACCGCCGCGGCAAGCCGAGCGCGCTCAAGCCCACCGTGGACGAGGCCGTCGCCGAGTGCCCGCAGGTGGAGAACGTGCTCGTCGTCCGGCGTACCGGCCAGGACGTCGCCGTGGGCGACAAGGACGTGTGGTGGCACGACCTGGTCGAGCGCCAGAGCGACCAGCACACCGCCGAGCCCCACGACGCCGAGGACCCGCTGTACATCCTCTACACCAGCGGCACCACCGGTAAGCCCAAGGGCATCCTGCACACGACCGGCGGCTACCTCACCCAGACCGCCTACACGCACCACGCGGTCTTCGACCTCAAGCCCGAGACCGACATCTACTGGTGCACGGCCGACATCGGCTGGGTCACCGGCCACTCCTACATCGTCTACGGCCCCCTCGCCAACGGCGCGACCAGCGTCATCTACGAGGGCACCCCGGACACCCCGCACCGCGGCCGGTTCTGGGAGATCGTGCAGAAGTACAAGGTCACGATCCTCTACACCGCCCCCACGGCGATCCGGACGTTCATGAAGTGGGGCGACGACATCCCCGCCAAGTTCGACATGTCCAGCCTGCGCGTCCTGGGCTCGGTCGGCGAGCCGATCAACCCCGAGGCCTACGTCTGGTACCGGGAGCACATCGGCCACGACCGCTGCCCCGTCGTGGACACCTGGTGGCAGACGGAGACCGGCGCGATCATGATCAGCCCGCTGCCGGGCGTCACCTCGGCCAAGCCGGGCGCGGCGATGCGCCCGCTGCCGGGCATCACCGCCGACGTGGTCGACGACCAGGGCAACAGCGTCCCCAACGGGGGCGGCGGCTTCCTCGTCGTGCGCGACCCGTGGCCGTCGATGCTCCGCACGATCTGGGGCGACGACCAGCGCTACATCGACACGTACTGGTCGCGTTTCGAGGGCATGTACTTCCCCGGCGACGGCGCGAAGAAGGACGAGGACGGCGACCTGTGGCTGCTCGGCCGCGTCGACGACGTCATGCTCGTCTCCGGCCACAACATCTCCACCACCGAGGTGGAGAGCGCCCTGGTCAGCCACCCCAAGGTCGCCGAGGCGGCCGTGGTCGGCGCGACCGACCCGGTGACCGGCCAGGCCATCGTGTCGTTCGTGATCCTGCGCGGCAGCGCCGAGGAGAACGACGACATCGCCGCCGAGCTGCGTGACCACGTGGCCAGGACGCTCGGCCCCATCGCCAAGCCGCGGCAGATCCTGGTCGTCCCCGAGCTGCCGAAGACCCGCTCCGGCAAGATCATGCGCCGCCTCCTGCGCGACGTGGCCGAGAACCGCAGCATCGGCGACGTCACCACGCTGGCCGACAGCACGGTGATGAACCTCATCTCCGAGAAGCTGCCGGCGGCCAAGTCCGAGGACTGACCGGCCGTTCAGCCGCTGAGGCGCATGCCCGTACCGGGCATGCGCCTCATCTGTCTGCGGCGGACGGCGTTATCGTGGGCGATCGGGTAGTTCTGGGAGTAGCCGCGTCCTCGGCGTGTTCGGTGGCGCCCAGCAGTTAGTACGGGATGTTTGACACGGCCACCAGGCCTCGATAGGAGACGTTCATGCCGCAGACTCCCGAGGAAGAATCCCTGGGCTCGCTGGTCGCCCAGGCCAGCAGCCACATCTCCGACCTCGTCCGCTCGGAGATCGAGCTGGCCAAGGCCGAGTTCAAGTTCGACGCCAAGCGGGTGGGCATGGCCGCGGGGCTGTTCGCCGCCGCCGCGTTCATGGCGCACCTGTGCCTGATCCTGGCCTCGTTCACCATCGCGTACGTGCTGGCCCAGTGGCTGCCCAACTGGCTGGCTTTCCTCATCGTGACCGTCTTCTACCTGGTGGCCGCGGGGCTGCTGGTGCTGGTCGGCGTGCGCAGGCTGAAGGGCCTGGCCGGGATGAAGCGCACCGCCAGGTCGATCAAGGGCCTCAAGGAGATCGCCACGCCGGAGGAGCAGACGCTCCCCGTGCCCAGCCCCGAGGGTCAGCCGGTGAGCCGTGATGGCACCTGACGAGACGGTCGTCCAGATCGACGGCCCGTGGACACACCGGGCCGTGCACGCCGGCGGCACCCGCTTCCACGTCGTGGAGGCCGGCGAGGGCCCGCTGGTCCTGCTGCTGCACGGGTTCCCGCAGTTCTGGTGGACCTGGCGCAACCAGCTCACCTCCCTCGCGCGGGCCGGCTTCCGGGCGGTCGCCGCCGACCTGCGCGGCTACGGCGGCAGCGACAAGCCGCCGCGCGGCTACGACCTGCCCACCCTGGCCGCCGACGCGACCGGCCTGATCCGCGCGCTCGGCGAGACCGGCGCGGTCGTCGTCGGGCACGACTGGGGCGGCCTGCTGGCCTGGACGATGGCCGTGCTCGACCCCAAGTGCGTGCGCCGGCTGGTCGTGGTCTCGGCGCCGCACCCGCTGCGGCTGCGCCACGCGCTGGCGACCGACCCCGGCCAGCTCAGGGCCGGCCGGCACGCGCTCGGCTACCAGCTCCCGCTGCTGCCCGAACGCAGGCTCACCAGGCACGACGCCGCCCTGGTCGGCAGGATCCTGGCGGGCTGGTCGGCTCCCGGCTGGCCGGACGCCGAGACCGCGCGCACCTACCGGGAGGCGTTCCGGATCCCCGCCGTGGCCCACTCGGCGCTGGAGTACCACCGCTGGTTCGGCCGTTCCCAGCTCCGGCCCGACGGCCGCCGCTACGCCAGGGTCATGCGTACCGAGATCGAGGCGCCGACGCTGCACCTGCACGGCGCGCTCGACCCGTACGCGCTCCCCCGCACCGCCCAGGGCTCCAGCCGGTACGTCGCCGCCCCCTACCGCTGGCGGCTGTTCGAGGGCGCGGGCCATTTCCCCCACGAAGAGATCCCCGACGTGTTCGACACCGAGCTGCTCGGCTGGCTGGCCGATCCCGAACCCGACCGATGAGAGAGCCCCTCGAGCGATGAGAGACCGCGACCCCCAGGGCAAGCCGCGCAACGCCAGGCCACGCGACGCGTACGGCAGGCCGCTCCCCTACGGCTCGCCCGGCGTCGACCGGGTCCCCGACGACTACGCCCCCACCTCCGAGCAGGCGCTCGCCGACGCGCGGCACTTCCTGGGAGAGGGGCTGCCGTTCAACGCGCACGAGGTCTTCGAGGGCCGCTGGAAGTGCGCGCCCGAGGAGGAGCGCGAGCTGTGGCAGGGGCTCGCGCAGATCTGCGTCGGGCTGACGCACCTCCAGCGCGGCAACGGCCGCGGCGCGGTCACCCTGTTCAGCCGCGGCGCGGCCAGGGCGCAGGCGTACGGCGGCGACTACGACGCCGTCGGCAGGGCGGCCACCGGCCTGACCCAGGACAGCGACGCCGTCGAGGCGATCGCCCTGATCCTGGCCGCACTGCCCGCCTAGTCGCACTCCTGGGTGCTGGCCGCGGTGGTGTCGTTCCGGCCCTGGCCGGCGTCGGGCGCGACCTCCTCGGCGGTGAGCACGTAGCCGGTGTCCTTCTCGCTGACCGCGGCGGCGAAGATCACGCCGTAGACGCGCCCGTCGACGGTGAGCAGCGGGCCGCCGGAGTTGCCCGGCAGCACCTTGCCGCGGATCGCGTAGACCTTCCGCCGGACGTTGCGGTCGTGGTAGATGTCGGGCCCCTCGGCGTCGAGACGGCCGCCGATGCGGGCGGGCTCGGCGGTGAAGCCCTTGCCCCTGGGGAAGCCGGCGATGATCGCGTTGGCGCCCCGCTTGCCGTCGGCCTCGAAGGTGAGCTGCGGCAGGTCGAGGCCGGGCACGTAGAGGATCGCGATGTCGCGCTGGGGGTTGTAGCGCACGACCTTGGCCGGGTGGCGCACGTTCTTGTAGTCGATGACCTCCAGGTCGCGGGTGACGCCGGCGACGACGTGGGCGTTCGTCATGATCCGGTTGTCGGCGTAGACGAAACCGGTGCCCTCGATGTGCTTGTTGCAGCTCTCGGCGTTGCCCTGGACCTTCACGATGGCCCGCTGGGCCCGGCCCAGCTTGGCGCCCTGCAGCACGCTCTGCGCCGGCGGCGGCACGTCGATCAGCGCGTCGGGGGCGATGGCGTCGAAGACGGGCGGGAACTCCGACCTGTCCACGAACTTCTTGAACGGCTGCTGCCAGTTGCGCGCGGCCTGCGGGATCGCGTCGTCGACCGTGGTCAGCAGCGCGGAGTTCTTGACCTGGTCGACCAGCGGGGTGAACGTCGTCGAGACGATCAGCGACCCGATCAGCCAGGCGATCACCAGCACGGACAGCGCGCTGGCGAACGTGCCGCCCACCGCGTCGGCCATCTTGGCCGGCTCCCACGTGACGTGGCTGCGCACGACCGCGCCGACCGTGGAGGAGGCGAACTGGCCGATCGTGGCGGCCAGGAACACGATCACGATCGCGAGCAGGGCCTGCGGGGTGTCGCCGTCGACGACGGCCTTGGCGATCGGCGGCGCGATGAAGATGCCGAGCACGGCGCCGCCCACGAACCCCACGAAGCTCATCGCGCCGATGATGAAGCCCTGCCGGTAGCCGGATACGCCGAAGGCGATCACGAGGCCGATCAATATGAGGTCAAGCAGATCACCGCGCACGCTTCAAAGGTAGCCAGCGATACGGTCAAGTGTGCACGTCTTCCGCCAGGACGGCGTCACCCGGCTGGCTATCTTGGGCGGTATGCCGCCGGCCGAGGGAACAGTGCGCGATCTCATCCGGGCAGCTCTCAGCGACACCGACCCGGACGGGCCGCTGCGCTGGCACGTGATCTGCCTGCTGCGCCAGCGGGCCGACCTGGAGTCGTTCATCGAGGCACGCCGCCTGTGCGCCGCGGACAACGTGGCCGAACGGCTGCTCGGGGTGGACATCATGGGCATGCTGCGGCCGTTCGTGGACCGTACGCTGCCGGTGCTGCGCTACCTGGCGGCCAGCGAGGACGACGCCATGGTCCTGTACGCCGTGCTGATCGCCTTCGGCCACCTGGCCGACCCCCGCTCGCTGCCTTCGGTGATCGACCTTGCCTGTCACGACGACGCCAGAGTGAGGTACGGGGCGGCGTACGCGCTGCAGCACGTGCTGGGCGACCCGCCCGACCGGGCGGGCCTGGAGATGCTGCGCACCCTGGCCGCCGACGACGACGCGGACGTCGCCGACTGGGCCTCGCTCGGCGTCTCGCTCAGAACCCCGGAGTGATCCGCTCGCGCAGCCGTCAGGACCCCGGAGTGATCCGTTCGCGCAGGCCCAGTCTGACGACCTCGGCCGGCAGGTCCTCCAGCCGCGCCTGGTCCCAGGGACGTTCGAGGCCGCCCTCGCGCAGCACGGAGTCGAGCACCATCGCGGTGAACCCCCACACCAGCATGCCCCGCACGTGGAAGGCCGGGCCGGCGAGCCCGCTGGGATGCCGCAACATGACCCGGTTGCCCGGATCGACCAGCTCGGCGATCGGCACCCGCTCGACCGACTCGACCTCGTCGGGCGAGGCGGCGTGCACCGCGGAGGGCGTGTGCCACCAGCCGAACACCGGGGTGACCCGGTTGTCGCTGTGGTCGAGGTAGAGCTCGGGCATCGTGCCGAGGACGCGCACGCCGCGCGGATCGACGCCGGTCTCCTCCTCGGCCTCGCGCAGCGCCGCGCCGACCGGGCCGCCGTCTTCGGGATCGACGCCGCCGCCGGGGAAGGCGGGCTGGCCGGCGTGCCTGCGGCCGCGTGAACTGCGCTGGATGAGCAGCACGTCGGGGCCGAGCGGACCCTCGCCGAACAGCATCAGCACGGCGGCCAGGCGCCCGCGGCCGGCCGGGGGCCGCAGGTAGCGGGGGACCGTGATCCGCGCGGCCTGCGCCGCGAGCCGTTCGAGCCAGTCGGGCACTTCTGTCACGCAAACCTCCAACACGGCACGGCCTCGATCACTTCCCTGGGCTCGCGGATCAGGAGAAGGGACCGGGCCTGACCAGCTTCTCCGCCTCCGCCTCGCCGGTGGGCCCGGTGCCGAAGGAGGGGCACAGGTTCGCCAGCGGGCACACGCCGCAGGCCGGACGGCGCGCGTGGCACATGCGGCGGCCGTGCCAGATGACCCGGTGGGAGAAGATCGTCCACTCGCGGCGGGGCAGCAGCTCGGCCACGACGTGCTCGATCTTGACCGGGTCGGTCTCCTCGGTCCAGCCGAAGCGGCGCACGAGCCGCTGGAAGTGCGTGTCGACGGTCAGCCCCGGCACGCCGAACGCGTTGCCGAGCACCACGTTCGCGGTCTTGCGGCCCACGCCGGGCAGGGTGACCAGGTCTTTGAGCCGGCCCGGCACCTCGCCGCGGTAGCGCTCACACACGGCCTGGGCCATGCCGATGATGCTGTTGGTCTTCGCGCGGAAGAAGCCGGTCGAGCGGATGATGTCTTCCATCTCGGCGCGGTCGGCGGCGGCGTAGTCCTCGACGGTGGGGTATTTGGCGAACAGGGTGGGGGTCACCATGTTCACCCGCTTGTCGGTGCACTGGGCCGACAGGATGGTCGCGACCAGCAGCTCCAGCGGGTTGCGGAAGTCGAGCTCGCAGTGGGCGTCGGGGTAGGTCTCGGCGAGGACGCGGTTCATCTTGCGCGCCCGCCGTACCAGGGCTAGCTGGGTCTCCGGCTTGCGCCCCGCCGCGTTCGTGGCCATGCCGCAAGACTATGGGAACCGTTGAACCTTCTACGCCGCGTTCGCGTACAACCTGGCGGCTGGGAGGGCGGCGACCATGGGCGATCAGCACAAGGGCGAGTCACTGACCGACTTCGTACGCAGGGGCGGCCCGTTGCGCGGCGCGGCGCTGCACCGGGTGGCGCTCGGCAGCGCGGCGGCCATGGCCAGGATGCACGCCCACGGCGTGACCGGCCTGCGGCTCACCCCGGACAACGTCGCGCTCGGCACGCGCGGCCAGGTGCTGGTGGGCGTGCAGGGCTCGCCCGGCCGCGGCGGCCCGGCCGACGACGTGCGGGACTGGGCGGAGCTGGTGAGGTTCGCGAGCGGGTCCGGCGCGCTGCCGCATCCGCTGCGCGGCGTCGTCGAGCGGTGCCGCCGTCCGGAGCCCGCCGGCCGCCCTTCGGCGGCCCATGTCGTACGCGTCCTGCTGGGCCACACGATGGCGACGGCGGTCGCCTCGGTGGACGACCTCCTGCGGAAGTAAGCAGGTCACCCGATTTGTTCATACACTTCAGTGCGCCACACACCAGGGCAAGCCACGCCTAACCCGGGCATTCCCATAGCCTGTGTGTGCCGCCCGGAGTGGGGTGAGTCACAATGGCAGCAGAGGAGGCAGAGTGAACACCGAAGATGTGCTGGGCAAGGCCCCCCTGTTCGCCGCGCTCGACCGCGAGAGCGCCGCGGCGCTGCGGACGAGCATCACCGAGGTCCAGTTGTCCAAGGGACAGACCCTCTTCCACGAGAACGAGACCGGCGACCGGCTCTACGTCGTGCTCGAAGGCAAGATCAAGCTCTCCCGCACCTCGCCCGACGGCCGGGAGAACCTGCTGAGCGTGCTCGGCCCGAGCGAGATGTTCGGCGAGCTGTCGCTGTTCGACCCGCGACCGCGCACCGCCACCGCGACGGCGCTGACCGACGTGCGTCTGGCCGGGCTGGGCCACGACGACCTGCGCCCCTGGCTGACCGGCCGCCCCGAGGTGGCGCTGCATCTGCTGCGTGCCCTGGCCCAGCGGCTGCGCCGCACCAACGACGTGCTGGCCGACCTGGTCTTCACCGACGTGCCCGGCCGGGTCGCCAAGCAGCTCCTCGACCTGGCGGAGCGGTTCGGCACCAAGACCGACGACGGCATGCGCGTGCACCACGACCTCACCCAGGAGGAGCTGGCCCAGCTCGTCGGGGCCTCGCGCGAGACGGTGAACAAGGCCCTGGCCGACTTCGCCCAGCGCGGCTGGCTGCGCATCGAGGCCAAGGCCGTGGTCATCCTCGACATGGACCGGCTCTACAACCGTTCCAGGTAGTCGAGCTGGGCCCGTACGGAGACCTCCGCGGCGGGCCAGAGCGACCTGTCGACGTCCGCGTACACGATCTCGACGACCTCCCGCGGCGTGCGCGCGCCCTGTGCCCGCGCCGCCCTGATCTGGTCGAGCCGCTGCCGCCGGTGGGCGATGTAGCCGTCGAGAGCCGCGATCGGGTCGGGCAGCACCGGGCCGTGGCCGGGCAGCAGCGCCCGCGCTCCCAGGCCCTCGGCCGCCGCCCTCAGCCGGTCGAGGCTGCGCAGGTAGTCGCCCAGTCCGCCGTCCTGGGCGATGATCGTGGTGCCCCTGCCGAGGACGGTGTCGCCGGTCAGCATGGCCCGGTCCTGCGGCAGCCAGAAGCAGAGCGAGTCGAACGAGTGGCCGGGCGTGGCGTAGACGTGCAGCTCCAGGCCGTCGACCGTGACCACGTCGCCGTCGCCGAGCCCTTCGTCGCCCAGCCGGTGACGCGGGTCGAGGGCGCGTACGGGGGCGTCGACCAGCTCGGCGAAGCGTTTGGCGCCGCCGCTGTGGTCGGCGTGGCCGTGCGTGAGCAGGATCTGGGTGACCCGCCGTTCGCCCAGATGGTCGCGTACGCGCAGCAGGTGCGCCTCGTCGTCGGGCCCCGGATCGACCACGATCGCGTCGCGGGTGCCGATGACCCAGGTGTTGGTGCCGTCGAGCGTCATGGCGGACGGATTGGGCGCGAGCAGGTTCTCGGCGTGCTCGGTACGGGAGCCGTCAGGCGTGCCGAGCGGGATGTGCAGTCCGCTCACGGCGTCATCAACCTCATCTCCCCCTCGACCTCCACGGCCTCCGGCAGGATGGGCGTGATCTCCCGCTCCTCGGCCAGCACGGAGGCCACGCTGTCGTGCCCGGCCAGCTCGGTGAGCGTGTGGGAGGTGGGCGGCATCAGGAAGATCTCACCCGCGCGCCACAGCTCGATCGCCTCGGCCGGCCGCCGCCACACCACGTGGTCGGCCTCGCCCCCGACGTCACGCGTGCGCTGCCCCTCGGGCAGCACCGCCACGAAGAACCGGGTGTCGAACCTGCGCTGCTCGATCTCCGGCGTGATCCAGTGGGCCCACGGCTTGAGCAGGTCGGACCTGAGCACCAGGCCGCGCCTGTCCAGGAAGTCGGCGAAGGCCAGGCTCCGGTCGATGAGCGCCAGCCGGTCGGCCTCCCAGTCGTCGCCCGTGGTGTCCTCGACCACGCTGTCCGGCCCCGGCCCCGCCAGCAGCACCCCGGACTCCTCGAACGTCTCCCGTACGGCCGCGCACACCAGGCCGCGGGCGACGTTCTCACCGGCGTAGAAGATCTCCCCCCACTCCTTGGGGGACGGCCCGGCCCAGGCCACCGCCTGGTCGGTGTCACGCGGGTCGACGGAACCGCCGGGGAAGACGTAGGCGCCCGCCGCGAAGGCCATCGTGGACTTGCGCCTGAGCAGGTAGACCTCGGGCCCGCCGCGCGGGCCCGAGCCGCGCAGGATCACCACCGTGGCGGCGTCACGCGCCGGGGCGGGGGCGAGCCGCCCGGCGATGATCTCTCTGGCTCGCGCGGCGAGCTCGTCGGGAAGGGGAAGACCGGCCACCTGACCTCCTACTAGAACATCACTCGGTCATGGTGGCACATCCTCGCGGTCAGGAAACCTCCGCGATCAGCCCTCTCCGGTCAGGAGACCTCCGCACCCGCCTCTCCGGTCAGGAGACCTCCGCGATCAGCTCCACTTCCACCGGGGCGTCCAGCGGCAGCGCGGCCACGCCCACGGCGCTGCGGGCGTGCTTGCCCGTCTCGCCGAACACCTCGGCCAGGAAGTCGCTGGCGCCGTTGGCCACCTGGGGCTGCTCGGTGAAGCTCGGCGCGCTGGCCACGAAGACCACGACCTTGACGATCCTGCGCACCCTGGACAGCTCGCCCAGCTCGGCCTTCAGCGCGGCCAGCGCGTTGAGCACGCAGATGCGGGCCTGCGCCTTGCCCTCGTCGACACCGAGGTCGACGCCGAGCTTGCCGGTCTGGTGCAGCTTGCCCTCCAGCATGGGCACCTGGCCGGAGGTGTAGACGAGGTCGCCGGTGCGCGCGGTCGGCACGTACGCGGCCAGCGGCGTCACCGGCTGGGGCAGCTCGAACCCGAGCTCGGCGATCCGCTCCTCGGGGGTCACGCCTTCTCCCGCTTGAAGTAGGCGACGAGCTGCTCGGACGAGGCGCCCTGGACGATCTGGACCAGCTCCCAGCCGTCGGACCCGAAGTTGTCGAGGATCATCTTCGTGTTGTGGATCAGCACCGGAGCGGTGAGGTACTCCCATTTCTTCATGGCATGACGATCTCATGGAAAGCCGCTTCCCGGCCTGTCACCCCACCCATCCGGGCGGCGATGACCGCAATGTGAGCAATCTCAAACGGTGGCCGTCGGGTTTCGACAAGTAACCGTTCGGTAGCCTCGAAACGTGGACTCTCCGGACACGGACTGGGACGACGTGCGGCTGCACGTCGTCACCGGCAAGGGCGGCACCGGCAAGACGACCGTCGCCGCCGCCCTCGCCCTCGCATTGGCCGCGGGCGGGCGCAAGGTGCTGCTCGTCGAGGTGGAGGGCAGGCAGGGCATCGCCCAGATCTTCGACCTGCCGCCGCTGCCCTACGAGGAGCGGAAGATCGCCGTGGCGCCCTCCGGCGGCGACGTGTACGCGCTGGCCATCGATCCCGAAGAGGCCATGCTCGAATACATGGAGATGTTCTACGGCATGCGCAGGGCCGGGCGCGCGCTGACCAAGATGGGCATCGTCGACTTCGCCACCACCGTGGCCCCCGGGTTCCGGGACGTGCTGGTCACCGGCAAGACCACCGAGGCCGTGCGCAGGCGCGGCAAGAACGGCCGCCGGGTCTACGACGCCGTCGTCCTCGACGCGCCGCCCACCGGCCGCATCACGCGCTTCCTGAACGTCACCCAGGAGGTCGCCGGCCTGGCCAAGGTCGGGCCCATCAAGAACCACTCCGATCTGGTGAACGGCGTCGTGAAATCCAGGGAGACGATGGTCCACTTCGTGACCCTCCTTGAGGAGATGCCGGTGCAGGAGACCCTCGACGGAGTCGGCGAATTGCGCTCGGCCGGGCTTCCGCCAGGTTGCGTTTTCATCAACATGGTCCGTGAATCACTGCTTCCACAGGCCGCTCTTGACATGGCTGTCAAGGGCCGATTCGACGTGGGCGAGCTCGCGCTCGGGCTCAAGGCGGCCGGGCTCGCCGACACCTCCGACGCCGCCGCCATGGCCGAGGCGCTCGCCGAGGAGGTCGTCGAGCACGCCCGCCGCACCGAGCTGGAGCACGCCGAGCGCGAGTCGCTGGCCGGGGCCGGCCTGCCGCGCGTCGAGCTGCCGCTGCTGGCCGACGGCGTCGACCTGGCCGGCCTGTACGAGCTGGCCGACATCCTCCGCACCCACCGGGGAGCCGCGTGAAGAAGCCCGTCCCCCTGGACATCGACGCCATCCTCGACGACAAGGGCACCCGGATCATCGTCTGCTGCGGCTCCGGCGGCGTCGGCAAGACCACGACCGCCGCGGCCCTCGGCCTGCGCGCCGCCGAACGCGGCCGGTGCGCGGTCGTGCTGACCGTCGACCCGGCCCGCCGCCTGGCCCAGTCGATGGGCCTGACCGAGCTGGACAACACCCCGCGCCTGGTCAGCTCGCCCGAGGGCGGCGGCCAGCTCTACGCCATGATGCTCGACATGAAGCGCACGTTCGACGAGATCATCGAGGCGCACGCCGACCCCGAGCGGGCCCGCCAGATCCTGTCGAACCCCTTCTACCAGTCGCTGTCCTCCAGCTTCGCGGGCACGCAGGAGTACATGGCGATGGAGAAGCTGGGCCAGCTCCGCCGCTCCGACGAGTGGGACCTGATCATCGTGGACACGCCGCCCTCCCGGTCGGCGCTGGACTTCCTCGACGCGCCCGAGCGGCTCGGCCGCTTCCTCGACGGACGGTTCATCCGGCTGCTGACCGCCCCCGCCAAGGCGGGCGGGCGCAGCGCGTTCCGTCTGCTCAACGCCGGGTTCGGGTTGATGGCCGGGGCGATGACCAAGCTGCTCGGCGCGCAGGTGATCAAGGATCTGCAGACGTTCGTGTCCGCGCTGGACGCCGTGTTCGGCGGGTTCCGGCAGCGGGCCGAGATGACGTACAAGCTGTTGCAGGCGCCGGGCACGGCCTTCCTCGTGGTGGCCGCGCCGGAGCGCGACGCGATGAGGGAGGCGTCCTACTTCGTGGAACGGCTCGCCGAGGAGCGCATGCCCCTCGCCGGGCTCGTGGTGAACCGGGTGCACGTGTCGCCCGGCTCGGCGCTCTCAGCGGCACGCAGCGCCGCCGCGGCCGAGGACCTGGAGTCCAGGGGCGAACACGAGCTGACGGCCGCTGTGCTGCGGCTGCACACCGGCCGGATGCAACTCGCCACCCGCGAGAGCCGCGAGCAGGAGCATTTCGTCTCGGCTCATCCCACGGTGCCCGTGGCACAGGTACGTGCGATGTCCGGAGATGTCCACGATCTGGCCGGGTTGCGGCAGATCGGGAACCTGTTGGCGAGCGCGTAGAGAAAGCACGGCCGACGGGCGGCGCCGGCCGTGCTCTCCCTCCGCGGGCCCGATCAGCCCGCGATCAGCTCATTGGTCCGTTCGTACTCTTCCTTCGCGGACTCGAGCAGGTCACGCCACGAGTCCACGTCGGGCCGGCGCCTGAGCAGCGCACGGCGTTCGCGTTCGGTCATACCGCCCCACACCCCGAACTCGATGCGGTTGTCCAGCGCATCGGCGAGGCATTCGGTACGGACCGGGCATCCTCGACAGATCAACTTCGCCCTGTTCTGTGCGGCGCCCTGGACGAACAGCGCGTCCGGGTCCGCACCCTTACAGGCGGCACGGGAGGTCCAATCCGTGATCCACATTTTTCGACCCCACTCCCCTTAGGTGGTCAGTCGTCATTTGGGGCCGACGGGCGCGGGCGCCGAGCCTCCGTATTCAGTTGCCGCAGGGAGAACGTACGCAACTTCACGTTCGGGCCGACAGACCCCAGAGGACCAATTTCTCGCCGGACTGTTGACCGGGAATGACTAGTCACCCCTCCCAGTCAAGGCGAAATGGTGTCGTGTTACCGATAAGGACAGTGTTTCGACGTACCCTTAGGAGCGTGCAAGCGAAGGGCAAAGACCGCTCCCACCCGCTCCTCAGCGTCCTGCGTCTGATCATCGCCGGGACGGCGGCGGGTGTGCTGACGGCAGCCGTGGCGCTGCCCGCGGTCGGCGGGGCGGGTGTGTCGGCCAAGAGTGCCATGGACGGGCTCGACCTCAAGCCCAGGGAACTCGACGAGCCGCCCCTGTCCGAGCGCACGAAGCTGGTCGACGCCAACGGCAAGCAGATCGCCCAGTTCTACTACGAGAACCGGCAGTCCGTGACCCTCGACAAGGTCGCGCCCATCATGCAGACCGCGCTGATCGCGATCGAGGACTTCCGCTTCTTCGACCACGGCCCGATCGACGTCGAGGGCACCGCCCGCGCCCTGGTGAAGAACCTCACCGGCGGCGGCGTCATGCAGGGCGGCTCCTCGATCACCCAGCAGTACGTCAAGCAGGTGCTGGTCAACAAGGCCGAGACGCCGGAGGAGCAGCAGGCGGCCATCGCGCCGACGATGTCCCGCAAGCTCCAGGAGCTGCGGTACGCCATGGCGATCGAGGGCAAGTACACCAAGCAGCAGATCCTGGAGAAGTACCTCAACATCGCCTACTTCGGCGCGGGCGCGCACGGCGTCCAGGCCGCGGCCAGGCGTTTCTTCGACAAGCCCGCCTCCGAGCTCAACCTGTCCGAGGCCGCCACGCTGGCCGGCGCCGTCCAGAACCCGGCCCGCACCGACCCCAACGTCGGCCCCGAGGCGCGCGAACGGCTGCTGCTGCGGCGCAACACCGTGCTCGACAGGATGGCCCAGATCGGCAAGATCACCTGGCCCGAGGCCACCGCTGCCAAGGCCAAGAAGCTCGGCTACAAGGACGTCAAGTTCCCCGGCGGCTGCGAGGCCAGCAAGTTCCCGTACTTCTGCCTCTACGTCCAGTACGAGATCCTCGGCAACGAGGACTTCGGCAAGAATGAGGACGAGCGCAGGAAGCTGCTCCAGCGCGGCGGCCTGACGATCAAGACCACGCTCGACCCCAAGATGCAGAAGGCCGCCGAGAAGGCCATCAAGAAGTACGTCAGCCCCAAGGACAAGCCCGTGGCCGCGCAGGCCATGGTCGTGCCCGGCACCGGCGAGATCAAGGCGATGGCGGCCTCGCGCAAGTTCGGCGGCAGCAAGAAGAAGAACGAGATGAGCTACAACATCGTGGCCGACGCGGCGCACGGCGGCGGGCGCGGGTTGCAGCAGGGCTCGACGGCCAAGGCGTACACGCTGGCCACCGCCCTTGAGGAGGGCCTCAAGTACGAGGACGGCTTCCCCGCGCCGGCCGGGTTCACCGCCGGCGGCTACAACTCGTTCAAGGACTGCAAGGGCGACAACGTCGGCGACCCCTCGCACACCGCGCACAACTCCAGCGAGGGCGGTGGCGGTTTCAAGACCCTGCAGAGCGGCACGTGGGGCTCGGTGAACACGTTCTTCCTGAAGCTGGAGCAGGAGGTCGGGCTCTGCAAGGTCGTCAAGCTCGCCAAGCGCCTCGGCGTCAAGCGCGCCGACGGCGGCAAGCTGCGCGAGGTCGAGACGTTCACGCTGGGCGTCAACGAGGTCGACCCGGTGACGATCGCCAACTCCTACGCGGTGTTCGCCTCGCGCGGCCAGTACTGCAAGCCGCTGGCCATCACCGAGATCAAGGACAGGAACGGCAACGCCAAGCAGTACAAGCCGAAGTGCTCGCAGGTCATGGAGGAGGAGGTCGCCGACGCGGTCAGCGGCATCCTGTCAGGTGTGTTCACCAAGGGCACGATGCGCGAGGTGGGCGGAATCGGACGGGACGCGGCCGGCAAGACCGGGACGACCGACGACTACATGTCCGCCTGGTTCGCCGGTTACACGCCGAACCTGGCCTCCGCCGTCAGCCTCGGCGACCCGCGCGGCGCGTCCACCCACAAGCTGATCGGCGTCACGATCGGGGGGCGCTACTTCCCGTACGTGTACGGCGCGTCCATCTCCGGGCCCATCTGGAAGCAGGCCATGATGCAGGCGCTCAAGGGGGTGGAGCCGACGAAGTTCACGTCCGTGGACCACTCGCGCTTCGGCGGCTGCTCCGACAAGTGCGCGCCGAAGCCCAAAAAGAAGAAGAAGCACGAGGAGGACGGGCGGCCGGGCGGCGGCGACCCGTTCGAGGACTTCTTCGGCGACCGCAACGACCGGGGGGACGGCGGCGACGGCGGGCGCGGTGACGGGCCGGGGCCGGGTGACTGGCAGGGGCTGGGCGACGGGCCTGGCGGCCACGCCAACACCGGCCTCACCATCCCGGCGACCCGAACCCGCCCCTGACCCGCCTCCAGCCCGGCCCCTGACCTCACCGTCCCAGGGGCCGGCCGCCGCTCCCGGCCCGGCTCTGACCGCACCCGTCCCAGGGGCCCGGTCGCCGCTTTCGGACCGGCTCTGACCGCACCCGTCCCAGGGGCCGGCCCGCCGCTTCCGGCGCGGCCTCCCATCGCCCCCTAAGGGCGCTACGCGGCTTCTAGACGTCTCCGCCCGCTTCCCGCCCTGGGATGGGCCCCCAGGAGGCCCCACAACCTTCTCGGGGCCCCTCAGCGACGCTCCAGCTTCCGGGCCCTCAGCCTCAGAGACGCCGACCGGCCTTGCGGGGGCGCTCAGCGGGCAGCGGGGGTCAGGCCGTCAGGCGGGCGCGTACGGCGGCGGCGACGCGGCCGCCCTCGGCCTTGCCCGCCACCTTGGGGTTGACCACCTTCATGACCTGCCCCATGGCCTGCGGCCCCGACGCGCCGGTCTCGGCCACGGCGGCGTCGACGATCTGGGCCAGCTCCTCGTCGGAGAGCTGCGCCGGCAGGTACTCCTCCAGCACCGCCTGCTCGTCCAGCTCGGCCTGGGCCTGCTCGGCGCGTCCCGCGTTCTGGAACGCCTCGGCGGCCTCGCGCCGCTTCTTGGCCTCCTTGGTCAGCACCTTGATGACCTCGTCATCGCTGAGCTCCCTGGCCTGCTTGCCCGCCACCTCCTCGACGTTCACGGCCGCCAGAGCCATACGAATCGTCCGGAGACGCACCTCGTCCCGGCTCTTCATCGAGGCCGTGAGATCGGCCTTCAGCTTGTCCTTCATTGCGCTCATGCGGTCCATCTTGCCGTCTGCCGGGACGCCTCGTGCCCGTTGTCAGGCATCATGAGTACGTGAGGAAAGCCGTCGCAGTGCCCCTGTCCATGATCGGTCTCGGCCTGGCCGGGCTGGGCTACGCCTCCGTCGTGGAGCGCAACTGGTTCCGTCTGCGCCGCTTCGACGTGCCGGTGCTGGAGCGCGGCCGGCGTCCCGTACGCGTGCTGCACCTCTCAGACCTGCACCTGACCCCCAACCGCACGATGCTCATCAACTGGGTGCGCTCCCTGGGCGCCCTGGAGCCCGACCTGGTGGTCAACACCGGCGACTCGATCGCCCACCCGGAAGCGGTCCCCGCGCTCCTGCACGCCCTGGAGCCCCTGCTGTCCCGCCCCGGCCTGTTCGTCTACGGGTCCAACGACCTCTACGCCCCCCAGCCCAAGAACCCGGCCCGCTACCTCTGGCGTACGTCCAAGAACGACCGCCGCCAGCACATCCCCAACCTCCCGTGGGAGGAACTGGGCGCCGGCATGGCCGCCGAGGGCTGGCTGGACATGAACAACACCACCGCCCGCATCAAGATCGGCGACCTCGACGTCGCGGTGGCGGGCATCCACGACTCCCACATCTCCCGCGACCGCTACGACCTGGTCGCCGGCCCGGCCCCCGCCGACGCCGACCTCCGCCTCGGCGTCATGCACTCCCCCGAGCCCCGCAACATGACCCGCTTCGCCGACGACGGCTACCAGCTCCTGCTCGCCGGCCACACCCACGGCGGCCAGCTCTGCGTCCCGTTCTACGGCGCCCTGGTCACCAACTGCGGCATCGACCGCGCCCGCGTGAAGGGCCTGAGCCGGCACGAAAGCGCCTGGTTGCACGTGTCCGCCGGCCTCGGCACCTCGCCGTACGCACCTGCCCGCTTCGCGTGCTTCCCGGAGGCGTCGTTGCTCACGCTGGTCCCGCGACGCTGAGGCGGTCACGAGTACCCGCGAAGTCCGCTAGACTTTCTCAAGCACGCGCAAGACGGGCGTGCATCGGGGTGTAGCGCAGCTTGGCAGCGCGCTTCGTTCGGGACGAAGAGGTCGTGGGTTCAAATCCCGCCACCCCGACAGTATCGCCGCAGGTAGAAGGCCGCTTCCGAAACTTGGAAGCGGCCTTACTTGTTTCTGGGTAACCAACAAGGTCCGAGACGACGGCACCCATAACTCTGATCTGCCACGTCCGCGCTGAAGGGCGATCACACGGCGCTCCGACGAAGTTGGGGCCGGCGCCCAACCGGATGTGAGATATCAGCGTTTCGGTTGCCCGTGCCTGTGCCCGGCGAGCAGCGTGGCCCACACAAGGCGAGCGGTGGCGTGGCGCCCTCGGGCGGTCTCCTCGTACCCGTTCTCCTCGCTGTGACGACGGATGAGGAACTGCCCCGCCTCGCAGCACCACTCGTACTCGCCGCAGCACGAGATCTCCCGCACCCGGACGGGACGCGGTCCGTACGGGACATGCGGCGTCCACACGTACATGAGGGCTTGCCTTCGGTTCGCGCGCAGGAGGCAACCGCGGCCGCCTCCTGCGATGCCTGATCGGGCGTTCACGTCAGGTCGGCGTCAGCCGTTGGCGATGATGGTCATCGCTCTGTGGAGACGCAGTACGGTCGCGCCGTAGATGTAGGAGGGGTTCGATGCGTACCGGTCAAGGCGAACGACCTGGACTGAGCCCATGGAACCTGGAGCCAACGACTCAAGCGCCTGCCGCAGAAGCGCGGCCGCCTGCTCGGCCTCACCGGTTATGCCGCACGACCCACGGCCGTACTGATCGCAAGCAGCCCACGAGTAGAAGCCATCGATGTCCTGGTGCACGACTACATCAGAGCCACGCGCGGTACCACGTCAGAAGAGGACACTGAGCGGCGAACCCCGCTGTCCGCCCCCGTGTCCGCCCGTCCCCGGAGGTGCACCGGATGAGCGACAACGCAACGGCCCCCGTCTGGGCCGGCCGCCTCCTCGCCGCCCGCAACAGCAAGGGCTGGTCCCAACGCGAGCTGGCACAACAGCTGGCCAGAGCCTCCGACAAACCCCTCCCCGAGCTGCCGAACGTCATCCGCCGCATCCGAGGCCACGAGACCGGCGAACACCGCCCGGACGCCTTCTACACCCAGCTCTACTGCAAGGCGTTCGGCCTGACCGAAGACCAGCTGTTCGGCACCATCATCAAGCCCATCCCCGCCCTCGCCCTCCCCACCTTGGCCCCCGACGCCGACCTCTACGAACGCATCACCCGCGCCATCGAGCACCCCTCCCGCGTCGATCTGGCGACGGTGGAATGGCTGGAACACTGCCTCGCCGAACACCGCCGCGTCGAGGACACGATCGGCAGCCGCCCTCTCCTACCGCTGATCCACGCCCAGCTGTCCACCGTGGCCGACCTCGCCCGAGGAGCCCGCGGCCCCCTCGCTGACCGCGCCGTAGCAGCCCTGGCCCAGTACGCCCAGTTCCTCGCCTGGATGTGCCAGGACTCCCGCCAGCACGCCGCAGCCCTGGCCTGGTACGACCGCTCCCACGCCTGGGCCGTCGAAGCGGGAGACGCCTGCCTCGCCTCCACCACCCTGAACATGCGCGCCCACCAAGCCTGGAGCCTCGGCGACGCCCAACGCTGCATCCGCCTGGCCGAAGCCTCCCGCTGGCACGACGGCCGCACCACGTACGGCGTCCAAGGCATGGCCGCCCAAATGGCCGGCCGAGGCCACGCCCAAATGGGCGAGGCCAACCAGGCCCGCACCCGCCTCGCCGAAGCCGAAGACCTCATCCGCACCGCCGCCGAACACCCCGAAGACGAACCACCCTGGATGTACTTCTACGACGAGGGCTGGTTCCTCATGCAACGCGGCATGGCCGAACTGGAACTCGGCGACGGCCGCCGCGCCGCCGAGTTCATTGAGCGCGGCCTATCAACCCTGCCTGAGCACTATCGACGCGACCGAGCCTGGTTCGGAGCCTGCCTGGCACGAGCCCACATCCTTGAGGGCGACGCCGAAGCCGCAACCACCATCGCCGTGGAGGTAGCCCCGGATGCCGTGGCCCTCAACACCTACGCTGTGACAGAACTCCACCGCGCCGCACAGGGACTGGCGGAGGCAGGCGCCTCAGGCGCCAAAACAATCAAGGACTCACTGGCATTGGCAAGGCGCTGAGACTGTCCCTGCTGTCCCCTTGTCCCTCATCTACCCTTGGGCCTGTTGAAATAGCGACACAGGCGGGGACATCCAGCACGCTCGCTGATGTCCCTACCGTCCCAATCTCCGTGATCGGCATGGAGCCGCTATCGGCTGCATGCGCTGCCAGCGTTACAGCTCCGAAACGTAAGTCCCTACGAAATTCCGGGCGAACTGCGGATGCGGTGGCTCCAGACGAACCCCGTCTCAATCGATACCGGCCCGGTTGACTTGCGCCGGCGGGGCATACATACGTAACGCCTACACCGCTTTACTCATGAGCGCTGATCGAGACAGGAGCCTTATCGAGTGACAAACCATTGGCTTCCATGGCAACTGCTACGGCTTCAGCTTGCTGTTGGACGCTCGCTCGATTCACAAGCTTATGCAGCCAACTGTGCCTGGAAAGTTCGAATGTGACATCGATAAGATGGAGCTGGTCCGTCAGGGTCGCCAGTTCAACGATCTGTTCAAAGGAGGCATCATATTTCTCGCCTTCAAGATACCCTTTAAGCAGAGCGAGCTTCGAGCGAAGCAAACCTTGATGAAAAGCCGCAACCTTCATATGGCGCCCCTGACGCTGGACATACTTAAGGGGCAAACGCGCAAGCGATTGCTGCAAGCGATCCAAGCTCTTTTCCGCCTGCTCCACTTGACTCACAAGGAAGTCGGACAGGCTTTCGACATACTTCAATTCGGTAAGACGCATCGTGCCGAGCACTAGGCCAAGCTCCTGGAACTGGAATATCACCTCATCAATCTGATTTCTGTCGCGAATAATCCGCGCCTTCCTTGCTTCCAGTTTCGGCTTTGCCAGATATTCAACTGTCATCGTGGTAGCCAGGGCGGTGAGTATCGCTATTAAAAAGTTCTTCAGCGTTGGATTTGCATTCAGCAGATCGATTAGAGACACGAGATGTCTACCCTAGAAGGAAATTGGCGCTTTTACGAAAAGCGCTCTGCTAAGTACCTGGCTTGGCATCCCACGGCACAGGCACGGTAGCACTCGCCCACCCACTTAGTTGGGAGGTCGAGGGGGGCGGCATCAGGACGGTGACCCGGCGGTTCGTCATCACCGACTGCGCGGCGGTGCCGCACGAGCCACAGCCGATCCGCTACACCTACCGGACCTGGCTGGGGACGGGTTCGTCGGAGGTGACGCCGACTTCGTGGCAGCTGACGGGAAGCACGGGCAGCGTTCCCGTGGCCTGGCAGCGCGGCCTGGCCGGCCTGGCGTGCAACCAGGCGGTGAGCGGCGAGCTCTGACGGCCGTCCGACACGAGAAGGGCAGTGCGCTTGCGTCCCGTCACGAAGATCGTCACCGGGCTGGTCATCGCCTTCTGCGCGGTCCGGCTCAATGGCCTCGACCTGCTGTTCGACCCCGTCGGCTGGGGCCTGTGCGCCGCCGGGCTGCTGCCGTTGCAGCGACCGGGCGACGCCTTCGCCAGGGCCCAGACCTGGACGATCTGCATGGTCCCCGCCTCGCTGGTGGCCACCTACGCGAGCGGCGAACTCCCGGATGAGCCGGTCAGGGACCTGATCGGCAACGCCGTCACGGCCGGCGCCCTGATCACGGTCTGGCTGATCGTGGACGCCTTCGTCAGCCGGTTGTGCTCGCTCGGCGACAGTTCCCATGCCGCCCTGCTGGACGTCCTGCGCTGGGCGGTGGCCGGTCTGGGTGCGGCCGGTCTGGCGGCCGGTTCCGGCTACGCGGAGCTGTCGCCCGTGCTGACGCTCGGGTGGTTCGTCGCCCTCGTCGTCCTGGTCATCGTGCTCTGGGGCGGCGCGACCGGCCGTACTTCGCCGGTGTGCGGCCGGTCTCCGGTGACACATTGCGTCAGCCAGGGGCGGGCTGACGCACGGAGAGGCCGCCCGTGTGAGATGTGGGGACATACCCCTCGGCGGCGCTGGGCAACGCCTCGACGCAGGCCGGAGAGCAGGCGTTGACCAGGAGCGGCAGGACGTCGGTGGCGACTCGCAGGGAGATCCACACCTGATGGGGGCCGCCCTCGCTGATCGGCTGGTCGCAGACGCTGCACGTACGAACGGCCGTGGCGCCCCAGACCGCGGGATCGAGGTCACCGAGATCGGGACGGTCGGCGGCGTCCGGGCCGGGCCGCAGCCGGGGGAACGACGGACGCTGCTTGTAGTTGCCGTACACGGAGCGGGTGCTGACAGTGCTGCGCCGCAACTTCTCGCACCTGGTCAGCTCGTAGGGGAACCAGTGCAGCCGGCGAGAGGTGTAAGGGCTGAACTCCTCCAGAGCGGTCATCGCGCCGATCTCCGGCGGGATCCTGACCAGGTTGCTCCCGTACAGCACGAGGTGCTTGACCGCGACCAGCTTGGCGATCGTCGGCGGCAGGGTCACGATCTGCCGCCGCTCGTCCGGGCTCAGCTCCGTCAGCGGCCGGAACACCTCGCGGCCGTCCGCGGCGGCTTCCTCGATCAGGGCCAGCAGATGGTGCCATCCGGCCGCTGAGGTGTCCTGTCGCTCGGCGTGGAATCGCACGTTCCTCGGCTGCTGCCGCCTGAACTGGTCGAAGCACTCACATCGATCACGGTCGACCCCGCCGCCGGGGCCCACCGCGTCCGCCCACAGGTTGCCGAAAGCAGCTCCTGGCTGCTCGCTGTCCGCCATGGCGGCCAAGGTACGCGTTTGGAGGGAATTGTGCCCGGCCGTTCCCCCGATGGACGGCCGGGCACCGGTTCAGCCCACCGCGTAGGCGCGGATGATCGTCTGGGTCAGCCGGGTGGTGGGGGTGTCGATGACGGTCGCCCGCAGGGAGACGAATCCCGCTGTGCGGGGGTTGGGGACCACCGCCAGCCGGCCCTGGGCGGATCGTGTCACCGGGACGGGACGCCAGGTGCGGCCGTCGTCGGAGGAGGTCTCAAGGCGTACGCGCGTGCTCTCCTGGCGGGGTTCGAGGGTCAGGGTGAGGGGGGTGCGGGTGCCCGGGCGGGCGCGGTTGTGGTCGTCCAGGGTGGTGGGGGTGAGGCGTACCGCGGTCAGGGGCGGCGGACGGCGGCCGTCGGCCCTGGAGGAGCGGAACGTCCAGACGGACTCCACGGCGGTCGAGAGGGTGGAGTAGGGGACCTGGCGGCGGGCCGACGCCTTCAGGGTGTACGTGGCGGCCTCCGGTGACAGGGCGGCGTGGAGCACGCAGTCGGCGGGCCGTTCCGTCGCGCATCCCGCCAGGTCGGTCTCGGCCAGCGTCCGGCCGCCGGTGGTGAGGGTGGCGGTGCCGGTGGCCGCGTCGTCGGCGCCCCTGTGGCCGGCGACGCCGTCGGCGAACAGGCCGCCCACGGGAACGGTCAGCTCGTCACCCGATCGGGTCGCGACGGGCGCGGACGGGCCGGCCACGGCGGCGTTCCACACCTCCGTGGTGCTCCCCCGCTCCAACCTGACCGGGGCGCCGGCCACGACGGACGTGCCGACCTCGAACCCGCTGTCCCACACCAGCCCCGGCGTCCGGTAGTGGGTGAGGGTGCTCGGCAGCTCCACCTCCTGGACCGGGCTCGCCCCGATCCCGGGCCTGTCCTCGACGAGCCTCGGGCCGGAGTACGGAAGTCCGGTCGCCGCCGTGGCCGCGGCCCGGTACGTCGCCGTCACCTTGACCAGGTCCGCGCGCCGGGCGGCGTGAACGGGGTTGTCCGGCAGCCCGTCGGTGTGGATGTTCACCAGGTCGTAGACGTACGGGCTCGGCGTGCGGGTCCTGCTCTTCCAGAGGCTCCTGATCAGGAATCGCAGGCCCGGCGCGCGTGCCGGGACGACGTACGTGTCCCAACCCGGTGCGGCCCAGCTCGCGAACCCGTAGGACCAGGCGCCGTCGGCCAGTTCGACGACGAGCGGGTCGCCCGGCGCGGCGTCCGGGTCGTCCACGCTGAAGCCGGCTCGCCTGCCGTCGCGGGCGTCGATGGTCACCTGCCGGTCCTGGTCGACGTCGAGCCGGGTGTGGGCCAGGGTGCCTCCCGTGTCGTCGTCGATCTCGCTGTACAGGTTCCACTCGCGTTCGGGCAGCCTGAGCCTGGCCGTCCCGTCGATGAAGGGGACGTCGCGGCCGGTGCCCGTGTGCGCGTCGTACACCTGGATGAAGCCCGCCTCGGCGGGCCGGCCGTTGCGGTCGAGCGCCTTGACGGTCACGTTGTGGGACTCGGGCTCGACGAACGCGCCGGCGAGCGTGCGGATCACCGTGTCGCCCGACCTGGCGGTGATCGTCGCCGGGTGTTCGCCGGACGCCTTGTCCTTGGCGTCGATCGTCACGGTGACCGCCGCCTGCCCCTTGGCGGGCACCTGGAGACGTCGGGCGGAGAGCCGCGCCACCTCGCCGTCTGCGGTCAGGTCGAGGTCGACGGGGGTGTCGCCGGCGTTGTCGTACGTGACGGTCCCGGTGGACACCCGCTCCCCCGGACCGTCCGAGGGGAAGTACGCCCACACCCGCTCCGGTACGGCGACGACCTGCTGGGCCAACGCGCGGACGACGTCCACCCGCCCGGTCCCCTGCCGGTACGGCGTCAGGCCGGGAAGCGGCATGGCGCTGCCCGTCAGCGCGGACTTGAGCCGTTGCCCGGTCCAGTCGGGATGGAGCTGGGCGAGGATCGCCGCGGCGCCCGCCACGTGCGGCGCGGCCATGGAGGTGCCCGACATCGCCACGTGCGCCTCGGTGCCGGTCCCGCCCGCCTTCGCGGCCACGATTTCCACGCCGGGCGCGGTGATGTCCGGCTTGATGGCGTGGTCGCCCTCGCGGGGTCCGCTGCCCGAGGAGGCGGCGACGCGGTCCTGGTGGTCGACGGAGCCGACGGTGAGCGCGGCGTCGGCGCTGCCGGGACTGGTGACGGTGGTGCCGTCGTTGCCCGAGGCCGTGACGAACAGCGTGCCGTACCGCTCCGACAGCGTGTTCACCGCCTGCTCGACCGGGTCGAGGCCCAGGGTGTCGGGAGCGCCGAAGCTCAAATTGACGATCTTGGCCTTGACCTCGGCGGCGGCCCACTCCATGCCCGCCAGGATGGCCGACTCGGTCAGTCCGAAGGCGGTGCCGGCCTTCGCGACGGCGAGCTTCGCACCGGGCGCGATCCCTCGGTACTTCGCGTCGGCCCCCGCGATGATCGAGGCGACGTGAGTGCCGTGGCCGGTGTTGTCGCGGATGTCGGGGTCGTCGGTGAAGTTCTTCTCCTGGGTCACCACGCCCTTCAGGTCGGGGTGGTCGGGGTCGTACCCGCTGTCCAGGACGGCCACCGTGACGCCCTTGCCCGTCATGCCCTGTTTCCAGGCTTCGGTGGCGCCGATCTGCTCGGCGCTCCGGTCGAGGTTGTAGGAGCGGCGGCCGTCCAGCCAGAGCTTGGTGGATCCGGCGGTGAGGGAGCGGGCGCCGGCCGCCAGGTCCTGCCAGGTCCGCCCGGCGGACGCCTTGGGCACGTTCATCGCGCTCATCCCGAGCCCGCCGAGCCGCCGGGCCCGCTCGGCCCCCCGGAACGTCGGGGCCGTCCCCTGGGACGACTGGACGATCAGCGGGATGTCGGGCCGGTCGGCGTCGCCGTACCGCCAGGCCAGCAGTTGAGTGACGTCGAACAGCCGCCGGTCGAGGAGGTCCGCGGCGACGAGCGGCCGGGCGTCGGACGGGATCACGTACAGGTGACCGTCCTGGATCTGGCCGCTGAACCCCACCCGCCTGCCCGGCCCCGGTCGCACGCGGTATCCGCCGCCGCCGGTGACCATCACGCGGTCGCCGGTGATCAACGTGACACCGCCCGCCCGGCCCACATCCGGAGGCTGTGGAAGGTCGGGCGCGGGCACGACGCCGACCGTCACGGCCACCAGGACGGCGGCCAGCGCCTTGTGCACGATCACGGGCACCCGGTCTTCTCCTTCATCGTCCGTACGAGGTCGGCGGGCAGGTCCGAGTCGCTGACCTGGAGTGTCGCCTTGCCGGCCATCGTCAGGTAGCCGCCGACGACGTGCATGGTCTCCGGTACCGACGCCTTGGTCACCGGCTCGGTGTCCTTGCCCTCCTTCGTCCAGAAGGCCGGGCCGAGGACGTCGAACGCCTGGACGTCCACGCCGCGGGCCTTGAGCAGGGCGCGCACCTCGCCGACGGGCCTGTTGTGGAACGGCGCGCAGTGCATGGGCTCGCCGAGCGAGTCGAAGCCGGTGATGATCTCGTACTCCTCACCGGGACGCGCCTCCCGGCCGAGGACGACCTCGGCCGGCCCCTTGAAGTCCCGGCGGACCTTGATGCTGATCGGGCAGCCGCCCGCCGTCTCGCAGCCTTCCTGCCGGTCGACCACCTCGATGCCGTCCGGTTCCGCCGTGCTCGGGGCGACCGAGCCGACGTTGCTGGGCGTGGAGGGCAACAGCCGCAGCTTGATGTCGAGCCCGGCGTCGCGCAGTTGTTCTTGGTATGCCTCCGGCTTGGCGAACACGTCCTTGACCTCGATGACGAAGTAGCCGCCCTCGTCCTTGACGTCGAGGGCCGAGGCCGAGGCGGGCCCGAGGGTGAGGACGACGGCGGACGACGCCGCGAGGGCGCCCAGCGCGAGCAGGGCGCGCCGCCTCCTGCGCATGGGCCGGGCCGGGGCGGGCTCCTCCTCCATGATCTTGTACATCGTCTCCCGGGCGCCGGGCGTCAGCCCCGGTCCGGCGGGCGGGGCGAGCCGCCTGACGACGTCGTCGAGCTGCGGGTTCATGAGGTCTCCTTGGCAAGACGGACGGCCCGCGGACCGTACCGGGCGAGATCGGGGTCGTCGGCGGCGAGCTCGGCGGCCAGGCGCTTGCGGGCGCGGTGCAGGCGCTGCCGCACGGCGAGACGCGAGCAGCCGAGCACCTGCGCCAGCTCGGCGTTGCCGAGCCCCTCCCAGGCGACGAGCGACAACACCTCCCGGTCGTCGGCGGACAACCGCATGAAGGCCGCGCGGGCGGTCTCGGGCACGGCCTCCGTCGCGGGGCCGGTCCATTCTTCGAGTTCGGTGCGCAGGCGCGTGGTGAGGGCCGCCCTGCGGGACTCGCCGCGGCGGTGGTTGGCCAGGGTGCGCCTGGCCACGCCGTACAACCAGAGCCGGGCGCGGTCGCCGGACGGTACGTCGCCGAGCCGCCGCCACGCGGTCGTGAAGATCTCGGCGATGACGTCGGCGACGTCGTGAGGGTCGCCGGTACGCCGTCGCACATATCCGGAGACGGCCTCGTAGTGCTCGGTGTAGAGCTCCTCGAAGCGTCGCCGGGGGTCCGGTGGGCCCACGCGGTCGTCCCTTCCGTAGGGGTATGTCACAACAAGCAGGTGTCCGGATGGTTGCAGGCGTGACAGACGAGGACGCGGAAGCGGCCTTTCGCGTCGGGGCTGTGGGCCCTATGGCCGTTGTTCGAGATGGCGGCGGTAGGCGTCCAGGATCAGGCCGTGGAAGTGGTGGACGGCGTGTTCCGACAGGCCCGAGCCGTCGGGGTCGTAGACGATCTTGCCCTGGGTGAACGCCGGGGTGCGCATCCCCCGCTGGACGCTCTCCACCAGGGCGATGTCCTCCACCTGGAGCACCTCGTCGATGTAGCGGATGCTGTCCCGCCCGCTCTCGTCGGGCTCGGCGGTCTCCAGGGAGAAGTCCCAGGTCCCGCGCCCGGTGTCCGCAGTCGTTCCACGTGACACATCGAGAGTGCCGGATCGGGATGGTAACCGGCGGAGATGTGAGCGAATTCCGGGGTTACCGATACCTCCGATGCAGAACATGAGCCGCCTTGAGGCTATTGAGCAATTGCGTGCCGATTCAAGGCTTCAGTTCTGCCTGGGGCTGGCGTAATCAATGAGATTGGTGGGATGATCCTATGATTAACGCCAGAAGAATGGAGTTGTCCAATGAGTCCGTCTTCCAGAGCGCTGCCGATGGCGGGGTTCATGTTCTCGGCCGTCGGGGTCGGGGGCGTGGTGCTGCAGATGTTGAGCGTGGCCTATCCCGACGGCGATCCGGCCAGAGCGCGGGCGGCCGCCGAATTGTTGCGCCAGCTGGCGGGACGGGTGGACGCGAGCCTGGACGACGTGGAGGAGGTGGCGAGCAGGGTTTGGCGGCCACCGAGTTCCGGCGCGGGAATTGACGCGTTCAGGCGGTATTTCGCCAAGGAGATCGCGCCCTATCCGCCGCGGGTTTCCGCCTACATCCGGGGATTGGCGGACGCCGTCGAGGATTATGCGGAGTTGCTGGAGCGGACCCAGCACACGTTGCGCACGATGGCCATGATCCAGTGGATGGAACTGCTGATGTTCTTCTGCTGGCCGGCGATCGACAAGAAGGTCCAGGTGATGATCAACTGGGCGATACGCAGGTCGCAGGCGCGGCTGTTGATCAGGATGTTCGAGAACGCCGTGGGGAAGCGGTTCATCTACGCGGTGGGGGGCAGCTTCGCCTACACCGTTCTCGACCAGGCGGTCGTCGACGGGTTCAAGCTGGCGAGGGGCGAGGACACCGGGTCGTGGGGCGACCGTGGCGAGTACATGCTGAAGAACTTCGCGGCGGCCATGGTCTTCTACCACGTGGACCCCGCGAACTTCGGCAAGGCCGCGAACGTGCTGCCGAAGAACCCGGCGGCGCGGAACGCGGTCGTGTTCCTGACCGGATCCACCATCTTCAGCACCACCGCCAACGCGCTCAACAGGCCCGGGGACGTCGTGGACGACCCGGTCAGCCTGTTGCCGACCTGGCAGCAGATGCTCGCCAAGCTCGGGGTCGCCGCGGGCCAGGACCAGTTCAGGAGATGGCGACGGTACTGAGGGCCGGTCACGTCGTCATTCCCGGGTGAAACGCCGGATCTCGTCGGCGAAAGGGGTCAGACCGGTCGTCATAAGGCCGGTCATCTGGGCGGCGAGGTCCTCGGCGGCGGCGTTCGCGGCGGCCAGGACGGCCTCGGCCAGGGCGTCGGCGCCCAGTCGCATGGCCCGCGGGTCGAGGTGCAGGCCGCCGAGCGCGCCGGTCGGCGTCACCTCGGCCCTGACCTGGCCGTCGGCGGCCTCACCCCGGCCGCGGACGGCGTCGAGGCTCTCCTGCAACTCCTCCAGCGGGCGGACGTCGGCCTGGAACCGGTCGAGGAGGTGGCGCATCTCGTCGTCGAGATAGGGAGTGGGGTCTTCGGGGGTGGTCATCGGGGACTCCTGGGGTGTCAGGTGAGCTTTCCGTCCTTGGGGGAAAGCTTGGGCGGGTCGGACACTTCGGGCAGGGATTCGATGGTCGCCCAGTTCGCGACGTCGAAGCTGGTCTTCATGTCGTCCAGACGGTCGGCCACTGCCGGGTATACGTCGCGCAAGGCTTCGACGTAGGTCTCGGCCTTGTTCAGGGCCGTGGAATAGCTTTTTCTGAACGTGTTCGCGGTCCCGTCCGTGCCGGCGAAGTCGCCCAGTGCGGCTATGGCGTCGAGGATGCGGCGGATGTCGGTCGCCAGTTCGGTGCGCTCCGCGAGCAGGGCGCCGGCGGCCTTGGTGAAGGTGCTGCCGTACACCTCGGTGGTCGGCAGGCCGGGCCCCCGGGGGGCCGCCGGGCTCGCGCCGGAGGCCGGGAACGGGGGCGCCGGCCGCGGCGGCGGGGGCTCGCTGGGTGACGGATTGCTGGGGCTCGGGGCGGGGGTGCTGCTCGGGGTCGGGGTAGGAGGAACGGGGGTGCTCATGGCGGTTCTCCTGTCGGTACGTGGCCACCGGGCGGGGCCGACGAGGTTGTCCACAATACCGACAGGAATAGGGGGCAGGGGCTAGGGTTCGTAGACCGGGGCGAGATCGGCGAAGATGCGGTAGTCCGAGATCAGGCCGTCGTCCCGGGTGCGCCAGATGGAGACGGCCACCACTGCGGCGTCCTTGCCGTCCAGCCGCCGGTACGTGACCTCGGTCTCGGCGATCGTGTCGGGGCCTGCCTGCCAGTCCCTGACGATCCGGTGCCGGAGGCCGCCGATGGTCGAGTAGAACGCCCGCAGGCCGTCGGCGACGGCGTCGCGTCCCACCATGGGCTCGGCGTTGCCGAACACCAGGGTGGCGTCCTCGGCCAGCAGTTCGGCGAACTTGTCGGGGTCGAACGAGTCGACCGTGCGGAAAACGCGTCGTACCACATCGTGGGACATGTTGATCATTCCTCACGTGGACGGGGTCGCTGGTCCGGACGATACGGGACGACGCGTTCCCGTGCGACGGGCCGGCCGCGTCCGGCGCTCAGGCCGGCGAGGCGCCGCCGGGACCGGCCGGCGGCTCGAAGGTGATCGACACGATCGCGCTGATGGCGAGGTTGTGCTCCCGGACGCCGCCCGACGCCGGGTCCGAGGACTCGACCGTGACCACCGAGTCGCCCCGGCGGGTGACGTGGCCGGTGAAGGAGTCGCCGCTCAGCAGGCGTACCGAGATGACCCGGTTCTCGTGGCGGGCGTTGTCGAGGAGGGCGATCCAGGACGTGATGAGCCCGGTTCCTGGGGGTTCGAAGGGGTCTTGGGTCATGCTTCCTCTTCTTCCCTCAACAAGGGGAAGGGAACGACCGGATCGGCGACCTCGCCGGCAGGCAAGGGCTCGGAAACCGGCTCAGCGTCAGACCGTGCGGCATGTCACCGGTCGTCACGAAATTTCGTGTGATGTCGTGGGGTGAATTCATTTGCCCTTCAGCGGTAGGACATCAAGCGTCGATACCTTTCGACCCTTGTCTGTAGGTTTGCTGCCAAGGGAAGCGTCATGTCTCGTTCGTTCATCGCCATGCTGGCCGTCGGCGCGGCCCTCGCCACCACCGTCGCCGCGCCCGCCGACGCCGCCTCCGGACGGCAGCCGCGCGTCCTGTCCGACGTGACGCTGCCCGCCCCCGACCTGGCCGCCTTCGAGCCGGGCCTCGTCAAGGACTCCCGCGGCGTCAAGCTCGGCGGCCTCGGCAGCGGCCTGTTCCCGGCCCGGCGCGCGGGCGAGTACTGGATGGTCACCGACCGGGGCCCGAACGGCGAGCCCAAGGTGAACGGCGAGAAGCGGCGCACGTTCCCGGTGCCGGAGTTCGCGCCGGCGATCGTCCGCGTGGCCGTACGGCAGGGCGTGGCGCGCATCGTGGAGAGCATCCCGCTGAAGACCTCCGACGGCACCCCGATCACCGGCCTGTCGAACCAGCCCGGCCACGACGAGGTCCCCTACACCTGGGACGGCCTGACCCAGCTCACCTACGACCCGAACGGCCTGGACACCGAGGACATCGTCACCGACGGCCGCGGCGGCTTCTGGCTCGTGGACGAGTACTCCCCCTCGCTGCTCCACGTGGCGGGCGACGGCCGCATCCTGGCCCGGTACGTCCCCAAGGGCCTGAACCTCACCGGCGCCGGCTACCCGGTCCACGAGACGCTGCCCGCGATCCTCGCGACCCGGCAGCAGAACCGCGGCATCGAGGCGCTCGGCGTCTCGCAGGCCGAGCGCGCCCTGTACCTGGCCGTGCAGAGCCCGCTCGCCAACCCCGACAAGAAGACCAGCAAGGCGTCGAGCACGGCCCGCATCCTGCGGGTGGACCTGCGTACCGGCCGCCCGACCGGCGAGTGGGCCTACACCATGGAGAACGCGGCCACCTTCGACCCGGCGGCCGAGCAGGGCGACATGAAGATCTCTGCCCTGAACGTGCTGAGCCCCGGCCGCCTGCTCCTCCAGGAGCGCACCGACGCCGTGGCCCGCCTCTACACCGTGGACCTGCGCCGGGCGACGAACCTGCTCGGCGGTCCGCACGACGACCCGGCCACCACGCCGTCGCTGGAGGCGTCGCTGCCGTCGAACGTCACCGTCGCCACCAAGGCGCTGTCCGTGGACCTGGCGGCGATCGCCGGCCTGCCGGGCAAGATCGAGGGCGTCGCCCTGCTCGACCCGGTGACGCTCGCCGTGGCCAACGACAACGACTTCGGGCTCGGCACCTTCGACGCCGACGGCCGCCTGGTGGACTCCGGCGTGACCAGCCGGATCCTGACGATCCGCCTGGCCAAGCCGCTCTTCTGAGCTCCTAGGACAACGTGCTCGCGTACGGGTCCCAGTCCGCGGGCAGGGGTTCGGGGGCCGTCACGGCCGAGGTGATCGGGCGGAACTCGGC
The DNA here is from genome assembly GCF_053596455.1 of Nonomuraea sp. NPDC001699. NCBI lineage: Bacteria > Bacillati > Actinomycetota > Actinomycetes > Streptosporangiales > Streptosporangiaceae > Nonomuraea > Nonomuraea sp. NPDC001699. The sequence goes on along the minus strand of NZ_JBSFGF010000004.1, from coordinate 90,577 downwards.
GCGTTCGCCCGACTCGGTGATGGCCGTCATGAGCTCCAGCACGTGCAGCGTCAGCTCGCCCGAGGCCCGGTGCGGCGTGCCCGCGCGCAGCGACCGGGCCAGGTCGAGCACGCCGATGCCGCGCCCGGCCGTGCCGTCGGCGACGGGCAGCTCGCGCCAGTCGGCGTCGTGCGGGCCGCGGGCCAGCAGCGGGCCGCCGAAGGTGTTGGGATCGGGCAGGAGCAGGGCGCCCTCGGTGCCGACGACCTCGATCAGCTTGCGGCTGACGGGCGAGTCGAAGCTGAAGGTCGCGGTGGCGATGGCCGTGCCGGGGAAGTCCAGCAGGGCGTTGACGTGGGTGGGCACGTCCACGGGGAACAGGGTGCCGGCTTTGGGGCCCGAGCCGATCGTCCGTTCGGCGCGGGCCCTGCGCGTGCCGCCCGCGACCCGGGCGACCGGGCCGAGCAGGGATACCAGCGCGGTCAGGTAGTAGGGGCCCATGTCGAACAGGGGACCGCCGCCGGGCCGGTAGTAGAACTCGGGATCGGGGTGCCAGGACTCCGGGCCCAGGTTCTGGAACGCGGCGGTGATCCCGACCGGCTCGCCGATCAGGCCGGAGCGCAGGGCGTGCGCCGCGGCCTGGAGTCCGGGGCCGAGGAAGGTGTCGGGGGCGCCGCCGACGCGCAGGCCCAGGTTGGCGGCCTCGGCCATGACCTTGGCCGCCTGGTCCATGTCGAGGGCGAGCGGCTTCTCGCCGTACACGTGCTTGCCGGCGCGCAGGGACTCCAGCGCGACGGCCGCGTGCGCGGCCGGGACCGTCAGGTTGACCACGATCTCGACCTCGGGCAGGGCGAGGATCTCGGCCAGGCCGCCCGAGGCGGGCACGCCGTGCTCGCGGGCCGCCGCGGCGGCCCGATCGGTGTCGAGGTCGGCGACGCCGAGCACCTGCACGTCGGGGAAGGCGGTGAGGTTGCGCAGGTACTGGGCACTGATCACCCCGGCGCCGACGACCGCGACACCGACGGGTCCGCTGCTCAAAAGCCCTCCAGGCGGGTGAGGTGGGCGTGGCTGTCGGCGAGTGCGGTGAACAGGTCGGTCGCGCACGTGTCGAGCTCGACGATGCGCCAGGCGTCCGGCGCGGCGGCCAGGATCTCGGGCACCGGCATCGCGCCCGACCCGACGGCCGTGTGCGGCTCCTCCTTCACCACCGGCCCGTCCTTGACGTGCAGCGCGAGCGTGCGACCGGCCAGGCGGCCGAGCAGGGCGGGCACGTCCGCGCCGCCCACGGCCGCCCAGTACGTGTCGATCTCCAGGAACACCTCGGGGGCGAGCAGATCGGCCAGCGCCTCGATGGCGTGTCGGCCGTCGATCCTGGGCTCGATCTCCCACCAGTGGTTGTGGTAGCCGATGCGCATGCCGTGCCCGGCCGCCTGTTCGGCCAGGCCGTTGAGCAGGTCGGCGGTGCGCGAGAGGCCGTCGCGGGTGGTGAACTCGGCCTCGGGGACGCCGCCGGGGATGATCACCAGGTCGGCGCCGACCGTGGCGACGGCGTCGAAGACCTCGGCGGGTTCCCTGCTGAGCAGCGCGTACGCGTGCGTGCTGCTCACCGCGAGCCCGAGGTCGTCGATCACCTGGCGGAAGCCCTTGGGGTCGTCGGTCGGGTCGAAGGGCTCGACGGCGCCGTACCCGATGCCGGCGATGCGCTCAAGGGTGCCGTCGCGGTCGGCGGCGAGCTGGTCCCTGACGGTGTAGAGCTGGACGCTGAGCGGCCGGGTCATCCGCGGACCCCCATGAGGTGCTCAAGGGCGAGCTGGTTGAGCCGGGTGAAGTGGAAGCCGCGCCGGGCCGCCGCCTCGGGGTCGAAGTCGTCGCCGGCCAGGTCCTGCCAGGTCTCGCCCTGGGCGAGGGTGGGCCGGGCCAGCTCGTCCACGCGGGAGGCGCGCAGGGCCTCCTGGACCTCGGGGTCGGCGCGGAAGGCGCGCGACTTCTCCTTCAGGATCAGGTACGTGCGCATGTTCGCGGCGGCCGAGTCCCACACGTCGTCGGGGTCCTCGGTGCGCAGCGGCTTGTAGTCGAAGTGGCGGGGGCCGTCGTAGCCGCCGTTCTCCAGCAGGTCGACCAGGAAGAAGGCGCTCTTGAGGTCGCCGTGGCCGAAGATCAGGTCCTGGTCGTACTTGGGGCCGTGCTGGCCGTTGAGGTCGATGTGGAACAGCTTGCCGTGCCAGAGCGCCTGGGCGATGCCGTGGACGAAGTTGAGCCCGGCCATCTGCTCGTGGCCGACCTCGGGGTTGAGGCCCACCATCTCCGGGTGCTCCAGGTCGTTGATGAGCGCCAGGGCGTGGCCGATGGTCGGCAGCAGGATGTCGCCGCGCGGCTCGTTGGGCTTGGGCTCCAGGGCGAAGCGCAGGTCGTAGCCACGGTCGAGGACGTACTGGCAGAGCAGGTCCAGGCCCTCCTTGTAGCGGTCGAGGGCCGCCTTGACGTCCTTGGCCGCGTCGGACTCGGCGCCCTCGCGGCCGCCCCAGCACACGTACGTGGTCGCGCCGAGCGAGGCGGCCAGGTCGATGTTGCGCAGGACCTTGCGCAGGGCGTACCGGCGGACGTCGCGGTCGTTGCTGGTGAACGCGCCGTCCTTGAACACCGGGTGGGTGAACAGGTTCGTGGTGGCCATCGGGACCTTCATCCCGGTCTCGTCCAGGGCCTTGCGGAAGGCGGCGATCGCCTTGTCCCGGTCGGGCTCGACGGCCAGCAGGTCGTCGTCGTGGAAGGTGACGCCGTACGCGCCGAGCTCGGCCAGCCTGTGCACGCTCTCGACCGGGTCGAGCGCGGGACGGCTCGCGTCCCCGAACGGGTCACGGGCCTGCCAGCCCACGGTCCAGAGTCCGAAGGTGAAGCGGTCGGCGGGTGTCGGAGTGAAGGATGACATGTGTCGGTGTCCCCAACCTTTAGTCCATAATCTGCACATAATCCTGAGGAGGCATGCATGGTGACGTCAAGGGGGGTCCGGCATGATTCCATGCGTGCCCGCAATCTGGCCGTGGTACTCCAGGCCGTCCACCGGCAGGGGCCGCTCACCAGGGCGGGGCTGGCCGAGCGCACCGGGCTGACCAAGACCACCGTGTCCAGCCTGGTCGCGGCCCTGCTGAAGGCCGGGGCGGTGAGCGAGTCGGGCGCGGTGCGCGACGGCGAGCGCGGACGGCCCGGCGTGGCCGTGGAGCTGAGCGGGCATCGCGTGGCGGCGCTCGGGCTGGAGGTCAACATCGACTACCTGGCCGCCTGCGTGGTCGACCTCACCCGGTCCGTACGCCTGCGCCGCACCCGTCCGGCCGACAACCGCGGCTCCGACCCGGCGGGCGTGCTCCAGCTGCTGCGCGACCTGGTGAAGGAGGTCACCGCCGAGGCCGAGGGGGCCGGGCTGCGGATCATCGGCGCCGCCCTGGCCGTACCCGGCACGGTCGAGGGCGACCTGCTGCGCAACGCCCCCCACCTGGGCTGGCGCGACGTACGGGTGGCCGACCTGCTGGACCTGCCGTGCGCGGTCGACAACGAGGCGAACCTGGCGGCGCTCGGCGAGCTGTGGTTCGGCTCGGGGGCGACGGACTTCCTCTACGTCTCCGGCGAGATCGGCGTCGGCGCGGGCCTGGTCGTGGACGGGACGGTGTTCCGGGGGACGTACGGGCTGGCCGGCGAGCTGGGCCACGTCGTCGTGACCCCGGACGGCCCCGCCTGCCGCTGCGGCGGCCGGGGCTGCCTGGAGGTGTACGCGGGCCAGGACGCCCTGCTCGGCGGCCTGGACTCGGTCGCCGCCCTGGTGAACGCGCTGGCCGCGGGCGACCGGCGGGCGCTGGACGCCTGCGCGCGGGCGGGGGACGCGCTCGGGGTGGCGCTCACCTCGGCCGTGCACCTGCTCGACCCCGGCAGGATCGTGCTCGGCGGGATCTTCGCCCCGCTCTTCCCGTGGCTGGAGTCGCCGGCCCGGGACGTGCTGGGGGCCCGGCTGGGGCAGATGCGCGGCGCGCCGCCCGCCCTGGTCGTCTCGTCCAACGGCGCGGACGCGGCGGTGCTCGGGGCGGCCGGGATGGTCATTCAGCGGATCATCGCCGACCCGGCGGACGTGCTGGGCCTGTGAGGGTCAGTAGTAGCCCTTGTTCCCGTCGACCAGCTCTCTGACGATGTCGAGGTGACCGGCGTGCCTGGCGGTCTCCTCGACCATGTGGATCAGCACCCAGCGCAGCGAGGACGCCGCCGACCGGAAGTCGGGGTGCTTGCCGACGTCGTCGAGCGAGTGGGCGGCGACGATCTCGTTGGAGCGCTCGCACTGCTTGGCGTAGTCGTCGAGGAGCTGGGCCAGCGTGACGCCCTCGACCAGCATGTCGGCATCCTCGGGCTCCTCCAGGAACTGCGGGTTGCCCTCGGAGCTGCCGCCCAGGAAGAGCACCTCGAACCAGCAGTGCTCGGTCCAGCGCATGTGGGCGACCAGGCCGGCCATCGTCATCAGCGGCGAGCTGGGCAGGACGACACGGTGGGCGTCGGCCTCGGACAGGCCCTCGCACTTCCAGTGGACGATCGCGCGCTGCATGTCCAGCCAGCCGACGAGCTGGGTACGTTCGTCGGCCACGAAAGGCGGACGTACACGGGGTGGCGTCATGCGCGGGAGGCTACTGCACGGCTGCTCTGCAACGCACCGCATTTTCGGCTGGTTCGCGTATGACCCGGGCGAGCCGCGACAATGGCTCGATGGCGGAAAGTGCAGAGGCCGACTGGGTCTCCAGGTTCGCGGACGAGGTGATCTCCGAGGCGGAGCGTCGTGCCCCGGGCAAACCGATCGTCTGCGCCTCCGGGCTCAGCCCCTCGGGCCCCATCCACCTGGGCAACCTGCGCGAGGTCATGACCCCCCACCTCGTCGCCGACGAGATCCGGCGGCGCGGCCTCGAATGCGTGCACCTGCTGTCCTGGGACGACTACGACCGCTTCCGCAGGGTGCCCGCGGGCATCGACCCGGCCTGGGCCGAGCACATCGGCAAGCCGCTGACCTCGGTGCCGGCCCCGCCGGGCAGCCCGCACGCCAACTGGGCCGAGCACTTCAAGGCGCCGATGGTCGCCGCGCTGGCCGAGCTGGGGGTCGACTACCGGGGCATCAGCCAGACCGAGCAGTACACCTCGGGGGCCTACCGGGAGCAGATCCTGCTGGCCGTGCGTGAGCGGTCGAGCATCGACACGATCCTGGCCGCGTACCGGACCAAGGACGGCGGGCGGGAGGTGGAGGACTACTTCCCGTACAAGCCGTACTGCGAGTTGTGCGAGCGCGACCTCACCAAGGTCACCGCGTACGACGACGAGACGACCGAGCTGGCCTACACCTGCGAGTGCGGGTTCGGCGAGACCGTGCGCCTGGCCGAGCACGACCGCGGCAAGCTGGTGTGGAAGGTCGACTGGCCGATGCGGTGGGCGTACGAGGGCGTGGTCTTCGAGCCGTCGGGCGTCGACCATCACTCCCCCGGCTCGGCCTGGATCGTCGGCGGGAGCATCGTGGGCGAGGTGTTCGGCGGCGAACAGCCGATCGGCCCGATGTACGCCTTCGTCGGCATCACCGGCATGGCCAAAATGAGCAGCTCCAAGGGCGACGTGCCGACCCCGGCCGACGCGCTGGCCATCATGGAGGCCCCCGTGCTGCGCTGGCTGTACGCCCGCCGCAAGCCCGCCCAGTCCTTCAAGATCGCCTTCGACCAGGAGATCCAGCGCCTCTACGACGAGTGGGACGCCCTGGCCCGCAAGGTCGCCGCCGGCCAGGCCCAGCCCGCCGAGCTGGCCGCCCACGGCCGCGCCGTGGGCACCGCCGCCGGGCCGCTGCCGGTCACGCCGAGCCCTGTGCCCTACCGCACGCTCGCCTCGATCCTCGACATCACCACCGGCCACGACGAGCAGGCGCTGCGCATCCTGCGCGACCTCGACGCGGTCGACGACCTCGGCCAGGCCCGCCCCCGGCTCGACCGGGCGCGGCGCTGGGTGGCCGACCACCTGCCCGCCGACCAGCGCACCCGCGTGCGCGAGACGCCCGACCACGCCCTGCTGGACTCCCTGGGCCAGACCGAGCGCGAGTCGCTGCGACTGCTGGCCGAGGGCCTCGACGACTGGACGCTCGACGGCCTCACCGCGCTGGTCTACGGCGTGCCGAAGCTCCAGGCCGGCCTGGACGCCGACGCGAAGCCCACGCCGGAGCTGAAGGCGGCCCAGCGCGCGTTCTTCGTCCTGCTCTACCGGTTGCTGGTCGGCCGGGACACCGGGCCCCGGCTGCCCACGTTGCTCATGGCCGTGGGCGCCGACCGGGTGCGGAAGCTCGTCGGCGGGTGAAGGGCGTCGTCCTGGTCACCGGAATCTCGGCCTCGGGCAAGTCCACGGTCGCCCAGGCCCTGGCCGAGCGCCTGCCGCGGTCGGTCCACGTCCGGGGCGACGCCTTCCGCCGCATGGTCGTGCGCGGCCGGGCCGAGATGACGCCAAGGGCGGAGGAGGCGGCGGACGAGGCGGCGGACGAGGCGGTGCGCCAGCTCCACCTCCGCTACCGGCTCGCGGCCCAGACGGCGGACTTGTATTTCCAAGCCGGATTCACGTCAATTGTGCAAGATGTGGTTCTTGGTGAAGACTTGGAGCGGTTCACCACGTGGATCCGCACCCGTCCGCTTCGGGTGGTCGTGCTCGCCCCGGACGCCGCCGCCGTCGAGCGCCGCGAGCGCGAACGCGCCAAAACCGGCTACGGCGCCTGGACGATCGCCCAGCTCGACGCCACCCTACGGGCCGGGACACCGCGGATCGGCCTGTGGCTGGACACCTCCGGCCAGACCCCCGACGAGACCGTCTCCGAGATCGTCGCGCGGGCCGACGAGGCATTGGTCAGCGGAGATCGCATATAAGTAGGATCACTGCAAGGCAGTGTCAAGTGGGCTGCATGTGTGCAGGTGCACCTTGTACCCATGAACAAGCAGCCCTTCGCCGCCAGTGTCAGTGTCATCGTCCCCGCGATGAACGAAGCCGAGAACCTCCCCCACGTCTTCGCCACGCTGCCCGACTGGATCGACGAGGTGATCCTGGTCGACGGCAACTCGACCGACGACACCGTCGCCGTCGCGCGCAGGCTGCGCCCCGACCTCCGGGTCGTCGTGCAGAGCCGGCGCGGCAAGGGCAACGCCCTCATCGAGGGCTTCCAGGCCGCCAGAGGCGACATCATCGTCATGATCGACGCCGACGGCTCGACCGACGGCAAGGAGATCCGCTCCTTCGTCGAGACCCTCATCGACGGCGCCGACTTCGCCAAGGGCTCCCGGTACGCCCCCGGCGGCGGCTCCGACGACCTGAGCCCCATCCGCTCGCTCGGCAACAAGTTCCTCACGGGCCTGACCAACCTGTTGTACGGCACCCGCTTCACCGACCTGTGCTACGGCTACAACGCCTTCTGGCGCGACCACCTGGACGCCATGGAGCTCGACTGCGACGGCTTCGAGATCGAGACGCTCATGAACGTCCGGGCCGCCCAGGCCGGTCTGGTCATCCACGAGGTGCCCAGCCACGAGCGCTCCCGGATCCACGGCGCGAGCAACCTGCACGCCGTGCGCGACGGCTGGCGCGTACTCAAGACGATCATGCGCGAGCGGACGCGCGGCACCGCCCTGGTCCCGCAGACCGAAGTGGCGCTGGCGAAGTAGGAAGTGACATTCTCGGACAATGCGCTACATAGTGATCGGAGCAGGAGCAGTCGGCGGCACCATCGGCGCCCGCCTCCACCAGGGCGGGCACGAGGTTCTGCTCGTCGCGAGAGGCGCGCACTACGAGGCGCTCAAGCGTGACGGACTCCGCCTGATCACCCCCGAATCCGACGAGACCCTGCACATCCCCGCCACCTCCGGCCCGGTCCCCACCCGCGACGGCGACGTGCTGATCCTGGCCACCAAGTCGCAGGACACGACGGCCGCCCTCGACCCCTGGCCGGTGGACCTGCCGGTCGTCTGCGCCCAGAACGGCGTGGCCAACGAGCGCACCGTCCTGCGCAGGTCCGAGCACGTCTACGGCATGTGCGTCTGGCTGCCCTCCCAGCACCTCGAACCCGGCGTCGTGGCCGCCTACGGCCACCCGTACTCGGGCCTGCTGCACGTCGGACGCTATCCCCAGGCTGTGGACGACCTCGCCGGGCGCATCGCCGACGACCTCGGCAAACACGGCCTGCTGGCCAGCGCCACCCCCGACGTCATGCGCTGGAAGCACGGCAAACTCCTCAGCAACCTCGGCAACGCCGTCGAAGCCCTCGTCGGGCACGCCGACGGCATGGTCGAGCTCTTCGACCGGGCCCGCGCCGAGGCCATGCGCGTGTTCGACCACGCGGGCATCCCCTACTCCACCCCCGAGGACGAGCGCAGGGTCCGCGGCCACCAGGTGGACGTCGTCCCCATCGAAGGCGTCGAGCGCGGCGGCGGATCGTCCTGGCAGAGCCTGGCCAGGGGCAGCGGCTCGATCGAGGCCGACTACCTCAACGGCGAGATCGTCCTGCTCGGCCGCGAGCACGGCGTGCCCACGCCGGTCAACGAGGTGCTGCGCCGCGAGGCCAACAGGTACGCCCGCGAGAAGCTGCCGCCCGCCTCGATGCCGGTGGAGGAGCTGACCGCGCTCATCGACGCGCGTTCCGCAGCCTGATCCCGCTGAACTGCATGCTGCTGCCCGTCACCTCGTGCCAGAACGGCCACAGGTTGTCCAGCACGCGGAGCTGGATCCCGGCCTGCTCGTGCAACTCGAACAGATCGCCCACCGGCTCGGGAGGGCCGACCGGGACGACCGGCGCCCTCGACACCACGGCGTGCGGCGGGTCGCCGATCGGCGCGAAGCCGGTCGCGGGCAGCCGGTAGGCGTACAGCCGGACGTCCATGATGGCCTTGAGCCAGGCGTACTCGACGGCGTGGACGCGGTCGCCGCAGCCCGCGCCGACGATCCTGGTCACGTCCTCGTCGGCCGTGTCCGGACCGCGCCAGGCCATCGCCCGCGGGCAGGCGCGCGGGAACCAGTAGTCGGGGCAGCGGTCGTGGGCCACCGCCCACACGTACGGCTCGACGAGCGAGGACGTCACCGCGACATGGGGCACGAACCGCTCGATGGTCGGGTCCTCGGAGAAATGCAGCACCTCGCCTGGCTCGGGTCTCATACCCGCCATCATGCGCATACCCCGCCCGCGTCAGGGCAGAAGAAACGCGCTCTGACGACAAGGGGTGAGTTCGGATGGTCTTATTGGGTCTGATCCTGGTCCTGCTCGCCGGCGGCGCGGTCGCCCTGGTGGCGACCGAGGAGAGCTCCAGGTACATCTTGTTCGGCAACACCTACCAGCTCGACCACGTCCAGATGTTCGTCGCGGGGGCGGTCACCGCGGCCGCCCTGCTGGCGGGGCTCTGGCTGATCGGCTCCGGGTCGCGCAGGACCGCCAGGAAGCGCCGCAGGCTGCGGGCCGCGCGAGCCGAGGCGTCCGACCGGGTCTCCCGGCTGGAGGGCGAGAAGCGCGACCTCGAACGACGGCTCGAACGCGACCGTGCCGCCGAGGCCGCCGAGGCCGCCGAGCGGGCCACCGATGACGGCGTGACCGGGCGTCACGTGGCGCACGAACCGGCGGAAGGCGACCGGCTCGTGGCCGGCGGCCGTACCGACGACACCAGGCCGTGAGCTCATGAGCGCGAGGGCAGCAACTTGCCCTCGCGCCAGAGCGCGAACCCGGTGACCAGCGCCCCCGCCCCTTCCCAGAGGCCCACGCCGAAGAACTCGCCCGGCGCCGCCCCCGTCAGCACCAGCGTCGTGAACACCGCGAACGTCACCAGCCTGAACGGCACGGTCCACCGGAAGAACGGCGTGTAGTCGGCGGATGCCGCGAAAACGTAATAGACCCCCATGTTCACCGCCGCCATCGACGAAGCAGCCATGTAGACCAGCGTGTAGTCGCCGGACGGGCGTACGTCGAGCACCTCGAAACCCAGCAGGACCAGCAGGGAGTCCGGCGACAGCAGCCCGACGAGCCCGAGCGCGAAGGCGAGCACGCCGAAGACGCCGATGGTCCAACCGGCGGCGGAACGCGGAAGACGCACAGAAATCCTTCCAAATGGGGGTGTAATCTGCGAGGCGATCTCATCATGCACCCGGAGGTCGCATGCCCCCCACGCGTGGCCGTCCCATTGCTCTGAAGCTCCTCATCCTGCTGCTCGTGCCGCTGCTGTCCCTGGTCGGGCTGTGGGCGTTCGCGGCGGCCCTGACCGGCGGTGACGGCCTGCGCCTGCTGGAGATCAACAAGCTGGCCTCCCACCTGACCACGCCGTCGGAGCGGGTCAACGTCGAGCTCCAGGACGAGCGGCTGGCCTCGGTCGAGTTCCTGGCCACCCGGCGCGGCGCGGACAAGCTGGCCAGACAGCGCGGGCAGACCGACCGGGCCGTGGCGGCCTTCCGCAAGCTGGCCAAGGACCAGCGCGACATGTCGCCCGAGATGCGCACGCAACTCGACGCCCTCAACGGCAAGCTCGACCTGCTGTCCGGCATCCGAGCCGAGGTGGACGGCGACACGGTCGCGCCGCTGGCCGTCATCGACGGCTACAGCCAGATCGTGGACGCCTCCTTCCGCATGTACGACGCGATGGTGCTGGTGCCCGACATGTCGCTGTACCGGCAGGCCAGGGCCGTCACCATGCTCGGCGAGGCCAAGGACCTCGTCTCGCGCGAGCGCGCGATGATCGTCGTGGTGCTGGCCAGAGGACGCGTCGAGGCCGTCGAGCGCGAGGCGTTCACCGGGATGGTGGCGACCCGGCGGCTGCTGTACTCGCAGGCGCTCTCGCACCTGGACGACGGCCTGCGCGGCCCGTACGAGGAGCTGGCCGCCTCGCCCGTCTACAAGGAGTTCCTCGACGCCGAGGACGCCATCAGAGGTCAGGCCGCGATGAACGGCCTGCCCGCCACCGCCGCCACCTGGGAGGTGGACGGCCAGAACCTGTGGGCGGTGCTCGAACGCGACCAGGGGCGGGCCGTGGAGGGCATCGTGGCCCGGGTGACGCCCGCCGCGGAGAGCATCCTGATCAAGATCGGCGTGGCCGGGGGCGCGGGCCTGCTCGCCGTGCTCGCCTCGATCCTGCTGTCGCTGCGCTTCCGCAAACGGCTGGTCCGCGAGCTGGCCGGGCTGCGCGACGCGGCCACCGAACTGGCCGAGGTGCGGCTGTCCGGGCTGATCGAGCGGCTGCGTACGAACACCCGCCCGCCCTCGGCCGCCGAGGTTGCGCCGCTGGAGGTCAGGACGGAGACCTCCGAGGTCGCCGACATCGTGCGGGCCTTCAACCACGTGCAGTCCACGGCCGTCGAGGCCGCCGTCGACCAGGCCAGGCTGCGGCACGGCGTCAGCCAGGTCTTCGTGAACCTGGCCCGGCGCAACCAGTCGCTGCTGCACCGCCAGTTGCTCCAGCTCGACGGCATGCAGCGGGCCACCGAGGAGCCCGAGATCCTGTCCGACCTGTTCAAGCTGGACCACCTCACCACCCGCATGCGCAGGCACGCGGAGAGCCTGATCATCCTGTCCGACCAGGCCCCCGGGCGCGGCTGGCGCAACCCGGTGGCGATCCTCGACGTCCTGCGGGCCGCGGTCGCGGAGGTCGAGGAGTACGAGCGCGTCGAGATCCTCCAGCCGCCGCAGGCCGCGCTGCTCGGCGCGACCGTCACGGACGTGGCCCACCTGCTGGCCGAACTGGTCGAGAACGCCACGCTCTTCTCACCCCCGCGGACCAGGGTGGACGTGCGCAGCGCGAGCACCCCGAACGGCCTGATGATCGAGATCGAGGACCGCGGTCTCGGCCTGCCGAGGGTCGAGCTGGACGAGCTCAACGACCGGCTGGCCGAGATGCCCGAGTTCGACCTCGCGCAGAGCGACCGGCTGGGCCTGTTCGTGGTCGGCCGGCTGGCCGCCCGGCACGACATCAAGGTCACCCTCGCGCCGTCGCCCTACGGCGGCCTGACCGCGATGGTCTTCCTGCCCGCGGCCCTCCTGGCCGACCAACCGGCCCTCACCGGAAGCTAGACGAGGGCCGACCAGCCGGCCCTGGCCGGCAGCCAGGCGCGCTGAGCACAGGACCGCGTTACGGCAGCACCTGCAGCAGCGCCTGGGTTCTGGCCTTGGCCGGTTCCTCGATCCGCTGGGTCTCCTTGCCCGCCGCGTCCAGCACGACCAGCGTGTTGTGCGTGCCGCCCGCCACGCGGACGACCAGCCGCCCGTCGGCCAGGTAGAACGCGCCGATCAGCCGGCCCTTGACGGCCGGGGTGAGCTTCTTGCCCGTCACCAGGTCGACCACGGTCGGCCTGAAGGCGGCCGGCCAGCTCCCGTCGCCGAGCGCGTTCGGGTTGGCGGGGAACTCGACGACGGCGGCGCGGCCGTTCGGCGACAGGCTCTGCACGTGCGTGACGAGCTTGACGCCCTTGGCCCTGACGGACTTCCCGGTCCTGACGTCGAGCCGGTAGACGGCGTCGGCCTCGCCGGTGTAGCCCGCGAGGTAACGGCCGCCGGCCGCCCACGCCAGGTGGCACACGCCCTTGGACGTGCCGAGCCTGCGCGCGCCGGTGCCGTCGGCCTTGACGGCCATGATGGTCTCGCCCTTGCCGACGTAGGCGACCTGGGTGGAGTCGGGCGACCAGACGGGGGTCAGGCAGGGCGTGCCGCCCTGGAGCTTCGTGGCCGCGGTGACGGTCTTGGCGCCGTCCTTGACCTGGAGGTTGCCGCCGCCGGTCACCCAGGCGGCCTTCTTGCCGTCCGGCGAGGCGGCGAACTGCGGCAGCGCGCCGATCTTGGCGAGGGTGCTCCATTCGCCGCCTTCGTAGCGGGCGAGCTGGTTGCCGGCGCCGGCATAGACGGCGGCGCCCGAGAGCTCGGGCGCGGTGGCCGCCGACGCCGCGGCGGGGGCGACCAGGGCGGCGCCGAGAGCGACACCGGCCACAACACGAATCTTCATGAGAGCCAATGGTGCCGTAACGGATCAAAGACGCATGAACGGCTCGCTGAAGTGCGCGGTGGCGATCGTCGCCCGCTCGGCGCGCAGCGCCGCCAGGACCTCGGTGCGCGTGCGCGCGGCCGTCTCCTGGTCGTCGTCGTAGGCGTAGTGGACGCCCGGGTCTGCCAGCTGCACCGGGTGGAGCACGAGGTCGCCGGTGATGGCCAGGTCGCCGACCCTGGCGATCTGGTGTCCGGGGGTGTGTCCGGGCGTGTGCTGGACGTGGACGCCCGGCGCGACCCGGGCCTGCCCCTCGACGATGTGCAGCTGGTCCTTGAGCGGGGTCAGGAGCCGGTCGGCCACGACCCCGGCGGCGGCGTCGACCTCGGCCCGCTGGAGCACGTAGCGCGCGTTCTCGAACACCGGGGCGCCGTCCGCGACCGCGCCGCCGGCGTGGTCGCTGTGCAGGTGGGTGAGGATGACGGTGCCGATGTCGGCGGGCGTGACGCCCGCCGCCGCCAGCTCGTCCGTCAGTACGCCGGGGACGGGCGCCCAACTGGCCGCCGGGGAGTCCTCCCCGCCGATGCCGGTGTCGACGAGGGTGAGGCGGCCTGCGCCGTCACGCAGCAGGTAACAGTGGAAGTGCAGGACCCACGGATCGTCCCCCGAGCCGGAGCCGGGGAACATCTCGGCGAGCGGGAGGCGGATCGCGGGGCCCATCGGGCCCACCGCGTCGCAGAGCGGCGTCACCTCGACGCCGGAGACGGTGATGGGGTTGTGCTTCATCCCGCCAAGGTTAGGCGGCGACGGGCTCGCGCGGCACGTACTCGTTCTCGAGGTCGGCGGCGTAGACGGCGCGGCAGCAGTGGGCGCACCGGTACATGATCGGGCCTTCGTCGAGGGTGTGGTGGCACTGCGGGCACTGGACGGCGTTCATGGTGATCCCCCAAGGAGCTGTGATGTGTCCATGGAACCCCCGACGGGTTGCAGGGGTCCTGCATGTCACTTGACACGGTGCCGCTGCGCTGGACGGGGATTCTGTGGCGTTCGGGCGCACCGGTGGCCGGCGGTTTCCTCACGGCGCGGTGCGATGAAGAACATTGTCACGCGTACGGGCCGTCTCGCGCGGCAGAACACACCAGAACCGTCCAGGAATAGTCCAAGAGGGCTAGACGTTTCATGGGGCGGAACGTGTGGTATCTTGCCCACAAGCGTTGAGCTGTCAGCTCCGCTGGTCTTCCACATCGAAGCCCGCCTCGGTTTTCCCGGCCCGGCTTCCTCATCGAACTCGCCGGCCATGGTTCGGCGCATCTCCCCCAAAGGGGCTCTTCATGACTGTTCACACCATTCCGCAACAGCGCGCGGAAACGCCCGTACGGCAGGTGAGCGGCCTTCTCGACGTGCACGAGAAGTCCGCCTTCATCCGCGCGGAACACCTTCCGGGGCCGGGCGACGTCCGGGTGCCTCCCGAGAAGGTCAAGCAGCTCGGCCTGCGGCGCGGCGACCACGTCGTCGCCTCCGTGGCCGGGAACAGGCTGGCCGGCGTCGAGTCGGTCAACGGCCTGACCAAGTGGCGGGGCCGGCCGCACTTCGAGGAGCTGACGCCCGTCCATCCGGACGAGCGGCTGGTCATCGAGGCCGGATCGCTCAGCACCCGGGTCATCGACCTGGTCGCGCCCATCGGCAAGGGACAGCGCGGTCTCATCGTGGCGCCGCCCAAGGCCGGCAAGACGATGGTCCTGCAGGCGCTGGCCGCCGCGGTCAGCCGCAACCATCCCGAGGTCCACCTCATGGTCGTGCTCGTGGGCGAGCGCCCCGAGGAGGTGACCGAGATGCGCGGCTCCGTCCAGGGCGAGATCTTCGCCTCCACCTTCGACCACCCCGACCGCGACCACGCCGCCGTCGCCGAGCTGGCCGTCGAGCGGGCCAAGCGCCTGGTGGAGGGCGGCCGCGACGTCGTGCTGCTGCTCGACTCGCTGACCCGGCTCGGCCGGGCCTACAACAACCTCGCGCCCGGCGGCGGCCGGGTGCTCACCGGCGGCATCGACGCCCGCGCCCTCTACCCGCCCAAGCGCTTCTTCGGCGCGGCGCGCAACGTCGAGGACGGCGGCTCGCTGACCATCCTCGCCAGCGCCCTCGTGGACACCGGCTCCCGCATGGACAACAGCCTGTACGAGGAGTTCAAGGGCACCGGCAACATGGAGCTCCACCTCGCCCGCGACCTGGCCGAGCGCCGCCTGTTCCCCGCGGTCGACCTGGAAGCCTCCGGCACCAGGCGCGAGGAGATCCTCATGCACCCCGAGGAGCGGCAGGCGATCTGGCGGCTGCGCCGCTCGCTCGCCGGGCTGGAGCGGCAGCAGGCCCTGGAGACGCTCATCGGCAAGCTGCGCACGACGCCGTCCAACGCCGCGTTCCTGCTGGAGGCGCTGCGCGCGGCGGCGTGAGGCCGCTGGAGAATGGGCGCATGCTGGCCGACATCGTCGAACACCTGATCTGCCCCGTCTGCCGCGCGGACGTGGAGCTCGCCGACGGCGCCCTCCGGTGCGCCCAGGGACACTCCTTCGACGTGGCCAAGCAGGGGTACGTCAGCCTGCTCACCGGGTCACGCCCGCCCGGCACCGCCGACAGCCCGGCGATGGTGGCCGCGCGGGCCGCGTTCCTGACGGCCGGGCACTACGCGCCACTGGCCGAGGCGCTGGCGGAGACCGTGCGCGCCAGGGTGGCAACTCCAGAAAAACGTGAATCTTCTACTGAATCGAATGACGAAACCGGGTCGAGAGCGTACGGTGGGGCGGGAGTGGAAGCCGGTTCAGAAGGTGAACCGGCGGCCGTCGAGGATCGCGGCGCGGCGGGCAGGGCCATACCGGTGATCGTCGACGCCGGCACGGGCACCGGGCACTACCTGGCGGCCGTGCTGGACGCGGTGGACGATGGCATCGGGATGGCGTTCGACGTGTCCAAGCACGCCGTACGGCGGGCGGCGCGGGCGCATCCGAGGCTGGGGGCGTTCGTGGCGGACGTGTGGCGGCCGCTCCCGATCCGGCATGGGGTGGCCGATGTGGTGATCGATGTGTTCGCGCCCAGGAACGGGCCCGAGTTCCGGAGAATTCTGCGTCCTGGCGGGGCCGCGATCGTCGCGACGCCGGCGGCGGCGCATCTGAGCCCGCTGGTCGAGGAGCTGGGGCTGCTCTCGGTGGACGAGGAGAAGGATCGCCGGGTCGCCCGCAGCATGGACGGGTTCGCCCAGACCGGGCGGCGCACGATCGAGTTCGACATGGACCTCGGACAGGATGAACTGATCCAGGTCGTGGGAATGGGACCGAGCGCGTGGCACACTGATTCCGCCGAGCTGACAGCCCGCATATCAGGCTATTTCAGCCGGCATGCCAAGAATAGCCAGAATAAAGTTACGGTCAGAGCCGCGTTTCATCTGTCTATCTTCGAGCCTGAGCCTCGTTCAAGACCTGTTCCTTGACGGGCATCTGCGACTGGTGTTACTGATGGGGCATTTAGTACGAAATTCCCCCACATTCCCCGAGTATTTCCCGGACTCAGGCGTAATACTGGACGGCATCCCGCACCCAGAGGGCGCGGGCCATCGATGGGAGGGGGCGCGCCGGATGAAGGCGGAGGAACGCTGGCAGGCCAGGTTCCGCGCGTCACGCATGACGTTGCCGACGTGGGCCCGCCAGGCCCCCAACCGCTCCATCTACCGCTCCAACGCCACAGGCACGTGGGAGGTCTACGCCTGGGACCGGGGCACCGGCGTCGTGCGCCAGGTCACCGACCGGCCCAAGGGCACCGCGTACGCGGCGATCGACCCGGCGGGACAGTGGATCTACTGGTTCGCCGACACCGACGGCGACGAGTTCGGCACCTGGTGGCGCCAGCCCTTCGCGGGCGGTCCGAGCGAGCCGGCCGCCCCCGGCCTGCCGCCGGGCCAGCCGGGCGGCATCGCGCTGTCGGCGACCGGTCTGGCCGCCATCAGCCTGGCCAGCGAGGGCACGTTCAGGATCCACCTGGTACGCCCCGGCGCGCCGGCCGAGCTGCTCTACGAGCACGCCGAGGCCGCCTGGGTGACCGACATGTCCCTCGACGGCTCCCTGATCGCCATCAACCACGGCGAGTACGGCGACTTCCGCCGTCCGGCGTTGCGCGTGGTCGACCAGCACGGCGAGACCGTCGGCGAGCTCTACGACGGCCCCGACAGGGGCGTGCACGGCCTCCGCTTCGCCCCGGTGGTCGGCGACCGCCGCCTGCTGACCCTGCACGAGCGCCGCCAGCGTCACGAGCCCCTGGTCTGGGACCCGGTCACCGGCGAGCAGCGCGAGATCTGGCTGAAGGACCCCGGCGACCTGGCCGCCGAGTGGTTCGACGACGGCCGCGGGCTGCTGATCGTGCGCGACCACCGCGCCCGCAGCTACCTGCACCGCTACGACCTGGCGGGCGGCGTCCTGACGCTCATCGACACTCCGCACGGCGTGATCGACGAGGCCGCGGCGCGACCCGGCGGCCACATCGAGTACTCCTGGTCCAGCGGCTCCCGCCCGCCGGTCATCCGGTCGAGCAACGGCCAGGTCGTGCACAACGCGGGCGGCCCGCCGGCGCCGCCGAGCGTGCCCGTCGAGGACCTCGACGTCGAGGGGCCCGGCGGGCGCATCCACGCGCTGGTGTCCAAGCCCGAGATCGGCGCGGCGCCCTTCCCGACGGTCTTCCTCATGCACGGCGGCCCGACCGACCACGACCGCGACTGCTTCTCCCCCGAGGTCGCGGCCTGGGTGGACGCGGGCTTCGCCGTCGTCCGCGTCAACTACCGCGGCTCGACCGGCTACGGCTCGGCCTGGCGGGACGCCCTCCACGGCGACGTGGGGCACATCGAGCTGGCCGACATCGCCGCCGTGCGCCGGGCGCTGGTGGACCGGGGCACGATCGACCCCTCCCGGCTGGTCCTGGCCGGCACCGCCTGGGGCGGCTATCTCGCGCTGCTCGGCCTCGGCGTCCAGCCCGGCCTGTGGGCCGCGGGCATCGCCGCGGTGCCCATCGCCTGCCACCAGACCTGCTACGAGGACGAGGCCGAGAGCCTGCGCGCCTACCAGCGCGCCCTGCTCGGCGGCTCCCCCGACGAGCAGCCCGAGCGGTACGCCTTCTGCTCGCCGATCACGTACGTGGACCAGATCAAGAGCCCCCTGCTGATCCTCGCCGGCGAGAACGACACCCGCTGCCCGCTGCGCCAGATCGAGAAGTACGTGGCCAAGCTGGCCGAGCACGGACGCGAGCACGAGCTCTACACGTACGGCGCCATCCGCGGCTCGCTCGTGGTCGCCGAACGCATCGCGCAGACGGCCCTGCAACTGGAGTTCGCCCGCAAGCACGTACACATCGGCTGACTTCTCGCGCACGTTTTGGGAGCGCTCCTGCGGGGGCGCTCCCGCGCGGTCAGCGCGCGCGGAGGACCACGATGGCGAGGTCGTCGGCGCTCGGCTCGGCGGCGAACTCCGCCGCGCCCCTGCGGATGCGCTCGGCCACCGCCCTGGCCGACAACCCGGCGCACTCGGCCAGCAGCTTGGCCAGGCCGCCGTCGTCGTCGAGCAGCCGGCCGCCCGAGCGCCGCTCGGTCACGCCGTCGGTCACCGCGAGCAGCACATCGCCGTGGTCGAGATGGATGGTGTCGGCCTCGAACACGACCTCGTGGAAGACGCCGAGCAGCGACTGGGGCGTGGTCACCGCCTCCACCTTGCCGCTCGGCCTGAGCCGCAGTGCCTCGGGATGGCCGGCGGACACCAGCCGCACCTCCAGGCCGGACTCCACGGGCGTGATGTCGCCGTGGAGCAGCGTGAGGAACCGGGCCCGCTCGCCCTCCTCCAGGATCGCCTGGTTGAGCCGGCCGAGCACCGCGGCCACTCCGTAGCCCTCGCGGGCCAGCAGGCGCAGCGTGTGACGGGCCAGGCCGGTCACCGCGGCCGCCTCCGGGCCGGTGCCGCAGACGTCGCCGATCGCGAAGCGCCAGGAGTCGTCGCCCGCCTTGAACAGGTCGTAGAAGTCGCCGCCGACCTCGTTGGCCTCGCCGGCGGGCTCGTAGATGACGCCGTAGTCGAGGCCGGGCACCTCGGGCTCGTTGGGCGGCAGGAGGCTGCGCTGCAGCGCCCGGTTGGCGGCGGCCTGCTGGGCGTAGAGCCGGGCGTTGTCCATGGCCAGCGCGGCGCGCCTGCCGATGTCCTCGGCGAACTGGATGACGTCGTCGGGGAAGCGGTCGGACCGGCCCAGGCACATCATGCCGAGCCCGCGGCCGCGCGCGGTGAGCGGCACGGCCAGCACCTGGGAGTCGTTCAGGTGGATGATGGACGTCGCCCTGGTGTCGGCCGCGCCGATGTTCATGTCCGTGAGCTGCTCGCGCAGGCCGTCGATGCGGGCCTCGTCGGCGTGCCACAGGTAGACCAGCCGCAGCGGGCCGCCCGAGCTGTCGGCGGTGTAGACGGCGCACCAGTTCGACAGGCGCGGCACGACGATCTGCGCGATGATCGCCGGGACCATGTCGGGGTCGAGGGTGCCGGCCAGCAGGTCGCTCGCGTCGGCCAGGAATCCGAGCCAGTGAGGGCCCCGCGCGCTCTCCTCCAGCCATTCCGCGGCCACCTGGTCCACCGAGCCGGGTAGCGTGAGCCTTGCCCAATGGACACGGGAATCGCCCGCGAAGGTGACTCCCCACTCTTCCACGTGCACGGAAGGAGCTTTCGGATCACCGTGAGCGGTGATCCGCTGCCGTAGTTCGACCTGGACGGCATCTCCATAATGCTTCCAAATCACCTCAAACGGCTCGTCAGAGACCTGCTCCGTCAGATCTCCGGCCACCTGCTCGGCGGCGTGGAGCACGCTGACGGTGGCCCACGCGGTCATCACCTCGCGCGTGAACCTCATCGCAGCCGTCACAGCGGTATCGCCAGGCGCGAAGGTCGCGGCCAGCACCGCATGGGGAGATGCAGTCATCCCATCGTGCCTACCACACTTCTCACTGACTTGGGGTAAATCCAAGGGCAGGACTACGAGCTACTCATCGTGACAGACTTGAATCACTCGCCGGGACCCGTCGCGAGTGAAGGAGGCCCCATGACCACGGCCAAGGCCGCATCAAGCCCGGAGGAGAGGACCTATACAGAATCGGATCTCGTTCCCGTGCTGGAGACCCTTTTCTCCTGGCGTGACGGCGATTTCCGGCGTCGGGTCCCTCACGCGCCCCCCGGCATCCTCAGTGAAGTGCGTCTGTTGCTGAACGAAGTGGCCGATCGCCGCGAACATCTCGCGAACGAGCTGGCAAGAGTTCGCAAGGAAGTCGTCAAGGAAGGGCGCTTCGGGGAGCGGCTGACGCCCGGCCCCGGCGTCGGGGCCTGGTCGGAGAGCGTCGAGTCGGTCAACATGCTGATCGACGCCCTGGTCAGCCCGGTCAGCGGCGCGGCCGACGTGATCGACGCGGTGGCCAAGGGCGACCTGTCGCGGCGCATCGACCTCGACCGGTCGGCCCGCGGCGAGGTGCGCCGCCTGGGCAAGGCCATCAACGGCATGGTCGACCAGCTCGCCCTGTTCAACTCCGAGGTCACCCGGGTCGCCCGCGAGGCGGGCACCGAGGGCAGGCTGGGCGGCAGCGCCAACCTGCGCGGCATGTCGGGCAGCTGGCGCGACCTCACCGAGGCCGTCAACACGATGTCCTCGCGCGTGGCCGCGCAGGTCCGCGACATCGCCGTGGTCACCACCGCGGTCGCCAAGGGCGACCTGAGCCGCAAGGTCACGGTCGACGCCGTGGGCGAGATGTTCGAGCTGAAGAACACCGTCAACACGATGGTCGACCAGCTCTCGGGCTTCGCCGAGGAGGTCACCCGCGTGGCCCGCGAGGTCGGCACCGAGGGCCAGCTCGGCGGCCAGGCGCAGGTCACCGGCGTGTCGGGCGTCTGGAAGGACCTCACCGACAACGTCAACTTCATGGCCAACAACCTGACCTCGCAGGTGCGCTCGATCGCGACCGTGGCGACGGCGGTCGCCCAGGGCAACCTGTCGAAGAAGATCACGGTCGACGCCGAGGGCGAGATCCTGCAGCTCAAGGACACCCTCAACACGATGGTCGACCAGCTCTCGTCCTTCGCCGACGAGGTCACCCGCGTGGCCCGCGAGGTCGGCACGGAGGGCAAGCTCGGCGGGCGCGCCGAGGTGAAGGGCGTGTCGGGCGTCTGGAAGGACCTCACCGACAACGTCAACTCGATGGCCAACAACCTGACCTACCAGGTGCGCAACATCGCCCAGGTGACCACGGCCGTGGCCAACGGCGACCTGACCCGCAAGATCGACGTCGACGCCCAGGGCGAGATCCTCGAACTCAAGTCGACCATGAACACGATGGTCGAGCAGCTGTCCTCGTTCGCCTCCGAGGTCACCCGTGTGGCCCGCGAGGTGGGCACCGAGGGGCAGCTCGGCGGCCAGGCTCAGGTGCGCGGCGTGTCCGGGGTCTGGAAGGACCTCACCGACAACGTCAACTCGATGGCCAACAACCTGACCTCGCAGGTGCGCCAGATCGCGGCCGTGTCGTCCGCGGTGGCGCAGGGCAACCTGTCGAGGAAGATCACCGTTGACGCGCAGGGCGAGATCCTGCAGCTCAAGGACACCCTCAACACGATGGTCGACCAGCTCTCGTCGTTCGCCGACGAGGTCACCCGCGTGGCCCGCGAGGTGGGCACGCAGGGGCAGCTCGGCGGCCAGGCGCGGGTGCAGGGCGTGTCGGGCGTCTGGAAGGACCTCACCGACAACGTCAACTTCATGGCCAACAACCTGACCTACCAGGTGCGCAACATCGCCGAGGTCACCACGGCCGTGGCCAACGGCGACCTGACCCGCAAGATCGACGTCGACGCCCAGGGCGAGATCCTGGCGCTGAAGACCACCATCAACCGGATGGTCGACCAGCTGTCCTCCTTCGCCTCCGAGGTCACCCGCGTGGCCCGCGAGGTGGGTTCGGAGGGCCAGCTCGGCGGCCAGGCCCGGGTCGAGGGCGTCGAGGGCACCTGGAAGCGGCTCACCGAGAGCGTCAACGAGCTGGCCGGCAACCTGACCACGCAGGTGCGTGCCATCGCGACCGTGACCAGCGCCGTGGCCCGGGGCGACCTGACCCGTTCGATCGCCGTCGAGGCGCAGGGCGAGCTGGCGGAGCTGAAGGACAACATCAACTCGATGGTGGCCAACCTCCGCGAGACCACCCAGGCCAACCAGGAGCAGGACTGGCTCAAGTCCAACCTGGCCCGCATCTCCCGGCTCATGCAGGGCCACCGCGACCTGTTCGAGGTGGCCAAGCTGACGATGAGCGAGCTGACGCCGCTGGTCTCGGCCCGCTACGGCGCCTTCTACGGCATCGACCCCGAGGGCGACCACGAGCTGACGCTGATCGGCGGCTACGGCGTGCGTCCCGACCGGGGGCCGCGCCGGCGGTTCGCGATCGGCGAGGGCATCGTCGGCCAGGCGGCGGCCGAGGGCAGGCACATCATCCTCGACGACGTGCCGCCGCAGTTCATCACCATCGACAGCGGGCTCAGCCAGTCCACGCCCGCCCAGATCGTGGTGCTGCCGATCCTGTTCGAGAACCGCGTGCTCGGCGTGCTGGAGCTGGCCTCCTTCACCCCGTTCGGCGAGGTGCACCTCGACTTCCTGACGCAGCTCGTCGAGACCATCGGCGTCACGATGAACACGATCATCGCCAACTCCCGCACCGAAGACCTGCTGACCGAGTCCCAGCGGCTCACCCGTGAGCTCCAGGAGCGCTCCGACGAGCTCCAGCGGCAGCAGGAGGAGCTGCGCAGGTCCAACGCCGAGCTGGAGGACAAGGCGGCGCTGCTGGCCAAGCAGAACCGCGCGATCGAGATCCAGAACTTCCAGATCGAGCAGGCCCGCCGCACGCTGGAGGAGCGCGCCGAGCAGCTCGCCGTCTCCTCGCGGTACAAGTCCGAGTTCCTCGCGAACATGTCCCACGAGCTGCGTACGCCGCTCAACAGCCTGCTGGTGCTGGCCAAGCTGCTGACCGAGAACGCCGAGGGCAACCTGACCTCCCAGCAGGTCGAGTTCGCCCGGACGATCCACAGCGCGGGGTCGTCGCTGCTCCAGCTCATCAACGACATGCTCGACCTGTCGAAGGTCGAGGCCGGCCGGATGGACATCCATCCGATCCAGGTGTCGTTGCCCAAGATGGTCGACCTGCTGGAGGCGGCCTTCGCGCCGCTGGCCCAGGACAAGGGGCTGTCGTTCGGCGTGGAGGTGGCCTCCGACGTGCCGAGCGAGCTGCGGGCCGACGAGCAGCGCCTGCAACAGGTGCTGCGCAACCTGCTGTCCAACGCGGTGAAGTTCACCCCGAAGGGCGAGGTCAAGCTGCGGGTCGCGGCGGCGCCGCGGGGCGTCGACTTCGACGACGACACCCTCCACGACGCCACCGACCTGCTGGCGTTCCAGGTGATCGACACCGGCATCGGCATCGCGCCCGACAAGCGCGAGGTCATCTTCGAGGCGTTCAGGCAGGCCGACGGCACCACCAGCCGCAAGTACGGCGGCACCGGCCTCGGCCTGGCCATCTGCCGCGACATAGCCCGACTGCTCGGCGGCGAGATCCACGTCGACAGCGAGCTGGGCAAGGGCAGCACGTTCACCCTCTACCTGCCCGCCTCCTACACCGGCCCGCTGGCCGCCACCGACGGCAGCACGGCCCCGCGCCGGCAGCTCATGACCTCGCCCGCCGAGGAGCAGGCCGCCGCCGCGACCATGCCCGAGCCGCCCATGCCGCTCGACATGCCGATGCCCGAGCTGGTCGAGGCGCCGGTGGAGACGCCCGCCCAGTGGCAGGGCGACGACCCGCTCAACGGCGCCAAGATCCTCATCGTCGACGACGACATCCGCAACGTGTTCGCCCTCACCAGCGTGCTGGAACGGCACGGATCGACGGTCGTCTACGCTGAGAACGGCCGTGAGGGGATCGAACAGCTCGAACGGAACGAGGACGTCGCGCTCGTCCTGATGGACATCATGATGCCGGAGATGGACGGCTGGGCCACGACCTCGGCCATCCGGCGCATGCCGCAGTTCGCCGATCTGCCGATCATCGCGCTGACCGCCAAGGTCATGCGAGGTGATCGCGAGAAGAGCATCGCCTCGGGCGCGTCCGACTACGTGCCCAAACCGGTCGACGTGGACCGCCTGCTCGAACGGCTGCGCGGCTGGCTCAGCCGTGGGCGAGGAGCCACGAACGACTCATCGCCCTCAACCGCCGAAGGGTCGTGATCGATGCCTGACCGTGCCAAGATCCTCCTGGTCGACGACCGCGAGGAGAACCTGATCGCCCTGGAGGCGATCCTCAGCTCGCTCGACCTGGTGCCCGTACGCGCCAGGTCCGGCGAGGAAGCGCTCAAGGCGCTGCTCAACACCGAGTTCGCGCTGATCCTGCTCGATGTCCGGATGCCGGGCATGGACGGGTTCGAGACGGCCGCCCACATCAAGCGGCGGGAGCGGACCAGGAACATCCCGATCATCTTCCTGACCGTGGTCGACAGCGCTCCCGACTACGCCTTCCGCGGCTACGCGGCCGGGGCGGTCGACTATCTCACCAAGCCGTTCGACCCGTGGGTGCTGCGGGCGAAGGTGTCGGTGTTCACCGAGCTCTACAACATGAACAAGCGACTGGCCGAGCAGGCGTCGCTGCTCCGGGAGCGGCTGACCGCCGAGTTGCCGCCGGGAGCGGGTGACCACGCCTCGGTCCTGCCGGAGTTGTCCCGGCGGCTCACCGCCGCGGAGGACGAGCTGGCCCGGGTACGGGAGCTGGCCCGCAAGTCGCAGGATCCGGCGCTCGCCGTCCCGCTGGGCGACCTGGCCGACCGGCTCACCCACCTGCGCGCGGGCTTCGACGCGCTCTCCTGACGCCGTCCCACCGGACGCCCGGGCCGCCACCTACGGCGCCCGGGCGTGGTGGTCAGTGGCGGGCGCGTTCGAGGGCGTCCCAGAAGCCGCGGCGCAGGGCGTGGCGGACCTCGTCGTGCAGGAGGAAGTCGATCGGCAGCGAGGAGCCCTGCAGCAGGCGGGCCTCCAGGTCGGAGGGCATGCGGGGCTTGCGGGCGAGCACGGCCTCCAGCCACAGCGCGGGCGCGTCGCGGGCCACGGACTCGCCGAAGTCGTGCCCCTCGCGGTGGGCGGCCTTGACGGCGTCGGCCAGCGTGGTGGCCCCGGCGGTCGCCGCGGACGGCGGCGAGACCGGGGCGGCCTGCGGCCCGGTGTAGGGCCCGAGCTGCGACGGTTGGTACGCGCCCCCCGACGACGGCGTGGCGAACTGCCCGGTGCTGGGCGAGGCGGACTGCGGCTGCTGCAAGGGCCCGGTCGCCGGCGCGGCGGACGGCGGGATGGACGGCGGCTGCTCCTGGTACCCCGAGTAGGACGGCAGCACCGGCGGCGTGGACGCCTGCCCCCGCCCGGCCGAGGAAGCGGGCCCGTTGGCGGACGGCTGCCCGGCGGAGGGCGCCGCGTGGCTCCCGGAGGGCGGACTGGCCGCGTGGCTGCCCGAGGACGACGAGCCCGGTGGCAGCGAGGCCGTCGGGGACGGCGGCGCCGAGGCCGGCGGGGCGGGCGGCAGCGAGTGCGCGGCGTGCCCGTTGCTGAGCGGCTGGTGGTGACCGTTGGAGGACTCGGTGACGCCGCTCACCATGGTGACGTAGGGCCGCAGGTGGACGCCGCCCAGCTCGACCAGGTCGTCGCACTCCTGCCGAAGCGACCGGGACACGGCCCACCCGCCGTCGGCCGCGATGTGGATGACGGTGACCCTGATGCCGAGGTCTTGGGCGTCGCACACCACCTGGGCCAGGTCTTCGTCGCCGCTGACGACGACGGCGTCGCAGATGGCGTTGTTGCGGGCCAGGGTCATGAGGTCGCGATGGACCTGGGCGTCGACGCCTTCGCGGCGGCCCGGCCGGATGCGCGAGAGCCTGAGCTTGAGGCCCGGGATGTCGGCCAGCGCGTCGTGTTCCGGGGTGCGGCGGCCCTCGACGGTCGCCTCGTACCAGTAACACCGCAGCAGCGGCAGGCCCGTGCGCTCGCGCGACAGGTTGGTCATCAGCTGGAGGAGCCCGGGATAGTCCCAGGCGACGGCTTCGCGATGGCGAGTGCCGTGCACGGCCATCGCTCCGTCTGCCAGCAGATAGCCGGCGTCCACGAACAGCGCGCAGCGATCCACTGACACCGCCCCTTTCCTGGTGGTCCGACCTTGCTGGCTCTGCACCGTCAGAGACCGGACTCGGCGGCCCTCTCTCAGGGTAATGAAAGCAGGTGATCGCGCGAGGGTGAATCCCGACGATTCGACCGCGGGCCGCCGTCCGACCGGAGGTTTTAGGCAGACCGTACCAGTTTGTCCTGTTCATGGTCATGAGCGCGCCCTGACGCTCAGTGCGGCCACGCCGAACAGCACGACGTCCCGGTCGGCCACGATCGTCAGCCCCGGGTCGCGGCCCAGCTCGGCGTCGACCGTGTCGACGTCGACGCCGAAGGTCATCCCCGTGGCGCCGTTGGAGGAGCCGTCGAAGACGTTGGCGCGGTCGCGGTCGCCGCCCGCCGGGGTGATCGCGCCGGTGCCGAGCGAGACCTTGTCGCCCCCGAGGTCGGCGTCGCCCTCCCAGGTCACCAGCTCGGCCCTGGCGGGCGCGGCGGCCGGGCTCAGGCCGCCGAGCGGCATGCGCACCTTCCTGACCGGACCGCCGATCACGGTGGCCGTGTCGAGCACCACGGCCTGGCTGTACGGCTGCCGCGGCCCGGACACGATCACCACCAGGCTCCACCCGGCGTGGCTGGAGGCCCCCTCCGCCATCGGCGGGTCGGCCGCCCACCACAGGCCGCTCGGCCGCGCCTGCCCGGCCAGCGCGGTGACGTCGGCGAACGCCTGGTAGGCCGGGCCGAGCGGCATGTCGAGGGTCGTGACGTGGTCGGGCCGGACCGACACGTACGTGCGCCGCCCAGGCGCCCTGACCTTGACCGGCCCCGCCGCCGCGCCGCTCGCCGACCAGTAGAGGCCCGCCCACACGACCCGGCCGTCCTTGGGCAGGGTGAGCCGGGCCGCGCTGGAGGCGGTGGTGGCCGGGCTGGCGTCCTGGTCGAGCGCGGTCATCGGCCACAGGTCGTTGTCGCGCTGGTCGCCCTGGCGGCGCCTGGCCTCGGCGCAGCCGTCGTGCTCCTCGGGGCAGGTGAGCAGCGTGTTGCCGATCGCCCTGACGGCGACCCTGCCCTCGGTGGCGAACCTGGCCGACGCCCCCGCCGTGCGCACGCCCTGCTCGGCCCGCGCCTTGACGTGCAGGCCGGCCGCGTCGACGCGGACGGCGGGCCCGGCGCCCTCCGGCGCCTGCTCCGACACCAGCACGCGCAGGAACAGCGCCGTGCCCTGCCCGGCGGCGAGCGGCTGCCTGGCGCACCGCGCGCCCTGACCGGCCTGCCGGCAGGACCAGCCGTCGACCGTGCCCACGGGATCGAGCAGCGCCACCCCCTGGCCGCGCCGGGCGGACGGGAGGAGCGTCACGCCGGGCGGCAGCTCGACGGTCGCGGCCAGCTCGCCGCTCGGGCCGTCGCCGTCGTTGCGCAGGCGCATGCCGACGATGCCGGGCTGGGCGCGCACGAGGGCGCCGAGCGCGCCGATCGTGGCCCGCAGCCGCGGCCTGCCCGACGGTTCCTCCGGCGGCGGCGGCACGCGCGCGGGCGGCTCGCTCGGCACGGGCAGCGGCACCGGCCGCACCGACGCCGGAGGCCGCTGGGCCACGGGCGCGGGCGGCGGCACCGGCTGCCTGACCGCCGGCGACTCCCCGGACACCAGCACGAACGCCGCCACCGCCGCGGACGCGACCGCCACGCCGCCCGCCACCACGACCTGCTGCCGCGAGGGCGTCCGCCGCAGCAGCCCGAACAGCCGCAGCAGCCAGCCCGTGCCTCCGCCGGCCGCGCCCACCTTGGCCAGCGCCGCCGCGTAACCGCCGAACACCGGCCCGGCGATCAACGGGCCGACGATGACGCGCAGGCCGCGGTTGACGTCGGTCAGTTCGAGCAGCACGCCGTGGCATTCCTCGCAGCCGTTCACGTGGTCGTCGACCGCTCGCGAGTCGCGCCTGGCCAGGCCGCCCCTGACGTAGGCGCCCATCTTGCCGAGCACCGGACGGCACTCGTGCTGCGGCGCCGCGCGCAGATGCATCTGCAGGTACGCCTGCCGCAGCCCCTCGCGCGCCCGGTAGGCCAGCGCCGCCACCCCGTTGGCCGACAGCCCGAGCAGCGGCGCGACCTCGGCGGGCTTGCACTTCTCCACCTCGGTGTGCCAGAGCACCGCCCGCCAGCGCTCGGGCAGCGACAGGAACGCGCGGGAGATCATCGACCGTTCGAGGCCGACGAGCGCGGGATCGGCGAAGGGCACGCCCGGGTCGTACCGCTCGATCTCGCCGGTGGTCACCTGGCGGCTCTCGACCCGGCCGCGGTCGTAGACGGTGCGGCGCACGACGGTCAGCAGGTACGTGCGGAACCCCGATTCGGGCCCGCCGCCCCTGCCGACCAGGTCGAGGATCTTCGTGAACGACTCGGCCACGACGTCCTCGACCTCGGACTCGCCCCTGACCAACTGCCTGGCCAGCGCGCGGGCCGCGGCCACGTGACGCTCGTAGAGCCGTCCGTACGCGGTCGCGTCTCCGGCCCTGACCTCCTTCAGAAGGTCGGCATCGCTACGCGGCGATTCCACACTCATTGTGACCTCACGATTACGGTGGGTTGCCCCGCGCAATCATTCCGCATTCTCCGTCATGACTAAACCGCAGCGCCGTCTTTACCTCTGAGGACCTAGGGGAGGCACGCATGGGCGAGGACGTGCGGACGCGCTGGCGCGGCCGGAGCACGGCGGATGGATGGTCGCTGGCCGACGACTGGTGGGCTCCGGCCGTGGAGTACGCGATCAAGGCAGCGACGCGCGGCGGCGACCTGCCGCGCGCCTGCGAGGAGCTGGGGGCGGCGCGCGCGGAGGCGGGCGTGGGGATCACCGAGGGGCTGAACGACCTGGCGGCGCTGTTCGCCGTCACCGACCAGGGGGAGCCGTCGTTCCCCCTGGTACGGGCGTACGCGGCGGGGTGGGCCGAGCAGAGCTTCGCGCCCATGAACGACCTGCGGTGCGAGGACCCGCTGACCGGGCTGGCCACGGTGGGCTACCTGCGTACCAGGCTGGGCGAGCTCTACCGGGGGGCGGCCGCGGGCGGGCACCTGCTGGTGGTGGCCGAGCCGTACGGGCCGATCGGCGAGCCGGCCGAGCGGCTGGCGGCGGCGCTCAACCTGGCGACGGCGCTGCGCAAGGTGTTCACCGGCGGCGAGACGCTGGCGCTGCTCGCGCCCGTCCGCGTGGGCGCGGTGACCACGGAGGACGAGCGGCTGCCCGACCGGCTCGCCCGCCTGCGCACCACCGACATCCTGTACGGCCGCCACCCCCGCGTCCGCGTGCGCCGGCTCCCCCGCGCGCACGCGCAGGCCCTCGCTCTCATCAGGACGCTGACCCTGGGACCCTAAGCTTGGGCGCATGACAGACCGCGACAACCTGCTGGCCGAGATCAAGCGCAAGGCCGTCGTCCACGGCAAGGTCACGCTCTCCTCGGGCAAGGAGGCCGACTTCTACCTCGACCTGCGACGCATCACGCTCGACGGGGTGGCCGCGCCGCTCGTCGGCAAGGTGATGCTCGACCTGACCGACGATCTCGACTTCGATGCCGTGGGCGGGCTCACGATGGGGGCCGACCCGGTGGCCTGCGCGATGCTGCACGCGGCGGCGGCGCGCGGGCGCACGCTCGACGCGTTCGTGGTGCGCAAGGCGCAGAAGTCGCACGGCATGCAGCGCCGCATCGAGGGGCCCGAGGTGAAGGGGCGCCGGGTGCTGGCCGTGGAGGACACCTCGACGACCGGCGGCTCGCCGCTGACCGCCGTCGAGGCGCTGCGGGAGGCGGGCGCCGAGGTGGTGGCCGTGGCCACGATCGTCGACCGGGGCGCGGGCGCGCGGATGGCGGAGGAGGGGCTCGACTACCGCACCGCCTTCACCCTCCAGGACCTCGGACTGTGACAGCCTCCCTCGCGCCCTGCTCACCCGGGGTGCGAGGGACGGTCGACGGCGGGATCAGTGCTGAGGGTCGGTGCTGGAGGGCACGCGGTGGTGCTTGCCGTTGGGCAGGGGCATCCGCTTGCGCTCGCGGCGCTTCTTGACGACCTCGATGATGATCGGGATCAGCGAGATGAAGACGATGATGAACACGCCCGGCAGGATGTACTTGTCGATCTGCTTGGGGTCGACCTTGCTGCCGAGGAAGTAGCCGAGCAGCACCAGGCCCTCGACCCAGACCACGCCGCCGATGACGTTCCACAGGAAGAACCGCCTGGCGGGCATCTCCAGCACGCCGGCCACCGGGTTCATGAACGTGCGGACGATCGGCACGAACCGCGCCAGCACCACCGCCCTGGCCGGCCCGAACTTCTGGAAGAACTCCTCGGCCCGCATCACGTGTTCGCGTTTGAACAGCCGGGAGTCCGGCCTGTCGAACATCTTCCTGCCGAACCTGGCCCCCAGGAAGTGGCCGAGCTGGGCGCCCGCGATGGCGCACAGCGGTGTGCCGATCACCAGGACGGGGAAGGAGATCGGCGGCGCCTCGCCCACGACCAGCGACGCGGAACTGAAGATCCCCGCCGCCACCAGCAGCGAGTCGCCCGGCAGGAAGAAGCCGAGCAGCAGACCCGTCTCGGCGAAGATGATGGCCAGCACGCCGATGGTGGCGAAGGCGCCGAGGATGGTGAGCCACCACGTCGGGTCGAGGAGATTCCAGAGCCAGTCCACCCCGTGAGCCTACCTGGAGCCGAGCGAATCGGATGTGGCCATCCGGCTCGCGTTGTCACTACCAGTTGAGGTGGGGAGCCGGGATACTGGGCAGGCGCGAAGCCGTACTTCTCAGGGAGATGACTCATGCCCATCGCGACTCCAGAGGTCTACGCCGAAATGCTCGACCGTGCCAAGGCGGGCGGGTTCGCCTATCCGGCGATCAACGTGACCTCTTCTCAGACCTTGAACGCCGCCCTGCGCGGGTTCGCCGAGGCCGAGAGCGACGGCATCGTGCAGGTGTCGACCGGCGGCGCCGAGTTCCTCTCCGGCACGACGGTCAAGGACATGGTGACGGGCGCGACCGCCCTGGCCGAGTACGCGCGGGTCGTCGCCGCCAAGTACCCGGTCACGGTGGCGCTGCACACCGACCACTGTCCCAAGGACAAGCTCGACGGCTACATGCGGCCGCTGATCGACATCTCGCTGGAGCGGGTGTCCAAGGGCCTCGACCCGCTCTTCCAGTCGCACATGTGGGACGGCTCGGCCGTGCCGCTGGAGGAGAACCTGGAGATCGCCAAGGAGCTCCTGGACAAGTGCGCCCGCGCCCGGATCATCATGGAGATGGAGATCGGCGTGGTCGGCGGCGAGGAGGACGGCGTCGTCGGCGAGATCAACGAGAAGCTCTACACCACCGCCGAGGACGCGCTGGCCACGGCCGAGGCCGTCGGCGTCGGCGACCGGGGCCGCTACATGCTGGCCGCCACGTTCGGCAACGTGCACGGCGTCTACAAGCCGGGCCACGTGAAGCTGCGGCCGAGCGTGCTGAAGGAGATCCAGGACGCGGTCGGCGCCAAGTACGGCAAGGACAAGCCGTTCGACCTGGTCTTCCACGGCGGCTCCGGCTCGCTGCTGGAGGAGATCCACGAGGCCATCTCCTACGGCGTCGTGAAGATGAACGTCGACACCGACACCCAGTACGCCTTCACCCGGCCGATCGCCGACCACATGTTCCGCAACTACGACGGCGTCCTGAAGGTCGACGGCGAGGTCGGCAACAAGAAGGCGTACGACCCGCGCGCCTACGGCAAGAGCGCCGAAACCGGCATGGCGGCCCGCGTGGCGGAGGCCTGCCACAACCTCAAGAGCAGTGGGACGAAGATCTCCTAGCCACTTGGGCGGCACGGCGGGTATGACTTGTCCTATGGATAACCTTCTCGCCGGGCCGCCCCCGACTCACCTGCCGGACCTGCCCGAGGCCAGGGAGGCGCTCGAATCAGGAGCCAAGGCCGCCGACGTGGCCGCCCGCTTCCCGGCCCACCCGGCGGCCTGGGCCGCGCTCGCGGAGGAATACTTCGCGCAGGGCCACGCCGTCACCTCCTACGCCTTCGCCCGCACGGGCTACCATCGCGGCCTCGACCAGCTGCGCAGGAGCGGCTGGAAGGGCCACGGTCCCATCCCTTGGGAGCACGAGCCCAACCGCGGCTTCCTGCGCTGCCTCTACGCCCTGTCCAGGGCCGCGCAGTCCATCGGCGAGAAGGACGAGGCCGAGCGTTGCCTGCAGTTCCTCAAGGACAGCACCGACACCGGATATGAGGCGCTGGCCAAGGGTTAGCACCCCATTGGGGGCACGCGCCTTGGGACGAATAGGCAGACTCGGGTAGTCTCTCTACGCAAGAGCCCCTGTCGCACTTGCGCCAGGGGTTTCGTTTTGTGCTCGGGAGACTGAACAATGCCGGCTGCCGTTCTCGTTGGGGCCCAGTGGGGCGATGAAGGCAAGGGCAAGGCCACCGACCTGCTCGGTGGCGACGTCGACTACGTCGTCCGTTATCAGGGTGGCAACAACGCGGGACACACCGTCGTCATCGGTGACCAGAAATACGCTCTGCATCTCCTGCCGACAGGGATCCTGTCGCCGGACGTCGTACCGGTGATCGGCAACGGTGTGGTGATCGACCCGGGGGTGCTGCTGAGCGAGATCGACGGGCTGGCCGCGCGGGGCATCTCCGCCGAGCGCCTGCTGATCTCGTCCAACGCGCACCTGATCATGCCGCACCACAAGGCGCTGGACAAGGTCACCGAGCGCTATCTGGGCAAGGCCAAGATCGGCACCACCGGACGCGGCATCGGCCCCGCGTACGGCGACAAGATCGCCCGGATGGGCGTGCGGGTCCAGGACCTGCTCGACCCGGGCATCCTGGCCAAGAAGATCGAGGTCGCCCTGACCGAGAAGAACCAGGTGCTGACCAAGGTCTACAACCGGCGCGGCATCGACCCGGCCGCCGTGCTGGAGGAGTACCTGGCCTACGCCGAACGGCTCAAGCCGCACATCGCCGACACCTCGCTCGTGCTCTCCAAGGCGCTGGACGAGGGCAAGTTCGTGCTGCTGGAGGGTGGTCAGGGCACGCTGCTCGACATCGACCACGGCACGTACCCGTTCGTCACCTCCTCCTCGCCGACGTCCGGGGGCGCGTGCGCCGGGGCGGGCATCCCGCCGAACCGGCTCACGAAGATCATCGGCATTCTGAAGGCGTACACGACCCGCGTGGGCTCGGGGCCGTTCCCGACGGAGCTGACCGACGAGACGGGCGAGTGGCTGCGCCAGACGGGCGGCGAGTACGGCGTCACCACCGGCCGCAACCGGCGCTGCGGCTGGTTCGACGCGGTGATCGCCCGCTACGCGACCCGGATCAACGGCATCACCGACTACTTCCTCACCAAGCTCGACATCCTGTCGGGGCTGGAGAGCATCCCGGTGTGCGTGGCGTACGAGGTCGACGGCGTCCGGCACGACGAGATCCCGATGACCCAGACCGACTTCCACCACGCGGTCCCGGTCTACGAGGAGCTGCCGGGCTGGAAGGAGGACATCTCCAACGCCAAGTCGTTCGACGACCTGCCGCCGAACGCGCAGTCGTACGTGCGGACGCTGGAGGAGATGAGCGGGGCGCCCATCTCGGCGATCGGCGTCGGCCCGGGCCGCGACCAGACCGTCGTGGTCCGCTCGCTGGTCTGAGGCTGGCGTGAGGGGGACGGCGTTGCCGTCCCCCTATCGTCGAGGGTTAACAGTTTTTGTATTGCCATACGCTTGATCGTGGGAAGGGCGCGGTATACCGTCAAGGTGCAGCGAATGCCCTCTGAGGCGGCAGCTCGTACAACTGCGATCGCAGAAAAAGCCGTGCCCCGGGCGGCATGCGGAGCAGAGGCGGACCCGGGGCGTACGAGCTACAGCATACCCCGAGGTGCCGCTACGAGTCAGCCGTGCTCTGGAGGGTTTCGCCATGCGTACTGACGTGCCTGGGTGGATCGAGCGAACGATCTCCGAGCCACGCTTCGCACCGTACCTTGCCGCGTTCAGCGGAGACAGTTCGCCTGCTTGGAATCTGTACCAGTGGAACGTCGAAGTGTCCGAAGCGTTCTACCAGCCGTTGCATTGGTTGGAGATCAGCC
Organism: Nonomuraea sp. NPDC001699; assembly: GCF_053596455.1. Lineage (NCBI taxonomy): Bacteria > Bacillati > Actinomycetota > Actinomycetes > Streptosporangiales > Streptosporangiaceae > Nonomuraea > Nonomuraea sp. NPDC001699. The sequence goes on along the minus strand of NZ_JBSFGF010000004.1, from coordinate 56,317 downwards.
TGCGGAACGCCGAGCATCGTGAACTGTGCGAGAGGTTCGGGCGAGCCGACTGGTGGCACGTGGCTCCGTTGCAGGAGCATGACGCCGACAAGGTGCTCAGGGTGGAGAACGAGTTGCACCGCAGGAACAACCGTCGCCCCGGCGCGGACAACGTGGTCGCCGAGTTGTCGTTCGGCTTCTGGGTGTCGCTGTTGGGACGTCGGTATGACCGCCACTTGTGGGTGCCCGCTCTCCACCGCGCCTTCCCGCATTACAAGGGGGCCAGGGAGCCACTGCGTGACAACCTCCAGGCCATGCTGCTCCTGCGTAACCGGATCATGCATCACGAGCCCGTGCACCACCGGCATCTGGCTGCCGATCATGCCAAGATCTATCGCCTGCTCGGCCACGTCGAACCGAAGCTCGTCACATGGCTCCAAACCATCGACCGCCTGCCCGGCGTGCTGGCCCGCCGTCCGGAAGGCGCGCGGTGACGGCCGCACCCGACGGTTACGTGTCGCGGCCCGACATCGCTCGGCTCGCCCAGGTGAAGCGGCCGGCGGTGAGCAACTGGGAACGCCGTCACAAGGGGTTCCCCCAACCGGAGCGCATCGGCGGCGAGGACTACTTCCCTGTCGACTCGATCGCGTCCTGGCTCGACCACCGGCCGATCGCGGTCAATCGACTGCTGCCTGACGAACAGTTGGGAACCACCTTCGGCCAGCGCTTCCGGAGAAACCTTGCGGCGCCGAAGCCGGGTGGCACCGTGGATGCCCCACCCGCGCTGTCGGCCGCCGCTTCTCCGGTGACCCCCGAGGAGGACTTGTGGAGGGACCTGGAGCGCTTGCGCGGCGTCCGAGACGTGGGCTCTTACCGCAATCTGGTACTTGGCCTGATTTACGCGCGGGAACGCGACGGGGCCGGCTGGACAGCTGCATCTGGTGACAGAGGACGCGAGTCGGCGTGGGCCACCGACGCCCTGCGAAAGCTGGCATGGGAGATGGACGGCATGCTGCCCGACATCAAGCGCGGGCACAGGATGCTCGCCGAAGTCGCCGGCATCGTTGACAGGGCGGTCCGTACGATAGGCGCCGCCGAGGCCTTTCGCGTCTTCATGGATCGCTTCGCACTATGGGAAGGCAAGCGTAGCGGCGAATTTCACACACCACACTCTGTGGCGCGTGTCTTGGTCGACGTCACCGCAGCCGAGGCGCCGGCACAGGTCTATGACCCGAGCTGTGGATCCGGAGAGCTGCTTCTCGCGGCCGTCGAGCGCGCGCAGGAGACGGATCCCGAACAACAATTGACGATCCGTGGCGACACGCTCCAGCGGGACAGCCTGCCCCTGGCCCGGATGAACATGGAACTGCACGGCGTCGACGCCCGACTCGGCATCCAGACCCTGGAGGCGCTGTGCGACCCGGGGCCTCCTCATGAGCGCTTTTCCCACATCATCACAAACCCTCCCTTCAACGTCAGAAACTGGTGCGAAGACGATCCGGCGTACCGGCGGCCATGGCGCTACGGCCCCCCTCCACGCGGAAACGCGAATTTCGCCTGGTTGCAGTATGTGCTGGAACGCCTGTCGCCCGGCGGGAGAGCCGCGGTTCTCATGGTGCCCGGCACCGCCTTCTCCGAGAACCCACGCGAGCGCGCGATTCGCAAGGCTCTCGTGAACGACGGCATGGTGGAAGCACTCATCGCCCTGCCTCCACGCCTCTTCCCCACAACGGGCATCGGCGCCACCATCTGGGTGCTGGGCCGGGAGGAAAGGCCGCGACGGGAGGTTCTGTTCGTGGACGCGACGGCGATGGGGCGGCTCTCCCGCCGCAACCAACGTGAGCTGTCGAACGAGGATCACGAAGCGATCGCCGGCGTCCTCGCCGACTGGCGCGCGGAGAGGGCGCCGCGGCGCGAGGTGCCGCCCTCTTCGGCAGAGACCATCGAGGAGCTGGGGCGACAGAACTACAACCTCAATCCCAGCAGGTACGTCAGACCAGAGCTTCCAAGCCGTTCGGAGCACGGAGGGCAGGACGTCGAGACACTGCTCCGAGAACTGGACCAGTTGCATGTGGCAGCGGCGAAGGCGGACGCCGAAGCCGACCAGGCGTTGAAGAGACTCACATGGTGAGCGCGTTGATCGGTGAGTTGCCCGCCGGCTGGACCGAGACCAATCTCGCCGAGATCTGCGAACTCACGGCCGGTGCCGCGCTGCAGGAGAGCCCTGACGGGCGCACTACCGTGATCAAACCCAAGAATCTCGTCGGCGGTCGCATCACTGGAACCTTCGATCACGTGAGCGACGAGGAAAGCGGAAGGCTGGCCCGCTACCAGCTCAAGCCCGGAGACATCGCCTGTGTGCGAACCGGCGCGATCGGCCGGCACGCGTCGGCGACCTCGGAGCATGAGGGCTGGGTGTTCGGCACCGGCATCATCAGGATCCGTCCCGGTGGCGACGTGGACGCGCGCTACCTCGACTCCTACCTGAGCCATCCGGCTGTGCTGGACTGGTTGGAACGCAACGCGGTACGCAGCCCCATTCCCAATGTCAGCACCGGCGTCCTCGGCACCCTGCCTGTCGCGCTCGCCCCCTTCGAGGTCCAAAGCTCGATCGGCCGCACCCTCCACGTCCTGAACGAGAAGGTGGCGGCCCACGAACGGATCGCCAGGACCACCGCAGCTCTTCGGGACGCGACGATTCCGCTGTTGTTCTCCGGAACGGTCACGATCGCGGCCGAAGAGGAAAGTCCTCTCAGGTGAGGACGGCGGCGGTCATCGGGGTGTGCAGGGTCCAGCCGAGGGTTTCGTAAAGGGCCTGGCCCGCGGCGGTGGCGACCAGGATGCCGGTGCGGGCGCCACGGGACACGGCGGCGGCGGCGACCGCGTTCATGACGACCGTGCCGAGGCCGCGGCGCCGGTGCTCGGCGGCCGTCTCCACCTGGTCGACCACGGCGGCGCGGCCCGCGACGGCGAACTGGCCGCGCGCCGCCACCTCGCCCGCCGCCGTGAGCAGCCGGGCCACGGTCACCCCGGCCCTGGTGGTGACGGCCAGGGTGTAGCCCGCGGGGGCCTTCGGGGTGATGCGGGGCAGGGAAGCGGTGGTCATCATGTACTCCTGCTCCTGCACGGACCACTCCGGGGGCAGCGAGGGAGTGACCGACTCGGCCGGGGCGCAGAGCTTGAGCCAGGTGCCGGGGACGGTGAGCGTGCCGGTCAGGTGGGCCAGGATCTCCGGGGTCGGGGTGGCGACGATGTGCCGCGCCACGTGGCCGGGGAGGCCGACGTCCACTCTGAGGCCCCACGGTTCGGGGACGGGCCGCGGTGCGCTGCGGGAGATCGCCCAGCCGTCCACCCATGCCCGGACTGTTGCGGAATGGGCGTGTTTGAGAACCTCCGTCATGGGTTCCAGCTTATTGCAAGGTAGTTGCATTTATCGTGTAATAAGCGGCCGGAGGGTCCGCTTGGCGGCCTTCAGCCTTCGACCAGGGCGTAGCAGGATAAAAAGGACACGGCGTGGCACTGCCTCAGCTGGGCTCGCGCCGGGTAGTGTCCCCGGTGTGCGCGTTGAGATTCATGGTCACCGGGGAGCGCGGGGCCTGTGGCCGGAGAACACCCTGCCAGGGCTGAGCCGCACGATGGAGCTCGGCGTCCATGCGCTTGAGCTCGACGTCGCCCTCACCGCCGATCGCCGCCTCGTGCTCACGCACGACCTCACCGTGTCGGCCGTCACCAGTGCCGACCGCCGGCCGCTGCGGCAGGGCGATCCGCTCTTCCCGTACGTGGGCAAGCCGATCAACGCGCTCAGCCTCGCCCAGCTGCGTACGCTCGACGTGGGCGTACGCCTGCCGCGCCACCTCGACGACCCGTTCGCGCTCACCCAGGTCGCCATGCCGGAGACCAGGATGCCCACGCTCGGCGCGGTGCTCGGGCTGGTCAACGCCTACGAGGCCGAGCACGTACGGCTGCACGTCGAGCTCAAGTCCGACCCCACCAGGCCGGAGCTGACGGCCGACCCCGAGATGTTCACCGAGCTGGTGGTGGAGGAGCTCGACCGGCACGGCAGGCTGGGCAACGCCGCCGTCCTCAGCTTCGACTGGCGCGTCATCGGGCACGCGGCCCGGCTCGCCCCGGCGACCAGGCGGTTCGCGCTGATCGAGCTCGACACGCTCCACTGGCACGAGGGCGGGTTGGGCGACGACATCCCCGCCGCCGCCCGCGAGGCCGGCGCCACCACGCTCTCGCCCGAGCACGTGATGGTCGACGAGAAGCTGATGGCCCAGGCGGCCGCGGCGGACCTCGACGTGGCGGTCTGGACGGTCAACGACCAGGCCCTGGCCGGGCGGATGATCGACCTCGGCGTGGCCGGGATCGTGACCGACTATCCCGACCGCATGCGGGAGCTGTGGCGCGAGCGTGGCCTTGAGCTGCCGGAGGGGGTTCGGCCGCTCAAGCCCGTGAGCGTCTGAGCGCGGCTCGGAGCCGACCGTCGCGGCGGAAGCCGCGCGGAGTCGACCGTCGCGGCGAAAGCCGCTTCAGAGCCAGCCGTTGCGGCGGAAGCCGCGGTGCAGCAGCACGCAGGCCGTGATCATGACGGCCAGCACCGCCGGATAGCCCCAGACCTGCTTGGTCTCGGGCATGAAGTCGAAGTTCATGCCGTAGATGCCGGCGATCATCGTCGGTACGGCCAGGATGGCGACCCACGAAGAGATCTTGCGCATGTCCTCGTTGGCCAGGGCGTTCGAGCGGGCCAGCGCGGCCTGAAGGATCGAGCTGCACAGTTCGTTGGAGGCCTCGACCTGCTCGCAGACGCGTGACAGGTGGTCGCCGACGTCACGGAAGTACTCGCGCATCTCCGAGGGGATGACGCGGCGCTGCGGCAGCGCCGACAGCGGCGACTGCAACGGGGTGACGGCCCGCTTCATCTCCAGCATCTCCCGCTTGAGCTGGTAGATCCGGTTGATGTCGCGGGAGCTGACGTCGGCGAAGACGGTCGCCTCGACCTCTTCGAGCTCCAGCTGCATCAGGTCGGCCACCTGGAGGTACTGGTCGACGACGTGGTCGGCGATGGCGTGCAGCACGCCGGCCGGGCCGCGGTTCATCAGCTTGGGCTTGTCCTCAAGGCGCTCGCGGACCAGGGTGAGCGGGCAGTGCTCGCCGTGGCGCACGGTCACCACGAAGTCGACCCCGAGGAACACCATGATCTCGCCGGTCGCGATGATCTCGCTGTTGGCGGTCAGCTCGTCGTGGTCGAGGTAGGCGACCGTCTTCAGGACCATGAACAGCGACTCGCCGTAGCGCTCGACCTTGGGACGCTGGTGGGCCTTGACCGCGTCCTCGACGGCCAGGGGGTGCAGGCCGAAGACCTCCGACAGCCACTCCACCTCGGGCGCCTCGGGCTCGTGCAGGCCGACCCAGACGAACGCGTTCGCGCCGTCGGCCTTGTTGTTGTGCTCGCGTACGAGTTCGAGGGACTCGACGATGCCCGGGGCACAGACCTTCTTGCCCTGGATGTAGGCGCCGAATTCGACGATGGAGTCGACAGGGGGCACGCAGACCTCACGCGCCGGCTTGGCCGACGGACGTGCGACGTGCGGCTGAACAGGGTGACGGTTGATGCGACGGAAAAGCGTGGACGAGCGCATGGCAGTCCCTTTCCGCCCGACCTGGCACGCTCCACGCGCGATGAAAAGTCACCTCAATCGACACAAATGCGTGGAGGCACGATCAGGCTGCCGGATTGGAGTGGTCGGGGGTAACTGGGGCGTACGTGGGAGAGCACGTACTGCTGGGATCACCAGGATTCATCCCGGACCACCTCCAATCACAAGAGACGCCGCAAAGCCGCCTTAACCTACCACAGGCGGGTGAACCCAAACGACGATACTCGCCGGAGGGCTCTGGGATCAGGTAGAACCACACAAAGATGCGGACTTGTTCCGGCATCAGCGGTGCCCGCGAAGTCCCCGGGACGTGCCCGAGACCCGCGCCGGGCGGGGCGGCGGGGCCTGCGACAATGGGGCACGTGCGCGTTCTAGTCATTGGTTCCGGAGGGCGTGAGCACGCCCTGTGCCGTTCGCTCAAACTCGATCCCCAGGTCAGCGAGCTCCACTGTGCTCCCGGTAACGCGGGCATCGAAGGCGTCGCGACCGTTCATCCCGTCGATCCCGTCGATCCCGCGCAGGTGGCCGGGCTGGCCGCGCGGCTGGGGGCCGACCTCGTCGTGGTCGGGCCGGAGGCGCCGCTCGTCGCGGGCGTGGCCGACGCCGTGCGCGAGGCCGGCATCGCCTGTTTCGGGCCGACCCGCGAGGCGGCCATGCTCGAAGGCTCCAAGGCGTTCGCCAAGGAGATCATGAAGGCCGCCGACGTGCCGACCGCCCGGGCGCGCACGTGCGAGACCGAGGCCGAGGCCGCCGCGGCGCTCGACGAGTTCGGCGCCCCCTACGTCGTCAAGGACGACGGTCTGGCGGCGGGCAAGGGCGTGGTCGTCACGCGCGACCGCGACCAGGCGCTGGAGCACGCGCGGGCCTGCGAGCGGGTGGTGATCGAGGAGTTCCTCGACGGGCCCGAGGTGTCGCTGTTCGCGCTCTGCGACGGCAGCACGGCGGTGCCGCTCCAGCTCGCCCAGGACTTCAAGCGGGCCTACGACGGCGACGAGGGGCCCAACACCGGCGGCATGGGCGCGTACACGCCGCTTCCCTGGGCTCCGGAAGGGCTCACCGAGCAGGTCATGCGCGAGGTCGTGCATCCGACGATCGCCGAGCTGGGGCGGCGCGGGCTGCCGTACCAGGGGGTGCTCTACGTGGGGCTGGCCCTGACCTCGAAGGGGCCGAAGGTGGTCGAGTTCAACGCCCGCTTCGGCGACCCCGAGACGCAGGTGCTGCTCGACCGGCTGGAGACGCCGCTCGGCGGGCTGCTGATGGCGTGCGCGACCGGCGAGCTCGGCCTCGACCCGGTGTTCAAGGACGGCTCGGCGGTGACCGTGGTGATCGCGGCGGAGAACTACCCCGACGCGCCGGTGAAGGGCGACGTGATCACCGGCCTGGCCGAGACCGAGCACGCGTACGTCATCCACGCCGGCACCACGCGCGGCCCCGGCGGCGAGGTCGTCTCCAACGGCGGCCGCGTGCTGACCGTCGTCGGCAGCGGCCCCGACCAGGAGAGCGCCCGCCGCAACGCCTACGACCTCGTTGATCGCGTCAAGCTGCGCGGCTCGCACCACAGGACGGACATCGCCCGATGAAGCACCTGCACTCCGGCAAGGTACGCGACCTCTACGAGACCGACGAGGGCCTGCTGCTGATGGTCGCCTCCGACCGGATCTCGGCCTTCGACTACGTGCTGGAGCCGGACATCCCCGACAAGGGCGCCATCCTCACGCAGATGTCGCTGTGGTGGTTCGACCAGCTCAAGGACGTCGTGCCCAACCACATCGTGTCCGGGGGCGAGGAGGCGCGCAGCGTGGTGTGCAAGCCGCTGCGCATGGTCCAGGTGGAGTGCGTGGCCCGGGGCTACCTGACCGGCGGCGGCCTGTCGGAGTACCGCGCGACCGGCACGGTGTCCGGGGTGCCGCTGCCCGCCGGGCTGGAGGACGGTTCCCGGCTGCCGGAGCCGATCTTCACTCCCTCGTCCAAGGCCCCGCAGGGGGAGCACGACGAGCCGATCTCCTTCGAGCAGGTGGTCGCCGAGGTCGGCGCGGAGACCGCCGAGGAGCTGCGGCGCATCACCATCGACGTCTACACGCGCGGCGCGGAGATCGCCCGCGAGCGCGGCATCATCCTGGCCGACACCAAGATCGAGCTGGGCTGGGACGCCGACGGCGTGCTGACGCTGGGCGACGAGGTGCTGACCCCGGACTCGTCACGGTTCTGGCCGGCCGACGAGTGGAAGCCGGGCCGGGCGCAACCTTCTTTCGATAAGCAATATGTACGCGATTGGCTGCTCTCGCCCGAATCTGGATGGGACAAATCCTCCGGAAACCCCCCGCCTCGACTTCCCGACCATGTTGTCGAGCGCACGAGGCAGCGATACCTGGAAGCGTATGAGCGCATCACGGGGGCTTCCTTTAGCGGATGATTCGGCTGGGCCACCTGGTGTTAGCGACTACTGTTGGCCCGATCGAGCCTCACCGTTGATTTCAAGGAGCCGCACGAATGGTCCGTTACCGCGTGCGCGGTGGCAACGCACTGCGTGGAACCGCGTTCATCCAGGGCGCGAAGAACGCCGTGCTTCCCATGATCGGCGCGGCTCTGCTGGCCGCCAAGGGCCGTACGGTGCTGCGGAACGTGCCGATCATCGAGGACGTCCGGCGTGCCATCGAGCTGGCCGAGGCGATCGGCGCGTACGTGGAGCTGCACGAGTCCGAGCGCACGCTGGTCATCGACGCCTCCAGGCTGAGCAGCCCGGTGCTGCCCGCCGAGATCGCGCGCCGGTTCCGCGGCTCCGTGCTGTTCACCCCGGCGCTGCTCCACCGGCTGGGCGAGGCGATCGTCGAGGGCGTCGGCGGCTGCAACCTCGGCAGCCGCAACCTCGACTTCCACTACCTGGGCTACAAGCGGCTCGGCGCGGTCGTCGACGAGGGCGAGACCGTCATCCACGTCAAGGCCAGCGGCCTGACCGGCGCGACGCTCTACCTCGACACCCCCTCCCACACCGGCACCGAGAACCTGATCATGGCCGCCGCCCTGGCCAAGGGCACGACGGTGATCGAGAACGCGGCCCTTGAGCCCGAAGTGCTCGACGTCATCGACATGCTCACCAAGATGGGCGCGCGCATCAGCGGCGGCGGCACCGGGTTCATCACCGTCGAGGGCGTGGAGGAGCTGCACGCCGTCGAGCACACCGTGATGCCCGACCGGCTCGACGCGGGCGTGTTCGCGATGGCCGCGGCGATCACCGGCGGCGAGCTGAGCCTCGTGGGCACCGGCCTCGACCTGGGCGTCGTCCGCTACAAGCTGGAGCAGATGGGCGTCGACTTCGCCCGGCAGGGCGCGGTGCTGCACGTGCGGTGCGACCGCCCGCTGCGGCCCATCAACATCATCACCGACACCTACCCGGGGTTCGCGACCGACCTGCAGTCGCCGATGATGACCGTGGCCGCCCTGGCCGACGGCACCAGCTACATCCACGAGCGCATCTTCGACGGCCGCTTCGCCCTGGCCGGCGAGCTCAACAAGATGGGCGCCGACGTCGAGGTCGACGGCAGCCGGGCCGTCGTACGCGGCCGCACGCCGCTCACCGGCGCGCAAGTCACGGCGCACGATCTGCGCTCCGGTATCGCGCTCGTGCTCGCCGGTCTGGCGGCCGAAGGAGAGACCGTCATCGAGTCGGGATACCTCATCGATCGCGGCCACGCACATCTCGCGTCGCGAATGCGCGCGCTCGGCGCGGACATTACACGAGAGATTTCTGAGCGCTAAAAAAGATGAGAAAAACCGCGTTGAGCTGCTGAGACTTCTTGTCGGGCGGTCAACCAGAACGACTTTCCGGAAAAGTCGGGCGTGACATTACGGCCCCCGCGAGCGATCGTTCCAAAAGAGAGCACTGCAACGGACGGCAGGATGGGACGAACATTGGTCGAGAGGGCCGAAGAAACTCCCCGAGTGTCACGCCCGGGCGCCATGACACCGGACCTCACCATCGGCGTGGTCGGACCCCACGACCTGGTCGAGCGAGTCATGCTGATGGGTCACGCCGCGGCACCGCTGCCGTGTCGCCTGGTCGCGGCCGCGTACCGCGACGAACAGGAGGCGCCCGACAAGGTGACGCGGCTCGGTCCCGGTGTCGACGCATGTCTGTTCGCCAGCCCGGTCCCTTATGACCTGGCCAGGCGATCAGGCGTGCTGACGATGCCCGCGACCTACGTGCAACTTGGTGGAGCGGCATTGGTGGCGGCGCTGGCCAAGGCGGCGCTGGACACCCGGATGGACCCGCAACGGGTCAGCGTGGACGTGGTCAGCAGGGCGGACGTCGAGGAGGCGTACACCGACCTCGGCATACCGGCCACGGACGTGCACAGCCGCGACGAGCCCGGCGCCACGGGCACGATCGCGGCCTACCACGAACGGCTGGCCCGCCAGGGCGCCACCTCGGGAGCACTGACGTGCCTGCCCGCGGTGGCCGAACGCCTGCATGCCGCGGGCGTACCGGTCATCAGGATCAGGCCGACCTCGGCGGCGGTCCGGACGGCGCTGCACACCGCGGCGCTGCTCGGGGCGCATCACCGGCTGGAGGAGTCACAGCTCACCGTGGTGCTGGTGGAGGTGCCGACGCTGCGCGAGCCCGTGCGGCGCGCGGCGCCACGCTACTGGCGCGACGAGCTGCGGCTGTCGCTGCACCGGCTGCTGGTCCAGGAGGCGAACCGGATCAACGCGACCGTCTGGCCGATCGACGATCACAGTTACCTGGTCACCGCGACCAGGGGCTCGATCGCCGCGGCCACCGACGGGTTCAGGGTGTTGCCCTTCGCGGCCAGGATCCGGGACGAGCTGGGGCTGGCGGTCGAGGTGGGCGTCGGGATGGGGCGTACGACACACGACGCGGAGTCGCACGCGCGGGCCGCACTGGCCCGCACCCAGGCGGGCAAGCAGGCCCAGGGGTTCGCGGTGGACCGCGAGGGCCGGGCCCTCATCCCGGCCCCTCGGATGCCACCCACCGGGTCGAACGCGCTCAAACCGAAGGGCGTGGAGGTACTGGCCAGGCTGGCGGCCAAGCTCGAAGGCGGCGACACGGTGGTCGACGCCGAGGGCGCGGGCAAGATGCTCGGGGTGACGCCACGCACGGCTCGGCGGTTGCTGCGCACGCTGGTTGACGAGGGACTCGCGTGGCCGCTACCGCCGAACCGCACCCCGCAGCCGGGGCGTCCGCGTCAGCTCTACCGGCTCATCGTGGAGAAGCTCGGACCGCGGTGACCGTACGGGGCCCGTCGCCCCCTTTCCGGGGCGACGGGTGCCGAATTCTTGACCTCGGGAGTCAAAGGTACAGACAATCCTGTTGACTCTTGGGGACTTATTGGTTGACCCGAGTAGATCCGGGTATGTTCACAACGCCCCCGATCGACGGGATTCGGACGGGGGCGCCAAACTTTCCCCTCCCCTTCACGCGGAATACGTCTGCAAGGGGCTGTGGGCCACCTGACGGGGCTGATCAGCCGACCGACATGTCTGGATATAGCCGGTCGTTTCGGCTGGACTGGGGGCGCTTTCAGCAGGCGCACGCGATCCCGGACACCGGCGCCGTCAGCGCGTCGATCGGCCGCCGCGTGACGCCGGACGCGGTCTCGACCGGAAAACCCTCTCTTGCCCAGTACTCGAAGCCGCCGAGCATCTCCTTGACCGCGTACCCGAGCCTGGCGAACTCCAGGGCGGCCCGTGTGGCGCCGTTGCAGCCGGGGCCCCAGCAGTAGGTGACGACGGTGACACCCGCGGGGATCAGGCCGGCGGCCCCCGTGGCGATCTCCGCCGTGGGCAGGTGCACCGCCCCCTGGACGTGCCCCTGGTCCCAGCTCTCCCGGCTGCGGGAGTCGACGACCACCACGCCCGGCGCGCCGGCGGCCAGGTCGGCGGCCACGTCCGAGACGTCGGTCTCGAAGGACAGGCGGGCGGCGAAGTGGGCGAGGGCGGCGGCGTTGGGGGCGGCCGGGGTGGAGGTGACGGCTGACATCTACGACATATCCCTTCATTGCTGGACAGTCGCGATCGTCTCAGCCGGCCCGCCCTCCGCAACAGTGGCGCGAAAGCCGCCTATCGCTAATATCCCGCCAGGGTCCGAAGTCTGATACTCGCCGGTGTTATGTCCGAGTGGCCCGGTAAGGTCATGACCCATGAGTGCGAACACCACTGACAGCCGGGCTACCCTCCTGGTCTGGAGCGCCCTGGCGATCGTGTACGTGGTGTGGGGCTCGACCTACCTCGGCATCAGGATCGCCATCGAGACCATGCCCCCGATGCTGAGCGGCGCGCTGCGGTTCGTGACGGCCGCGCTGCTGCTGGGCGGCTTCCTGATGATCAGGAAGGGCCTTGAGCCGTTCCGGGTGTCGTGGCGGCAGTTCTGCGGGGCGGGGCTCGTCGGCCTGCTCCTGCTGACCAGCGGGAACGGCATGGTCGCCGTGGCCGAACAGCACATCTCCAGCGGCCTGGCCGCGCTGCTCGTGGCCTCCGTGCCGCTCTGGCTGGTCGTGTTCCGGATCATGGTCAGGGACCGGCCGGCCGTGCTGACGCTGGCGGGCGTGCTCGTCGGGTTCGGCGGCGTCGCCGCGCTGTCGGTGACCGGCGGCCAGTCGGTCGACACCACCGGGATCGTGGTGATCCTGGTCGCCTCGTTCTCGTGGTCGATCGGCTCGTTCCTGTCGGCGCGCATCCCCATGCCCGCCAACCCCTTCGCAGCGAGCACGATCGAGATGCTGGTCGGCGGCGCCGGCCTGGCCGTGACCGGCACCGCGCTCGGCGAACGGCTCGACCTGACGGCGATCTCCGGACGCTCCTGGATGGCGCTGGCCTACCTGGTGCTGGTCGGGTCGCTGGTCGGCTTCACCGCCTATACCTGGCTGCTGGGGAACGCGCCGATCTCGCTGGTGTCCACGTACGCGTACGTCAACCCGGTCGTCGCCGTGCTCCTCGGCGTGCTGATCGTGAACGAGCACGTCACCCCGCAGATCATCGCCGGGGGCGCGGTGATCCTGGTCGGCGTCGCCCTGGTGGTCTCCACCGAGCGACGCGCCAGGACCAGAGCCGCGGCCCTCGCCCAAGAGGTCAGCGCCTAACCGCGGAACTCCTTGGCCGCGGTGAGGAAGGCGTCGTTGGCCTCGGGGTCGCCGATGGAGACCCGGGCGCCCTCCCCCGCGAACGGCCGCACGGCCACGCCCTCCACCGCGCAGGCGGCGGCGAAGTCGAGGGTGCGCTCGCCGAGCCGCAGCCAGACGAAGTTCGCCTCGGTCGGCGGCACCGTCCAGCCCTGCTCGATCAGCGACTCGCGGACGCGGCTGCGCTCCTTGACCACCCGCTCGACCCGCTCCAGCAGCTCGTCCTCGGCCTTGAGGGAGGCGACGGCGGCGATCTGCGCGAGGTGGTTGACGGCGAACGGGATGATCGTCTTGCGGACGGCCGCCGCCACCGGCTCGGGCCCGATCAGGTAGCCGACCCGCAGGCCCGCCAGCCCGTACGCCTTGGAGAACGTGCGCAGGACGCAGACGTTCGGGCGGTCGCGGTAGAGCGTCAGGCCGTCGGGGACGTCCTCGTCGCGGACGTACTCGCGGTAGGCCTCGTCCAGCACCACGAGCACGTTCTCCGGCACGCGGTCGAGGAAGGACAGCAGCGCGTCGCGGCGGATCGCGGTGCCAGTGGGGTTGTTGGGGTTGCACACGAAGACCATGCGGGTACGGTCGTTGATCGCCTCCGCCATGGCGTCCAGGTCGTGGTCCTCGCCCGCGAGCGGCACCTGGACGGACGTCACCCCGGACAGGTCCGCCAGCAGCGGGTACGCCTCGAACGACCGCCACGCGTAGACGACCTCGACGCCGGGCTCGCCGACCGACTCGAACAACTGCTGGGCGACGGTGACCGAGCCCGCGCCGAGCGCGATGTGCTCGAACGGCACGTCGTACCGCTCGGCGATGGCCTCGGTCAGCTTGACCGCGCCGGGGTCGGGATAGCGGTTGATCTGACGGGCACCCTCGGCGACTGCCTCCACCACGGAGGGCAGCGGGTCGTAGGGGGATTCGTTCGAGGACAGCTTGTACGACCGGCCGTCGGCGGAGACCACGGCCTTGCCCGGCTTGTAGGGGGGCATGGTGTCCAGGATGTGGCGGAAACGAGGCATACAACTACCTTAGGCCAGGCGCTTCATCAGCACCGGGACGGGAGCGGGTGGCGGCGTTCCCAGCGGGTCTCGCCGTCGTGGACGAGGTCGGTGGCGTGCAGACCGGCGCGAGCGGCGACGGCGGCGGAGGCTGCGTGGTCGGGGTGGACGTGGGCGACGACCGTGCCGATGCCCTGGGCGTCGCACCAGGCGACCAGGGCGCGGGCGGCCTCGGCGGCCAGACCCCGGCACTGCCACGGCACCCCGATCACCCAGGCGATCTCGGCCGTCCCTTCGTCGACGGTCGCCTGCACGTAGCCGGTCAGGCGGCCGTCGGCGCGCAGGCGCAGCACCCAGTTGTGCCAGCCGGACGGGCCCGCGACCAGGCGTTCGTAGCGGGCGCGCAACTCCTGCTCAGTGGCGGGGACGCCGCCGATGAACTCGTGCAGGCGCTGGTCGGCGAGCACGGCCGCCATCTCCGCGGCGTGCTCCACCCGCAGGGGCACGAGGGTCAGGCGAGGGGTCTCGATGACGTCCGCGGGGCGGTCCGGGTGGGAGGTCATTCCTGCAGCATAGGGGGGTGGAGGAGTTCGGCCGGGCCGCGGCGGTAGAGCTTGGCGGGGCGGCCGCCGTCTCTGGTGGTGGTGGCGCCCGTCTCCACCAGGAAGCCCTCGGCCTTGGTGACCTTCCGGTGGAAGTTGCGGGGATCGAGGGGGCGGCCCCAGACGATCTCGTACACCCGGCGCAGGTCCGCGACGGTGAACTCCGGCGGGCAGAAGGCCGCGCCCAGGGACGTGTACTCCAGCTTGGCCCGGGCCCGCTCGACCCCGTCGAGCATGATGCGGCGGTGGTCGAAGGCCATGACGTTCAGCGCCTCGACCGGCTGCCAGCTCATGTGCGCCTTCTCCGAGGCCGGCAGGTCGGGGGCCAGACCCAGGTAGGCGACGCTCAGGACGCGCTGACGCGGGTCGCGGTCGGGGTATCCGTACGTCTGGAGCTGCTCCAGGTGCACCGGGGCGCCCGGGAGGCCGGCGCGCTCGGCGAGGACGCGGTGGGCGGCGGCCGGCAGGTCCTCGTCGAGCTGGATGAAGCCGCCGGGCAGCGACCAGCGGCGCAGGAACGGCGGGTTGTCGCGCCGCCACACCAGAGCGCTGAGAGCATGGTTGCGTACGGTGAGCACGACCAGGTCGACGCTGACCGGGATGCTCGGGACCATGGACGGCACGTTACACGGAGTCCCGTCTGCCCTATGCGGATATGCGTACGTGGAGCGGCGTCGTGGCCTGCTTACCCGACGCCCCCTTGATCCCTATCTTGACCCATTCCCCGGGCGGCACCTGGGTCCAGTCGAACGGCACCCAGGCCGTCGCCATCCGGGCCGGGTGCTCGTCCAGCGGGTCCTTGTCCAGCCAGCCGACGGCCGAGACCACCAGCTCCTTGGTGCCGCCGGACCATTCGAGCAGGACTGTGCTGCCGTCGAGGTTGTAGCCGCGCACCTCGACGCCGTCCTGGGGGTCGCGGGGCCGCCTGATGGCGTCCACGGCGATCGGGCGCTGCCAGTCGGAGGCGATCTCGTCCTGGAGCGAGGGGTCGCCGCAGGTCATGAAGTCGCTCCACATGTAGGAGACGATCTTCTGGACGTACCGGCCGGCCATCGTGACGGCCTGGTCGAGGCGCTTCTTGTCGGTCTGGCCGCGGGTGCCCTGCGGGGCGCACGGCTGCTTGCCGGACGGCTCGAACGCCTCCACGTTCGCCCACAGCTCCACCTCGTGACCGGCCTGGAGCATCTCGTCGCGCGCCTTGGCCATCTCCCGGTAGTAGTCGCGGGTCGAGCCGTGGTACGCGGTGCCGTACGCGGCCTCGCCCACCACCGGACGCAGCCGGTCGTCCACCTCGGTGTCGCGCTCGTCCGGCCAGAACAGGCCGACCTTGCCCGTCCCGCGGCTGTCCTGCGGGGCGATGATGCCGACACCGGTCCTTGCCAGCGCCTTGAACGCCTCGGCCACCTGCGCCGGCGTCTGACCGAAGCCGACCCGCTTGCGGGCGTCGAGGTACGGGCTGATCAGAATCGGTTTGCCCAGTTCCTGCTCCACGATCCGGTGCTGGTCGGCGTACACCTCAAGGGTGGGATTGGTGGCCAGCGTGGCGCCCATCTGCACCTCGAACGGCTGGTAGACGCCGCCCAGCGCCTGCCGGTCGGCGAAGCGCACGCCGTAGTCCTGGAGGATGCGCCGGGTCAGCGTGGTGAGGGTGCCGATGTGCCGCTTGTTCGCCCTGGTCGGCGTCGCGGGGTCGCGCGGGGCGAGCGGCAGCGCGGGGAACACCCGCATGCCGAACTGGTCGGCCAGGTCGAGCAGCTCCTTCAGGCTGTCCTTGGCCGAGCCGGCCACCAGGATCATGTCGTAGGAGGTGGCCTTCTTGCTGAAGTCGCAGGTGGAGTCGTCGGAGCCGTCGGGCGGGGTGACCATGCGGTAGTAGATCCGGTCGCCGACCTTGACCCGGTGTTCCATCTTGGGGCAGCGGAACAGGTCGTCGCCGAACGCCTCGTCGGTGCGGTAGACGTACGTGCGCCCGACCCGGTTGCCGGGGTTGGCCTTCCTCAGGTCCTGCTCAAGCACGTCGCGGCAGCTCAGGCCGTCTTCCTCGCACGCCTTGTACAGCGGGTCGAGCGAGCCGTCCTTCGCCAGCACCTCGCCGGTGTCGGAGACGCCGCGGAACTGCAGGCCGTACCCGATCCTGATGATCGTGTCGCCGCCGGCGCGGTGGATCTCCTGGAGCTGGTGACGCCAGGTGCAGGGGTTCGACTTCGGCGTGATCCAGTAGCCGGTGACGGCGTAGAAGTTCTTGGTGGTGGTGTCGAACGTTCCACAGGGGTCGGTGAACTCCTTGACCTTCGGCGGCGGCGGCTTCGACACCGTCCTGGACGGCTT
Organism: Nonomuraea sp. NPDC001699; assembly: GCF_053596455.1. NCBI lineage: Bacteria > Bacillati > Actinomycetota > Actinomycetes > Streptosporangiales > Streptosporangiaceae > Nonomuraea > Nonomuraea sp. NPDC001699. Next base: position 39,617 of record NZ_JBSFGF010000004.1, on the reverse strand, counting down.
CGGCGTGCTCGACGAGGACGCAACCGGCCGCTCGGACGACGACGGGAAAAGGATGATCACCACCGCGACCACGGCCAGGACGGCTGCGCCCACGAGCAGGAAGAGCCATCGCACGTTCAGGAACCTACCGCTTTCGTGATCTGCCGGAGATAACCGCTATCGCGTGATACCGGCCCATGCCTCAAGCTGGGACACGAACCGCTTGGCAGAGTTCGGCCAGTGGTGGTTCGCGCGGGCCGCCGCGTAACCGCGAGCGCCCTGCGCCCGCCGTTCGCGCACGTCGTCCCGCAGCGTCAGCACCGCCTGCGCGACGGCCTTGGGGTCCTCCCAGGGCACCACGACCCCGCTGTCGTACCGCTCCACCAGCTCGACCGCGCGCGGCGACGGCGTCGTGATGACCGGGATGCCGTGCGCCATGTACTCAATGATCTTGGTGGGCATCGAGTGCCGGTAGTTGGGCTCGTCGTGCAGCAGCGACAGCCCGGCCAGCGCACCGTCGAGCCGCTTGAGCGCCTCGTCGTTGGGCATGAAGTCGCGCCACTCCAGCAGGCCGTCGGCGACGGCCTGGTTGAGCATGGGACGGCTCTGCGGATCGGCGTACCCGATCAGCTCCACCGCCACCCGGTACGGCTGGAGCAGCTTGGCCACCTCGACGGCCTCGAACACGCCGCGCGCCCGCGACAGCCACCCGAGGTAGACCACCCGGTCGTCGCCCGGAGGCGTCACCGAGTCCGGCACCCACGTCTCGTTCGGCACGATCAGATGGGCGTGCTTGAACCGGCCCGCGTAGGCGGTCTCGGCCAGCAGCAGGTTCATGTGCCGCTCGGCCGTGCCCTCCAGCATGCGGGCGAAGAAGCGCACCGGCGGGCGCAGGAACGAGGGCAGCCACGGCTTGAGCGAGAGCGTCGCCGGGGTGTCCTCGTGCACGTCCCACACCACCGGCGGCCGGTTGCGCACGCCCCAGACCGCGAACAGCAGCTCGGGGTCGTGGATCAGGACCAGGTCGACCTTGTTCCGCATGCGCTTGAACAGCCGCCGGGCAGCCCAGACGGCCGCCATGCGTTTGCGCTGGGCGGCCCTGGGCAGATCGACCCCGTTGACCCATGGACGCGGTACGACCCCGTGCGCCGTGAAAGAGGCGGCATACGTGACCTCATGACCGGCATCCACGAGGGCACGGATCTGCCGATGCAGAATTCTCGCGTCCTCGGGGTTATGCACCACCGTCATGACGAGCACGTGCACTGCGCGCAGCCCTCCGTCGCTACAGCCGCTCGACGCGTTCACCCTCGGTGAGCACACCGCGGGTGTCCAGCACGAGCTTGGCCTTAGCCTCGACCATGGCCAGATCGAACGCGGCGTGCTGCTGCAACAGCAGCGACACGTCGGCGTTGACCACGGCCTCGGTCAGGTTCTCTTCCCGTGGCACCGGAGTACCGTCGACCGACCACTCCTTGACGTACGGATCGGCGAACGAGAGCTCGGCCCCCAGCTCCAGCAGCGCACGCGCCACAGGCAGAGCCGGAGTTTCCCGTTCGTCGGCGATATCCGGTTTGTACGTGACGCCGAGCATAACCACTCGGGCGCCGTTCACGGGCTTCTTATGTCTGTTCAGCAGTCGCTGGACGCGGGCCACCACGTAGGACGGCATGCGCTCGTTGATCTCCTGGGCCAGCTCCACGAACCTGAACGGGTACCCGAGCTTGCGCACGGTGTACGACAGGTACGAGGGGTCCACGGGGATGCAGTGACCGCCGACGCCCGGCCCCGGCAGGAACTTCTGGAAGCCGAACGGCTTGGTGGCCGCGGCCTCGATCGACTCCCACAGGTTGATGCCGAGCTCGTCGCAGAAGATCGCCATCTCGTTGACGAGGGCGATGTTGACGTGCCGGTAGGTGTTCTCCAGCAGCTTGGCCATCTCGGCCTCGCGGGTGCCGCTGACCGGCACCACCTGCTCGATGAACTGCTTGTAGAACTCCGTCGCCCGGTCGCGGCAGACCGGCGTGTAGCCGCCCACGACCTTCGGGGTGTTCTTGAGCCCGAACTTCGGGTTGCCCGGGTCGATGCGCTCGGGCGAGAAGGCCAGGTGGAAGTCCACGCCGGCGGCCAGGCCCGACTGCTCCAGCAGCGGGCGGGCCACCTCGTCGGTGGTGCCGGGCCAGGTGGTCGACTCAAGGACGACGAGCGTGCCCTTGCTGAGGTTGCGGGCGACGGTCTGGGTCGCGCCCTCGACCGCGGACAGGTCGGGACGGTGGTCCTCGTCCAGCGGGGTGGGAACGCAGATGACGATCGTGTTGCTTCTGGCCAGCACGGACTCGTCCAGCGTCGCGCTGAATCCGTTCGCCAGCATGTGATCGAGGTCAGCGTCGGTCAGGTCATCGATGTAGGACTGCCCGGCGTTGAGCGCGTCGACCTTCCGGGGGTCCACGTCCACGCCGACGACCCGGAGCCCGGCGGCGACCGCTTCCTTCGCGAGCGGCATGCCGACGTAGCCCAGGCCGATGACAGCCAAGTCGATTTCTGTCACAGCAGTGCCTTCGAGAGCCGGAAACAACACTTCATGGTCGCAAAGGTTATCTCAAGTCCACCTAGCTCACGCCTAATGCGACCGAACCCGTCACAACGTACAGGCAACGTGGAGGTCATCTTTCGGCAAGCGATCGGTATAGAGCTTGATAAGTCTCGGCAACGCGACTCCACGTCCGCTTCGCCGCGACTTCGGCCCGTCCGGCCTCGCCCATCTCCGAGCGCCTGGCCGGGTCCTCGCGGAGGCCGGCGATCGCCTTGGCCAGCTCGGCCGGGTCGCCCGCCGGGACCAGCAGGCCGGCCCCGTCGGAGCCGACCAGCTCCGACAGCGCGGGCAGGTCGCTGAGCACCACCGGCTTGCCGAGCGCCATCGCCTCGACGGGCTTCAGGGGCGTGACGAGCCGGCAGACCCGCAGGTCCTCGCGCGGGCAGGCGAAGATGTCGATGGCGTCCTGGGCCTGCAGCGCCTCGTCGGGGCCGACCCGTCCGGGCAGGACGGCGTCGCGCAGCCCGAGATCCTCGACCAGGGCGAGCAGGTTCTCCCGCTCGGCGCCGTCGCCCACGATGAGCACCCGCACCGGCGTGCGCTCGTCGCGCAGCAGCGCGGCGGCGCGCAGCAGGGTCGCGAAGCCCTCGTAGGCCACAATGCTGGACACCGAGCCGACCACGATCTCGCCGGGGGCGATGCCGTACGCGTCGCGGAAGGACGCGCCGTCGTAGTGGGCCGACAGCAGGGTGTCGTCGACGGCGTTGGGCGCCAGGTGGATGCGCTCCCTGGGCACGCCCCGCTCGACGATCTCCGTGGCCATCGTCTCGGCCAGCGTGACGACCGCGTCGGCCTCGCGCATGAGGAACGCCTCGCGCTCGCGCTGGAGCACGTGCCGCTGGCTGCCGACCCGGATCGGGTCGCGCGAGGCCCACGTCTCCTCCAGGAAGCCGCGTACCTCGTAGACGAAGGGGGTGCCGGTCCGGTCGCGGACGGCGTGGGCGACCGAGCCGTTGCGGTGGTCGGTGGCGGCGTGCAGGACCTGCGGCCGCAGCTGCTCGACCAGGCGGGTGACGCCCTCGGCGCCCTTGACCATGCGGCCGCGCATCTCGAACGGCACCTCGCCGTGCCCGTCGGGCAGCAGGCGGTAGTACGGGATGCCGTCGATCTCCTCGTGCGGGGGCGCGTCGGCGTGGCCCTGGAGCATCGGCCAGCCCCAGCTCGTCACCACGTGCGGGTCGAGCCCGGCCGCCTTCTGGGAGGAGACGATCCGGTGGGTGCGCACGGTGTAACCGGCCTGCGTGTACGGCAGCGCGTTGGTGACCAGGTGCAGCACGCGACCCGCGACGCGCTCACCGATGGCGATCTTCGGCGCGGGCGGGATCGGGTCGGGGCTGATGGCGGCCAGCTCGCCGCGGTAGTAGGCGGCCCTGCGCTTGACGAAGGGGTACTTCGTGTACGCGTCGAGCACGTCGGCGGCCTCGGAGACCCGGCCGGCGTCCCAGTGGGCCTTGGCCTCGTTCCACGGCGCCTTGATCATGCGCATGCCGAGCTTGCGGACCATGCGCCGGGCGCCACGGGCGGCGGGCCAGGCCACGCTGCCGACGATCGGGCGGAGCTTGGGCGGGAGCGCGTCGGCGGCTGCCTGCGCCACGCGGACGGGGTCGGACTTGACCTTCGTCACGACGACGCGGGAAACGATGACGGGGTGCTGGACGAAGCCTTTGAGAAGTCCCCCGACGCCGGCCCGGGCGGACTTCGCGGAAACCTTGGAGGAGTCTTGACGACTGGCGTCGGATGCCACGCTGGGACCGTACCATAGGCAGCGTTTTTTCCCTTCCGCTATGAAAGGCGAGGTCAATGAGGGAGAACCCCCTGGTCCTGCACGTTTTGGGTGCTCGTCCCAATTTCGTGAAAGCGGCCCCGGTGGTGCGTGCACTCGGTGAACTCGGCGTACGGCAGGGCATCATCCACACCGGGCAGCACTACGACGCGCTGATGTCGGACGTCTTCTTCGCCGACCTCGGGCTGCCCGAGCCGGTGGCCAACCTGGCGGTGGGCTCCGGCACGCACGCCAGGCAGACCGCGGCCCTGCTCGTGGGCCTGGAGGACGTATTCGTCGCCCAGGAGCCCGACCTCGTCGTGGTCTACGGCGACGTGAACTCGACGCTGGCCGCGATCCTGGTCGCCGCCAAGCTCGGCATCAGGACCGCGCACGTCGAGGCCGGGCTGCGCTCGTTCGACCGGGGCATGCCCGAGGAGGTCAACCGGGTCGTCACCGACGCGCTGGCCGACCTGCTGTTCGTCACCTCGCCCGAGGCCCTGGCCTACCTGGCGTCGGAGGGCGTTCCGCCCGCGAAGGTGCATCTGGTGGGCAACCCGATGATCGACAGCCTGTTCGCCGCGCTGCCCTCGCTGGACCCGGCGCCCGTGGTGGCGCGGCTGGGCCTGCCGGCCCGGTACGCCGTGGCGACCCTGCACCGCCCGGCCAATGTGGACACGGCCGAGGCCGCCAGGGAGCTGGTCGAGGCCGTGCTGGAGGTGTCGCGGCGGACGCCGGTCGTGGTGCCGGTGCACCCGCGCGGCAAGGCGCGGCTGGCCGAGGCGGGCCTGGTGGACGGTGACACGATCAAGGTCATCGAGCCGCTGGGTTATGTGGACTTCCTCTCACTCGTCCGGGGCGCGGCGCTGGTCGTCACCGACTCCGGCGGCGTGCAGGAGGAGACGACCATGCTGGGCGTCCCCTGCCTGACGCTGCGGCCCAACACCGAGCGGCCGATCACGATCACGCACGGCACGAACCGCCTGGTCACGCCCGCGCTGCTGCCCGCCGCGGCGGAGAAGGCGCTCGCCGACGGGGCCGCCACACCGGCCGGCGAGCTGCCGGTGATGTGGGACGGCAAGGCCGGTCCGCGCATCGCGACGGTGATCGCGGCGTGGCTGAAGGGCGACAACCTGGCCCCTGCTTCCCAGGCCAAACGCCCCGAATAGCGGCTGAATCCGCCGTACTATGACATACCTCCGCTGAGCGATAGGCGTATCACCATGGCCGAAAACCCTGAGCCCCCCGCATTCCAGCGACTGGGTCCCGTCAACTGGCTGCCCGAGGAGCGCAAGCTCGTCGAGCGGTACGAGACCGAGGTCAGGGAGCTGCGGCGGCGGCTGGAGATCGCCGAGGCCAAGGCCGCGTACGCCGGCTGGAAGCTGGAGGCCACCCAGGCCAAGCGCACGTTCAAGCTGGGCGAGGCCCTGGGCTCGAAGAGCCCGGGGAAGATCGTCGAGGCGGTCAGGTCGAAGGACAGGGCGCCCAAACCGCCTATGCCGGTCACCGAGGCCGTCGAACTGGCCAACCACCGGCCCCCGCTGGTCGAGGTGCCCACGGCGAAGTGGCCGCTCGGCCCGGTCAACCGCCCCGACCTCAAGGTCGCGGTGATCCTGGACGACTTCTCCAGGATGGCCTTCAGGTACGAGTGGGACCAGATCGAGTTCGGCCTCAAGGACTGGCCGGAGATCTTCGCCGAGAAGCGCCCCGACCTGCTGTTCTGCGAGTCGGCCTGGCACGGCAACCAGGGCCGCTGGCGCTACCAGATGACCGGCACGAACGCCCCCAAGGACCCGCTGCGCGACCTGGTCGCCTGGTGCCGCTCCGAGGGCATCCCGACGGTCTTCTGGAACAAGGAGGACCCGCCGAACTTCGACTTCTTCATCGACACGGCCAAGCTGTTCGACTACGTGTTCACCTGCGACGGCGACATGGTGCCGAAGTACCGCGAGGTGCTGGGCCACGACCGGGTCGACGTGCTGCAGTTCGCCGCCCAGCCGCGGGTGCACAACCCGATCCAGCAGAAGCAGGGCCGCCTGCACGACGTCGTCTTCGCCGGCATGTACTTCCGCGACAAGCACCCCGAGCGCCGCGAGCAGATGGAGACCGTGCTCGACCCGGTGCGCGAGCTGGGCCTGCACATCTTCGCCCGCAACGGCGAGGTGGACGAGAAGTACGCCTGGCCGGAGAAGTACCGGCCGCACATCGTGGGCGAGCTGCCCTACGACCAGATGCTGGCCGCGTACCGGATGTACAAGGTCTTCCTCAACGTCAACTCGGTGCTCGACTCGCCGACCATGTGCGCCCGCCGCGTCTTCGAGCTGTCGGCGTGCGCGACCCCGGTGGTGACGGGGTGGTCGCGGGCGATCGAGGAGACGTTCGGCGGGCTGATCCCGATCGCGCGGGAGCCGGTCGAGTCGTACAACCAGGTGCTGCACCTGATCAACAGCCCCGAGCTGCGGGCCAGGATGGGCCACCTGGCCATGCGGGAGGTCTTCGACAAGCACCTGTTCTCGCACCGGGTGGACCAGATCCTGCAGAACCTCGGCCACGCCACCGCGCCCCGGTCGCGTTCGATCTCGGTCGTGCTGCCGACCAACCGGGCCGCGCAGATCGAGCACGCGATCTCGTCCGTGGCCCGGCAGCTGCACCGGCCGCTACAGCTGATCATGGTCCTGCACGGGCTGGACATCGACCCGGTGGTCGTGGCCGACAAGGCGCGCATGGCCGGCATCACGGACGTCGTGGTCCTGCCCGCCGCCCCGGAGCTCTCACTCGGCGCCTGCATGAACCTGGGCATCGCCGCCGCCGAGGGCGACCTGATCGCCAAGATGGACGACGACAACCTCTACGGCGAGCACTACCTGTCGGACCTCGTGCGCGCGTTCGACTACTCCGACGCCGAGCTGGTCGGCAAGGGGGCGCACTACGCGTACTTCGAGGGGAGCAACACCACCATGCTCCGCCTGCCCGGCCTGGAGCACCGGTACTCCTTCCTCGTCCAGGGCGGCACGTTCCTCGGCAAGGCGGACATGTTCCGCTCGTACGGCTTCGCGGACATCACGCGGGGGGAGGACACGCACCTGGTACGCCGGCTGAAGGAGGACTCCGTCAAGATCTACTCGGCGGACCGCTTCAACTTCGTCTACTGGCGCAGCGCCGACGCCTCCATGCACACCTGGCAGGCCGACCACATCAAGCTGACCCGCAACGCGCAGTTCTCCTTCGTCGGCCGCCCGGACGACCACGTGCTCATCTGAGACTCAGCGGGTGACGCGGGCCAGGTTCTGGTCGGCGAGGCGGGCGAGCTCGTACAGGCCGGCGGCCTTCACCTTCTGGCCGACGACGAGCATGCTCATGATCAGGTGGGCCCGCCTGATCACGACCGACCCGATCTGGGCGCGCTTGTCGCCGCCGGAGGCCGTCGTCAGGTACGCCCGCGACTCGTCGCCCTTGGCCGGCATGGCCAGCTTCTCGGTGCGGTAGGTCACGTCCGCGCCCTCGACGGTCGCCTTGTACAGGGCGCACTGCGGCGGCAGCGGCGCGGGCATCGACGCCTCCGGCATCGACACGACGGCCTGCGTGATCGAGCCGCGCGCGGCGGAGAAGGCGATCACGGCGGCGGGCGCGCGGGCGACCTCCGGCTTGGCCGCGTCGAGCTGGGCGGCCCCGGCGCACTCCGGACGTTCCAGCTTGGCCTGCTGGATGGCGGCCAGCCCCTCCTGGGTGGACTTGAGCGAGCCGAACGCCCCCATCTCCGGCCCGTACGCGATGCGCATGCCCTTGGGCACGGGCAGCAGGGCGGATCGCAACCTGGCGGCCTCCACCGCCGAGGAGGACGCGGAGGGCTGTGCCGACCCGGCGGCCTGGTCACCGGCCTCGCCGGAGGAACATCCGGCGAGGACCATCATGCTCAGACATACCCCCGAAATAGCCTTAAGCACGAATTCTCCCCTTGCTCTAGCGGCTTTTTGGAAAACGCTAGAGGAGGCGGCGAGTAAGGAGCCGAGTAACGTCGCTATTCGCGGGATTCAGCGGGTTCGCGAGGGATTTCGGGTTCGCTGCCGTTCCCGCTTCGTCCGTGAGGTTCGGCGCCGTTCCGAGGTTCGGCGCCGTTCCGGCCTCCGCCGTCGAGCAGCGCCCTGGCCAGGCCGAGCCCGGTGCCGCCGAGCGTGAGCGCCTTGGCCAGAAGCTCCTCCACGCCCTGGGCGCCGTTCAGCACGACCATGTGGTCCACGTTCCCGAACGCCTTCGCGCCCGCCTCGACGACCTCCGGCCAGCGTTCGGCGAGCTGCTGGGCGATGACCGCCTCCTGGTTCTCCTTCAGCGCCTCGGCCCGCGCCCTGATCGCCTCTGCCTCCGCCAGGCCCAGCGCCCTGGCCGCCTGCGCCTCGGCCAGCCCGCGCGCCTGGGCGGCCTGGGCCTCCGCCTCACCGGCGATCTTGGTGGCCGCGCCGGCCGCCTCGCCGCGCAGCCGTACGGACTCGGCCTCGGCCGCGGCGGCCAGCTTGACCTGGCTCGCCTGGGCGCCGGCGCGCAGCTCGGTCTCCTGGGCCTCGGCCTGGGCCTGGGCGATCCGGGCGTCCCGGTCGGCCTGCGCCAGCGTGACGGTCTCGTACGCCTTGGCGTCGGCGGGCTTGCGCACCTGCGACTGGAGCCGCTGCTCGGCGAGCTGGGCCTCCAGCTCGGCGGCCCTGGTCTCCTGGACGACGACCTCCTGCCGGGCACTGGCCTCCGACAGCGGCCCCGACTGCCGGGCCGTGGCCTGGGCCCGGTCGATCTCGGCCTGGTAGGCGGCCCGCTTGATCTGCGCGTCACGCTGGGCCGCGGCCTTGTTCGCCTCGGCGATCTGCTCGGCCTCCGTGGCCTCCTGGTCGCGCTGGGCCTGGGCGATGCGGGCGACGGCGGCGACCCTGGCGGCGTGCGGCTTGCCGAGGTTGGCGATGTAGCCGGTCTCGTCGTCGATCTCCTGGATCTGCAGCGAGTCGACGATCAGCCCGAGCTTGCTCATCTCGTCGGCGGCCGAGGCCCTGGTCTCGCTGGTCAGGCGTTCGCGGTTGAGTATCAGGTCCTCGATGGTGAGGTTGCCGATGATCGAGCGCAGGTGCCCGGTGAACAGCTCGTGGATCGCGCTGGTCATGAAGTCCTGCTGGTCGAGGAAGCGGCGGGCGGCGTTGGCGATCGAGGACAGGTCGTCGCCGACCTTGTAGATGACCACGCCGCGGATGTGCACGGGGATGCCCTGCTGGGTGACGCAGGAGACCTGGAGGTTGGCGGCCCTGGTGTCCAGGCGCAGCCGCCGGGCGGCCTGGAAGCCGGGGAGCACGGCCGCGCCCTTCCCTGTGATGATCTTGAAGCCGAGGCTGTCGACGCCCTCGCCGCGCCGACGCGCCCCGAGGCCGGAGATGATCAGCGCCTCGTTGGGCTCGGCGACCCGCCAGACGGCTTTGAACAGCAGGATCACGATGACGACCGCGACGACCACGGCTGCGGCGACGATGAAGACCTCGGGGGACATCGGCCCTCCCTAGACGAGTGCTCTGGCCACGTAAACCGTCCGCGGGGGGAAGTACTCCACCACGACGACGATGGTTCCGAGGCCGAACTCCTCGTCGGGCACGCTGGGGTGGGCGTAGAAGGCCTCCACCCCGCCCCTGACCGGGACCATGACCTCGCCGACGAGCCCAGGGCCGATCTTTCCGGTGACCCTGCCCTGCTTGCCGACCACCGCGCTCCCCCCGCTCACTTCTCTTCCGGACGCTACTCCAAATGGGCATTCGCGGTAATAGGCCACGCAAAATGTTTCTCGAACCGCTGCGCGCCCCTGTGGGGCTTTTGGCCGAAGTGCCGATGATCGCCCTCATGAGCATGAATCCGCGCGACCTCGGGATGGATGTGCCCATTTCCCGCCGGGACTTGTTCGACGGGATAACGGTGAGCGCTCTGGGATGCTCGGCGGCGAAAGCCGTTGTCAATGTGACGGAGCCGGCCGGCGGGCTGCGCGGGGACACCGCTCAGGCGGTCGCCGTGCCGCACGCCCTGCGCGACGGCCGTTTCTGGCAGCACGCGGGCCCGCCCGAGCCCACCGGCGAGAGCTACGACCTCGTGGTGGTGGGCGGTGGTCGCAGCGGCCTCAGCGCGGCCGAGGAGTGGCTGCGCGGGCGTCCGGGGGCCCGCGTGCTCGTGCTGGACAATCGCGACCCCGGTGAGCACGGCGGCCCGGCGGGGTTCGACGCGCGCCCGGCCGTACGCGTGATGTGCGACAGGGAGAGCTTCGGGGCCGACACCCTGGTCCCGGCCGGCCGGCTGGAGGACCTGCCGCTGCCCGCGCGGGCCGTCGCCGACCTGCGCAGGTTGCGCGACGACCCGCCCGACTGGTTCCCCGGCCTGTCGCAGGAGGACAAGCAGGAGCGCCTGGCCGGGCTGACCTACTCCCGGTTCCTGCTGGAGGTCTGCGGCGCGCACCCCGACGCGGAACGCTTCTGCCGGACGCTGCCGTGCGCCGAGCGGGCCTACGACGGCCGGGCGCTCGGCGCGGTGGACGCCTGGGCCGCCGGATATCCGGGGTTCGGCGGCCTCGGGCTCGACAAGCCCTCGCGGTACGCCTCGGCCGCCGGGCCCCTGACCGGGAGCCTCAGGGCCGGGCGGGCGTCGCTGCGGCCGTCCAGCCCGGTGGTGTCGGTGCGGCACGGGGACGCGTCCGTGGTCGTCGCCTACTTCGACGGGCATCGGCTCAGGACCGTCGGCGCCGAGTCGGTGATCATGGCCTGCTGGAGCGCGGTCGTGCCGCACCTCGTGCCCGACCTGCCCGAGCAGCAGCGGCGGGCGTTGGGCCAGGCGGCCCGGCTGCCGGTCCTGGAGGCGACCGTACGGCTGCGCGGCGGACGGGCGCGGACCGGCCGCACCCGGTGGACGGGCGCGTTCTGGTGCCTGAGCGAGCCCGCTCCCGAAGGGCTGCGCCTGCTGGCCACGCCCTGCCGGTCGGAGCTGGGACCCGTCGCGGGGGCGGCTGCGGGCAGGCGGGAGATGATGGCGACGCCGTACGACCGGCTGGCGGACGGCGTGCGCGACCAGGTGACGCGGCTGCTGGGGCCCCGGACGGGCATCGAGGCGATCACCGTCCACCGCTGGGGGCACGGGCGGCCGGTGGCGTACTGCCGGCCCTGGCACCCCTTCCACCCCGACGGCCCCTACCCCGCCGACGTCGCCCGCAGGCGGTTCGGCCGGATCGCCATCGCCGGGTCGGACACCGAACCGGCGGCCGGCGCCGACGCGGCGGTGGTGGCCGCGCGCAGGGCCGTGCGGGAACTCACCGCGTGAGGCCCTGGCTGCGGGTCTTCCTGGGCGGCCTGGTCCTGTGGGCGGCCACGGTCGCCGTCACGGCCTGGACGGCCAACTCCAACCTCGTGCCGACCGTCGTGCTGTTCGGCAGCTTCCTGATCCCGGTGACGTTCGTGGTGTGGGCGCACGGGCGCGACCGCTCGCCGGTGGTCACGGTCGAGCTGCAGTTCAGGGCGTTCGTGGTCGGCGGCGTGCTCGGGGTGCTCGGCGCGTCGCTGCTGGAGAGCTGGCTGATCAGGCCCTCGCTCCTCATGTACGCACTGGTCGGCCTCATCGAGGAGGGCGTGAAGCTGGCCGCGCTGATGTACGTCACCCGGCACGCGGTCCGGCGCTCGGCCAAGGACGGCGTGGTGCTCGGCGCGACGGTCGGCTTCGGCTTCGCCGCCTTCGAGAGCTCCGGCTACGCCTTCAACGCCCTGTTCACCGCCGACGGCCTGTCGCTGGCGCAGCTCGTCGAGACCGAGATCCTGAGGGGCATCCTGGCCCCCGTGGGCCACGGCCTGTGGACCGCGATACTCGGCGGCGTGCTGTTCGCCGCCCACGGACGCCTCACCGGGCACGTCGTGTGGTGCTACCTCGGCGTCTCGCTGCTGCACGCGCTCTGGGACTCGATGAGCGCCATCGCCATCGCGATCACGCTGGTCCTGACCGGGCGGGCCTGGCAGTTCGAGCTGCTGCGGATCGGCCGGGTCCCGCACGTGAGCGAGTGGCAGGTGCACGTGTACACGCTGGTGAACTGGGCCGGGCTCATCGTGATCTCGCTGGTCGCGCTGGTCTGGCTCTGGCGGGTGCTGCACGCGGCCCGCCGGGAGACCGAGATCAGGCCCCAATAATCACGGTAATCATCCTGTTCCTCCCACTGCGCCGGAACCATAAACGGTGCTAGTCTCCTGTGCGATCTTCCGGAGGTGTATTTACACAAGGTGTGGAAATGCCCCCGACTCGAGGTTGGGACATGGGCTCGCGAAACCGGTCAATTCGGTTCAAGATCTTTTTATTGCTGCTGCTACCCCTCCTGTCTCTCAGTGCGCTGTGGGGTTTCGTCCTCAACCTGACCATGGGCGACGCACAGTCACTCCTCCGGGCCGACACGCTCTACGAGACGCTCGGCGTCACCTCCACCGACCTGGGCGTACAGCTCCAGGCCGAACGGGTGCGCTCCGCGGAGGCGCTCACTACCCGTGAACTCACCGAGGACCTGGGCGCGCAGCGGGCCCGCACCGACAGCGCGGCGGCCGACTTCGAGGAGGCCGTCACCGAGGCGGGCGACGCGATCGGCGACGACCTCCGGATACCGCTCGAAACCCTGACCTCCCACCTCGACCGGCTCAGCTCCATCCGCGCCGACATCGACGGCGGCCTCAGCTCCCGCCTGGCCGGCCTGGACGCCTACAACCAGGTGCTCGACACCGTCTTCTCGCTCTACGACCACCTGATCTCCGTCTCCGACCTCAGCGTCTTCCAGCAGGCCTCCTCGTTGCAGGCCATGGGCGGCGCCAGGGAGTACATCGCCAGGGAGCACGCCCTCATCGTCGGCGCCCTGGTGGACAGGCGGCTGACCGAGCCCGAGCGGTCGGCCTTCACCGAGTACGCCGCCTCCAGGAAGTTCCTGCACGCCCGCGGCCTGGCCGGGCTCGACGTGCCGCTGCGCAGGCCGTACGAGCAGGTGTTCGCGTCCCAGCCGTTCCTCACGTTCGCCTCGATGGAGGCCAGGGTCGTCAAGACCGGGACGCCGCCCGCCGACGCCGAGGCGTGGAAGAGCGCGGTGGACCGGCTCACGACCGAATTGGACCGCGACAGCGCGGCCGCCGCCAAGGCGCTGGCCGCCCGGACCGCGAAGGGCGCGACCGGCACGATCGTCAAGATCGCCGTCGCGGGCGGCCTCGGGTTGATGGCGGTGCTCGCGTCGATCATCATCTCTGTACGCTTCGGTCGGCGCCTGGCGGGCGAGCTCTACGGGCTGCGCACCGCCGCGATCGAGCTGGCGGAGGTGCGCCTGCCCGACGTCGTGGACAGGCTGCGCAAGGGCGAGGACGTTGACGTGCGGAAGGAGGCCAGGGCCATCAGGGTGAGCGGATCGGCGGAGATCACCGACGTGGGCAGGGCCTTCGCCTCCGTGCAGCGCACGGCGGTGACGGCGGCCGTCGGGCAGGCCGCGCTGCGCCGCGGGGTCGGCCAGGTCTTCCTCAACCTCGCCAGGCGCAAGCAGGGCCTGCTGCACCGGCAGCTCGGGCTGCTCGACGGCATGCAGCGCCGCACGCACGACCCCGACCGGCTGGAGGAGCTCTTCCGCCTCGACCACCTGACCACCCGCATGCGTCGGCACGCCGAGAGCCTGATGATCCTGTCCGGGTCGGCCCCCGCGCGGGCCTGGCGCAGGCCGGTGCCCGTGATCGACATCGTCCGGGCCGCGGTCGCCGAGGTCGAGGACTACACGAGGGTCAACGTCGAGGCCATGCCGGACGGCGCGGTCGACGGCGGGTCCGCGGCCGACCTCACGCACCTCGTGGCCGAACTGGTCGAGAACGCCACCATCTACTCACCGCCGGACACCGTGGTCCAGATCCGCGGCGACCTGGTCAGCAACGGCTATGCCATCGAGATCGAGGACAAGGGGCTCGGGCTGTCGGCGGTCGAGTACGCCGCGACCAACAAGCTGCTGGCCGCGCCGCCCGAGTTCGACCTGGCCGACAGCGACCGGCTCGGCCTGTTCGTGGTGGCCAGGCTGGCCGAACGCCACGGCGTCAAGGTCCAGCTCCGCCGCTCGCCCTACGGCGGCACCGCGGCCATCGTGCTCGTCCCCCGCTCGCTGGTGACCGAGCCGGCCGCGCTGACCGCAGGCGGCGGCGACGACCGGCCGCAGGAGCTGCCGAGCCGTACGAAGAAGGCGCTCGCGGTGGTCACCTCGGGCACCCACGCCGGACTGCCCAGGCGCGTGCGCCAGGCGAACCTGGCGCCGCAGCTCAAGGACGAACCGCCGGAGCCGGAGCCGCAGACCGAACGCTCTCCCGACGAGGTACGCGACCTGTTCTCCGCGTTCCAACGGGGAACCCAACGTGCCCGAGAAGAAGCCTCTGAGGAGGAGCCCATGAGCAAGGGGGACGCATGACTGCGCAAACCACCAACACCGGTGAGCTGAACTGGCTGCTCGACGACCTGGCAACCAGGGTCGCCGCCGTCCGCCAGGCGGTCATCCTTTCCACCGACGGCCTGGCCGTCGGGTACTCCAAGGGATTGACCCGCGAGGACGCCGAGCACCTGTCGGCCGTGGCTGCGGGCTTCCAGAGCCTGGCCCGGGGCACCGGACGCCATTTCGGCGGCGGCGACGTGCGCCAGACCATCGTGGAGATGGAGAGCGCGTTCCTGTTCGTCACCGCGGCCGGACAGGGCACCTGCCTGGCCGTGATCGCGGAGGCGAACGTCGACGTCGGGCACATCGCGTACGAGATGGCGATGCTGGTCAAGCGGGTGGGCCAGCACATCACCACCAACCCGCGCGCGGGAACGGCATGACCGACGCCCCCCGCTGGTACGACGAGGAGGCCGGGCCCGTCGTCCGGCCCTTCGCCCTCATCCGGGGCCGGACGCGTTCGTCGGGCGACGCCTTCGACCTCGTCGCGATCGTGCGCGCGCTCGCCGACCAGGCGGACGACCTCGGTCCGGAACAGCAGCTCATCCTGCGGGCGGCGCGGAGCCCGATCTCCGTGGCCGACCTGGCCGTCGAGCTCGACCTGCCCGTAGGCGTCGTCCGGGTGCTGCTCGGCGACATGCGTGACCACGGCCTCATCTCGGTGACGTCGCCCTCGGCAACGGGGTCGCGTTCCAATGAGCGCATTCTCAAGGAAGTGATCAATGGACTCCGTGCTCTCTGAGGACCCCGTCGCGCTGAAGATCCTCATCGCGGGCGGGTTCGGCGTCGGCAAGACCACCCTGGTCGGGTCGATCAGCGAGATCAAGCCGCTGCGCACGGAAGAGGTGCTCTCCGACCGCGGGATCGGGGTCGACGACCTCGACGGCGTGGAGGGCAAGACGACCACCACCGTGGCGATGGACTTCGGCCGCATCACGATCCGCGACGGACTCGTCGTCTACCTGTTCGGCACGCCCGGCCAGGAACGGTTCTGGTTCATGTGGGACGAGCTGTCCTACGGCGCGCTCGGCGCGGTCGTGATCGCCGACACCCGGCGGCTGACCGACTGCTTCCCGTCGGTGGACTACTTCGAGCAGCGCGGCACGCCGTTCGTCGTCGCCGTCAACTGCTTCGAGGGCACCGCCCAGCACAGCGTGGACGACGTGCGCATCGCGCTGGACCTCGACGACGACGTCCCCGTGATGCTGTGCGACGTGCGGCGCAGGGCCTCGGCCAAGGAAGTGATGATCACTCTGGTCGAGCACTCCCTGCGGACGCTCACCGCCGCGAACTAGCGCGCGGCCCGTCGCCGGGCTACAGCGCGCGCAGCCCGTTGATCACCTCGCGGAGCAGGCTCTCCGTCGGGGTGGCGGTCTTGTCGCGCGGCGGGCGCACGTCGATCAGGTCGTACTCCAGCAGGTCGCCGAGCAGCACGCGGATCACGCCCACGGGCAGCCCGAGCTCCGAGGCGACCTCGGCGACCGGCCTGGACCGGCCGGACAGGCAGCCCATCAGCCGCCGGTGCTGGCCGCTCAGCTCGGCCTTGGCCGGCGCGGGCCGTCCCGTCGAGACGACGGTCGCCAGCAGATCGAGGGCCGGGGACGAGGGCCTGGTGCGCCCCCGCGCCACGGCGTACGGCCGGACGACGGGCCCGGCCTCCTCGTCAACCCACTCGTGCTCGCGGCTCACGGTCGGGAACCCCCATCCTGGTCGCTGTCCTGCCGCCCCCGCTGCCATCCGGACTGGAGTGAGGAGAGCAGCGCCCTGGCCTCCTCAGGGGAACGCTCCTCCGCCACGGGAACCGGGGACGCCGGCACGGGAGAGGGCGCCTGCCTGAGCCGCTGCCGCTGCGGCAGGTTCGTCTGCCGTTCGCGGCGTGGCAGCTCGGGATCCTCGACCGCGGCGGGTCCCGCGCGCTTGCTGGTACGGACCCGGCGCGGCAGCTCGCCCGGCCCGGTCATCTCCCCCGCGTCCATCGGCCGGTCGGCCCGGAGGACGGAGACGGGCTCGAACTCCAGCGGGCGCGCCGGGGTCGTCATGGGCTCGACCAGCGATCCCGGCACGAGCACGATGGCGGTCGTGCCGCCGTACGGGGACAGCTTGAGCGTCACCTTGATGCCGTGCCTGGCGGCCAGCATGCCGACCACCGCGAACCCCAGCCGCTCGGTCTGCGCGGGGTCGAACTCGGGCGGGCTGGCCAGCCGGTCGTTGATGACCCTGCGGGTCTCCTCGTCCATGCCGAGGCCGCGGTCCTCGATCTCGACCGCGAAGCCCCTGCCGACCATCTCACCGCGCACCGAGACCTCGTTGGCGGGCGAGGAGAACGACGTCGCGTTCTCGATCAGCTCGGCGAACAGGTGCATGAGGTCGGCCACGGCCGAGCCGGACACGCCGCACTCGGGCATCGGGTAGACGCGGACCCGGGTGTACTCCTCGACCTGGGCGGCGGCGCCGCTCAGCACGTCCTCGACCGGGATGACGCCGCGCCACCTGCGGCCCGCCGTGCCGCCCGAGAGCAGCACCAGGCCCTCGGCGTGGCGGCGCATGCGGGTGGTCAGGTGGTCGAGCCGGAACAGGCGCTCCAGGGCCTCGGGCTCCTCGGTCTGGCGCTGCATCTCGTCCAGCATCCGGAGCTGGCGCTGGAGCAGCGACTGGCTGCGCCTGGCCAGGTTCCGCAGCGCCTCGGCCACGCCCTCGCGCAGCCTGGCCTGCTCGACGGCGGCGTCCACGGCGGTGCTCTGCACGCTGTCGAAGGCCGCGGCGAGGTCGGCGACCTCGCTGGTGGCGTCGCCGCCGACCTTGATGGGCGGCGCCTCGGACTCGATGTCCACCCGCTCGCCGGTACGCAGCTTCGCCACCACGTCGGGGAGCCTGACCTCGGCCAGGTCCAGCGCCGTACGGCGGAGCGTGGCCAGCTCCCTGGTGATCCTGCGGCCCACCCGGACGGAGATGAAGATCGAGAAGGCCACCGCGATGAGCCCCAGCGCGCCCGCGATCGCGGCCCTGACCACGATGACCACGCCGGCCGGCTGCATCCGGTTCAGCAGCTTCTCACCGGTGCCCCAGACGGCCTCGCTGTAGTCCTTGAGCACCTGGTCGGCGATGCCGCGCCACAGGTCCATGTCCGCCGGCTGGCCCGCGACGAAGCTCCGCAGCAGGCTCTCCATGGTGATGTACCTGGAGGAGTAGAACAGCTTCTCGAACGGCGCCCGCAGCTCGGTGTCGAGGTTGGCCAGCGCCTTGGGGAACAGGAACGTGCGGGTGCCGTCGATGCCGGCCAGCAGGTGCACGTCGTGCATCGAGGGACGGCCGTTGGAGCCGACGAGCAGGGCGTTCTCGCGGCTGAGCAGCTCGCGCACCTCGTCTGCCGCGATCAGGCCGTGGGCCTGGAGGGAGAGTTCGAGATCGGTGCTGACGGTCAGCCTGGAGTACAGCAGGTGGACCTCGTCGGAGACCTTGGCGTACTCGGTGACCAGGTTGCCGGGGGTGAGCCGGCGCTCGTCGACCTTGCGTCTGACCTCGGGGAGCCGGTCCACGGTCTCCAGCACGACCTGGAACTGCTTCTTCATGTCCTCGGTCATGGCCGACTGGACGTCCTCCGCCAGGCCCTGCTCGCGCAGGGTCTTCCTGCTGGCGTCCACCTTGGCGCGGGCCTTGGACAGGGCCGCCTGTTCGATCGCCGTGCCCGCGACGCGTTCGGCGGAGGCCAGGCGTTCGGTCTGGAGGCTGGAGACCAGGTCGTCGGCGTTGTTGATCACACTCCCCCAGATCGCATCGATCTTGAAGAGGTTCAGCGCCTCACCCGTGGTCGTGCTCGCGGCGAAGCCCCAGAGCGCGACCAGGGAGATCAAGGGGATGACGAGCAGCGTCGAGATCTTGAATCGGATGGATCTGCCCGATGCCATGACACCTGCTCCCGCATAGAAGATCGCGGGAGAGAATAGCATCGAAACAGACGGGATTAAGATCGACTAGCGATAAATCTGTGATATGTCGGGAAATTTGCGTCTACAGGGTGCTTCGGGGCGCGGGGCGGGGCCCACGTGAGCCACAGCGCCCACGCCGCCAGCAGGCCGAGCAACGACACCTCAGCGCCCAGCAGCAGCCGCTCGACCAGCCCGATCATGACCCGCTCCCCCGGCAGGGCCACGTACGTGATCGCCAGCAGCCCGAACCCGCCCGCCAGGGCCACCCACTCCACGGCCCGCGCGACGGGCTTCCAGTGGACGTCCGCGGTCAGCCTGGGCACCAGCAGGGCCCCGGCGGCCGGGAGGCTCACGAACGCGGCGATCGACACGTACCGGTGAACCTGGGCCGCGAGGTCGAGATCGAGGCCGAGGGGGACGGTCGGGATGACCGCCACCACGACCAGCGCCGCCGACCACACGATGAGCAACTTCTCCGGCAACCCCCGGATCGGCGCCCCCATCCTCCTCAGCGCGGCCAGCAGCGCGAGCGACCCGATCCCGAGCACCGCCATCGCGACCTCCGTGACGCCCCCGCGGTCGGTCACGGCGTACTCGCTGATGGTCACGTTCATGGGGTCGAGGTAGGGGTCGGGCCCGAAGTGACCGACCAGGATCGCGACCACCGAGAACACGATCGATGCACAGGCGATCAGGGGGTAGAGCCTCGCCGGGGTCATGAGGGCCCTCAGGCTCACGCTCCAGGGCGCTCTCGCGACTCTCACTCTGCTGTTCGGCACTGCGGTCATGTGCCCAACTCTCCCGCGCCCAGGCGTGGCGGCACATCAGGCGCCGCCCCCGACCCGTCCCTGACTCCGACCCTGAGTCCCTCCCGGCCTCCCCCCGGGGTCGTCCGGCGTCGCCGCTAGTCGAGCACGTGGGACGTGGCCCTGGCGTAGCGGGCGCGGATCTCCGGGACGGCCGGGGCGTCGTAGGTCGCGGTGTCCTCGGTCCGCCAGTCGGGGGTCGTGAGGAGGGCGGCGGCCTGGCGGGCGGCGCCGTCGGCGACGTACTCGCCGGGCGGCGGCACCGCGATCGGCACGCCGAAGACGGTCGGCGCGACGCGGCGTACGGCCTCGGAACGGGCCGCGCCGCCGATCAGCAGCACCCGCTCCGGTCGTGTGCCGAGCGCGTCGAGGGCGTCGGCGAGGCCGCACAACATGCCCTCGACGGCCGCGCGGGACAGGTGGGCCGGGGTCGAGGTGGCCAGCGTGAGCCCCAGGACCGAGCCCGTGGCGGTGGGCCGGTTGGGGGTGCGCTCCCCCTCCAGGTAGGGCACCAGCGTCAGCCCGCCGGCCCCCGGCGGGGCCTGGAGCGCGAGGTCGCTCAGCTCGTCGAGGCCGACCCCGGCCAGCCCGGCGGCGGCGTCGAGGACCCGCGCGGCGTTGAGCGTGCACACCAGCGGCAGGAAGCGCCCGGTGGCGTCGGCGAACCCGGCGACCGCGCCGGTGGGGTCGGCGCTCGGCGTCTCCGCGACCGCGAACACCGTGCCGGATGTGCCGAGCGAGACCACCACGTCACCCGGCCCGGCCCCGACGCCCAGCGCGGCCGCCATGTTGTCGCCGGTGCCCGGCGCGAGCAGCGGCCCGGCGGAGGCCGGGTCGCCCGCCCGGTCGGCGGGCCCCAGCACGCGGGGCAGCAGCGGGACCGCGCCGAAGGCGGCCTTGAGCAGGTCGGTGCGGTAGGCGCCGGTCGCCGGGGACCAGTAGCCGGTGCCCGAGGCGTCGCCGCGGTCGGTGGCGAGCAGGTCGAGCGGCGGCGGGGGCGCGTCGTGCCAGGCCGCGAGGTCGCCGCCCAGGGCGAACGCGCCCGCCAGCCGCCAGGTCAGCCAGTCGTGCGGCAGGCAGACCGCCGCCGTGCGGCGGGCGTTGCCGGGCTCGTGTTCAGCCAGCCATCGCAGCTTGGTCACGGTGAACGAGGCGACGGGCACCGAGCCGACCGCCTCGGCCCAGGCCCCCGGCCCGCCCAGCTCCGCCACCAGGTCGGCGGCGGACCGGGCGGATCGGGTGTCGTTCCAGAGCAGGGCGTCGCGCACGACGTCTCCCGCCTCGTCGAGGCAGACCATGCCGTGCTGCTGCCCGGCCACGCTGACGGCCGCGACGTCGGCGAGCCCGCCGGCCTCCTCGACGGCCCGCAGCAGCGCGGCCCACCAGTGGGAGGGGTGGATCTCGGTGCCGGCCGGATGGGCGGCGCGGCCCTGCCTGACCAGCGCGCCCGTCTCGGCGTCACGAATGACGACCTTGCAGCTCTGCGTGGAGGAATCAACCCCAGCGACCAGCGTCACCCGAACTCCTTATGCCTGCTCCAGGGCGAGATGGTTGAGATGGTATCCGCGTCCGGGAGTGACATTAAGGAGCAATTTGGGGCGATTCACAGCCCCGAGGGGTCGCGGCCGACGCTGATCTCCTCGGCGATCTTGCGGATCTCCGCCACCTCGAGACCTGGAGCCTTGGGCAGGTGGCGCAGCAACGCCTCCATGACGACGGGCACGGGCTGACCCGCCATCAGCCCGGCGATGCCGTGGACCGTCCGGAACAGCGCCTCTTCGGTGTCGTGCATCGGCAATCCCCTCGTTCGGGCCTCGTCGGCTACCGGGAGAGGCTACGGCCTGGCCACGACAGTTCGCTCGCTACCGCTCCAGCGTGTCCCGTACGGCCGAGCAGATCGCGCCGAGTTCCCGCACCTGCTCGGGGCTGAGGACGTCGAACAGGCTCCGGCGCACCTCCTCGACGTGGCCGGGCGCGGCGGCGGCCAGCGTGGCGAATCCCTCGTCCGTCAGGACGGCGACGTTGCCCCTGCCGTCGGCCGGGCAGCGCTCACGACGCACCCACCCGCGCTCCTCCAGGCGGGCCACGGCGTGCGAGAGGCGGCTCTGGGAGCTCTGGGCCCTGGCGGCCAGCTCACTCATGCGCATCGCCCGCTTCGGCGCCTCCGACAGCGCGACCAGGATCATGTAGTAAGTGTGCGGCATGCCCGCCTCGCGCTGGAGCTGCCGGTCCAGCGCCTCGTTGATGAGCTGGCCGGCGGCCAGGAAGTGGCGCCAGGTCTGCTGCTCGTCCGGATCCAGCCATCGGGTCACCCTCTCATTTTAGTTGAACTCTCATATACTCTGACCGGGAGAAACAGGTGAAAGGGGACGACCATGCCGGTCCACAGGCTCAACCACGCGGTCCTCTACGTCCGTGACGTGGAGCGCAGCGTGGCCTTCTACCGGGAGGCGCTCGGGTTCGAGGTGGTCATGGGCATGCGCGGCGCCGCGTTCCTCCAGGCCCCCGGCTCCAGCAACGATCACGACCTCGGGCTCTTCGAGATCGGCGAGGCGGCCGGCCCCTCGACCGCCGGCCGCACCGCCGTCGGGCTCTACCACCTGGCGTGGGAGGTCGACACGCTCGACGAGCTGGAGCGCATCGCGGTCACGCTGAGCGAGCTGAACTCCCTCGTCGGCGCCTCCGACCACGGGACCACCAAGGCGCTGTACGCCAAGGACCCCGACGGGCTGGAGTTCGAGGTCTCCTGGCTGGTGCCCGCCTCGCTCATCACGGACGAGACGCTGGCCGCCCGGTCCGCCATCCGCCCGCTCGACCTGGCCGCCGACAAGGAGCGGTACGGCGCTCAGACCCGAGGCGGGGTAGGGGTGTCGATCCCGGCCTGACGTACCGTGGCAGGTATCCGATCGATTTGTTCCGGAGAGGGTCATGCCAAACGATCCGGATCACGTCCTCGACGCCATCGACGGCGTCGTGGACGAATGGGAGACGCTGAGCGCGGACGCCATGCGCTGGGCGCCGCCCGAGCACAAGTCGCCCGACCTGCTCGGCGAGGTGACGGAGATCCTGACCCCGCTCGCCGAGGCGCTCTCCGAGGTGCTGCGGCCGCTCGGCGACTCCATCAACCGCGCCCTCGACCGGCTCGGCGACGACGACTGACCGGGCCCGCCGGCACGGCCGGGCCGGGTGAGCCGTCCTGTGGCCGGGGCCGGGCTGTCACGGGCCGGTGGAGCCGTCCTGTGGCCTGGGCGCCGGTCGTCAGTCTGTTCTGCGGCGGCGGGTGCGGCGCGGGTAGGCCTTGGCCGTCTCGGCCAGCCGGGCCGAGTGCTCGGCCTGGCGCCGCCAGTGGCCGTACGCGTCGCCGCGCTGGGCCAGCCTGTCGAGCTCGCGCACGGTCGTGAGCGGGATGAACGCCGGCTCGGCGTCCCGCCACGGCGTGCCGGGCAGCGGCATGAACGTGTGCGTGTGGATGCGGGCGCCCAGCTCGGCCAGATCTCCGGCCAGCACGAGCGACTGGCGCTGGTCCTCCTCCGACTCCCCCGGCATGCCGAAGATGAAGTCGACGTTCGGCCTGAAGCCGTGCTCGACGGCGATCCTGACGGCGTCGCGCACGGGCGAGGTGTCGTGCCCCCGGCCCGAGGCGGCCAGCACCCGGTCGGACCCCGACTGGGCGCCGATGATCAGGTTGTCGTTGGCCACGTACCGCTTGAGCAGCCGCATGGCCTCGGGCGTGACGTGCTCGGGCCGCACCTCGGACGGGAAGCTGCCGAAGAACACCCGGCCGTGCGGCGGCAGCTCCTCCCTGACCCCCGCCAGCAGCTCCTCCACCGCGCCGAGATCCGGGTCGGGGCCCCGCGAGCCGTAGGAGAGCGAGGTCGGCGTGATGAACCGCACGTCACGCAGCCCCTGCTCCACCATGCCCTTGACGTGCGCGCGCACGCTCGCCACCGACCTGTGGCGGAACTGGCCGCCGAACATGAACGGCGTCTGGCAGAACCGGCACGTGTACCGGCACCCCCGCGTGATCTCGATCGGCCCCTTGCGCCCCAGGAACGACGGGAACGCGTCGAGCGGCAGTTGCGGGGCCGGACGCGTCCTGAGGGCGACGCCGTCGCCGTCCTTGACCGCGAGGCCGGGCACGGTCGTCAGCGGCTCGTCCCGCCGCAGCGCCTCGACCAGGGCGATGATCGTGGACTCGCCCTCGCCGATCGCGGCCAGGTCCCAGCCGGCGTCGATGACCTGCTGCGGCTCGGCGGTGGCGTGCACCCCGCCGGCGATGTGCAGCCCCCGGCTGTCGCTGAGCGACCGGACGGTGGCCAGCTCGGCGGCCATGGCCTCGGCGTCGGGCGAGTAGAACGACCAGAGCACGAGCACCCGGTCGGCCCGGCTCGCCGCGATGTGGGCCGCCGTCTCCTCCGGGGTGACGCCCAGCAGTTGCCGGTGCTGCACGCCCGAGTCCTCCAGGGCGGCGAGCACCGCGTGCACGCCGTACGTCACCGCCTTGCGGTAACGGACCACCACATCGACTGCCAGCGCCACGACCGGCAGCGTAGCTCAGGCGGAGGCCAGCCGCATGGGACGCAGCGCGCCGGTGAGCTTGGCCAGCTCGGCCAGCATGGCGTCGGCGGCGGCGGTCATCACGTCGTTGGGCGCCACGGTGCCGTCCTCGGCGATGAACTGCTGGTAGAAGGGGATGTTGACGGCCTCGACCACGGGGATCATCTTCAGCGTGCTGACGACCTGGCGCAGGCCGTTCACCGCCCGGGTGCCGCCGGAGATCCCGCCGTAGCTGACGAACCCCGCCGCCTTGTGCTGCCACTCGTGGTGCAGGTAGTCCAGGGCGTTCTTCAGCACGGCCGTGAAGCTGTGGTTGTACTCGGGGGTCACGAACACGAAGGCGTCGCCCCGGTCCACGGTGGCGCTCCACTCCTTGGTGTGGGCGTTCACGTACTGCTTGAGCTTGGGGTGGTTCGGCTCGTCGAGGAACGGCAGGCCCACCTCGGCCAGGTCGACCAGCTCGACGTCGAAGTGGCCGGAGGCGACGGCACGGCTCCTGAACCACTCGGCGACCTCGCGTCCGGCGCGGCCGGGACGGGTGCTGGCGACGATGATCTGCAGGACTGGCTTGTCCATGGGGTCCTCCCTCAGGTGGTTGATACCTCAACATTATTGAGTAGCTAAACATTTCTTAGCAAATGCTAGGATCGTCCCCGTGAGCCCCCATTCCGTCTGCGTCCGGTTCCACGTCGCACTCGAACTGATCGGCGCCCGCTGGTCGGGAGCCGTGATCCACATGATCTTCAAGGGCGCCCACCGCTACGCCGACCTCAAGGCGGCCATCCCCGGCATCAACGACACGATGCTGGCCCGCCGGCTGCGCGAGCTGGAGTCCGCCGGGCTCGTCGAGCGGCGCGTGCTGCCCACGTCGCCGGTGCGGGTCGAGTACCACCTCACGGAGATGGGCCAGGAGCTGCGCCCGGTGCTCGACGAGCTGGTCACCTGGGCACACAGGTGGATCCCGCTGCCCGAGGAGCCGGCCAGGTCCGCCTAGCGAATACGGGCGAGCGCCGGAGGCGGGCCGGGGGTTAGACTCCCGGGCATGCGCTGGCGACATTGATGAACCACCAGCGGCCGACGCGGCAGAAGCGCGCGCGGGCCTCCGAGGTGCCG
Source organism: Nonomuraea sp. NPDC001699 (assembly GCF_053596455.1). Lineage (NCBI taxonomy): Bacteria > Bacillati > Actinomycetota > Actinomycetes > Streptosporangiales > Streptosporangiaceae > Nonomuraea > Nonomuraea sp. NPDC001699. Next base: position 14,410 of record NZ_JBSFGF010000004.1, on the reverse strand, counting down.
AGCACCAGACGGAGTCCCTGTCCGCCTCTTCCGAGAGGGTCGCATGTTCGTCCCCAAGCTTTACGTCTACACGTTCCTCGGCGAGTTCGTCCTGCTCTACCCGGTGTACACGCTGTTGTTCACCGATTCCGGGCTCTCGGTGGCCGAGACGTCCTCGCTGTTCGTCATCTGGTCCGTGACCGGCATGGTGCTGGAGATCCCCTCCGGCGCCTGGGCCGACACGATGTCCCGCCGCCTGCTGCTGTTCCTGGGCCCGCTGCTGGCCGGCGCCGGCTTCGCGTTGTGGGTGCTCTTCCCGTCCTACTGGGCCTTCGCGCTGGGCTTCGTGCTGTGGGGGGCCGAGGGCGCGCTCGTCTCGGGCGCCTTCGAGGCGCTCGCGTACGAGGAGCTCGAACGCCGGGGCCTCCAGGCGCGGTACGCCGCGATCATGGGCAGGGCCCATTCGCTCGGCATCGTCGCCGCGGCGTCGGCGATCGCCCTTGCCACGCCCGTCTTCGCGGTCGGCGGCTATCCGGCGGTGGGGGTGGCCAGTGTGGTGGCCTGTCTCTTGTGTGCCGGTACGGCGTTGACGCTGCCTGAACGTCGTCGGGCGGCAACGGGTTCGTCCGGTCTGTCCGGGGATTCGGGTGGGCGGTATCTCGCGGTTCTGCGGGCCGGTGTCGCGGAGGCCCGTACCGATCGGAACGTGCTCGAAGCGATCGTCCTGATCTCCGTCGTCACGGCGATCTGGGGTGCGCTGGAGGAGTACGTCCCCTTCCTGGCCGCCGAGACCGGCGCGCCCAGGACGGCCGTGCCCCTGCTCGTCCTGGCCGTCTGGGTCGGGGCCGCGGCGGGCGGCCTGCTGGCGGGGCCCGCCCAGCGCCTGACCGGGCGGCAGTTCGCGCTGGTCCTGGCGCTGGCGGCCGCGGCCATGGCGGTGGGCGCGCTGATCCCGCATCCGGCCGGGTTCGCGCTGGTCGCCGTCTCCTTCGGGGCGTTCCAGATGGCCGGCGTGGTGGCCGACGCACGACTGCAGGAACGCGTCTCGGGCGACCAGCGGGCCACCGTGACGTCGGTGGCCGGGCTCGGCACGAACGTGGTCACCCTGGCCGTCTACACCGCCTACGGCGCGGGCTCGCCGTTCCTCTCCCACGGGACCACGTTCGCCCTCCTGGTCCTGCCGTACGTGGTCATCGCCCTGTGGCTGGCCCGGGAGCGGGTCGCGCCGATGTGATCCTCTTCGACGCGAACGGGACGCGCTTGGGCAGCGGCGGCGGCTCCTCCCCCTCCTTCTCGGGAGCCCCCGCCCCGCCCCGGCGCGCCCGCCAGCGGGACGGGAACACGGAGGCGGCCAGCAGAATGCCGCCGATCACCAAAGACCAGGTATTCAGCAATGCCGCGTACGCGTCCAGATAATCGGCGGGCACCAGATCGAATCCCATTCTGCGGTCGCCTCCCGTGGCGGCCCGTACGAGCGACGCCACGGCCAGGGCCGTGAAAGCCAGACCGGGCAGCAGTGAGGCGACCGGAGAAATCCGGGAACCGGCCAGGACGCCGATGAGGAGCGCGGTTCCGGCCAACGCCGCGGCCGCCGTCCACTCGACCGTCCAGTCGAAGCCGGACGTGGTCGCGCGGGGTCCGTACAGAAGACCGGCCGTGATCAACGGGATCGCGGCCACTCCGACCGCGGCCCCGGCGAAATGACGAACACCATTACCCATAGGGAACACCTCCAGGCCCAATACGATACCGACATACCACCGGTTACAACTTTAGGATGAAAAATCTCCATTTGTGGCCGCTGGCCGGAAGGTCGGGCATATCGCCTTAATAGGAAACATTTGGTATCTCCTCATTTGTCTGTCAGCGGTTACCGTGACAGAACCCCCCATCGAGGAGCGGCGGCATGTTTCGCTGTGCAGTGGCGGGCGCCACCATCGTGGCCGCCTGCCTGGCCAACCCCGGCCCTCCGACGCCCGGCCCCGTGATCGAGGCGCTCTCGCGCGACCTCGGCCTCTCGGAGTCCCAGGTGGTCGCCCGGCTGGCGAGCGAACGACATGCCGCCGCCCTGGAGGCCGAACTGACCGCCTCGCTGGGCGACTCCTACGCAGGGTCATGGCTGACCGAGGACGCCTCCGCCCTCGTCGTCGCCACCACCGACCCCGCCCGGACCGCCGCGATCTCGGCCCGGGGGGCGCGCCCTGTCGTCGTGCGGCACTCGCTGTCGGAGCTGGACGCCGTCGTCCAACGCCTGGACCAGGCCGCCCGCCGCCTCCAGGCCGGCCCCGCCCTCTGGTACGCCGACGTCCGCGCCAACCGCGTCGTCCTCCAGGTTCCACGGCCGGAACCCTCGCCCACCGAGGCGTCGTCGGCCGCCGGGGGCCAGGTCGCGGCGGCCCTGGTGGCGGCGGCCCGCAGCACGGCCGTCGCGGTGTCGCCGGCCGCCGAGCTCCCCCGCACGTACGGCGACATCATCGGCGGCGACCCCTTCTACGTCGGCTCGACGCGCTGCACGATCGGCTTCTCGGTCACCAAGGGCAGCGTCCCCGGCTTCGTCACCGCGGGCCACTGCGGCCACACCGGCGACCTGGTGACGTCCCCGCCCGGCACCTTCCAGGGCTCGTCCTTCCCGGTCAACGACTACGCGTGGGTCGCCACCCCCGGGCACACCGCGCAGCCGTACGTCCGCGGTCCCGGCGGCTCGCTGGTGACCGTACGCGGCTCGCTCCCGGCGACGGTGGGCGCGTCCGTGTGCCGTGCCGGCCCGACCACCGGCTGGCACTGCGGCACCGTCCAGCAGCACAACGCCACCATCACGTACGCCCAGGGCACCGTCTACGGCCTGACCCGCACCAACGTGTGCGCCGAACCGGGCGACTCAGGCGGACCGTTCATCTCGGGCGGCCAGGCCCAGGGCGTGACGTCGGGCGGCTCCGGCAACTGCAGCACCGGCGGCACGACGTACTTCCAGCCCGTCAACGAGATCCTCAGCGCGTACGGCCTGACCCTCCGCACCGCCTGACCTCCCCCCGCGCCCGCGCACACGCGGCACTCGTGCGACCCCGAACGCACGGCACCTCCCGCGAAGCCGAGCGCCCGGCACCGATGAGTTTTCCTCCCCGGTCGAGTCTGCCCTCCCGGAAGCGGATCCCTTCCGCCGTACCCGACCGCAAGGAGGCAGCGATGACGCGCCCCAACCTGAACAGCCTGCTCCTGGCCAGCACCGACCCGGCCCGACTACGCGCCTGGTACACCACGGCCCTCGACCCCGAGTCCGACACCGACGTCACCCATTACGGCGTGCTGAAGTTCGGCGACTTCCACCTCATCATCGACACCCGGGCCGACGTGGCGGACAAGAATCCCGAGCCCGGACGGGTGATACTCAACTTCGACGTCCCCGACGCGCGCGCGATCGCCGCCCGGATGGAGGAGGCGGGCGTGTCATGGCTGGCCGAGCTCGAAGACCGCGACGGCAGCCTGTTCGCCACGGCGATCGACCCCGACGGCAACTACGTCCAGATCATCCAGCTCAGCGAAGACCACCGGAAGGCGATGTGACGATGTTCGGCAAGACGAAGGCGTTCAGCGGATTCTCCGTCAACGACCTGGCCGCCGCGAAGGCGTTCTACGGCGACACCCTGGGGCTGGAGGTCTCGGAGTCGAACGGCCTGCTCACCCTGCACATCACCGGCGGCACCGACATCCTGATCTACCCCAAACCCGACCACGTCCCGGCGACCTTCACCATTCTCAACTTCCCCGTCGAGAACATCGAACGGGCCGTCGACGACCTCACGTCCCGAGGCGTGCGGTTCCAGCGCTACGACCACCTGAAGACCGACGAGAAGGGCATCTTCCGCGGCGGCGGCCCCCTGATCGCCTGGTTCACCGACCCCTCGGGCAACATCCTGTCCGTCCTCCAGGACTGACACCCGCACCAGCGGCCTCGGGCTGGGGTCGACTCACAAGCTCCTCCCCAGCCAGGCCAGAACATTCCGATCAGGTCTGCCACGTAAGAACCTGCGCGAAAGCCACGGCGGCGTGCCACGAGCGTCCGCTGCCGCTCAGAGCAACTGCATGGGTCGCCTCAAGGGATCCCAGTCGATGGTGACGAGAGCGCCATAACGCCTGGCCAGCCTGCGGCGTAAATCCTGGCTGAACGTGTTCGTCTCGACGACGATCCGATTGAGCTCTGGTTCGATGAACATCGCCAAGACCTCGGGTTCGTCGATCGGCCGGCCTTGTTCCCCGTCCTCCGTCAGGGCGGTCAGCGCCGCTCTACTGTTCCTCACCGGCCGAACCTGCGGCACGATCCGGTACGGGTCCGGTCTCCCGTATGACCGGTCCACTCCTGAGATGGGCAAGGAAGCCAGCTCCTGCCCTCGGGGCGTGACGTAGGGGGCGACGAGCCGATACGGCGCGTACAGGAGGTAGGGCGGGGCCAGATCGTGCGGATGGGTCTCGGCCCGCCGCTCAGCGATTTGGATGGCCTGACTGAACGGCCCGAGGCTCACGTACCACCGGGGCATTGACGACCTGAGTTTGTAGTACACCTCCGCAGCGTCACCTGCCGCCGGTTGCACGATCACTCGCCATTCGCCCGGCATGCTCACGGGCACCGCCGTCACAGCGTAGACAGCGAACAGCGTCAAGATCACCTTCAGCCGCATGCGGCGAGAGTGTACCCACCCGTGATCATTTGCGAGCCTTCCGCAAGACGAAGCACAACCGCTCCCTGGGGCAGGTCACGAGCACATCCAGCAGTAAAGCGCCTGACCGTTCTCTCTCGCTCGACGTGCCAGACCGACAAGTTCCTCGGTGAGCGACAACATGTACCCGTCGTTCTCATCGGTGAAGGCGGAGAACTCCTCGATGGCTGCCCATTGCTTGGCCAACCCCGGCAGGCGGGCGTCATCCACACCGGCGAGCGTGTCCCGAGCCTCCGCCGACAGTTCCACGATGCCGGGCCCCTCCAGGTACGGGGAGTCTTCCGGCAAGGCAGCCCACTCGTCATCACTTCGAGGCGCATCCTCCGGAGGAGGATACAAATTCACCGTTTCGACCAGCCCCAGGGAATAGACAACCTGCCCGGCGAATGCGACGAGTTGCCCCAGGACCACCTCGGGATCCACCCATTTGGTCACCACCACGTCCCACTCCGGAAGTCCGCGCGAGGCGTCGGCGATCTCGCGGGATTCCTCAGGCCGGACAGTCGCCTCGACACGGTCCGCAGCGCGGTAGTACTCGTAAGAGACACCCACGTACGCACTCCTGTCCGAGGTCGGTCGCCTTCTTGCAGGTGGACACGCTAGGACACGCGACCGACAGAAACGCGTGATCGCACGCCTTCGAAGTCGGAGACGAGCATCGGCCGAGCCGGTGCTGCGTCGTGCCCCCAGAGGAAGTGCGGAGGTCTGACCTCCGGGCAACGCAGGGGCCCTCCGTACCGTCCAGAAAATCCCTCGGCCGAATCCGACTGACCGCTGCCGGGCGGTACGCCCGCACAGGAACCGTCCCACTCCGCGGTCGCGGTGAAACTCGCGTTTCCGCAGGTAGCCCGCGTCTCACGTGTCCCACCCTGTCCCACGGACGATGCGCGCGACCTCGCTCCCGTGCTCGGATGAGCCCGTCACCACGTACCGATGCCACGTGCTGACGAAGGCACGAAGAGCCGGCGAGTTCCCCGTGAATGCGATCAGGAAAGGCAGTGACAGGACATGAGCCACCACGTCAGCGAGAACGTCCTCAGCGTCAAGGACATCGAGCAGCAGCCCAAGGCGCGCGGAACGAGATTCACCCTCAACGGCGCACTCTGGGCACTCCAAGCGTTGTGGGGCTTCTTCTTCGCCGGCAGCGGCTTCGGCAAGGTGCTGATGTACGACGACGTCCTGTTCGCAGCAGCCCCCCGGGCCGTGGCCTGGTACGCGGCGGTGCCTCAGTCCCTGATCGTCTTCATCGGGATCGTCGAGGTGCTCGGCGGCGTCGGCCTGATCCTGCCGGCGATGACGAAGGTCAAGCCAATGCTGACGCCTCTCGCCGCCGCCGGCCTGACGCTGACGATGATCCTCGCGGCCGGTTTCCACATCATCCGCGGCGAATACGAACTGGTGCCCGCCAATCTCCTGCTGGGCGGCGTCGCGGCGTTCATCACGGCCGGACGATGGAAGCTGCGGCCCGTCTCCCCCGCCGCCCTCACCACCCCACGCGTGCTCACCGCGATCGCGGTCCTGGTCGCACTCGCCCTGCTGACGTTCGCCCCGACGTGGTACACGATGACCAACGCCCAGTTCTGATCACCGACGGATCGAGGGCTTCGCTGACGTAGCCATTGCAACCCGGACGCCGGAAACTCGAAAGGCCCTCCGCCGGACGCGGCGAGAGGGCCTTTCACCTGCGGAGGATCTGAACCCCGGCTGGTTGCCGCCAAGCCGCCCTTCGCAACGCGGGGCACCACCGCTCAGGACACGGTCTTCCTGGAACGGGTCTGCCCCCTTCAACAGTGCCACCGGGCTCGAAGCACAGTCTCCCGCGCCATCAAATCTGTCATTCGACTAACATTTGACATCCATGTGACACAATACTCGGCATGAAGGACACCATTCCACGGCTGCTGCGAGACGCACACCGCGCCAGAAGGCGCCACGAGTGGGCAGCAGTCCAGCGACGGCGGCTCGCCGAGATCGTCGAATACGCCCGCACCAACTCGCCCTACTACCGCGATCTCTACAGCGGCCTGCCTCCCGACATCGACGACTCCGCATCGCTGCCCGTCACCGACAAGAAGGCGTTGATGGCGCACTACGACGATTGGGCCACCGACCGCGAGGTGACGCTGGCACGGGCGCGCGCCTTCGCCGCAGATCCGCAACTGGTCGGTGGACGGTTCCTCGACCGATACCTGCTGGTCACCACCTCGGGCACCACAGGAAACCCCGCGATCTTCGTCAAGGACGACCGCGACATCGCCGTCAACTACGCCCTCAGCATTCGGATGATGGGGTCCTGGCTCACCCTCGCCGACCTCACCCAGATCGTGGCCGGCGGCGGACGGATGGCCATCGTGGCCGCGACGAACGGCCATTTCCTGGTCTCGGCCGGCGCCGCCCGCATGCGCGCACATCGGTTACAGCGCAAGGCCGTCCGTCTCTTCTCCGTGCACACCCCTCTCGGTGAACTGGTCGAGGCGCTCGACCGGTTCCGCCCCGCCCTGCTGCTCGGCTACGGCAGCGTCCTCAACCTGCTCGCCGCCGAGCAGGAGTCGGGACGGCTGCACATCGCGCCGGTGGTGGTCGAACCCGCCGGCGAGACGCTGACCAGCGGTGACTACGCGCGGATGGCCCGCGCCTTCGAAGCCAAGGTCCGCGACACCTACGGCGCCAGCGAGTGTCCCTTCCTCACCGAGGGCTGCGCGTACGGTTGGTATCACGTCAACAGCGACTGGGCCCTGGTCGAACCGGTCGAAGCCGACCACTCCCCGACCCCGCCGGGCAGGCCGTCCCACACCGTTCTGGTGACTAATCTGGCCAACCGCGTACAGCCGATCCTGCGCTACGACCTCGGCGACAGCGTCCTGCAACGGCCTGACCCGTGTCCGTGCGGCAACCCCCTGCCGGCCATACGGGTACAGGGACGCGTGGCCAACCTGCTCACGTTCACCACCGGACGGGGCGAGGTCGTCATCGCGCCGCTGATGCTCAACACCCTGGTGGACCGCACGCCTGGAGTCCAGCTCTACCAGATCGTCCAAACCAGCCCGGCGAACCTGCGCATACGGATGCCGCCCTCGCCCGGGGCGGATCCGGAAACGGTGTGGAGGGCGGTGCTCGACGCGATCGGCGGCCTGCTCACCGACCACAAGCTGGACCATGTCATCCTGGAACGCGCTGAGGAGCCGCCGCAGCAATCCCCCGGCGGAAAGTATCGGACGGTCGTCCCGCTGAAGGATTTCGCATGATGTCAGATTCCCAGCAGCCCGGACTGCGGGAGCGCAAGAAGGCCGGCACTCGCGCCGCCATCCAGCGACATGCGCTGCGCCTGTTCCGCGAGCAGGGTTACGACGCCACCAGCGTCGAGCAGATCGCCCAAGCGGCCGACGTCTCGCACCGGACGGTGTTCCGCTACTTCCCGACCAAGGAAGCGTTGGTCACCCTCGATGACTACGACACCCTCATCGCCGAGGCGTGCGAGGCCCAGCCGCCGGAACTCGGTCCGGTGCCGGCGCTGCGCAACGCCTTCCGGGCCGTGTTCACCGACCTGACCGACGTAGAGGTCGCCGCGAAGCAGGAGCGCCAGGCGCTGGTGCTCAGCGTCCCCTCGCTGTGGGCGGCCAGTCTCGCCAACATCACCCAGACCAAGCAGACGCTCACCGAACTGGTCGCAGCCAGGCTGGGCCGTCCGCAACGCGACGACCGAGTGCGGGCCGTCGCAGGCGCGGTGTTCGGCATCCTGCTGTCGGTCTGGCTGGACTGGGCCAAGGACCCGGAGTTGGACGCCCCGGCGCTGTTGGACAACGCGCTCGCCCATCTCGAAAGCTCCGTTAGCTAGAGCTGTGGCGCCAAGCCGGGGATGGTTCCAGCACGGGTTGCTGGCCGCAGGGTATGGCGGTGAGGTCGTGAGTGACCGTGGTTGACCGCTCGTCACCTTGGTTGATGGCCCGCTGATCAGCGCTGATCCGGAGCCGGAGGGACTTCCTCGGCGATGATGTCTACTGTGCCTGACCTGTTGTGGGATGACGTGAAGGGCCTCTTCGACCCCGACATCAACGGAACGTTGCCCGACGTGGTCGTAGAAGGAACGACTGTCGAGGACTGGCAGGTGCTGCTTGAGCTCGTTCGGTCGCAGGATTGGCAGTACGCCTACTCGCTGACTGGCGAGCCGACGGAGCTCACGTCGGCTGCCGACATGGTCGCCGCTGCATCCGCCGGCGCCACGCCTGAGGTGAGAGTCTGGCCGATCCCCGAGGTCCTGATGATCTTCCGGCTGTATCAGGCCGAGTCGATCGACTTCGACGTCAACCTTAGAGAATTGCAGGGGCAGGAGCGGTTGGATGTCCTGGTGGCTGTCCTCCGCCTGATCGGACAGCGTCTCGGGAAGTCTGTGCTGATGACTGCGGAAGGTTCTCCCGGTCATCCGGATCTCGGCTTCGATGTCGAGGCCGGCCGGGTGGTGCTGATGGTCGGACCGACTGGTCCGGGTCACGAATTCGCTCCAGGCGGCCGTTGAACCACCACCTGGAGCTTGGGGATGTCTCCTGTGGAGTGAGTACGCTGCCGGGATGGTCTCGGACTATGGGATGTCGGGGTCGCAGTTCCCGCCGAGGCGGGTAGCCGGTCGGGGGCGTGGCTGGTATCGAGGTGACTGCCATGTGCACTCGGTTCTCTCGAATGGCGGAGAGCTGACGCCGGAGCAGCTTGCGGCCGGTGCTCGTGCGGCGGGGCTGGACTTCATCGCGACCACCGAGCACAACACCGCAACTGCGCATGGCGCCTGGGGCTCGCTCGTCGGCGACGACCTACTGGTGATCATCGGCCAGGAAGCCACCAGCCGAACCGGGCACTGGCTGGCGCTCGGCATCGATCCGGGGCAGGTGGTCGACTGGCGGTACGGCGTCCGCGACGACGTGATCGGCAAGCAGCTGGATCAGGTACATGAGACCGGTGGGCTGTGCGTGGCGGCCCACCCGCACGCGCCGTACCCCTCTGGTGTCTTCATGTACCCGTTCGAGGGGTTCGACGTGGTGGAGGTGTGGAACGGGCTGTGGAGCTCCGATGAGCCGTGGCAGGCGGACAATGCGGCAGCACTGGCCGAATGGGGTCGCGGCCTGGCCGTCGACATCCGCCGTGGACGGTGGCGACCGGCGATGGGCAACAGCGATGCCCATCTGGAGGGCCAGATCGGCAGACCGCACACCATCGTGCTGGCCGAGGAATTGAGTGCTGACGCAGTCCTCGCCGGCATCCGTGCCGGCCGGAGCTGGATCGCCGAATCGGCCACGGTTGAGCTGTCGCTCCAGGTCTCTGCTGGTGATGGCAGTGCCGGCATCGGGGAGCGGCTGGATACCCACGGCGGACCTGCTGTGGTCCGGGTGGACGTCCGTGGTGTGCCGTCCGGCACCGTCAGCTTTCACACCGATCGAGGGACGGTGCACCGCGCAGCATTGCCGGGCAATGGATCAGGCGTCCTGGAGTGGCAGACCAACGCGGAGGAATCAGCCTTCGTCCGCATAGAGGTGCGTCATCCCGACGAACACATGGCGGCGCTCACCAACCCCATCATCCTGAGCTGAAAGACCGAAAGGTCGGCGCGGCGCCCGGGGTCGCAGCGGACGGTTGAAGGTGCCCGTTGCAACCAGAACTGCAACCAAGACACCCGGAAAGTTCGAAAGGCCCTTCCCCGAAGATCGGGGAAGGGCCTTTCAGCTGCGGAGGATCGGGGATTTGAACCCCGGATGGTGTTGCCACCAAACCGCATTAGCAGCTCGGAGCTCGACCGTTCCGATCGGCTCCATCTGGACCAACGCGCTTGATCGGACCATCTGGAACGGCATGGGACAGCGGTGAACCGCAACCCGAACTGCAACCCGCCTCAAGGGCGTCAACCGTCGTAGTCTTCGAACTCCCACTCTCCGACCCGGCCAATCTTCTCGGCGAGTTCAGTCGACGTCGGAACCTCCTGTACTGCTATCCGGTCGCTCAGCCACTTGGCCACCTCGGGGGACGCAGCTCGGGTACGAAGAGCCAATGGCGGCCGATGGAAAGGGGTGCTGTCGCAGTTGAGCGGCAAGAGCCGATGGGCTGAGACGGTGAGCTGGAACCGTTCCTCGCCCGGCTCTTCCTGCGGGCCGACGTACATCTCCAGCAGCTCACAGGCATAGGCAGGGTAGTCGATGCATCGTCCGAGTTCGAGGTCTGGCCATCGGAAGGCCGGCACTTGTGCTCTCATCGCCCGATGATCGCCGATCTAACGGGCACGGCTCCCTACGTAGCAGGGCGGCAGCGTCCTCTGGCCACACCGATAGCAATGCCACACAGCAGGAGTATTACGTGGAGCCTCCTGGTCTGGCCCACTCGTCCATGGCCTCCGAGGTGCTTGCCAGTGCCTGTTCGACGAGCTCGTTCAGATCGGCGAGGTCGTTGCAGGAGGGAAAGTAGACTGGCGCAAGGCCAAACACCGGGTCATTGAGGTCGACCTTCGATAGGTCGATGCGCGAGTCAAGGTTGTAATGCATCAGGGTGTTACGGAAAGGCTTGGCGCTTCGATTCATGATCGCCTGCGTGACAGGTGTGTCGAGAATTTCCTGCAGGACCTGGGACGACCGAGGCGTAAGCGAGTACCTCTCGTCGAGGCGCAGGATTTGCAGACTCCCAAGAACCTGATAAAGGGTCAGGAATCTGATTTTAAACTCCGTATAATCAAATGTTCCATTAGCGTCAGGCAATGAGATGACTGCGCTTACGAAGTTAACCATGCAGCGAAACACCGTTAGAAGGGCATTGAGATCCTGACCACTGGGGCCATCGAAACCTCGGCTGTAATAGTCGGCGGAACGCACGTCGTCGCCAATCTTACCCATTTTCCGTGGGTCGATTTGACTAAAGAATGTACCCCCGCCCTCGGCAGGAATCTGGGCGCCCAGCCATCCAAAGTAACGGCCGTATTGCTGGGAAAATGCCCTGATCTCTTGACCCGTCATTGCTAGCGTGTCACGTGGCGACAGGCCGAGATGGAAGTTTGCGGCGTGAGTCGTCGAGATGAGTCGCGAAGCGTAGGAAAACAGGCCAAGATCGGTCTCAAGGAATCGGAACAGCTGTGGCGCATTACCAGTGAAATACTCAGTATGCGTCGCAAGAATCTCGTCGCGGAAGTAGTCGAGTTGCCCATCAATGCCACGCTTGGTGTCCTCGAAAAGCTTCAGACTGTGGCGGGAACGCGCCACGATCTCCTTGAAGTCAGCTGACACATGCGCCGCAATCACCGGGTCAGCCTTGGCTAGCTTCGCATACGACTCGTGAACAAAAAGTGCGATGTACGGCATCACGCAGAGGGAGAATAGTCCGACGCATTCAACGCGACTAGGGTGACGGAAGTCAGCAGCTAGTCGACCAACCCAAGCCGTGTCGTTCGCTATGCCCTGCTGGATGACCTTCTGCCGAATATCCATGGACTCCAGTGTAGGCCTTGGGGTTGTCCCGCTTGCCAACTTCAAATCGCTCGCGATAGCAATCAGTACCAATGCCCTTGCCAGCTCAGCTACCGGCCCCATGTGCCCAGCTGCCAGCGGGCGACGGACCGCGAGGCGGCGCGGAGCACCGCCCTCAGGTGACGCCGCCACAGCCAGCTAGAGATCAATCTCAGTACCAACACCGCACCCTGAACGGCGTAGCCAGCCGCCCATAGAGTTGCCGGGAGGTCGCCTTACTGCTCCTGCGTCGCCCATGAACGTCCGCCGAGTTCTGCCGGGGCTCGCCATCTCTGCTAGAGCCATAGCTGTACAGCGGTGATCGGCGCTAGCTGGCTCCGGCGATCCGGTCCACCCTGTACCGCTAGCTGCGCCGAGCGTCGTAGAGTGTCGCTCTCGGAGCAGTGTGTGCTTGCAAGACACAAATTGGAGCACCACCTCGTCCTTACTACGCAGACGACTTGGAGCGAGCTGTGCCCCAACTCAAGCCTGGCGATCGTCGCCCTGCGGAGTGGTGGCTGCCTGAGATGGCGGACACCCACGAAGTTCCAGGGCTATATGAAATTCTCGACACTGGAGCAGCTCGTGCCACCTTGTTCAAAAGCTTACGCAAGGACGCCAGGCCACTTTTGGACGACGACAGGACCCACGAACTGCTATATGGCAGAGCATACAACTGCAGTAAGATCACTCTGTATAACAGTCGACGCTCAGGGGGGCAGACCGGAATAGGCCCGCTAGCAATTATCAATTACTCGCCTTGGCTAGCCATTGAGGGTGCGTGGCTGTCGCGCGAACAACTAGCGATTAGTAATGCACGAATCGAATTTCATGGACAACAGGATTGGTCTAAGTGGGTCAGCTTTGCACCGATTCTGTGCCAGCAGAGCCCTCCTGTCGGTGGCTACATTCATACGCCAAGCGAGCCAGTCTCAGCTGCAGTGCCTGGAGGCACGGTCAGCATCAGAGATTTATCTGGTATATCGGATAATGCCGGATCTGAGATAACCCTTCACTCCGGATGTCAGTTTGAAATCATCCTTGATGCGTCTGTCCCTATTGAAGACTTCATGAAGGACTGGATATTGCCGTTAGAAGTGCTGATCACGATGGCTACCGGCAGGCCAGGAGGAGTGAAGTCCCTATCAATCACCAACCGCGAGTGGGACCTTGACAACATCAGGCATCCGAGTGAACTCTGGCTGAAGGTTCGATCACGCTCCGCAGCAGGCTCTGGGGCCCCAAGACCGGTTTACGGGCACGAAGTGTTGTTCACACTCCAGGAGATGGATTGGGAGAGGCAATGCCCACTAATCTATGAGACAGTCGCCAAATGGGAATACGTCGTGGAGCTTTGGGCGACACTTCTACACCCTGACAACAAGTGGCCTCTCGCTCGTTTCATGAGTGCGGTTCAAGCCGTGGAAGCCCTTGATCGCCTACTGTCTCCTGATGTGTACGACGGAGGCAAGTTAGGAGTCGCTTTTGCAGACAAAGTCCTTAGGGCGTTGAGTCAAGCGGGATTTAGCAACAAGGAGCGCAAAAAGGTAAACACTCGACTGCAAAGGTTAACAGATCCCTCGCTCGAAGCACGACTGCGACGCCTAGCTAAGCTTTTTGCGCCATCTCTAGACATCTTGTGCTCGGAGACTGATTGGCCCCATCGAGTAGCTCGGCTACGCAATATCATTGCTCACGGCTTGCCAGAAGCTCGTGACTATGTCTTCGATTCCAGGGCGCTTCGGGTAGGCACGGAGCTTGCCCTACACATGCTGGAATCAGCCTGGCTGCATAATGCGGGTTTCGATGCGCAAGATGCGGCGGTTATCCTCTCTCGGCGAGGTAACTTCGCATCTCGTCGAACCTTAGTTGCTGAAAACTTTCACTGCCTACCAAAGGCGCCGAACGGATAGTTCAATGACCGGGACGCGGCCCCAGGGCCACGCCGATGCACCCGCAACTCAGAGGCCATCAGTCATGGTGCCCGATGGGGCAGGGCTGAGGTACGAAGCCCTGGACCTCCGATCGCCCCCGACCATGTGCGGCGACATAGCCATGCAGTGGCGATCGTAGGGCTGCATCTGTGCGGCGCCGCGGCAACCCCGGTCGGTGCGTTCGGTTGGTACGGCGGGGCTGGCGTGCGGTGCCCGGCCCGGTGTCCCGCCGCCGTCCGGGACCGGCCCCCAGGCCGCACGCCCGGACGGCGGGCGGGCGGAGGGCCGGGGGTACGGCGGCGCGCCAGATCGGAAG
>NZ_JBSFGF010000003.1:0-678626 GCF_053596455.1 Nonomuraea sp. NPDC001699 | reverse complement strand
ATGACGGTCCACTCGCAGCGCGAAGTGCCGGCCTGTCTCGAACGGTTCGTCCGGCAGCGGCTTGAGCAGTTCCCGTTCAATGGCGAAGTACTCACCGATGGTGCGTGGGCGGGAGCGGATCCGTCGGGCCTCATCTTCCTCATCCCAACGCTCGACCATCGCGTTCAGCTCGGCCAGGGAGGCGACCTCGGGCACCGGGACGAAGTGGTTGCGGCGAAACCAGCCGATTTGGCCCTCCACTCCGCCCTTTTCGTGCGCGCCCTCGATGCCGGGCCGGCAGTAGAAGCCTTCGATGCCGTAGTGGGAGCGAAACGCTGTCCAGCGTTCGGTCTCCACCCGCTGGCGGGCGAAGCCCAGGATCCGGGCGACCGCGGCCTTGAGGTTGTCGTAGCGAATCTTGCCGAAGGGCACCCCGCCCAGCACGTTCAGCGCGTGGACGTGGCCCTCGAAGAACGCCTCCTGGCCGCAGGAGACGAAGACGCGGTGCACCGCCTTGCCGGAGTAGGACAGACGCAGGCTGAACAGGTAGCAGGTCACCTGCTCCCCGGCCAGGCGCACCGTCACGTCACCGAAGTCCACCTCCGCCTCGGCGCCAGGGCGGTGACTCTGCGGGATGAACGCCTCCACCGGCCCGCGACCGGCTTCGATGCGAATCTGCGGGCGCCTCTCGGCGACGTATCTGCGTACGATTCCGTAGGAGACGTCCATCGCGTCGTGCTCGTCGACGAGTCGGTCGAAAATCCTCTTGGCGGTGTGGCGCTGCTTTCGAGGAGCGTCCAAGTCCGCCAGCAGCATGGCGTCGATCAACGCTTTGTAGTGGTCTAGCCGGGTCGGCCGCGCCGGCGGCTTCTTACGCGGTTGGGGCCAGGCCGACGCCAGCGCCTTGGTCACCGTGGGATAAGACACCGAGTGCTTGCGCATCGCGGCCCGGATCGACATCCCGCCTCGCACGTCGCGTCGGATCGCAGCGTAGAGCTCGGTCTTGGACTGCCGCACCATCCGAGGCCCCTCACGGTGGGTGACAAATCCGATACTCCCACCGCAAGCCCCTGGGTGTTGCTGAAACTCATCAACACGACAACCCGACGATCAGGGGGTGTTGCCGAGTCTCGTCGACAAACGTTGCTGTTACACCCGAACGAAACCACACCGCTCAACAGAACGATCCGGAGGACAAAGAACAAGCTGAGGGAATGCGCGGAGCAGTAGGTCGACGCCTTTCCGTTGCTACCCGGCCGATGTACAGGATCGTTGCATCAGCAGTGTGGGATGGGCGTCGACGAGCGCGGCTATGCCGGGCACGCCTCATCGGTGATGACCGAGGCCAGGCCATGCATAAGGGGAATACTCGGGGTATAGCCGAGTTCCCGCGCGGTCACGTCGATGCGCTCGGGCGGGCAGACCCAGGAGGCACAGCGCATTTCCCGGGCCTTGTCGCGGTTGAACACCGGCACCTGCTGCCGTGTTCGCGCAATGAGTTCGGTCAGGCTGGCCGCGGCATGGACGGCCATCATAGGGACCGGGATGATGAGGGGCGCTCTGCGGCCCAGCGCGTCGGCGACGAGGGCGCAAATCTCCGTCCAGTCGTAGGAGCGTCCGTCACAGACGGGGTAGACGCCTACGTGCGGGTCATCCCTTGAGAGAGGAGTCCCGCGCTCGCTGGCGGTCAGCAGGGCGGTGCACAGGTCGTCGACGTGCAGCAGGCAGTAGCGGCGTGGGCCGAAACCCGCCTTGACCACCACACCGCGTTGGATCATGGGAATCAGCGTGGGCAGCAGCGCCGGCTCTTGGGGGCCGTAGACGATACCCGGCCGCACGATGACCGCTTGGAGGCGGTCGGCGTAGTCGCGGACCGCTTGCTCGCCGGCGAGCTTGCTGGAGCCGTACTGAGATACCGGCCCACCCACGCTGTGACCGCCTGATCCGGCCGCCGGGCCTGCGGCGGCCAGGGAAGAGCAGACAACGAGACGGGGCGGGTGCGACAGCGCGGCCAGTGCCTGGGCGAGTCGGGCGGTGCCGTGTTGGTTGACCTTCCAGAAGTCGACGGGAGTGCGCGCCTTGACGAGGCCGGCCAGATGGATCACCCGGTCGACATGGACAACTGCTTCGGCCAGGCCGCGGCCGGTAGTCAGGTCTCCCTCGATCACTTCGACACCGCGTTCGCGCAATGTCCGCGCTCGTGGCGACGGACGGGCGAGCGCGATGACCGTGTCTCCGCGGGCGAGCAGCATCTGGGTCAAGCGGTTGCCGATGAAGCCTGTAGCGCCGGTGACCAGAAAACGCAGGCGGGTGTGCGTCATAGGCTTCGTTGGTAGATGCGACAGGTCTTGGACCGGGAATAGCGGCTTGCTAGCAGGTATCGATTGATGGCGTCGTTGTCTTCGAGCGTCCAGCCAAGCTCCACGCCGCCGTGGTATCCGGCAGCCCGCATGGCCTCGATCGCTCGGATGACGAGCAGGGTTTCGATGCCGCGTTGCTGGAAGCTCGGGACAACGCCGAGCAGGACAACACGGAGGCGATTGATGCGGCGGGCGGCTCTGGCCAAGCGAAGGAGTCCGATCGGCAGTCCGTAAGTCGTCAGGCGGCCACGCGCGGCGGGCAGGGCCTGATTGATGTCAGGCAGGACAAGGAGGACGGCGACCGGTTCGCCCTCGCTTTCGGCCAACAGGATCAGCCGTGGGTCGGCGATTTTGCGGAGCCGGTGTGCGAGCGCGGCGTATTCCTTGTCGGTCATTGGCGTAAAGCCCCAGTTGTGCTGCCAAGCGACGTCGTAGACGTGCTTGATGCGGGCTGCCTCGGCGTCGAAGTCTCGTAGCTTGATGGATCGGACGGTGAGTTGACTTCGCCGCTGGACGTGAGTGGCGATGCGCAACAGTCTCTCTTCCGGCGGCTGTGATCCGCGCTCCCAAACCCACAGGTCTTTGATTTTGGTCAGTCCGGAAGTCTCCAGCAGGGCGGGATAGTAGACGGGGTTGTAGGGCATCATGATCGCCGGAGCGGTATCGAAGCCGTCTACCAAGAGGCCGCATTCATCGTTGGTGGTGAAGTTGACCGGTCCGATCATGGTGTCCAGGTCGTGCTGCCGCAGCCAGGCGGCGGTGGCCTCGATGAGGTCGCGGGCGATGGCCGGGTCGTCGACACACTCGAACTGGCCGAAGAAGCCGTCGCGTGCCTGGTGCGTAGCGTTATGGCGGGGGTTGTGGATCGCGGCTACGCGGCCCACAACCCGCCCGTCTCTGCAGGCGATGAACAACTCGGCCTGACCGTAGGCGAAGAAGGGGTTGCGTTTGCGATTCAGGAGGTTGTGGCACTCGTTACGCAGGGGCGGCACAAAGTTGGGATCGTTGCGATACAGGCGATGAGGCAGTTCGATGAACTCCTTCAACTCACGGCGCGTGCGCACACGCCGGATCGTGTGCATGGCGGGACGGTGGTTGAGCAATTGAAGACACCCTTGTCAGCGATGTGTGGTCAGCGGCCGTACGGGATGAGGACAAGGCTGGCGTTATGGCCGCCGAAGGCGAAGGAGTTGGACACGACGGCGCCCGGGGCCAGCGGGCGTGGGGAGCTTGGCACGTCGATGTCGCAACGCGGATCGAGCGTCTGCAGGTTGGCCGTGGGATGAACGGTTCGCTTGATGAGGGTGAGCGCGGTGACGACGGCCTCGATCGCCCCGGCCGCGCCAAGTGCGTGGCCGGTGATGCTCTTGGTGGAGGTGACGGGCACCTGCTGCGGGCCAAAGACGCGAGAGATGGCTTGGGCCTCGGCTAGGTCGTTGAGCTGGGTGCTGGTGCCATGGGCGTTGACGTGGGTCACCTCGCCGGGAGAGAGCCGGGCGTCGGCCAAGGCTTGGCGCATACACCGTTCGGCGCCGTCGCCGTCCGGGTGCGGCATCGTCAGATGGTAGGCATCGGAGGTGCGGCCGTAGCCGGCCAGTTCGGCATAGATGCGAGCCCCGCGCCGTAGTGCATCGTCGAGCCGTTCCAGCACCACAAAGGCGGCTCCTTCACCCATGACGAATCCGTCGCGGCCGACGTCGAAGGGGCGCGAAGCGCGCTCGGGGTCGCTGGAGCGGGTGGACAGGGCTCTGCATCGGTGAAAGCACAGCAAGACATTGGGGGACAGACATGCCTCTGCGCCGCCTGCTATGACGACGTCGGCTGAGCCGTCCCGGATCAGCCGCAAGCCTTCGCCGATGGCGTGGCCGCCTGAGGCGCAGGCGGTGGAGATCGTCATGCTCTGCCCCGAGATCTGGTGGCCCATGGTGATCCAGGCGGCCGCCGCGTTGTGCATCGCCATCGGCACCGTTAGCGGCGTGGGAGCGCCTTGGGGGGCGGTCCCCAGCAACAGTGACTGCTCTCTTGCATGGTTTCCGCCCAGCGAAGTCCCAGTTACGACCGCTCGGCGCTCTGGTAGAGGGTGCAGGCCGCCGGCGTCGGTGACAGCGTCGGCGGCTGCGCAGAAGGCCAGCAAGGTGGCGCGGTCCATGCGGTGCGCGTGCCTGGGGCTGACGTGCTCCTCCCACCCCGGATCGTTCACCTGGCAGGCGAAGGTCACTGGCAGATCGTCGATGAGGAGGGAAGGGATGGTGCGCGCGGTGGAGCGACCCGTCACCAGCGTGTCCCAGAAGTCATTGAGATGGTGTCCGGCGGGTGTGCGCACACCCATCCCGGTGACGGCAACCCGGGTACGCGCGTTCATGGTGCGGTCGGCAGTGTGTGCCGGCGGTCGAGCCTGGCCCGGACAAGCTCCACGGCGTCGGCCACGGTGCGCACCTGCGCGAGGGCGGGGGCATCCAAGGCCTGTCCGAATTTCCTCTCGATCGCCGCGAAGACCTCGGCCAGGTCCAAGCTGTCGGCCTCCAAATCGGAGTACAGGTCGGTGTCGAGGGTGATGCTGGCGGGGTCGGCGTACAGGATCGTGGCACAGAGGTGGCGCAGCTCGTCGAAGATCGTCTCGTCGGTCACGTCGAACGTCCTTGGGGATAGCAGGAGGAGCGGGAATGGAGCCGGCGGGGCTTCACAGCGTTACAACGGCGCGTGAGGTGCGACCTCAGTATGCCGATGAGATTACTCAGCGTGACGGTCGTTAAGTAAAATCAAGGTAAAGTTGCTTCCCGACCCGGTAAGGCGTCTCTCAAGATCTCTTCTACAACACGCTGAGTAACCGTCAAGAGTGAGTCGCTGTGGCCGAGTTCCGCGGCAGTCACCACTCGTCCGCCACAGGAAGTGAGCCAGCCGATGTCGGACGCCTTCAGCAAGTGCCAGCCTCGCCCCGATGTGCGCTTCGCCCTCGACTCAGGGTTCTTCCCCTACTACCACCCCATCTCCGAACGGCTGGCTGATGGCGAAGCTGTCATGGACGGCAAGCCGGTACTCATGGCCGGCTCCAACGACTACCTGGCCCTGTCGAATGACCCCCGGCTCAAGGCTGCGGCTGTCGCCGCGACCACCCGCCTCGGCGCGGGAAACTCCGGCTCTCGGCCCAGCAACGGCACGCTGGCGCTGCATGAGGACCTTGAGGCCGATCTCGCCGACTTCCTGCATCAGGAAGCCGCCCTGGTGGTCACCACCGGCTACCAGGCCAACCTCGCTCTCAGTGCTCTACTCGCCGCCGACGACATCCTGTTCGCCGACAAGCACGTCCACGCGTCACTACTGGACGCCGCCCGCCTGGGCCAGGCCGAACTGCGGCGCTTCCGCCACAACGACGTCGCCCAGCTCAACGACCAGCTAGAGACCGCAGACCAGGACCGGGGGCGTCTCATCATGACGGAGGGCATGTTCTCCACCGATGGCGACCTGGGCGACCTGCCATCGCTGGCGCGCATCGCCGACCGGCACGGAGCTCGCCTTATCGTGGACGGCGCGCACGACGTGGGGCTGCTCGGCGCGAGCGGCAAAGGCGCGGCCGAGCACCTTGGCGTGCTGGACGCCGTCGATGTCCAGACGCTGACGTTCTCCAAATGCTTTGGCACCCTCGGCGGCGCTGTGGCCGGCCCCCGGCATGTCATCGACCATCTGCGGCTGCACGCGCGGGCAGCGGTGTTCTCGGCGTCGCTGCCACCGGCGTGCACCGCCGCTGCGCACGCCGCGCTGGGCATCATCCGAACCGAGTCCGAACGCCGCCTTGCCGTCCTAGCTTCCGCGCGCCGCCTGCGCGCCGATCTCACCGACCTCGGCTTCGACACCGGGCCTGGCAGCACACCGACCATCCCGGTACACGTGGGAGACCCGCTGCTCTGCCTGCGCCTATGGAAGGAGCTCCTGAACGAAGGAGTCTTCACCAACGCCATGATCCCCCCGGCGGTCCCGAACGGGCGAGCTCTCATCCGCATCAGCGTTACTGCGGCGCACTCCGACCTCCAACTCGACCGCATCACCGACGCCTGTCAAGCGGCAGGTCGCCGGCTCGAACTCATCCCCGCGCAACGCCCACCCACGACGCCTGCCTCAGCACCTGAATGAACACGCCCGCCCTGCCGGTGCCGGGCGGCCAGCACAGCATCCGGCCGGCTACCCCATCTCACGGTGCCGCTGACCTTGCAGTTTCTCTGCTACATGGCCGCGGCCAGGCGTGTCGATGCCGTCGTCGCGCACCTCACCCGACACCCTCATAAGGAGTACCCGCATGCGCCCAGCGGCGATCGCACACACCGTGCTCTGGCTGACCGCGGCCGGGTTCGTCGCGGCGCTGTTGCTCGGTCACGACGTTTCCGATCGGCTGGTCCTCGGAAACACCGCGCCCATCGGCGCCCCGTCCGCCCGTGCAGACGAGTTGTTCCACCAAGCCTATGAAGCCGGGAACCCTGACCTAGTAGTGATCGCCCGCGATGAGAAGTCCGTCGACTCCGCGGTCAGCGCCGCCACCGGCGCGCGGCTGACGACCGCGCTGAGGCACGCCGCCGGCGTGTCCCACGTCAGCTCCTACTGGGACGACCGCTCGCCACAAATGCACAGCCGTGACGGCCGAAGCGCCCTCATCCTGGTCGCTCTGACGGGCGATCAGGCCCGTCGCGCAGCCACAGCCCGCCAACTCGCCACCGACCTGACCGGCGGCTACGAACACCTGACTCTCAGCGTGACCGGTAAGGCCCCGATCCAGGCCGCGAATCAGGAACGCAGCGAGAACGACCTGCGCACAGCCGAACTCATCGCAGCCCCCATCACCCTGGTCATTCTGCTCGTAGTCTTCGGCGGGGTCGTGGCAGCCCTGCTGCCCATACTCGTCGGAGCCCTGGCCGTCACCGCCACCATGGCGGTGTTGCGTCTGCTGACCGAGGTCACCGACGTCTCGGTGTTCGCCCTGAGCATCGTTACCGCACTCGGCTTCGCGCTCGCAGTCGACTTCAGTCTCTTCATCGTCACCCGTTTTCGCGAGGAACTCGCCCGCGGCCTGTCACCCCAGCCCGCAATCGCGCTCACCATGCGCACCACGGGCCGGGCCATGGCCTACTCGGCGGCCACCGTCGCCTTGTCGATGACCGCGCTGCTGCTGTTCCCGTTCACCCTGCAACGCTCACTCGCCTACGGCGGAATCACCATCACCGTCGCGGCCGCGGCCGCGAGCCTGCTCGTGCTGCCTGCCGTACTCCTCCTGCTCGGCGAGCGCGTCAACAGCCTCCCCATGCCCGGCCCGTGGCGAGCCGGGCGCACCCCCCCGGCCGGCCGGGCGGCTGGGCACTGGTGGTACGTCGGCGCCACCGCTGTCATGCGTCGGCCCCTGGCCGTGGCCATCCCCACCACCCTGCTCCTGCTCGCTCTCGCCATCCCCTTCACCGACGTCCGCCTCGCCACCATGGACGACCGGAACCTGCCACCGCAGGTCCCCGCCGCCCAGGCGGCCGAGCAACTGCGGCATGCCTTCGGCGGCATCGGCGGCATCGCACCCACCACCATCGTCCTGCCCGGCTTGCCGATCGCGCCTGAGATCAGCGCCTACACCGCTTCCCTGCACGACTACGCCCGCCGAGTGTCAGCCGTACCAGGAGTCGTACACGTGGAAACCGCCGCCGGCTCCTACCAGCAAGGCACCCTCACCCAGCGCGCACCGCGACCAGCGGCCACCTCGACCACCGGCGACTCTTACCTGATAGTCACCCCCGCATACGAGCCATACTCCGTCGCCAACAGTGAATTGGTGCGGCAGTTGCGCCGGCTCCCTTCGCCGGTCCCGGCGTTGATCGGCGGCCCAGGCGCCAACCTGGCTGACACCCGCGACAGCCTGGGAAAGATGCTGCCCCGCGCCCTCATGCTCGTGGCCATGGTCACCTTCGCCCTGGTCACCGCCCTGACCGGCAGCATGGTCCTCGCGTTCAAAGCGCTGCTGATGAACGCGCTCAGCCTTACCGCCACCTTCGGCGTCCTGGTATATGTCTTCCAGGACGGCCATCTGCGCTGGCTGGTCGGCGACTTCACCGTGACGGGCAGCATCGAGGTCCTCATCCCCAGCACGATCTTCTGTATCGCCTTCGGTCTTTCGATGGACTACGAGATATTCCTGCTGGCCCGCATCACCGAGGAATACCGACGCACCGGCGACACCGCCGCTGCCGTCGCCCTAGGGTTGCAGCACACCGGCCGCCTGTTCACCTCCGCCGCCCTCATCTTCGCCCTCGTCATGGCGGCACTGGCCACCTCCGGCCTGACACTGCTCAAAATGGTCGGCGTCGGCCTGGCCCTCGCCGTCATGCTGGACGCCACCCTCATCCGCGCGCTGCTGGTGCCTGCTGTCATGCGCCTGGCCGGCCGCGCCAACTGGTGGTCACCCTGGCCGACCCGACAGCGCGCTGACACACCCCGACGGTCACGCCCCCGCGGTCGTGATGTTTCAACGACCCTTCCACCCCCCAACCTCACGCGACCATCAAACCGGGGGCGCGACACGTACGATCCCGATTCATCACCTCAGCTTGCCGATGAGTGAGGTGAAGCAGATCCGATCTGTGCGCGAGACAACCTCGCCCGGTTCTCGCCGGCACCACCCGCGCCGCCATGCCTGGGCGCGCCCGAGAACGATCGCCGGCGGTGCAGCGGCGCTGCCCATACAGATGCCGACGGCCTATTCGACGGGTGGCGCGGTGGGAGGAGAGGACGGAGGGTCATATACATTCATCACGCGCGATCGTCATGAGAATATGTCTTCCAGCCCCAGCTCAACCTAGTTCTCATAGTGCATAGCCGCGCCTTCAGCCCGAGCCATATGGTGATGGAAGAACCTGACTTACCGCCTGACGATTCCTCGATCGTGAGACGGGCCATGCCGCACCCACTCGTGCGACTTTCATGTGTACCGCCGGTACTCTCGCGTCGCAAAATCGTCAAATGCGAGATTGTCGTCGCGGCTTTCCTGTCGCCGCAGGACACCGCATACTGCCACGGCAGAGCATGTACTGGAACTTTCCAGCAGCGGAACACGTCAGATTCGGGAGATTGCTCGGCCAGCCTACAGGCCAAGCCCCGCCAGGCCCCGGTGTCGTGAACGCAACCTGGGGACAATAGGTCCGGGTAAATGGGTTTGATGGTCGTCGATTGGACAATCTAGACCTCCCCTTTCGCCTGGGCCTTCCAGGTGATACAGTCACCGCCTGTGAGTGAAAGCAAATCCGGAAATCAGACTTACCCTGAGAATGCGATACCGCTGAATGTGACCGACCGGCATTTTCAGATCGTTTCCGGTCTCGCGGAGGAGTGGCGCCTGTACATGGGATTCGGCGCCCAGATGGATGGCCCTCCACCTTCTCTGGAGCATTTGCGGGATCTCGTCACGCAAGCGGTGACCCGTGCACCGGCCCTGACCTACCGGCTCCATGGGGCCGGACGCCGTACGCACTGGATCCCTGATCCTGCCTTTGACCCGGCTCAACATGTGGAACTCCACCGCATAGCGCCAGGGCAGAGCCCTCACCAGGCAGTGGCCGACATCGCTGCCCGTCGACCACTCCCGCGTGACCGGCCGCTATGGAAATTCATGGTCCTGCACGGCTATGCCGACCATGAACACCTGTTGTGCTATGCAACACATCACATGTTCCAGGACGGCCTGGCGATGGTCAACACTGTCCGGGCTCTGACTGCTAATCGGACGTTGCCAAGTCCTACGCCGCCGCCACCGCCCGACTCACGACCTCCTCTGGTCCAAACATTGCGGTCTCTTGTAGGCGATCTCACACGGCTGTCCGCTGCGTCGCCGACATGGCATGCCAGCCGCACAGACGCCTCTTCTGGTCGCTGCCTGCACATTCTTAGCCTGGACATGGCGCCGTTTCGCGACATCGCACGTCGCACAGGAGCCTCCATACCGCAGATCAGCTGTGCCATCCTTGCGGGCGCGCTACGGGAATGGCACCCGCAACGATGGACAGAATCGGCTCACGACAAGCGAGAGCTAGTTGTCGGCCTGCCGGTGAGCATACTCGGCACGCGCCATCACATCACGCTGGGAAACCATGCGGGCTTTCTGCCCATCACCCTTCCCTGTGGGGAAGCATCGCCTGTCAAGCGACTGACGAGCATCGTCCGCCAAACGGGCGTCGACAAAATCGCCCGGCAACGCCAAATATTTCGAGACTCCTACCACATCCCCTCTGCGGTAACCTGGCCGATTCTGAGGGCTGTCATGCCTGTTTTCCTTCAAGACTCCAGTCAACGGCTTAACGTCAGCGTGTTGGGGCATAGCCACACTTTTCCGGGTGGCCGTAACATCTTCGTCTGTCCCCCCTTGGGTCGTGGAAGCTCCGCGATGGTCGTTTTCAGCTACGACGAGGACAGCATGGTTGTCTCCGCTATGTTTGATCCTCGGGTCTCCCACGCCCAAGAGTTGCTGCCTTTCGTGCAAAAGTCCCTAGCGGATCTGCACCTCGACGTTCTGGCACAGGATTCGGTGGACTGACCGCGGCTTACCCGTCAAGCGTCCGGGCCCGGCCTCATCCTCTTCCGGCGCCTGGCCGCCGTCATCCTGGCCGCCGCCGACATTCCCTGCCTCGAACCTCTCTACATCTGGGCCACCATGCGCTGCCGCAACGCCGGCGGGCTCCCCGCCATCTTCGGCGACACGATGCGCTGCGAGGGCGGCAAGGACAACGGCTGGAGTGTCAACCTACGGCCCACAACCGTCACGCGGAGCGAATGCCAGCTCGCAGGTGGCACGCCCACTCCCTCCCCACGCCGCCCTGCCAACCGCCGCCAGTACTACTGCAACAACCCCTACACGCCCTACCACGGGATGAGGATGCTAGAGCGGACGGCACACTTTCTCCCCGTTGAGCCGGCTGCTCAGACGGCACGGGAATGCGGGCCGGTGGCGATCGCAGGTTGTGGTGATCAGTTCAGGGGGAGGGTTGGACTCGGACCTCGGTTTCTCCCGGGAAGCCATTGCCTACCAGCTGATCGTCAGCATCTGTAACAAAGGCCGGCACGCCCGGAGCCGCATCGAGCCCGTCGCCTGAACACCTTTGCACAGTGAGGCGGCGATGGTCATCTGGGTTCGCAGCCCTTCCCGCAGCTCAGAGCGATGTGATCTTGTCAGGCACGTAAAGGCGAGGAGGCCGCCTGATGGCCTGGGCACCCAAGAGGATGACGGCATCCCACCCGAGCAGGCCATCGCCGGGTGACTGCTCGTCCTCACCGATCACGTGGCGGTGCGGGTCGGTGAAAGCGATGCAAGCGGGACAGGGGGCGGGCCGTAGCCGGCGCGGGTGGTTGCCTCTGTGCAACGGACGTCGCCATGAGGGCTGCTGGTCAGGGGTTGGGGTGGGCGGCGACCGTGTGGCGGATCGCGTCGAGGGCGTTGACGTTGTAGACCTCTTCAATGGCATTGGCGGCCAGGTGGCACAGGCGCATGCGCTCGGGCGGGGTGAGGCCGAGCCGGGTGATCTGCAGGTAGGTGTAGTTGATCAGCAGGCGGTAGCAGCTGAACCGGGGAGGTTCGAACACGCTCCGGTGAAAGGCCCGGTTGCCGAACATCAGGCGGTGTATCTCGGCGGGATTGCGGGCGGCTTCGTTCTCGTTGTAGACGAGCGGCCGGATGAGTTTGCCTTGGGCGATGAGCGGGGTGGCGCGGTCGCGGTAGGCAGCCATGAGGCCGGCCCACTCGCGGACGAAGGGCACCGGCTGGGCCGCGCGGCCGTCAAGGGTGCCCATGATCGCGCGGACCCTTGCCGTGAACCGGTCGCGGTGTGCGTCGTAGTGGGCGTCGAAGCGGGCGCGGGTGGCTTCGGGGTCGGCGCATTGGGCGATGAAGCCTTCGGAGTGGGAGCGGTAGGAGACGAAGCTATCGGTGATGGGCGGCACGAGGGTGACCGAGTTGGCCAGCATCAGGCCCAGCGCGATCAGTTCGAGGCGGTCGTGGCCGGCGCGAGCGTGCTCCAGCATCTGAAACAGCAGTGGAGTGCTGTCGGTGTAGAAAGCGTTGATCAGGTCGACCGCCTCGGGGTCGGTCAGGACGTGCAGCCGGTCGTCGAAGGGGGCGTACTGGATGCTGTTGTCGGGGTGGAAGGGGATGAGCGGCCCGTGCTCGTTCTCGCGTTCGGCAAGGAATCTGTGCTGGGCCAGCAGTGAGCGCTGGTCCAGGCGGGCAGTGGAGGGGCGCGCGGCCAGGTAGGCGCCGATGCTCTCGTCGATCGCGGGCTGCACGGTGCGAACCCAGGTGTGCGCGTCTGTGCGGATGTTGAGCCGCAGGTGAGGGCCCTGGCGCCAGTGCCGGAGCACGTGCGCGCCGGTCACCAGGGGGTGGAGCCGGTTGAGCAGGGGACGAATGCCGTCCAGGAGCAGGTCGGTCTTGTCGGGCTCGTAGTAGTAGATGTGTGCCGAGTGCCACTGGGTGGGGGGCGGCTGGGGCGCCGGTTGTGCGGTCATGGCAGGTCTCCAGTCTGGTGCAGGGTGGACAGAGCGTGCGCGGCCAGCAGAGCGATGTGGTGTTCAGTGGTGGAGCTGAGGCCGAGCCGATTGTTGAGCAGATGGGTGCAGCGCAGGAGCACCGCGGTGATCGCGCGCTCTTCGGGGGGTGCGGCACGGGCGAGGAAGCCCAGAGGAGACCCGGCGTCCCGGGCGCAATGGCCGTCGAGCAGCGCCTGGCGCAGCGTGGCGACGGACTGGTGCCAGGCGCCCAGAACGCCGCCGGGCTCGGCCGACCACAGGGAGCGGGTCTGCCGGAGCAGGTCGTCGCGGCGTGTCTGGAAGTGGTCATGGACGGTGGCGGGCAGAGCGGCGGGGCTGAAGCCGCTCGGGTCGGTGGCGCAGGCGGCCAGAGTGAGCGTGACGGCGGCCAGGGCGATCGCGGCGCGCCGGGCGGGTTCGGGGTGGGCGGTGAGCATGTCCAGGGCGAGGCGGCTGGAGGTGGTGAAGTGAGTTTCGACGGCGGCCATACAGGTGGCGTCGCCGTAGGCGTGGTGTTCGGGCTGATAGGCGATGAACTCGATGGTGTCGTTGGGGTGCAGGCTGGGGTCATGGGTGGGGAGTCGTTCACCGCCGGCCAGCCGTGGGGCCAGAATGCGGTACTGATCGGCGGTGAGGGCGCGGTGTGAGGGATAGGCGGCCAGGTAGGAGTGTGACCTGCGCGTGAGTTCACGGGTGACCTGTTCGGCGTGGCCGGGATCGGCGGGCCGTAGTCGCAGGCGCAGGTGCGGGCCGCCTTCCCAGTAGCGCAGGAAGAAGAACGAGCCGGTCAGGTCCAGGTCGGCCACCAGTGGGGCGAGCAGGCGGGTCAGGAGCGTGTCGAGGTTGCCGGCGTGGAAGAGGTGCGCGCTGATCCAGCGCGTACGGCCGGACCCTGTGGTCATGCGCCCACCTCGAAGACGTACTCGGTGACCCGGCGGCCGTGGGCGCCGTAGCGGGGCGCGTCGGCGGGGTGGGGCAGGGCTTCTTCCAGGACGAGCACGTCATCGGGGTCACGAAGGGAGCGGGTCAGCGACAGCAACAGGAAGTGGTGGCGCACGTCTACATACAGCGGCTTGCGGTATTTGCTGGCGGCCCGCCCGGCCCGCGCTGGGGTGAGGCGGGCGAAGAAGCAGCGGGGTATGCGGTGGTCGGCCAGCCAGCGGGCCAGCCGGAGCAGGTAGGCGGCCTCGCCCTCGCCTCCCTCGGGTACGGGGAAGGCGTTGGCGCGCATGCGCCACGCGGCACGGGTCAGGACGACACGGCCGATCTGCAGCCGCGGCCGGTGGGCGACCGGACCGGTGGACGTGCTGGGCCAGTGCCGTAGCGGCATGGCGATCGGCGGCTCGCCGAAGACGCGGATCAGGAACATCCAGGCGGGCGGCAGCATCAGCTCGCTGCTCATTCCCGTGTGCATCGGATGCAGGCGCTGCTCGGATTCATCCGTCAGAACCAGCCGTCCGCTCGCGGCGTCGTGCGACACCCACAGGTCGGTCAAAAGCGTGCCGGCGTCGCTGCTGGTGAAGGGGTAGTCGATGCCGGTGGCAGCGGCGGGTCGCAGGTTGAGGTTCGTGCCGAAGGCGCCCCGGCATTCCAGCACGGGATAGATGGCGTCGCCGGCGCGTCCGAGGAGGTGCCGGATGCGGCCGGTGTGGCGGCCGTAGCCGGAGTAGACGGTGTTAAGGGCCAGCCCGATCCCGTCCGGGGCGGACACGGCCTGGCCGTAGCAGCAGATCGAGTCCGGCGCACGCAGGTGGTCCGGCCAGGTCGCGGTGAGCTTGCCGATCAGCGTGCCATCGACCACGATCACGCCTTGGATGTCCTGCGGGCCGCCGTACAGGGCCTCCCAGGTCTGCCGTCGCAGTGCCGCGTGCGCGGTTCGCCGCGGTGTGTCCTGGCCGTGGAGCAGGGCTCGCAGCTCAGCGCCGAAGGCGTGGGCCGCTTGGTACAGGCGCATGAAGGGCACCGGTTCGCCGAAGTGGCAAAGGAAGAAGTCGGCGGCAGCCGCCTTGATCGGGCCATCGGGGTCGAACACCGCGCACAGCCGGCGCAGCAGCTGCAGGTCGCCCAGGACCGGCTGCCAGGCTGGGCGGCTGCAGATCGCCAGGTGGCGGGGGGAGACCGCGGTGTCCAGGCACAGGGTTTTGCCGACCGGCCCGGCCGTTCCGAGGTGTTCCAGCGCGTTGCTGGCCAGTTCGCGCATCCGTTCGACGGCGCGGCGGCGCACGTCGGGCCGGCCGGCGGGGGCGTGCAGCAGCCGGTGGAGTTCGTCCAGCGTGGCCAGCAGGTAGGACCGGTCGGGGGTGTCGGCGGGCAGGCTGCGCCGCAGCCAGGCCAGCAGGTCGCCGAGGGGATCGGCGGCCTGGTCGGTGTACGGGGGCCGCCGCTCCAGCAGCCCGGCCTCCAGCAGCCGGTCTACCGGTTCCGGCGCGCCGGCCAACCTGTCCACGGCGGCAACCGTGGGATCGGACAGGTCGCGCACGCCCGCCAGCAGATCCTCCAGGGCCGGCACGGGCGGCACGCTGGTCAGCGGTTCGTGCGGGCCCGCCCCCAGGAACCACAGCCGTCCCTCATGCTCGGCCAAGCTGGGATTGACGCGTACGCCCACCGCGGCACGCAGCTCCGGCCGGCGGGCCAGTGCCCCCCACAACCGCCGCACCACGGCCTGGTCCAGTTCCGCGACGATCTCGCCCGACAGCTCGCGAGGGACACTCACCGCCGAGCCGCCGGCGGACCAGCGGCCCAGGCCGCTGAGGGTGAAGGTGGCATAGGGGCTGGTCTTGGTCGCGACTCGGGCCAGGTACCGCGACAGCCGGATCAGAGCAGGGCGCCCCGGGAGCGCGCCCGGGTCGTCGAGCCACTTCGACAGCTGTGCTGACAGCGTGAGGCTGGAGAACAGCAGGCCGTGCCGGAACCCCTCATCGGCGGCCAGTCTGCGCAGCGTCTCGGTCCTGTCCCTCAGTTCGGTGGCGAGCACCTCAGGCAGGCAAGCCGCCAGGGCTTCCCGCCGTGCCCGTCGATGCCGCCACAGGTCGATGCGGTGCGCGACGTCGTCCGGCAGGACGGTCCGTAGGATGTCCAGGCCGTGGACGGGCCGGCCGGTGTAGACGGCGCGGCGCAGCGCTACCAGCAGCGGTTTCGCGCCGGGTTGTCGGTTGCGGCCGATGACGTCGTACAACGCCTGCGACAGGGACTCGCCTTCAGCGGCCAGCCAGGCGTCCTGGGCGGTGAGTTCGTCCACCGCTGCCCAGGTGCGCGGGAAGCGCAGCTCTTGCAGGGTGTTGACGGCCAGGCCCGCCACCCGGACGCCGAAGGTCTCGCCCGGCCCTGATGCCATGAGGGCGTTCCTTCCGGTTGGAGGGGCAGGCCCGGCACGCGCCGGGCCTGCCCGCTTGTCGTGGCTACCGGTCAGGCGTCGTCCTCCGGCAGACGACGGCCGGTGCAGCTGTAACTGTTGCCGGAGTTGCAGGAGGCCGCGATCTCGGTCATGCCGTGACCGCTGGTCAGGGCCTCGATGCTGTCTGCAGGCTGGACGTCGATCGTCTCGATGGGCAGCTCGCTGAGGTTGCGGATGCGTTCGGACATGGTGAGTGTTCTCCTCACGGGCACGACTGGTGCCCTGTCGGTTGGCACAGGGCCGGGTGGTCCTGTACCGGTGAGACCGGCGCATGCCGCGTCGGCCCGTCTACGCGGGGCGCTCCCAGGAGCAGGCAGCCCAGGGATCGCCACGGGGTCGCGCTCAGTCCGAGCGCGGTGTCGGTGGCGGGGTTGGTGGCGTCGGAGTGGATGCGGGCGGTCAGACCAAGGGCGTGCGCGGCCAGGGTGGCGCGGTGGAGTACAAAGCCGATCTCGGCCTGCTGAATCCGGTACCACAGGTCGCCGAACCGGCCGGCTCCGGCGAGCGGGTCACCGACCGTGATGAGCGCGGCGGCGGCGGTGCGTAGCGCAGCCCGGGTATTGGGCTGGAGAGGGCCGCCGGAGATGGCGATGATCGCTTCGGCATCGGCGACCTGGTGAAGGATGTGCCGTTCAGGCTGGTAGCGGTAGAGGCCGGGCGGAGAACCGGTGACGCGCAGCATCAGCAGGTAAGGGGCGACCGCGCCCGCATCCAGGTCTTCGCCGGGGTGGTCGGTCCAGGGACTGGCCAGAATCTGGGCCAGCTCGTGCAGTGGCAGGCGGGCGGGCCGGAAACCGTTGAGGGGAGAAGCACGGAAGGGGATGCCGTCGGCCAGGCGGACCGGCCGTACGGCGGGCAGCCGCATGGCCGACCCTGCCGGCTCAGGCGGGAGGGAAGGGCTGGTAGGGCCGCGTGTTCGGGGGCGGCGTCGGGTGGCCGCGTGCAAGGCCGTCAGGTACGGCAGCCGGGTGGCGACCGGCGGGGGCGGATCGGCGGGGGCAGGGCGGCCGCTGCCGGGAGGACCACCGGTGGGGGAGGCGGCGTGCGGTCCGGAGAAGGTGAGCAGGGCCAGCGTGCCCTCCGCGGCTGGGTCGAGATCCAGCAGTCGGTCGGCGGCCAGGCCGTCGACGTCCAGGTGGACGGCGGCGCGCAGTCCCAGTCGGCCGGCCAGCGCGTGCGCTTGGGCGGCGAGCACCCCGACCTCCTGGCATTGCACGCGGTAGGCGTAATCTCCGTACTTGAAGCCGGTACGCCAGAACACCGCCGTCAGCGCCACCACCAGATCAGGGACCGTGCTCGGCGGCGTGAGGCGACGGCGGTGATCGCCTTCGACGACGACCTCCAGGGCGTGGTGGACCACGTCGTAGTGGTACAAAGCGCGGCCGGTCGCCGCATACGCCTCGATGGGGTACAGCGCCCCGCCGGAAGGGGCGGGCCGGGACGGATAGGCCCTGATGCGGCCGGAGACGAACGCGCCGGTCTCGTCGTAGGGGTGGCTCCAGCAGATGCGGGTCAGGCCGAGCAGGCCGCGTAGCAGGTCCCCGATCCGATCGCCGTCGGTCAGGGCGATCCGGGCGGCTGTGAGGTAGCGCTTGTAGGGGGCCGGTGCCGCGCTCCAGTCGATCGGGGCCGGCTCGCGGTCATCGAGGGCCTTCAGGTAGCGGCGGGTCGCCTCGCCCGGGGCGGGTTTGCTGCTCATGGGAAAGGGTGCGGGTAGGGGTTGAGCTCCTCGGGGAGCAGGTCACGGTCGCGGTAGCCGAGCAGGCGCGGCACGGTCAGCGTCCGCGGCAGGCCGTGGATGCGGCGGTAGCGGTGGCCGAAGGTCATCGACAGGGTGCCGGGCACCAGCACCTTGGCGGCGGCCAGGCCGCCTTCCCGCAGCTGAGGGAAGGTGGTGTCGACCGCGACCACATCCAGGCCGGTGGCCAGGTAACGGCCCACCAGCTCGGCCAGGTCCTCGGCGAGGTCGGTGTGTGATGGCCAGGGCTCGGCCAGATCTGCCAGCGGTCGGCCGGAGGCGCGGGCGGGCAGAAACTCCAGCCGCTCGTAGGCGCCGGGATGGCAGGACAACTGCCGGTGCTGCTCCATCTCCCGGACCAGGTCGCCGTCGGCCAGCAGAGCCGCCGCCGCGCGTTCGTCGTAGCGGTCGCCGAGGGGCGCGATCGAGGGCAGCAGCTCCAACAGCGCCGAATGTAGCGCCTGCTCGGGGTCGGGGTGAGCGCCCGCTGCGCACAACACGTAGGGCCGGCCCGGCCCGCCGACGGCATCGACGGCCATCGCCCAGAAGGCCGGGACGCGCTGTTCCATCGGCATCGCGAACGCCATCAGCTCGTACCCGCAGTCCTGACGGGCCTTGGCCGCCAGCATCGGGATGCGCCGGTCGGCGGCCGTGTCCAGATCGACCTTGGGAACGGGCAACCGGCCGTACCAGGTCATCAGGAAGGCATCACGCTCGGCGACCTCCAGCAACCCGTAGAAGATCGCCTCGGCCAGGCAGCCGCCGAGCGCGGCGCCGTTGGAACACTCATACGCCCAGCCGGGCTCTGCCTCGGTCGCCGCGCCGTAGAAGGCGAAGGTCAGCGGCACCAGCACCGGCCGCCGCTCGCGGAAGGAGAACCCCCACACCCAGCGGACCGGCTGGTCGGGGTCGAAGCGGGCGAAGCCGAAGCCGGGCCGGTCGTACCAGGCGTCGGGATACAGTCCCAGAGTGCGCGGGTCCAGCGCGTGATCGATGATGTCGGCGTAGGCCGCGCGAACAGGTTTGCGGTCGCGGGGCAACGTAGTGGCGTGGCGTTCCAGCGCTTCGAGGATCGCCATCCGTCGGGCGGAGGCGAAGTCCAGGGCGCGACCGTAGCCGTGTCGGCTCTCGTCGCCCTCGCGTCCGGGATCGCGCCGGGCGACAGCCGTGGGGATGTTGCCCTGGCCGGCCCTGCCCAGCGAGGCGATCAGCCCGGTCTCGGCATCGACGAAGCGTCCTTCAAGGTCGGCAGGGAGCGGACGGATGCGGAACGTGCCGAGGCCGGGTTTGGGCGCGGGCCCCAGGTCGAAGGTGTGGGGCCTGTCCTCGGGCCGCTGAGCGCAGTCCGGGCACAACGGGTCGGCCGCCAGCCGATGATGGGTGACGGCCGCGCCGGTGACCGACACCCTCAGCACACCCCCATGCGTCCGGCCGAATCCGTTGCCGAGCTCGGCGGCGACCAGCGTGGCGATCACCGATGACACCACGGGCAGCAGCCGGTCGCTGACGTGCCGAGGCTCATGCTGTTCGGCCAGGGCGCGGCGGGCGGTGGCGTCGGATCGGTTGCGGTCGCGCCGCCGGCCCAGGCAGGCCGGGCAACCCGGTATCCCCGCCGTCACGGCCGGACCGATCAGCACCCAGCCGCTCTCGGCCCGTACCGGCAACCAGGTCAGACCGTGCTCGCGGGCGTGCGCCCGCGCCAGGGAGTACCGGTCGTCGTCGCCGCCGTCGGCCAGCACGACAAACGTGCCGTCCGGCGCAGGGACCTGCTCCAGCATCGCACGCAGCCCATGCGTGACAGCGGCCTGCGTCTCACTCATCGCACACCACCCGCACCACGTGCGGGAGCAGCCGCGCCACTTCGGCGTCCGCGCGCAGTGGTAGGGCGGTCGGCGGCCGTCCCACCGCGGTCAGCGCCCTCGTGAGCCTTTCGACAGCGCCGTCATCGTCGCCGCAATCGTCGCTGTCATCGTCATCGGGCCACAGCGCGACCGGTTCGGAGTAGCAGGGCTGGTTGTTGGTGCGCGCTTGCCAGGTCAGCAGTAGATGTTCCAGCGCCCGGCGCATCGCCACCTGCGGGGTGGCGGCGCACGCCGGCGCCGCCGAGCCCGCGGTGTAGGCAGGCACGCCCAACACAGCTGTCAGATCCCGCAGCGCTGCCGGCTCCTGGGCCGCTTGCAGCAGCGCGAGCAGGCGGGCGATCTCCGGATCGTCCAGCGGTGCGACGAGGGGGTGGGTAGCGCGGTCGCTCCCGCCCAGCAGAGCCTGGCACTGCTGAGTCAGGCCGGCGGTGACCGCCTGCCGCCAGGACAGGCCCGCAGCCACTCCTACCGGAGCGCGATACGGCGCGCTCGCCTTCCGTTCTGCGAGCAGCGCCTGATAGGTGGCCAGTCCGGCCAGCACCGCACGCAGCCGCGCCGACGTAGGGTCTCGTCCCCAGCCGATCACCTCTGGCATCGCTCCGGGCCCAAGCACCCCGTTCGGGTCGGACACACGCGCCCGGCACACCGCCAGCGGCACCTGAGCCAGATCACCCTCGTCCACCTCGCCCAGCACCCCGGTGCGGGGATCGATGTAGTCGCTGCTGCGCTTCAGCAACTCCTCACCAGTCAACGGCGCCTCTCGCGGGGACTCGCCCATCCGGCGA
The DNA here is from genome assembly GCF_053596455.1 of Nonomuraea sp. NPDC001699. Classification (NCBI taxonomy): domain Bacteria; kingdom Bacillati; phylum Actinomycetota; class Actinomycetes; order Streptosporangiales; family Streptosporangiaceae; genus Nonomuraea; species Nonomuraea sp. NPDC001699. The sequence goes on along the minus strand of NZ_JBSFGF010000003.1, from coordinate 657,972 downwards.
GAACCGGCGGTGACCGTCAGCGGATGCACGCGATGCCGGCGCGTGTCCAGCGTCCGCAGATCGACGCAGGTCAACGCCAGACGATCGACCGGACAGGCCATGCCCGTCAGGTGCTCGAAACACGACAGCGCCAGTTGCGTGGCCAGCACCGCCGGCACCGCCCCGGTCAGCCAGTCGACGTCCTCCGCGTCCGGCGCCTCGCCCCGCCGGCCTGGCGGCTCGGTCAGGCGCCGCCAAGTCGAGGCGGACGTGCCCGCCTTCGCCGAGACCAGTGACAGCCAGCCCTCGGTCTTCCTGACCCACAGCTGTCCCAGTGCGATCCGGCGTTCCGCGCACAGCCGACTGACCCGCAGCAAGCCCTCCGCGTGCTGGCCGTCATACACCTGCAGCACGACGTCGGCTCCGTCCGGGATCTGGGCGCACGCCCGTACCGACTGGGCCTCGTCGCGGCGTCCGCGGGCGATGGCGCCGGCCAGCTCCCCACTCGCGGCACCTACCGTGCACACCTGCCGCCAACCTGACCCAAGGCCGGCCTCCACCAGCGCGGCCAGCACCCGGCCGGTGCCCACCAGCGCGATCGTGGCCTGCCTCAGCACTTCGAAGCGGGCTTCGGCCGCGTCGAAGCCGTACCGGATGAAGGAGAGTTCCGGCGCGTAGACGGCCAGCTCGTGCAGGGTAAGAGTGTGCGGCTGATCTCGGCCCGCGTCAACCACGAAACGACGCTCGACCAGCACCTCCACCAAACGTTTCACCATCTGGGCCGATGGGGCCGGCAGCGAGGCGGTCAGTTCCTCCATGGTGTGCTCGCCGGTCAGGAGCGGCGCGAGCTGCGTCAGCCAGGCATGGCTGTGCTGCCCGGTGAGCGTGCATGCATCCAGATCGCTTTGCATGTATACGCCGTCCTTGACGGCGACGAAGCGCACATCGGCAAGTAGGCGCGGACGCATGCCGCCGCCTGCCGTGGCTGCTGTGGTGACGGTCGCGTCGGTCGTGGATTGGGGTGTCATGGGGGTCGCTTTCCCTGCAAGGAGAACAGGTCCAACCCCATAGTAACTAAAAGTAGTCATCTGACTACTAGAAGTAATGGGAGAGTGGAGGGCTGGAATGTGCCGTGTAACCTGACCGCCAGAGGCAAGCGGAAGCTGAGCACGCTTCTCAAGCCTCACTGACACGTTCCCGCGGATTCCGCTGGCCAGGACTGCATGGCAACAGCGCCCGGCGCGGTGCCCTGGGTCTCCACCCCCAGCTAAGGCTATCGACACCGATCACGCTGTCGGGCGGCGCCATGAAGCGTCAGGCAGGCAGCGCTGGCCGAAGAAGCCTCATCGCCGACGGAGAACCCCGATGGCGTCCTGCGGGTTCCGACGGTCATCTTGGGTTCGCAGTTCTTCCCCCAGCTCAACGTGGCGTGATCTTGTCAGGCACGTAAGACAAGCAGGCCACTTGACGGCCTTAGGCGCCGCGCTGGCCACCGCGCCCTCGACACTTTCCTCGCCACAGCGCGCACCGCCAACCCCAACACCCACCGGAGCCTGCGCACCCTGAGCATCTACGTCCAGCCCAGCACCGAAGCCATCGCCGCCGCGCTCGCCGAGCACGACCCCGGCCCGCTGGCAGCACTGACCCTGCCACCATCCCGCAGGCAGAGGGCCCAGGAGCCGGCGGACATTCTGTACCACCCGATCCGAGATCCGCCACCCCGGGCGCTGCCCGCCGGAGCCGCGCCTTGTGTCATCCTCCGAGTGGGCTGAGGATGTTGTCATGTCCAGACGCGCGCGGATGTGGGGTGGAATCGTAGTCGGGGTGCTCGTCCTGGCCGGGCTGGGTGTTTATCTCGCCGCGGAGGGGCTGGACAAGGCCGACAAGATGGCCAGCGTGATCGGCCTGTTCGTCGGGATCGCGGCGCTGGCGGTAGCGCTGTATGAACGTCTCGCCGACCGGAACGGCAGCGGCGGCGAGATAGCGGGCACCACGCCCTCCGAGGAGCGTTCGACCGCCGTCGCCGGTGACGACAACGGCACTGTTTCCTCGGGCGACGGCCCCGTGCAGAACATCACCGCGTCGGCGCCGGGAGCGACTGCTCAGGGCGCGATGTTCGGCAACGTGATCAACCACCACCATGCCGCCCGGCCGCTGGCCGGCTCTCAGCTCCCGCCCGGCGACGAGGACGCCTGATGGACGACGATCGGCAGCCGGTCACGCAGAACGTCACAGCCGTCAACGGCTTCGCCTACGGAGTCATCGGTGCGGATATCCACGTGTTCGGCGACAACGTCCCCCTGTACCTGCTGAGGAAGTGGGAACCACCCCAGGAAGCCGACCTCCACTGGCTGAGGCGGATACCCAGCCGCCTGCTGAACGCGCGCTTCGCCATCGTGGGATTCACCGGCCGCGCCGACGAACTGGCGAATCTGCACCGATGGCGGGACAGCCCGCCACGCCTGTCCGCCCGATGGCTGTACGGGCCAGGCGGACAAGGCAAGACGCGGCTCGCGCGGCAGCTTGCCGAGGAGTCGCTCGAAGCGGGCTGGCTAGTGGTCACCGCGGTCCAGGGGCCGGGGCAGGTGCAGCTCGCGCCAGGCAGCCAGGACCTCCGCGCGGACGGCGTCGCAGGCCTGCTGCTGATCATCGACTACGCCGACCAGTGGCCGTTGACGCATCTGACCTGGCTGTTCAGCAATGCCCTGCTGCATCGCGGCGATGTCCGTGCCCGGGTGCTGCTGCTCGCCCGCAGCGCCGATGCCTGGCCGGCGGTTCGCGCTGCCCTTACCGAGGTCCGGGGCGAGACCTCGACGCAGCTGCTGGGGGACCTCCCGGGCGGGCTCGGGCCGCGCGGGGAGATGTTCCGCGCCGCCAGGGACGGCTTCGCCGCCCGCTACGGGCTCGCGGACCCTAACGCCGTCGGCCCTCCCGGCCCGCTGGACGATCCCGCGTTCGGGTTGACCCTGGCCCTGCACATGGCCGCTCTGGTCGCGGTCGACGCCCACGTCAACGGTGCCACCTCCCCCAGCGACCTGACCGGGCTGACGGTCTATCTGCTGAACCGCGAGCACCTGCAATGGGCGCGGCTGCGTGGGGACGCGGCCCACGACCTCGACCCGGCCGGGCGCGCGTACCAGACGCCGTCGGAGGTGATGAACCGCTTGGTGTTCACCGCGGTACTGACCGGCCCCCTCCCCGCACCCGCGGGCGCCGCCCTGGTGAGATCCATGCGGGTGCCGCTCCCGGCCGAGCGGGCCCTCGCCGACCACAGCCTGTGCTATCCCCCGGCCGACCCGGCCCGGCCCACAGTGCTGGAACCGCTGGCTCCCGACCGGCTCGCCGAGGACTTCCTCGCCCTGACCATGCCCGGCCACACAGCCGACTATCCCGCGCAGCCCTGGGCCGCGTCCACGACCGGCTTCCTGCTCGCCCGCGACAGCGAACGGGAGCCGCCTGACTGGACGCCCCGCGCGATCACCTTCCTGGCCGAGGCCCGCCCGACGCTGGCCGCACCTCGGCGTCCGCCACCTGTACCCCCTGCTGCGCCGCGATCCCCAGCTGGCCATGGCCGCGGGCAGCGCCGCCTTGACCGCCCTGGCCGGCCACGACCACCTCGACCTCGGACTGCTGGAGGCCATCGAGTCCTGCTTCCCCGCCCACCGAAACATCGACCTGGACGCCGGCATCGCCGCGCTCGGCGGGCGACTGGCCGAGCGTCAGCTGGCCGTCCGCACAGACGCCGCTGGACGTGCCCGCGTCCACAACACCCTGGCCAGGCGCCTGGCCCACGCGGGCCTCCACGCCCGGGCTCTGGAGGAGAACCGGCAGGCCACCGAGATCTTGCGCCGGCTCGCCAGGAACAGGCGCTCCGCCCACCTGCTCAATCTGGCTGCCTCGGTGAACGACCAGGCGGCCCTGCTGGCTGAGATGGGGCTGCGGGATGAGGCGTTACGGCTCAGCGAGGAAGCCGTCCGGCTGCGGAGCAGATCGGCCAGGGCCGACCGTGCCGCCCACCTGCCCGACCTGGCACTCACGCTGAACAACCACGCGGCCCGGCTGGCGGAGGCGGGGCGGCGGCGCGAGGCCGTACGGGTCGGCAAGGAGGCCCTGCGCCTGCGCCGCGAGCTGGTGGCGTCCGACCGCGCCGCCCACCTGGCCGCCCTGGCCGCCTCGCTGAACGACCAGGCGGCTCATCTGTCGGCGGTGGGGAAGCGCGATGCGGCGGTGCCGCTCAGCGAGGAAGCAGTCAGCACCTTGCAGGAGCTGGTGACGCTCGACCACGCCGCGCATCTGCCCGATCTGGCCGGCTCGCTCAACAACCATGCGGCCCTGCTGGCGGACCTGGGGCGGCACGAAGAGGCGATCCCGCTCAACCAACAGGCCGTGGACCTGCTCCGGGGGCTGGTGGCGGGCAACCGCGCCGCCCACCTGCCCCATCTGGCCGCCTCACTGGGTGACCAGGCAGCCCTGCTGCTGGAGGTGGGGCGTTGCGCGGCGGCGATGCCGGTCAGCCAGGAGGCCGTCGGCCTCACCCGCGAGCTGGCCACCGCGCTCAGCAACCACGCGCTCCTGCTGGCCCAGCTGGGGCGGCGGGACGACGCGGCGCCCGTCAGCGCGGAGGCCGTGCGCCTGCGCCGGGAGCTGGTGGCGCTCGTCCCGGCCGCCTTCCTGCCCGACCTGGTCGCCTCGCTGATCAATCACTCGGTGCTGCTGTCAGGGGCGGGGCGGCGGTACGAAGCGGTGCCGCTCAGCGAGGAGGCCGTCGGCCTCACCCGCGAGCTGACGGCGCTCGAGCGCGCCGCCCACCTCCCCCGACTGGCCGCCGCGCTCAGCAACCACGCGTCCCTGCTGTCCGCCCTGGGGCGGCGCGCCGAGGCGGTACGGCTCAGCCAGGAAGCCGTCGCCCTCTACCGGGAGCTGGTCGCCGCCAGTCGCCGCCTACCTGCACCACTTTGTCGAGAGCCTCACCACTCTGGGCCAGGTCCTGGTCGACGACGCGCGTTTCCGGGAGGCGACCGCTCCCTTGTTCGAAGCCTTCGACGCCGCACAGCGCCTGCCCCTGCACGCGAGAGCCATCATCGGCGTCATCGTGGAAGTGCTGCGTCGTGCCGGCGAGGGGGACGCCACGGGCGTGAGCCGGGAGTTTCGCGTCCTCACCGGCCAGGACTTCGCCCGCTGGATGCGCCGACCTCCGTGACGACCCCGGGGTCGAGGAACAGGCGGACAGCCGTTGGCCCTGAGAAGACTCTTGATCGCGCGCCATCGTCATCTCACTGCAGGGTGCGCAGTGTGACCGGCTCTGCTCCCGCCCAGCCCGGCTTAGGACGTAGTGGATCGGCACGCCGGCGTGGACGAAGCCGCAGTCGAAGACATTTACCCACGTGGGTGTACGAGAGTGGGGCACTCGGGTTCAGACGAGGCAGCCAGGTGCACATCACCGACCGTGGCCAGGGGAACACCACGGCACTCGACGACCTCATCAGCGGCTCGCCGGGGGCAGACCGATGCGCCAGACCGGATGGACCTGCTCCTGGCTCCGGCCAGGAGCGCCGCGCAGCACACATGCCCAAACCCATCCAGTCGCCCAGTTTGCTGGCCAGGGCCATGATGGTGAGCTCGACATGTTCGTGGCCGCCTGGACTAGGGGGCGGGGCACACTCCCTTTTGCGCAAGCAGGTCGCCAGCCAGTTCGTTGAATCTCTCGACCATGACGGTATCGTTGTGCCACATGTCGTCAGTCGTGTTCGAGGCGGGCGGCTGCCGGTAGTCCCTGATGAATTGCTTGAATGCATCACCCGTCTTGGCGTGGCCTTTGAACGCCTCGTCGATCTGCTTCTCCACCACGCCTCTTAGCGCGTCGTCGCTGAAAAGCCGGTCGGGAGCGTACTCCTTTTTAGCGATGACGCTGACGCTCAGCGCGATGGCCGCCTCCACGTCGACAACGTCGTCGGTCTCCAGCTTTTTCCATTTTCCGAAGTCGGCGAGCTTGGCACGAGTGCATCCCTGCTCTTTTCCAATGCGTTCGCGTACGAGGAGCACATTAGGGGCGATGAAATCCCCGTGTCTGACAAGATTGAGTCGAATAAATTGTGTGGCCGCCAAAATGTCGCGTGCCCAGCCGACTCGTTCTGCCAGCGGCTGTTGAATCTCGTTCTGCAACGCATCTCGAAGGGACTCGCGGGCCAGCTCGTATATCACGAATTTCCTTCCGGCGGGCGATGTCCCCTTGTCGATGTAGTGGATGACCGCCTTGTACTCGCCCATGGCGACCATTTTGTCGGCTTCCTTCTTCTGTTCATCGGGGTCGTTGAAGATTTTCACGGCCACCGCGGTCTTGGTCGACTTGATCCAACCTCGGTGCACCTCCGCCTGGCTGCCCGCGGCCAGGGAATCCTTGCGCACCTCAACGTTTTGGCCCGTGTCGGTCGTGAATTGCCAGGCACCGTCCGTGGTCGTCGCCACGGGCCAGTGCGGCAAGACTGCTGATACAGGGATGGATCCGCGAGGGGGCATGGTGAAAGCGGCCGTCAGGGCCCATGCGGACGATCCCAGCAGGCCGGCCACCACGAGGGCCGCGGCCACATTCCTTCTTCTCACAAATCTCCCCGGCTTTCGTCCGTTCTCAGCACTTCCACACAACCGAGGACCTCCCGCAGAGATCTCGTGTCAGGCGGGCTCTGTCCCGCGTCATCCGGCGTTGGCGTCAGGCGGTCGGCCACAGGTCGCACAGCGCGCTGCCGCTCCTACGTCACGCCGAACGCCTTGGCCAAGTCCGTCAAGCTGATTCCGCCATGGCCGCCGTCGGCCTCCCAATCTGCTTCGAGCTGCCAGCCTGACGCGCTCTGTTGCAATTGGCCGATGAATTCGAGTTTGTGGCCGGTTCCCCCTGTTTCAACTTTCACATACACAGTGGCGCGTAGCACGAACAGCTCCGGGTTGGTCACGTACATGATTTTGACGGATCTGAGAGCGAGGGGCAGTTCGCTCATCTCGGCGTTTTGTACGGCCATGAAATCGTACGACGTGGACTTCTGGGTCACCTCGATGATGACGTCAAGTTGGTCTATGGTCTGCGCGAGCAGGTCCTCGGGCAGCGCATGTCCTCCACAGTTCTTCGCCACCCAGTCCAGCAGGTCGGACAGTTTGACAGCGGCCCCCTCACCCCGCTGCTGGATGAAGCCTGAGTCCTGGGTGACGATGTCCAGCGGTATTTTCGCGCCGCTCTTGAACTGGATGTCTGCGTGCCCGTCCACGGCGCTTTCCTCGATTCTGTAGGCGGATGTCTCCGCTCACGTCGGGTTAGGAGGAGCTCTTGGCGTCCTGGGGTGCGATGCTCATGACCTGTCGCCGGCCAAGATTGTAAGTGCGGTCAAGACGTGGCATGCCCCAGCGGGACCGTCGCCCCTGATATGTCGGCGCGGCTGGGGATTCGATGCTGTCCAGAGTAGGTGTTGCCTTCCAGATGAGGCACGTTCCCTGTCCTCGTCCGGTTGACACCGCCTCTCGCCCATTGACCGCCCCTTGCGAAATGGCGGTTGTTTGCACGTTCCAGGGGTGATGATGGCCGGCGGGCGGGAAGGACGGCATCGGATTTCCGCTGGGAGGTGAGGACATGGCCGAGTGCCCGGACGCGGTGTTCGCTTTTCGCGGCGAAGACGAGGTACCGCGTGTTTACCTGTTTTTCGGCGCGATGGTGCGGTGTGTTTTCCAGGATCCGAAGAGCGGACAGTCGCGCACCAACTACCCGGATCGGGACGGCCAGTGCCAAACAGCGGACGCGGCCGCGGTGCCGTATCCGACACTGTGGCCGCACCTCGAGGGGAAGCTCGGGCCGGCCCCGCTCGACTGCTACATGAAGCCGGCCGGCTCGTTCGAGGTGCACGGCCTCGTGGGCTCGGCCGGGAACCTGACACGGGTGTCGTGGCATCCGGAGCGGAACGTCGAGCCGCGACGCACGGAGAACGTCTTGCAGCAGTCGGAGCTGGCGACCGTGTCAGGGGCGTGCGAGACCGAGCACCCCGACCACGTGCTGCTGTTCGGGACCTCAGCCGGCAAGCCGGCGTACTGGGTGTGGAAGTTGGACGAGGGCAAAGCCGCCGGTCCGCTCGATCTGCCGCAGGGGCAAGGCGAGGTGCAGGCGGCCTTCCGCGGTTTCGACACGCCCGAGGGCGAGTCCAGCGGGTCCGGGATCCGGATCACCCGGCTGTACTCCAAGGCCGAGAACGGATTCACCGAGACCGCCTACACGATCGGGACGACGTCCGCAGGCGGGCACACGTTCACCCGGCAACAGGGGGCTGCGCAGTTTCTGACCGGCGTCGAGGAAGGCTGATCGTGCCGAAGCCAGGGGAGGGACCGCTGCCTGAGGAGATCGTCCCGGCGCTGACCCAGGCGAGCCTGCTGATCCGGATCCCGTCGGGCAAGGGGCCGGTAGAGCTGGGGATGCGGCTGGGCGGGGAAGTGGCCGGGCGGGCGTGGACGGTGGGGCTGGCCAGCGCGGTCCCCAAAAGCGGCGGCAAGCGGGCCACGCTGGTGGTGGCGGGCGTGCAGGTGCAGGCGGGTCTGCATGAGATGCCGGTGTTCGGGCCGCGGATTCCGGAGAACTTGGCGAAGGTTCGGGCGCTGGGGCTGTGCGCGCACACCGGCAAGATCGCGGCCGGCGACGTTCAGGGGCTGCTGGCGCTGGTGCCCGGAGAGGCCGGGAGTTTTCCGGCTCCCACCGAGCAGGCGTTGACGGGCAAGGTCGCCGCCGGGGTCGAGGTGGAGCTGGGCGGCGCGGCCCGAGGGGTGTGGGCGTCGCTGGACGGCACGAAGGACAAGAAGAAGCGGTCGCGGGCGACGAAGGGCGGCAAGCGGACGCCGGCGCTGATGGCCGGCGACGGGCCGACGGGCGGTGCGGACGTCGCGGCCACGGGGTGGGTCGAGGTGAACACGGAGGTGGGGCCGCTTCGGCTGCGCCGGCTGGGGGTGGCGTTCGGCGGCAAGCGTCTGCGGCTGATGGCCGACGCGTCGGTGAAGCTGGGCGGCCTGGTGTTCGACGCGGTGGGCCTCGGGTTGGCGGTGGAGTTGCAGGGCTCCTACAAGGTCGAGGGGACGCTGGACGGGCTGGGCCTGGCCTGGCGGGCCGACCCGGTGACCATCGCCGGCGCCCTGGTCCGCATGGAGGACAAGTCAGGGCTGACGCGGCTGTACATCGGCGGGCTGGTGGTGATCAAGACACCGCAGATCACGTTCGCGGCGGCGGGGATGTACGCCGAGTTGCAGTCGGGGGCGACCTCGGTGTTCGTGATCGGAGAGGTGGCCGGGCTGCGCATCCCGGTAGGCCCGGTGGAGATCACCGGGGTCCTGGGCGGGTTCGGCTACAACTCCCACCTGGCGATCCCGGATGCTCCCGAACAGGTGGCGACGTTCCCGCTGGTCGCCGGGCTCGCCGATTCAGGGGTGATCTCGGTGGCCGACGGTCCGGCCAAGACGCTGGAGAAGCTGGGCACGTTGATCACCCCCGCGCAAGGGGAGATCTGGCTGGCGGCCGGGCTGGAGTTCACCGTTTTCGAGCTGGTCAAGGCCAACGTGGTCGTGGGGGTGGCGGTGGCCCCCGATGATCTGACGGTCGTGGTGCTGGGGGTGGCCCGCGCGCAGTTCCCGCTCAAGGGCACCGCCTACGTCAAGGCGACGCTCGGCTTGCGCGCGATCTACCGCAAATCGACCGGGGAGCTGTCGGTCAGAGGCGCTCTCGCGCCGAGCGAGTCGTACCTGATCGATCCGGGCTGCCGGCTGATGGGCGGGTTCGCGGTGGCCACCTGGGTGGAGCCGTCGCCGCACGCCGGCGACTTCGTGATCACGATGGGCGGCTACCTGCCCGGCTACGCCGTGCCGGAGCACTACCCCAAGGTGGATCCGATCGGCTTCGACTGGCAGGTGAACGACTCGCTCAGCATCAACGGCGGCTGCTACGCGGCGGTGACGCCCCGCATGCTGATGGTGGGCGGGCACCTGAAGGTGGCCTTCACCAGCGACCTGGTCGAAGCGTCGTTGGAAGCGCACGTGAACGCGCTGATCCAGTGGGATCCGTTCTACTTCCTGGTCGACATCGGGATCAGCGTCCGCGTGGTCGTGCATGTGGCCATCGTTCCCGATCTGAACCTGCACGTGTCGCTGACGGTGTGGGGGCCGCCCACGGGCGGCACGGCCACACTGGAGCTGCCGGTCGTTCCCGACATCACCATCCACTTCGGCGCTGACAAGCCGTCCAAGCCCAGCTACCTCGACTGGCCCGCTTTCCACGAACGGACTCTCGGCAACCAGAAGCTGCAGGTCGTGCCCGTCGACGGGATGCTGCGGGAGCAGAGCGCCACCGATGGCAAACCGCCTGACAAGGCGGCGGTGCCGAGGGTGAGCGCGCACGGGTTCGCCGTGATCGCCCGATCACCCGTCCCGTGTTCGGCGATCGGCACGAAAGCGCCGTCCGGCGCCAAGCCGCTGGCGCTGCAAGGGGCCGGCCCGATCTCGATCCGGCCGATGAACGTCTCCCAGGCGGCCTCCGACGCCACGCTGTCGATCTCCCACACGCCGTTGGGGACCACGACAACCTCATTGGTGGACGTCTCCGCCTGGCGGCTGGAACCGGTCCGTCAGAACGTCCCGGTCAGTGTGTGGGGCGAGCCGCTGAAGTCGGCCGATGAGCCGGTGCGGCCAGGGCAAGAGCTGCTTCCCGACCGGTTGATGGGCGCGACGCTCACCGTTCCCGCTCCCCGGGCGGGGGACGTGCTGGGCCCCATGCCCAAGAGCCGGCTGGAGCACGAGGGCGACAACGTGGGCGTGCTGCCGCTGGGCGAGGTGACCTCCGACCAGCAGGTGATCACCGTCGGAAAGGCCCGCCAGGAAGCGTGCCAGGGGCTGAAGACAACCGCCGCCCAACGGGTGGCGCTCTGCGACGAGCTGGCGCGTCTGGGACTGCGCCCGGGTGATCAGGCCACGCCGCCGGTGGACGCGCTCGGCGAGTACGGAAGCCGGGCGTGGTCGTACCTGGACGCCGACCCGCTGATGTCCGCGGGCCCGCCACAGTGGACGCCGCACGAGGAGCCGCCGACGATCGTCACCGCACGCCCGGAGGTGCTGGTATGACCACGCCCAAAGAGGCGCAGGTCAGCCTCGTCAGCAACTATGTGCCAGCGGTGGAGGGCGGTACCTACACGATCGCCTTCACCCAGTCGATCAATGACAGCAAGACGGGACATGTCGCCGATGTGCCCGCGGGCGAGTGCACGGTGCGGGTGGACGCGCCCAGATTCGCCCTGGACCCCGCGGAGATCGTCGCGGTGCATCCCCCGCCGGGCGCGTCCGGCGACTTCGCCACCACGCTGCCGCACCTCGTGGCGACCAGCCGGATGCTGCCCTGGGCCAGGGACCTGCACAACAAGCCGGACGTTCCGTGGCTGGCGCTGCTGCTGCTCGCCGACGCCGAAGTGGTCGCCGACCCCGCGAGCGGCGACGCGGTCAGCGCCCGTACCGCCGGCACGCTGGCCGCCGGCGCGCCCCGCCCCGACAAGACCGTGTTCCCCACGCTGAACATCGCCGACGACGAGCGCGCCGCGCCGTGCCGCACACTGGACGTCCGGCTGGACGCGCTCAAACAGGTGATGCCGTCTGTCGACGAGCTGCGCTGGCTCGCGTACGTGCGCGAGGTCACCGCGGGGGAGCAGACGGTCGGGCTCGAACCCGGCGCGCACAGCGTCCTGGTGGCCAACCGTTTCCCGCGGACCAAGTCCCGCTACACCGTCGCCCTTGTATCGCTGGAAGGGCTCACCGGCTACGCCTTCTGCGGCGGCAAGGACAAGGTGCCCGCCGGCACCGAGTTCGTACGGCTGGTGGTGCTGTGGTCGTGGACGCTGAACTCCGACCCCGGCGGCCCGGGGCACGACTTCGCCGGGTTGGCCCAGAACCTGGCCGCGCAGAAGGACGACCTGCTGCGGGTGTATCCGAGCCACGACAGCGGCGCCACCACCACCGCGTCGGCCAAGGCCCAGGTCGGCGGTCGCCTGCGGGACGGCTACGTACCGGTCCTCTACCGGCTGCCCAGCGGGGAGCAGACTCCGGCCTGGTACCGGGGGCCGTTCACCCCCCGGCCCGCCGCACCGCTGCCCGCCGGCGTCCAGCCGTTCGCCTCGGCCGACGCCGCCCTGATCTACCAGGCCGGGCAGGGCGTCTTCGACGTCAGCTACGCCTGCGCCTACACCCTGGGACAGCTGGTCGCGCTCGCCCACCCGCAGCTGCTGAAGACCCTCGGCGCGCAACGTGAGAAGGTGCTGTCCAGGTTGCGCGGCTGGCTCATGGACACCGGAGCCGACACCGCCCGGTCCGCGCACTGGCTGGTCACCCCGCCCCTGGAGAACGGCTCCACCGGACGCCAGAGGCTGGACAAGCTGCTCCAGCACGGCCTGGCGACCGGGATCACGGCCCGACTGAACTCCGGCGGCGGGCAGCACCACGACCTGGATGTTCCCCGTACCGCCGGGGACGGCATCGCCACCGGCGGCCGCCGCGGGCTCGCCGCCGTGGTCGCGCACATGAACGGCGGTGACGGCGGCGTGCGCGAGGGCGACGGCGATCCGGTGGCCGCGTTCGCGCGGGCGGTCGTGGAGCAGGCGACGGCCGGTCACGACCGGGAGCTGGTGCAGGTGTTCACCCGGCCCGACGGGTGGCTGGGGCAGGTGCCGTTCGGGCATCTGATCGCCCACCAGGAGATGCTGCCGCCCGAGAGCGTACGGTTCTTCTTCGTCGACCGGCAGTGGATCGAGGCGCTGGGCGCCGGTGCGCGTTCCGTCGGCGCGATCACCTCCCTGGACCACCAGCTGACCGGGGGAGCGAGCACGCCGTACATGGCGGGCTGCCTGGTGCGCTCGGCATTGATCCGCGACTGGCCGAAACTGAGCGTCGAGGTCAGCCGGCCCGCCACCCTTCCGAGCGCGGACTTCCATCTGCACGCCTCCCACCCTCTGCCGGACGTCCTGCAGCTGCTGTTCAGCCACATCCCGGATCAGATCATCCTGCGCGAGCCGCCGCACGGGGTGAGCGTCGGCATCGACACCCTCAAGGACGGCGGCGAGCTGGGCCTGCGCGCCCCGACCCCCTTCCGGACGAAGGACGGCGCCTTCTACGCCCAGGGGGACGGGATCGCCAACGCCCTGGTGTCCCTCGCCGGGTGCATGAAGGGACCGGGCAACGAGGTGCTGCGCGTCACCAGCGGCGGATCCGACTGCCTCACGGCCCGGGTGAGCGCCAAGCTCGCCGAGCAGAAGACCGAGGACGGCAAGCCGTTGCAGCACACCCTGACCCCCGCGTCGCTGGCCCTGCAACTGCTCAACGGCGCCGGTCAGCTCACCTTCATCCCGGCGAAGAAATGAAGGAGATCCGGCCATGACCGATGCGACTGTGGTGATCGTGCCGATCCGGGTCGACGCGTTGATGGTCAACTACGCGGTCGCCCAGGACCCCTTCTACCAGGCCCCGCTGGACTTCAAGGGCGACTTCACCGATCCCGAGCCTGTGCCGTTGATCCAGCCCGCCTTCAAGTTCGACAAGCAGGGGGGCATGCACCTGCACTGGCACCTGCCCCGCGCGCTGGGGCACGGCCGCATCGCGGCCGACACGGGCGGGCGCATCCGCTTCCCCAAGGTGCCCAACCGCTGGCTGGTCCTGCGCTACCACCACCCCCGCGACCGGGCCGTCACCGCCGATCCGGACGCCGCCGGCTGGCTGGTGCACAGCGACTACCTGTCCGACGACGACGAAGAGGCCACCTCCCCCGTCGGGCCGAAACTGTGGATGGGCCGCCACATCGACCTGGCCACCACCGCCTGGAAGGAGAGCGAGTCCACTCCGCCCGCCCAGCACGGATTCGACTGGCCGATGACCGCGCTCGGCCCCGGGCTGCCGAACTTCGCCGCCTTCCAGCCCTACTGCCGGGACGTCTTCTCCCTGCACGACCCCCTGGCCGCCACCGGCGTCAAGGGAGCCAAGCCGGCCTCGCTGGCCGCGGGACGGCTGAGCTACCTGGTGGTGGGCTGGCACGCCGGCAGCGAGCACGACGTGCTCCACCCCGCCGAGATCGACGCGGTGCTCGGCTTCTTCGGCACCCCGCAGGCCGAGCGGCACTCCGGCACCGCCCTTGAGGTGTTCGGCTGGCGGCTGGCCGGCGGCGACACAGGGACGCTGACGCGCTCGCTCTATGCCGGGACCGTGCTGGCCGTGGACTGGGACCCCGACACCAAACGCCCGGCGCCGGTGGCCCCGGGGTATCCGGTCGATCCAGGGGCGGTGAAGATCGCTGTCGGGCACGACGCCGCTGACGCGACCGCCGCGCTGCTCGAACAGAACATGCCCGCCAAGCTGGACAATCTCGACCAGAACCAGGGCTTCAATCCTGCCGCGGCCGCCGACCTGCTCCACGCCTTCCAGATCGGCCACCTGGACACGCTGGAGCGGGCCGCCACCGACGCGGGGGTCCGCGAGCTGCTGGACTCGCTCACGCACCGCCTGTGGTTCCAGCCCACCCCGGGCGGCATGCAGTGGCGGGCGCACGGGCCGGGCGACGGCCACCAGACCGAACCGGCGAAGGCCACCCGCGGCGCGCTCGCCACGCTCAACCAAGCCCAGAACACCTGCGACCAGGCCGCGCTGGCGGCCGTCGCGCAGCAGCGGACCGTCTACGAGCTGTGGTGGCTGTCACAGACCGGCAAGCAGCACCAGGTCGACAAGGAGCTGACCGCCGCCGCACAACAACTCGCCGACCTCGCCAAGCGGCTGAAGGACGCCCTGGCCGGCCGCGACAAGGCCAAGGACGAGGCGGTCAAGGTCCTGCCCAAGGACTGGTCACTCAAGAGCGTGCCGCGCCCGCCCTTCAACCGGGCAGCCGACCCCGTCATTCTGGTCCGCGGCGCCGGCACCGCCGGCGACACCAGCCGTGACGTGCCCTGCCGCACCCCCGACCAGCTGATCAGCTCCGTGACGGTGAAACTCGGCACCGAACAGCCGATCACGGCACCCGCCGAACCGCCCGTGCCCGCCCAGTGGGCCTCGGTGCTCGCCACCCTGCCCAAGGAACTGGCACCGCTGCCGGGCAGACTGGCCGCCGAACTCTACGTCCTGCACGCCGCCGCATGCCTGCTCACCAGCGGCGACACCCCGCTCGCCACCGACTCTCGCCTCGTGGTGAAGGCGCCGGGCGCGCTGCCTGCCCTCACAGGGCACTGGCGGCAGCCATGGACGCCGCTGATGGTGCAGTGGCTGGCCAAATGCTACCCACTGCCCTACCACATGCCCGACGGGAGCGCCGAGTCCTGCTGGACCTTCGACGGCTCCGGCCGCCACCTGCGCACCGACGACGCCATCCAGGAGGCGCTCAAGAAGATCGAGCCGTACGTCCTCAAGGGCCGATCGCTGCTCAGCGACGTGCCGGCCGCCACCCTGGCCCGCCAGGTCGACGCCTACCAGCGCACTCTGCCCGCCGACTCGGCCGCCTTCGCCAGCCTGCGCGGCGAGACCGCCAAGTGGGACCTGGCCTGTCAGACCGTCACCGGCCTGTCTGCCCTGCTGATCCGCCGCCGCCCCGGCGTCACCCTGGCCGAACCACCCGAGTCCCTGGGACTCCGGCGCCACGCCGCCGAAGTGCCCGACCCCACGCTGCCGTTCTTCCAGACCGTCCAGGCGGCGCACTTCGCCCTGGACCGCCTGGTGGTCATGGACACCTTCGGACGGGCCGCCGAGGTCGTCCGCGACACCGGCGACAAGCCGAACAACCTGTCCTACCAGCCTGTCCGCTCCCGTGACATGACCCCCACGTGCACCGTCACCGACAAATTCACCTACCGCTACGCGGAACTGCCGCCACGCCTGCCGCAACCGATCCGGCTCACCATGGCCCCGCTGTCCTGCACCGCCACCACCTCCGAGCCCGCGACCGCCATGGACCCGGCCACCCGCGACCGCGTCGTCGACACCCTCGCCGACCCCCTCCTGCGCGACGACACGCCGGTCTGCGGCTGGCTGATCATGCGCGGCAACCCCGCCGGGCAGCCACGCTGGCGACTGGGCGTGTACGGCCCGCACGGCGAACCGCTGGGCGAAATCCGCCGCATCGGCCCCGACCACGACCCGAAGAACACCGCGGAAGCCGATCGCCGCGCCGTCACCTGGCAGGCCCTGCCCGGCTCCACCCTCGCCACCCCGGCACGGCTGTGGGAGACGTCGTTCACCGGCGCCTTCCCGGGTCTGGCCGGCTTCCTGCACGCCCTGGTCGACGCCGACGCCGACGCCATCGCCGCGGGCACCACCAAGGCCACCGGCAAGGCGGGCGCCCTGGCCGATCTGGCCGCCGCCATCGACGCCGCGCTCCTGAACATCGGCGGCGCCAATCCCGCCACCGGCAACCGCGTCGGCGCCGCCCTGGCCGCGGGCCGCCCCCTGGCCCTGGTCCGCGCCCGCGTCACCCTCGAACTCGACGGCCCGCCCCGCATCGACCCCGCCCAGCCGGACAAGCCCGGCGACCCCGACCACCAGACGCGCCGCTGGCCGGTGCGGCTCGGGTTCGCCGCCGACCTGGCCGACGGCCTGATCGGCTACTACACCGCGCCGTCGAGCGGCTCGCACCCGGCCGGCGCCGCCGACTACAGCCGCCTGCACGCCGTGCACGTGCCCGCCACCACGTCCTCGTCGTACCTGGCCGCCATCGGCACCGGCGCCGGCCTCACCGTGGCCGCCCGCCCGGCCGGGCCGACCGTCGACGCGGACGCCGCCGCCTACGTCACCCTGCTGATGGACCCGTTCACCGCCGTGCACGCCCACACCGGCATCCACCCCGTGATCGACTTCCGCCTGCCCCCCGCCGCCGTCGCCGACGTCCTTGACCGCCTGGATCTGGCCGTCCCGCTCGGCCCGGCGCTCGCCCGGCTCATCCCGCCCGCTCCGCAACCGGCGGGCGCCGCGGCCGCGCTGCCCGTACTCGACCTGCCGTGCCCGGCCGCTCCGGGGCAGTGGGGCTGGGCCGAGCACGCCCGCCCGTCCGTCACCACCCCGGCCGGCCCGTGGATCCACCACGCGCTCACCACGACCGACAGCGATCCCCGCCTGGAGCTCGGGACGCCCGACGCCCACGCCGGCTACCTCACCTACCAGAGCGGAACCCACCAATGACAGCACCGGCCGGCCCCGCCACCGCCGCACCGCCGTCCCAGGCCTGCGCGATCGACGTCTACCCGCGCGGCCTGAGCGCCTCCGCCGCCGACGGCGCCGGGGAGCTCAAGGTCGTCATCACCGCCGCCCGCCACGACGTGCTGTGCCACGGCCTGACCCTGCTCCTGCCCGACGGCGACGATGGCCCGTCGCTGTTCGGTGACGCCGTCGCCACCTCCACCGCCGGCTGGACCGTCGAGCGGACCGGCTCGACCCTGCGCCTCACCCCGGCAGCAGGCCAGCTCTCCCTGGGGCCGGGCGACCGGCAGGAGATCGTCCTCACCGGCCTCACCTCACCGGCCACCACCCCCGGTATGCGGCCGCTGGTCACCACCGCCGAGCTGAGCGCACCGGCCCCCACCGGCCAGGCGCCTGAGAGCGCCCGGCCCGAACCGGTCACGATCACCCACCAGCTCTTCTTCGGCGGCGAGCAACTGATCGTCAACTTCCACCCGAGCTGCGGCAACGTCAAACGCCTCGACAACGTCACCCTGCACTGGGGCGGCCCCGCCGACGCCGTCTACACCCTGCAGACCGGCACGGCCGACCACGGCTCGCCGGCCCCCCAGGAACTCCAGCCGGTCTTCGACGGCCACGGCAACTGGAGCTGCGCCACCAAGGCGCTCTCCATCACCACCGTCTTCCAGCTCATCGCCAAGAAGGGCGGCGTCACCGACACCGCGCTCACCGTGGTCGTCGTCGTCGACGGCGACATCACCGCCGGCAACCTGAGCGCCAACGGCACGGTGAAGCTCCTGCAACCCCCCGTCAAATGCCTAGACATGTACGCCGAAACCCAGCCGCACACGGTCTCCTACAAGAAGGCGCCCACCGACGGCCTCCTGACGTTCGCCATCGGCGCCGGCAGCCAAACCGCTGAGATGCGCATCAAAATCACTCCCGCCGAAAGTGTCGCCAACCCCATCGTGGTCCTGCAGGCGGTGCCCGGCAGCAGGAACAGCACCGTCCTGCCCATCAGCAAGGGCGCCGTGGTCGCCGTCACCCTCTCCGGAGCCGGCGCCACCGGATACGCCACCTGGTTCGCCTTCGGCCAAGGCCGGCTCGAACAGCAGCAAGACTGACCACTGGAGCCCGGCCATGACCGACCCGCAGTCCGCCGCCACCGCCCATCTCTGCCTGGACTACGAGGTGTTCACCGACCCGTACCCGCTGACCCTGCACGACACCGGCACCATCACCCTGCGAGCCAGGAACCGGTCGGGGAAACCGCTCCACTGCACGCGCATCACGCTGAACGTGCCCATCGGCACCGCCGCGGGGCAGCTGACAGACCACCCCGAAGGGCTCGGCGTCAAAGACTACGACAGCGACGGTTGGAAGAGCTTCAGCGCGAAGAACCCCCCTGACAGCGGAACACCGCAGTCGATGGACATCGGCATCACCAGCGTCCACAGCAAGGGATACACCCGGATCGACGACGGCGAAGAGGTCGCGTTCACCCTCACCGACGTCAACGTCAACTCCACCAGCGGCCCGGCCGCACTCACCATCGCCGAACAGCTGACCGACACCCCCGGACGGACGGCGCCCGCCTCCCTGCCCAAGGGCCCCGCCGACTTCCAACTACGCGACCTGCACCCCGACGAAGTCGTCGTCGAGGCCGGGCGTCCCGTCGTCGTCAGCTGGTACACCAAGACGCCCGACACCGGCACCGCCACCTACTTCCTGCACCACGGGCTCGGCAACTCGGGCGAGAACGTCGCCGCCGACATGAGCAGGACGTACTGGCTCTGCCAGGACACCGCCTTCCGCCTGGTCGGCACCTACGAGCCCCCGCCACCCGGGGCGAAGATCGAGGTGGTGCTCACCACCCTGGTCAGTGTCGCCCATCCGTGGATCACCGCCCACGACCTGTCCGCCGGCCTCACCGTGGCGATGCAGGACATGCCTGGCAACGGCGGCGGCGGGATTCCCGGCTACAGCCGCGAGAAGACCTGCACCGGCCAGCAGAAGGTCCGGCTCGCCGCTCTCACCGACGGCTTCCTGCTCATCACCACCGACGGCTTCGGACAGACCACCGTCGCCGTCGCCGGCGACCTCACCGGCGCAGGCGGCACGCTCAACATTCTCCATGGCACCAGCACATGCGAGAACACCCTCACCTTGCCGGTCCCTGCTGCCCACACCGTGCACATTTCCGCCAACACCGACAAAGACGGCAAGGAATACCTTCTCGCCCTGCACTGGCACCCTCTCGGCAGGGGCGCGCTCAAACCATCAGACTCATGAACGCGGAGTGAGAAGCTGTTGATGTACTCATTGCGTAGCCGGCGGTTGAACGGAAAAAGCTGGAGGGAATAAGGAGAACGACCGGAGCTCGTCACAGTAGCACTTGGAAGGCGCATCTTGATGGCCAGTAGAATTCGCCTCCTCCGCTGGGAGGAAACATACGCCGACGATCAAAAAGACCGAAAAGGTCTGATCGAAGAGATGTGGATGGAACGAGAGCTCTCCTCCGGCAGTGATCCCAAGTTCAATACCCAAGCCGGGGACAAACGGGCAGACTACTCTCTCGACGGCAAGTTGCAACTGCAGGAGCTCACCAAAGTAAGTCTCGACCTGGAGACAGGTCTGACCTACCGGCGGCTCTCCGATCAAGGGATTTACGAGTTCAGCCTGGGCACGAGCGGAAACTCTCAGGCGCACAAGCTCGGCGGTGGTCCTTATGCCGGCTGCACATGGGCGAGCGATCCGACGGCCATTAACGGGCTACTCTACTGCGGCCATGCTGACGCCGGAAAAATCACCTATTTCGAAGCGCCGAAGAACGGGACCAGAAGCCAAGCGCAGACTGTCGACGTCGATGTGGCAAACGGATGGACCGCCGGCGTCGAAGACGTGCAGGTCTACTCCTCCGCTGGGGGCCGAAGCGCTTACGTGCTTTCCGGTGTCATGGGAGGTAAGCGTAAGTTCGGGCTTGTGGATCTGACCAAGTCCGGTTTGGGCGTTGAAGGTAACGACACCAGGTCCGACAAGGTGTACGGCACGGTGGACGTCTCCGCGGCGGTGGAACGGATCGTGATCAGCTCTGACGACCGGTTCGCGCTGGTGGCCGGCCCGACCTGCATTCAGCTCATCCGCCTGAAGGATAATACGGTCATAGACCTTACGCAAGGCAAATCCCTGTTGAGCTGGCCCGCCCTCGTTACCGCAGGTGGAACAACTTACTGCGTTTACGCCCTGACGGACATCGGAAAAGTCGCATTTGCGATGATCGATCTCAAAAAGCCGGAAGTGACGAACACGTCCCGCTCGCAGGCGGCTTGGGTGGGGGAGGAGCGGCCGCTTCAGCCGCTCTACTCCGAGCCTGGCGCGGGAAAGGTCTGGGGATTTCTCGCGATCCAGAACTCGGCGGTCGCGGCCTTCAAGGTCGGGGTACCGAAAGGTGACATCACCTGGGGCAGGCTCGGCTCGAGCACCGAAGAGAACAAGTCGACAGAAACACGCCAGACCTTCCTCGTCGCTTCGTGGTAGGCGCGACAATAGCCATTCCCTAGTCGTACGAAAAGGAAAATGATATGAGCGAGCCGTGGACAAAAATCGATCCGGGTACAACTGCGGCCTGCACGAAGTATTTGCATGACGGGGGCTACTATGCGTGCTCTGACGTCCACGGAGCAGAGTCTCACTGTGAGGCGATATATGATAATTTGGAGAAAAAGTGTAAAGGTAAGGATACCTTCTGGCCGGTGCAGAGTAGCGTATGTTGCCGACAGAAGAACGACATCTGGGAATGCGCGGAGATGAACGTCAATCATGCCGCGGCAGACTGTATGCACAAGCATGATTTTGACGACAAAGCCTGGATGTCGTATGACTGTAACTGCTGTTGTGCCTGCTTCGCTCGGGGGACGGTGGTGGCCACACCAGACGGTCATCGCGCCATCGAGACTCTGGCCGAGGGAGCATTGGTGCTGGCCGCGCACCCGTCCGGCGAGGCGCCGGGGGGGCTGGTCTGGGAGCCGACGAAAGTCACGTTCAGCAGCGGCACGAGTCAAGGCACCAACCACAGCATGGTCTATCTCGCCTTCCATGAGGGGGAGCAGCAGCCACGCGACCTGATCTGCTCAGCGGATCAGGTGCTGATGCTGGCCGACGGCAAGCTGACCCGGGCGTCCCGACTGCATCGCGGAGACCAACTGGTCACGCAGGACGGTGCCCCGGTGCAGATCCACACGATTGCGATCGGCGAGTACGACGGTGGCGTTCACCACATCGGCACAGCAGCCCTCAGCGACCTCACCGGCCAGCACCTGATCATCGCCGGCGGCGTAGTGGCAGGTGACTACTACCTTCAACTCAACTTCGACGCCTTGGACGACGCGTACAAGGTGGCCGACCACGCGCAGCGTTCCGACATCTGGAACTCCACGTACCAGGAGCAGCACGCAACCGGGGACGGCGCACAGACCAGAATGGTCTTCGGAGACCAACCGGCCGCAGTGAGCGGGCCCACCGGCCTGTTCACCGTGTACGGCACCGGTGATGAGCCCTACGGAGACCTGTCAGCCAGCCTGTTCACCTCGGAACAAGCAGCGGACGTAGCCAAGAACGGCCACCAAGTCCCGCTGGGCCACACGCCGTCGCGGGCCAGGGTCGAGCACATCTTCCGCAGGCTCACCGGTTTCTATCCCGACATCGAGTTCTACCTCGACTGGGCGCGCACGGAAATCAATACGTACGCGGTGCGCACGTTGGGGCGCAAGTTCGTGATCGTCACCGGAGGGCTCGCCCGGTTGCAGGAGCTCAGCTACAACGGCTGTTTCCTCGCCATCGCCCACGCGATCGGCCGGCTCCTCGAGACCAAACCACTCGGACGCGACGGCTTTTCCGGGACCGGCGCCGCCGACTGGAACGCGTTCGCGCTGGTCCGCTCCGATTTCTGGTTCCCGGGCACCGGGCCGAACTCCATGGAACTGTACCGGGAATACAAGACGCTGCTTGAGTTCATCGATACCGCTCACGCCGGCGGCGACCCCAACGACCCGGTCAACCACCCGTCCGTGGAATGCCGTCTCGAGTGCGTCTCAGCCGCCATTTTCGGCGGAGGCGTTTCAGCGTGCGCAGGCGGTAACCCACCGATTCCGGTCTCCCTGGAGGAAGCGAGGGCCACCAGCGCCACACGTATCGTGCTCACACTGAACGAAACGGTCAGCGCCGAGTCGGCCGCCATCACCGACAACTACGCGCTCACTCCTCACGCTCAGGTCACCAAGGCCGAGCTCGTCCCGCAGTCGCTGCCCTGCCAGATCATCTTGACCACCCAACTCGACGGGGCAAAGACCTACAGCATCACGATTCACGGTCTCAAGTCGTCCCTGTACGGTGCTGACGTCGACCCTGAGCACGACACCGCGCAGTTCACCAGCCCGGGCTAGAGACCGCTCACGGCTCATGGTGAGCAGTAAGCACGACAGGCGAATTTCCGACGACCATTGCAGGTGTCATGCCACACACATCATCATCCATCCCCAGCACGTCGACCCACTTGCTCGACCAGCGAGCCGAAATGGGACGGGTGCTCGGCCTGGACGAGGCCGTCCCGGAAGAGGTGTTGCGCGCCGCGCTCATTGACGAGAACTACGCGGCCAACCTGCTCACCTGCCGCCGGCACCCGGAGCTGCTCCAGCATTTGCTGAGCAACCCGCCGAAGCGGCAGGCCGAGATGCCCGTACACGATCTGGTGGCCCGAGCGGGCGGCGCACTGGTTCGCTGGGCGCGTACCGGATTCACGCACGTGGACGACGAGACCCTCCAGCGGCGGATGGCGGCCTGCGAGCGCTGTCCTGAGCTGCGGAACGCACCCCAGAGCCCCGGCCGCCGGGCCCTGTACACCATCGCCACCCTCGGGCTCGACGACAAATCGCTCTGCGGTAAATGCGGCTGCGCGGTCGTTCGCAAGGCCCGCCTGACCTCTGAGACCTGTCCCGCGCCTGACCCGAGCAATCCCGAGATGACCCGCTGGCAGGAGCCCATGCAGTAGGCGGCGGACTCTCGACCCGCCCCGGTCGGACGAATGACTGCCATCGCGCTGCGAACGCGGGCGCGGGGAGCAGGCCGCCGCACAGCAACGCGTCCGGGAGGCATTTCCCGGCATCCGGGGCAAAGCCGGCGGTGCTGTGGAGATGGGTGTGGTAGACGCGGCACAGACCCGAAGCGCTGCCTTGAACCCGGACCGCGCCGCGCAGGGCGACCAGAAGGGGGAAGCTGCCCGGCAGCCGGTCAGGGAGCCGGTCGGCATGGTCCAGGTGTGCGAGCCCGTCGTCCTGCCGGGCCACGCCAGCGGGCGTGGCCGGGGAAGGACCCGATCATCGCTACGGGTGGCCGGCCCGGCCCGCGCTCACCACCGGCGTGGTGGTGAGCTCGCCGATCAGACAGTGCCGCCCGCCGGCGTGAGCACCGTGCTCCCGGCAGGCGGGTCAGCCGGGCTTCCAGCGCCTGCGCCGTGGCCTTATCTGGCAGCGCCACTCTCAGGCCGAGTGGACCTTTGCGCTCTGGGCGATCGCAGCAGGCGACACCATCGAGGAACTCCTCCTCGAACTTGAGCAGTGTCTCGACCGGCTCCCGAACAGGCGGCGGCGTGCCCTACGCATCGCAGCTCTTCGCCTCGGCGAAGCCGGGCTGCTTGCAGAGCGATCAGTGACAGCCACCACCGCCAGCGGCTTGCTTGCGGAGATGCTGGCCGCCCGAGCCGGCCGCGCAGTCACACAGGGCAGTCCAGATTGGGTGGCTCCCGTAGCCGTTCAAGAGCGAGCACCACTCGCAAGTGTTGCCCGCACAGCGAAGTGGCTCAAAGTCGATCAGGCGGCACGATACCGATAGGCAGATCAGCGGCTGCCGGTCTCATAGTCCGATGCCGTGCAGAGGGTTGTCGTTCCACTTGTCGGCCTGGCGGATGTAGCCGGCGACGACGGGTGAGCCGTCGGCCCAGCGTCCGTGGCGGGTGATCGCGGACATGGGCGCGCCGGCCTTGGCGGCGGAGGTGGCGCCGCCCGCGCGCAGGCCGTGGGCGGTGTAGGCATCGGCGTGGTCGAGGTCGGCGGCTGTGGCGGCCCGTTTGACGATCAGGTTGATGGTCTGCGGGGTCAGCCGTTCACGGCGGCCGCGACCGGCAGTCGGATGGGCGGGGGAGGCGATGCGGCCGTGCCGGTCGATCGGGCGGAACAGCGGCCCGGTCGTCACGCCGGCGCCGGTCAGGTCGGCGAGCCATGCGCGGGTCACCCGGACGGGGCAGGTCTGCGGGTGCTGGCCGTGGGGGATGGCGACGCTCTCGCCTTGGGCGTCCTGGTCGGTCTTGCTGAACGGGACGTACAGCTCCAAGCCGTCGGCGGTGAAGGTGAGGTCGTCGATGTCGATGTCGGCGATCTCCGAGCGGCGGCCCATCAGGGCGAAGCCGAGCACCAGGACAGCGTGGTCGCGGCGGGCCGCGGGGGTGGCGGCAGGCAGGGCGTCGACCATCGCGCGCAGCCGGTCGACGGTGATCGGCGGGGACTTGCGGGGCCGGTGACCCTGCTGGGCGCGCTCGCGGCGGTAGGCGCGCAAGGCCAGCCGGGCCGCGGTGGTGGCGGGTTTGGCGAGCTGCATGGGAGCATCGCCCCCATGCAGCACCAGGTCACTGCTGCGGCCGTCCAGGGTGATCTGGCCCAGCGGCGCGCTATGGAACTCGCTGACGTAGGAAGGGGGCGTGGTCTCGGTGCCCAGTTGCAGCATCAGCCCGTGGTTGCGCGCCCGCGCCGTGGGCGGCCTCCATCATGGCCGGTCACTGCGGCCATGATGGCTGTAGGCGTCAATGCCAGCAGGTGAGGTGGTCCTCCGCACGCCGCCGGGGCGAGCTCGTTCCAGTGCGCCCGGTTTCCGGTCGCACTGGTGAGACCGCATATTCCCGCGGGTCTGGCTTGACCTGCCAGGCGAGCGGTATGCCGTTTCGCCCCGCTGTCCGGTTGTCCATGTGCCGGATGCGTGCCGACGAGCATGGACTCGGCCGTTTTCGCCTCTCCAAAGAGGGCGGAGATTCGAGAAAGTACAGGTCAAAATGGGGAGCGGTAGGGCGCCCGGGGCTCGGTCCCGGAACCTACGGATTAAGTCCGCAGTTCTGATTGTGCATGTCAAAGCGTGCCACCTTCTGTCCCACGCGTTCAGAAGGTGGCAGTGCGAATGCGTCGATACCGGGACATGCACGCATGAAGCGACCGCCGGTGATCCGTCCGTATATGCCGCGCGTCTAAAACCACGCGCTGCTGGTGATTGATCGAGCTGCTCGGCTCGGAATCCGATGCCGGTTTGACCAAGAGTTGGCCTCCTGCTCTGTCCTAACTCGGCCTTTCTGGCCGGTATTTAGATCAGTGACAGGGATGATTCGCTCGCCAGATCGGGGCGTCTGATGGTGACCGTACAGTCCAGCTACTTCGCCGACTCTTCATGCACCTTCCGCACCAGCTGAGGCTGCCACCGTGCGATCGGCGAGGGGCTCTCTGCGTGAGGTTGGCGTCCTCCGGCGAGGCATGCAATCCGATGCCCCCAGTCCTGGTCGCGACGTGCAACGGGGCATTGTGACCAGCGGATATTGCTTGACATGGGTGGTGAAGGTGGGCGTCGATATCGACCGCCCCGGGCCGGCCGGTGGCACCGCACGTCCCCCGCTATAGGCCCCTAACGGGTCTGTACGGGCCGACCGGGGCCGCCCTCCGTGCCGGGGCGCGGCAATCCTCCGTCCGGGCCGCCGACGGCGACCCGCGCGGTGATGGACACGGTACGCCGAGCGCTGCCAGGAGCGTCCAGCATCGGCCGTACCTCACGGGGCGTGGCGACGGGGGAGCGTCGCAGGAAGCGCGACGTCGAGCGGTCGGCGACGCGAAGTCAGCGAACAAGGAAGGCGCCACGCGACGATGAACGGAACCACCTTCAAGACGTGTTCCTGCCGGGACGAGGCTACGGGGAAGAGGCTGGGCAAGGCGTGCCCGAAGCTGCGCCGCCCTGGTGGTGGGGAGCGGTGGAGCAGCACCCACGGTACGTGGGCCTTTCAGCTGGAGTTGCCCGCGCACGCCGACGGACAGCGACGCAATCCGCTGCGCCGCCGGGGCTTTGCGACGCTGGAGGAGGTGGAGGCCGAACTGGAGCAGGCTCGGGCGCTGCTGGCGTTGGATGAGGACCCGCACGTGCAGCGGAAGATCGCTGAGCTGATGCTGGTCACGCTCAAGGACACCAAGGCGTTGCCGCCGGTGGAGGAGGTGCGGCGCAAGGTCCGCACCCGCCAGGACCTCAACCCCACCGTCACAGTCGCCGAATGGATGGACGAGTTCCTGCGCCGCAAGCGGAAGATCGACCCGACCACGCGCCGCTCGTACGAGGCGCACATCCGCCTGTACTTCACCCCCTACCTCGGAGACATCCGGCTGGACCGGCTGCGGGTGTCGGATGTGGCAGGCATGTTCGATGCGATTGAGGACTTCAACGACGTCATCACCACCGCCCGCGCCAGCGCCGACCCCGAGGAGCGGGCCAAGGTGCGGTATCGGCGACCGGTCGGCCCGGCCACTATGCACCGCATCCGCGCCACCTTGCGGCATGCGCTGAACATCGCGATCAAGCAGGATCGGCTGATCGACTTCAACCCGGCCGCGGTCGTCGAACTCGCTGACGCCGAACGCCCGAAGGCGCTGGTGTGGACCGACGAGCGGGTCGCCGCCTGGAACCGGGATCTGCAGGAGCGGCTCGATGTCGAGCAGCGGCGACGCGGCGCCCGGCTCAGCCGCGCCCACATGATCAACGTGTACGCGTCCGTGCCCCGTCCATCTCCTGTGATGGTGTGGACGCCCTCGCACACCTTCGCCTTCCTCGCCCAGGCGGCTACCCACCGGCTGTTCGCGCTGTACCGGTTGACCGCCCTGCGCGGGCTGCGCCGGGGCGAGGCGGTCGGGCTACGGTGGAAGGACGTCGACCTGGCCGCCGGGACGGCAGGGGTGCACTGGCAGATCACCCAGCTGGGGTGGGAGCCGGTGCAAGGCAGGCCGAAGACCGAGGCGAGCGACCGCACCATCGCCTTGGACGCCGACACAGTCACGGCGCTAGGCGCACATCGCAAACGGCAGGCGGCTGAGCGGCTGGCCGCGGGGGAGGCGTGGACGGACAGCGGGTTCGTCTTCACCGACGAGCTCGGTCGGCCACTGCATCCGCAGCAGGTCAGCGACCAGTTCTACCTGCTGGCCTTCCACGCGGGGTTGCCACCGGTGCGGCTGCATGACCTCCGCCACGGCGCCGCGTCGATCATGCTCGCTGCCGGAGTCGATCTGAAGGTCGTGCAGGAGACGCTCGGGCATGTGTCATCCACCTTCACCCGAGACACCTACACCAGCGTTTACCCAGAGGTGGCCCGCGCCGCCGCCGAATCCACCGCCGCCCTCATCAACACCGCAGCCGCAGGTGCCCAGAGCGCCCGGCTGATCACACTGCCGAACCACACGGGCGACACCACCACCTGAACCACCGGACGCAGCAGGCCCGCCGACTCTTCGGCGGGCCTGCTTTTCTATTCAGCGCCGTGCAGGATGCAGCCGATCAATCCCCTGGCCCACCCTGCAAGCGCACCGAGACGATCGCCTGAGAGAAGTCAGCGGATCTTTAATCTGCTGGTCGCAAGGGGCTGGTCGGTGAGACGGTGAGACGGGCCCACTTGGACAAGGCTTGACCGGCCATCGGGTCTGAATCGTCCCGGGTTCGGTGGAGACTTTGGTGTGCCCTGGGTTCGATGGAGTCGCGTTTCTGGATTGTCATGCCACGGTGGACGCGTTCTCGAACTGTATCGGGGTGAGCATGCCCAGACTGCTGTGCCGTCGTTGCCGGTTGTGCCAGATCTCCAGGTACTCGAAGATCGCGTTCGCGAGTTCGATCCGGGTGTTCCAGCGCTGACGGTCGAGGAGCTCGACCTGCATCCGCGACCAGAACGACTCCATCATGGCGTTGTCGAAGCAGTCCCCGACGCTGCCCATCGAGGGCAGCAAGCCGGAGTCCTTGGCGCGCTGGGTGAAGGCCCAGGAGCCGAACTGGGCGGATTCAACTGATCGTCGCAACACCTTGATTCTGAGGAGGATGTTGTGGCGCAAGGAAGGGCGCGTGCGGCGATTCAGGCTGGTCGGCCGCCGCTTCGGTCACCGGGGCGGCCTCCGGTAAACCGGCGCGAGGAGAAGCAGCGGTTCTGGCGCCTGATCGCCGAGGGGAGGTCGAGTGAGGAGGCCGCTGTCGCGTGCGGCGTGTCGATGCCGTTGGGGCCGCGGTGGTTTCGTGAGGGTGGCGGTATGCCGCCGATCAGCCTGGAGTCACTGTCGGGTCGCTACCTGTCCTTCGCCGAACGCGAGGAGATCGCCCTGCTGCGCGCCAAGGACCGCGGGGTGCGGGAGATCGCCCGCACTCTGGGACGTGCCCCGTCGACGATCTCGCGGGAACTGCGGCGCAACGCGGCGACTCGCGGCGGCCGCCTGGACTATCGGGCCTCGGTCGCGCAGTGGCACGCCGACCGGCAAGCGCGCCGGCCCAGGAGATGCAAGCTCGCCGACAACGATCGGCTGCGGCAGTACGTGCAGGACCGGCTGGCCGGCACGGTCCGCGCCCCGGACGGCAGCGAGATCGAAGGGCCGCAGGTCCGCTGGATCGGGCGACGGCATGGGCGCCGCCAGGACCGGCGCTGGGCGACGTCATGGAGTCCGGAGCAGATCGCGAATCGGCTGCCGGTCGACTTTCCTGAGGATGAAACGATGCGGATTTCGCACGAGGCCATCTACCAGGCCCTGTATGTCCAGGGCCGCGGCGCGTTGCGTCGCGAGCTGACGGCCTGCCTGCGCACAGGCCGGGCGCTGCGAGTGCCCCGGGCCCGGGCCCGTGGCCGGGGCAAGAAGTTCGTCACCGAAGAGGTACTGATCAGTGCGCGGCCCGCCGAGGTCACCGATCGGGCGGTGCCCGGGCACTGGGAAGGCGACCTGATCATCGGTCTGGACAGCTCCGCGATCGGCACGCTGGTCGAGCGCACTACCCGGTACACGATGCTGCTGCATCTACCCCGGATGGACGGCCACGGCGAGAGCGAGCGGGTCAAGAACGGCCCGGCACTCGCTGGGCACGGCGCCGAGGCCGTGCGCGACGCCATCGCGGCCACGATCGTCACGCTGCCTGAGCAGTTGCGCAGGTCGCTGACTTGGGACCAGGGCGCGGAGATGGCTCAGCACGCCCAACTACGTATCGACACCGGGCTGGAGATCTACTTCTGCGACCCGCACAGTCCCTGGCAACGCGGCACGAACGAAAACACCAACGGTCTGCTCCGGCAGTACTTTCCCAAGGGCACCGACCTGAGCAGGCACAGCCGAAACGATCTGGATGCCGTCGCCGCCACACTCAACAGCCGCCCCCGTAAAACACTCGGCTGGCGTACTCCCGCCGAGGCGTTCAACGAGCGTCTAGGCTTGCTGACAGGCAGTGTTGCAACGACTCCTTGAACCCGAGCTGGACGCCCTGGTCGGAGTGGATGATCGTGCCTGCGGGCGTACGGTTGTCGATGGCCATGCCTAAGGCACTGGTGACGAGGGTGGCGGTCTGGGTCGAGTCGATCGACCACCCGACCACCCGGCGGGAGTAGGCGTCCAGCACCACACAGCAATACACCTTGCCCTCTCTGGTGGGGTGTTCGGTGATGTCAGTGACCCACAGCTGGTTGGGACCGCTCCGGGCGAAAGCTCGGTCTACCAGGTCGACGGCGATCTGGTCGGGCCTGGCACGCCGCCACTTCGGCCGGCCGCTGAGGCCTTGCAGCCCTGCTCGCTGCATGAGTAACTCCACCGCTCCATGGCTGACCGGGACTTGGTGGCCCAGGCGTAGCTCGGCATACACCCGCCGGGCGCCGTAGGTACCTCGGGAACGCTGGTGGATCTGCTGGATCAGGTCGGTCAGCCAGACATGCCGGATGGTCCTCGGCGAGGGCGGCCGATCCCGCCAGGCGTAGTAGCCGGACACCGAGACGTGCAGCACGCGGCAGGCCACCTCGACGGGGATACCTTCGCCGGCCATCACCGCGATGGCCTCGAACCGCCTTTTGGGGGCACCACCTCTCGCACCAGTTCGATCGCCCGCCGCGTGGCCTGTAGTTCTGTCTCCAACTCGGCGATGCGACGCTTGGCGACTGCTAGCTCGTCCTTCTCACTGCTGGTCAAGCCGGGCTCCAGGCCGCGATCGATGCGGTCTTGCCGCCGCCAGGTATAGATCGTCTGACTGCTGATCTCCAGATCGTGCGCCAGGTCGGTGACCTTACGCCCCGCCTCGAGCAGATCCAGCACCTTGCGCCGGAACTCTGGCGGATAGCCCCGTCGTCCCATGCCACTTTCCTCTCATCAAGTGGCACTTGAATCCAGTAACCCACCTCCACTCAACCCGGGACACACCACACCACTGACCAGCGGTGCTGTCCAGACCTTCCCACTTAATCTTCGGATGGCCATCTCTGGGGTCTGAGCTGACGGTGGCGGTCTAAATGATCTACCGCGATACACGTTCCGCACACAAGAGCAACCATCGAGCAACCAGCCATGATCAACAACGCGATCCGAGGCCGTCGAGAACCGAGAAACCCCAGGTCGGACGCGTTTTTGGAGAGTAGGGCGGGTGGGACTTGAACCCACGACCCACGGATTATGAGTCCGATGCTCTGACCGGCTGAGCTACCGCCCCTGGATTCAGTTGTGGCGTGCGGTGTGCGGCGGGTGGATCTTGGTGAGGCTCGCGCATGTCAAGGCTAGAGCATCGGATCCGGGTGTCGCACGGCCGGACGGGGACGGTGTCCCGCGGACATCATTCCATGCCCGGCAAGGTTGGTGGAGTCGTGTCGATCATATTCGGGTCTCGGTTACGGGTCGTGTTTGCTGTGGGCGGAATGAGGGGGCTTGAGGGCGGAGGTACGGTGCCGTCATGGCGGTCAAAGTGGTGTACGAGACCCATTCCATCACTGTGGACAACGAGATCGGGGTTGCCACCGGGTGGCTTCCCGGGGAGTTGTCCGAGCGGGGGCGGGAGCTGGCCGCCGAGCTCGGGATGCGGAGGCGGGGAGTGGACGTCGTCTACTGCTCCGATCTGCGCAGGGCGGTCGAGACGGTGGAGGTGGCGTTCGGGGGTGGGAAGGAGGTCCGGCTCGACGCGCGGCTCCGGGAGTGCGACTACGGCAGTTACAACGGGCGGCCCGTGAGCGAGGTCGCGGCCCTGCGCAGGGGGCACATCGACGCGCCTTGGCCTGGTGGGCAGAGTTATCGGCAGGTCGTGGCGGAGACGGCCGCATTCCTGGGGGAGCTGCGGGAGGAGTGGCAGGGGGCCACGGTGCTGGTGGTGTCCCATTCGGCCAATCGGTGGGCGTTGCAGAACCTGCTGGAGGGGACTCCGCTGGAGGATCTGGTGGATGCGCCGTTCGCGTGGCAGGAGGGGTGGGAGTACCAGGTGGAGTAGTGCCTCGCCTGGAGGTGGGTCCCCGGGGGCCGGGGTGCGGGGGCCCGATCGGAGGTGGGCTCGTCGATGAGGTGGACGTGGGTGTCGGCGGGGTCGCCAGGGCGCCGGGGCTCTTCTGGGCGTACGTCGGCGGCGTTCGGTGGACATGGCTGATGCGCCGATCGCGTTCGCGATCAGCGCCGGTGGGTCGAGCTGGTTGTCTCCTTGCCGCCGGGGGTGTCGCCACGCCACGTTAACGGCGGGCCTGGGGGGCGAGGAGTACTACTTCACTCCTATCAGGGTGTTATGGAGCGGTGCCGTACGCCGGGTTGCGTACGAGCCAATCGGAGTAGACCGGACTGCGACGTACGGCCTCGGTGTGCGCCTGTTTGGCCTGGGCGACGACCCAGGTGGCGTCGGGGGCGGTGGGGTGGCGGCCGAGGAGCTGCCGCCAGCGCAGCGGCGCGCCGGAGAGCGGGACCATGACCAGCCCGGGCAGGGCCTGGTGGGTCGCCTGGCAGAGCACCACGGCGCGGCCCACCTGGGCGAGGTGGGTGCAGGTCGGCACGTCCGTCTCGTAGATCGTCTCGGGGGTGAAGCCGGCCCGTGCGCACGCCATGGCGAAGCAGTCGGCGAAGCAGCCGTCGCCGGGCGTGACCGCCCATTGTTCGCCGGCCAGGTCGGCCAGCTCCACCTCCTTCTCCTTGGCGAGCGGATGGTCCTCGCCGACGAGGCAGAAGACCGGGTCGAGGCTGATCGTCTCCCACAGGAGTGTTCCCGTGGGGGTGCCGGAGTCGCCGCAGGCGCCGGTCAGCACGTAGTCGAGGCGGCCGAGCTCGACCATGTTGATCAGCTCGTGCGTTGACCAGGACGTGAACGTGGTGACCGTGCGCTCCGCGGCCAGCCGGTCGACCAGGCCGCCGAGTATCGGGCCGTTGGTGGCGCCGATGCGGAAGCCGGGGGAGGGGGTGTGGGCGAATCGTACGGCTTCGTCCTGCAGTTCCTTTGCCGCGGGGAGCAGCACGCGCGCCCGCGCGAGAACCAGCTCGCCGAGTCGCGTGGGCCGGGCCCCGTGACGGTCACGTTCGAACAGGGCGCCGCCGAGCACCCTCTCGATACGTTTGAGCTGGGCGGTGAGGGCCGGCTGCGCCAGCCCGAGCAGGGACGCGGCCTTGCTCACACTTCCCGCGTCCGCTACCGCGCGGACGATCCTGAGGTGCCTGAGCTCGAGGTCCATAACGGGAAGGTAAGGCGACGAATCGCTCCCAAACAATGGCTATATGTCAGGAATTGTGACAGATATTGTCGGGGGTGTCTGGGGTAGGGGGAACCCATGACGACGATGGGAATAGATCCGGCCCAGCTCAGCGACGAGGATGTGGTACGCGAGCTGCGGCAACTCCATGCCACTCGTAGTGACACATTCTTCCATGGATCAGACGATGCTCTGGCACGTCACACTTCCCGTACCAATGAGCTAGAGGCAGAATACCTTCGCAGGTTCCCCGACCGCGAGGTCGATCCGGCCCGGCTGCGGGAGGGGGCGAGGCAACGTTGATGTCCGAGGGGCATGACGTGCAGGAACTGTCGGACGTCGACATCCACGTCTACGAGGCGGTGGCCTCGCAGGCGATCGAGTCCGACGGCGTGGCCGGCCTGGAGGCGGTGATCCGGGCGACCGGCCTGGAGGGGGACGAGGTGCGCGAAAGCCTGGCCACCCTCGCGGGCCAGGGGTACGTCGTCCCGCGTGGCGACGGGTACGGCCTCGGTCCCCACACCTTCGAGGTCGAGTACTGACGCTGAGGTCGGGCGCCGGGGCCGTGCCGGGCCCCGGACCGGCCCCCGCACGGGCCCGGAGGGGGCTCAGAGGGGCCTCGGGCAGGGGAGGGGTTCGGAGGGTCAGATCGGGCGGATGCGGGCCCAGGCGACGAAGGCGGCGCCGAAGACGGCCATCGGAAGCCCCGTCCACAGATTGACCACGTCCCCGAGCACCCCCGCCACGATCAGGATCACCCCGTACAGCAGGAACAGCCCGCCGATCACCATCCGGATGTCACTCACAGGATCACTCCGTACAAGAGGGCGGCCAGAATGACGGCGCCGGTGCCGAGCAGCACCGGCGAGCGGTACCAGCGCCGGTCGCCGGCGAGGGCGTCGTCCTCCAGGTCCACGGCGCTCAGGCCGTACACCAGGCCGCGCAGTTCCGCCTCCGGCTTGGGCGTGGTGACCAGCGTGACGATCACCGACACCAGCACGTCCACCACGAAGGCCACGCCCGCGCCCCAGAAGCTGGCGTTCAGCTCGGTGCCGAAGTTCACCACCCCGGCCTTGTACGCGAAGTACGACGCGAAGGCGCTGGCCGTCCCCGCCAGCAGCCCCCAGAACCCGGCCCACGGCGTCATCCGCCGCCAGAACAGCCCGACGACGAACGTCGCGAACAGCGGCGCGTTGAAGAAGCTGAACAACGCCTGCAGGTAGTTCATGATGTTGGAGTAGCCGGCCGCGATGAACGCCGTGCCCACGCCGAGCGCCACCCCGGCGACGGTCGCCACGCGTCCCACCTTCAGGTAGTGGACGTCCGGCCGGCCGGGCCGTACGTGCGCCTGCCAGATGTCGTTGGTGAACACCGTGTTGAACCCGCTGATGTTGGCTGCCATCCCCGCCATGAACGAGGCCAGCAGCCCGGTCACCGCGACGCCGAGCACGCCGTTCGGCAGCAGGTCGCGCATGAGCAGCGGGATCGCGTCGTTGTAGTCCTGGCCCTTGCCCAGGTCGCCGAAGAGCACCAGCGCGATCATCCCCGGCAGCACCGTGACCAGCGGGATGAACAGCTTGGGGAAGGCCGCGATGATCGGCGTCATCCGGGCCGCGTTGGTGTTCCTGGCCGACAGGGCGCGCTGCACCTCGGCGAAGTTCGTCGTCCAGTAGCCGAAGGAGAGCACGAACCCCAGGCCGAAGACGATCCCGATCCAGTGGGCCTGCATCGGGTTGGAGCCCGCGGTCCCGGCCCAGGTGTGCAGGCCGCCCTCGCCGAGCGCGCTCCGGCGCACCTTGTCGAACAGGCCGGACACGCCGCCGACCTTGATCAGGCCGAGCACGGTCAGCGGGATCAGCCCGGCGAGGATCACGAAGAACTGCAGCACCTCGTTGTAGATCGCCGAGGACAGGCCGCCGAGCGTGATGTAGGAGAGCACGATCAGCGCCGAGACGACCACCGACACCGGTAGCGGCCAGCCGAGCAGGGCCTCCATGACCAGGGCGAGCGCGTACAGGTTCACGCCGGCGATGAGGATCTGCGCGACCGCGAACATGAGGGCGTTCAGCAGCTGGGTGGCGCCGTTGAAGCGCCTGCGCAGGAACTCCGGGACGCTGCGCACCTTCGAGCGGTAGTAGAAGGGCATCATGACGATGCCGAGGAACACCATCGCGGGGACGGCGCCGATCCAGTAGTAGTGCACGGTCATCGCGCCGTACTGGGCGCCGTTGGCCGCCATGCCGAGGATCTCGATCGCGCCCAGGTTGGCCGACACGAACGCCAGCCCGGTGATCCAGGCGGGCAGCCCCCGGCCCGCGAGGAAGAAGTCGAGGCTGGAGCTGATCCGGCGGCGGGCGGCGAACCCGATCGCGAGCACGGTGGCGAAGTAGACCGCGATGAGGAGGTAGTCGAGGAGGTTGACGTCTAATCGCACAACCGGCCCGCTACCCGGAAAACACCGCGATAGCCGCGTGGTGGACCGCGTGCACCGGCCGCCATAGTGTCGAAGGGTGGACGTCGCCACCTTGAGCCCAGCGCAGGCGCGGGCGCGCTTCCGCGCCGGTGAACGGGTGCCCACGGCGGGCTGGTGCCGCGGCTGGACGCAGGCCAACCTGATCGCCGTGCCCGCCCGGCTGCGGTACGAGCTGCTGCTGTTCGCCCACCGCAACCCCAAGGCCTGCCCCGTCCTGGACGTGGGCGAGCCGGGCGCCTGGTCGACCACCCTGTTCCGCGGCGACCTGCGGACCGACCTGCCCGGCTACCGCCTCTACCTGGGCGGCGAGCCGGTGGCCGACCTGGACGAGGTGACCGGCCGGTGGCGGGCGGACCTCGTGCCGTTCCTCATCGGCTGCAGCTTCACCTTCGAGGGGGCGCTGCTGGCCGCCGGGGTCCCGGTACGGCACCTGGAACAGGGCCGGAACGTGCCGATGTACCGCACGAACGTGCCGTGCGAGTCCACCGCCACGCTGTCGGGCCCGCTCGTCGTCTCGATGCGGCCGGTCCCGGAGGAGCTGGTGGAGACCGCTGTCGAGGTGACCGGCAGGTATCCGCGGGTGCACGGCTCGCCGGTGCACGTCGGCGACCCGGCCGCGATCGGCGTCCTCGACCTGGACCGGCCCGACTTCGGGGACCCGGTGGAGGTGCGGCCCGGCGAGGTGCCGCTGTTCTGGGCCTGCGGGGTGACGCCGCAGGCGGCGGTCATGGCGAGCGGCGTGGAGTACGCGATCGGCCACCTGCCGGGCCACATGGCCGTGCTGGACGCCCGGGATGACGACTATCGAGTGACTTGATCAGATATTTCGCGGTATAGGTGGATGCTTCGGTCAGTTCGGCCGGAGTGCCCTCGAAGATCACCTCGCCGCCGTGCCGGCCCGCCTCGGGGCCGAGGTCGATGACCCAGTCGGCGTGCTTGACCACGTCGAGGTCGTGCTCGACGACGACGACCGTGTCGCCCTCGTCCACCAGCCGGTCGAGCAGGGCCAGCAGCGTGTCGACGTCGGCCATGTGCAGCCCGGTCGTCGGCTCGTCGAAGACGTACACCTGGCCGCGCTCGCGCATCCGGTGCGCCAGCTTCAGCCGCTGCCGCTCCCCGCCGGACAGCGTGCTGAGCGGCTGCCCGAGCGTCAGGTAGCCGAGCCCCAGCGCGCCGAGCCCGCCGATGCCGGGCAGGTCGAACAGCCCCGTGGCCTCCTCGGCCGTCATCGCCAGCACCTCCGCGATCGTGCGGCCCGCCACCGTGTACGACAGCGCCTCCTCGCTGTACCGGCTGCCCCCGCAGGCGTCGCACACGCGGGTCACCGGGTCCATGAACGCCAGGTCCGTCCGGATCTCGCCGCGGCCCTTGCACACCGGGCACGCGCCGGCCGAGTTGAAGCTGAACAGCCCCGGCCGCACCCCGTTGGCGTCGGCGAACAGCTTGCGCAGGGGGTCCATGGCCTCCAGGTACGTCGCCGGCGTCGAGCGCGGCGACCCGCCGATGGCCGACTGGTCGATGAGCACCACGTGCGGATGGCGGGCGACCAGCTCCCGGCGCATCAGCGTGCTCTTGCCCGACCCCGCCACGCCGGTGACCGCGGTGAGCACGCCGAGCGGCACGCGTACGGTGACGTCCTTGAGGTTGTGGGCGTTCGCGCTCTCGACGGTCAGCCAGCCGGACGGCGCACGGACGGCGTCCTTGAGCCCTGTGACGCGCCGCATCATGCGGCCGGTCAGCGTGTCGCCGGACGCCAGCCCCGCCACCGTGCCCTCGAACACGACCCGGCCGCCCCGCGTGCCCGCGCCCGGCCCCATGTCCACCACGTGGTCGGCCAGCTCGATCAGGTCGCGGTCGTGCTCGACGACCAGCACCGTGTTGCCCTTGTCGCGCAGCTCCACCAGCAGGTCGCCGAGCAGGTGGACGTCACGCGGGTGCAGCCCCACGCTGGGCTCGTCGAAGATGTACGTCATGCCGGTGAGGCTGCTGCCCAGGTTCCGCACGGTCTTGAGCCGCTGCGCCTCGCCGCCCGACAACGTCGGCGTCTCCCGATCGAGGCTGAGGTAGCCGAGCCCGATGGCGTCGATCCTGCGCAACGACTCCACCGCCGCCTCCGCCACCGGGTCGTCCAGGCCCTCCAGCACGCCGATGAGGTCGGTGACCTCCATCGCGCAGTGGTCGGCGATGGACAGCCCGCCGATGAGCGAGGCCAGCGCGGCCGCGTTGAGCCGCCGGCCGCCGCACTCCGGGCACGTGCCCTGGCGCACGTACGGCGCCGCGGCCTTGTCGAGCCGGTCGAGGTCGCGCTTGAGGTGGACGCGCTCGAACCGGGTGACCAGGCCCTCGTAGGTGTTGGTGTACTCGCCCCGGTTGACCTTGAAGCCGCCGCCGTACAGCAGCAGGTCGCGCTCCTCGGGCGTGAAGGCGCGCACCGGCTTGTCGGGGTCGAACAGCCCGGACCTGGCGTAGAGCTGCCACACGTACGACCCGGGCGGGGCCATCCGGATCGCGCCCTCGTTCAGCGACAGCTCCTCGTCGAGCAGCCTGCCGAGGTCGGCCTCCACCTTCTTCCCCAGGCCGTCGCAGACCGGGCACATGCCCTGCGGGTCGTTGAACGAGTACGCCGTCGCGGCCCCGGCCGACGGCTCGCCGCGCCGGGAGAACAGCACCCGCAGGATCGCGTGCACCTCGGTCATCGTGCCCACGGTCGAGCGCGCGCCGCCGCCGACCGGCCGCTGGTCCACGATCACGGCCGCGGTCAGGCCGGACATGTGCTCGGCGCGCGGGCGCTCGTGCTTGGGCAGCCGGTTCCTGACGAACGCGCTGAAGGTCTCGTTGAGCTGCCGCTGCGACTCCGTGGCGACGGTGCCGAACACGATCGAGGACTTGCCCGACCCCGACACACCGGTGAACACGGTCAGCCGCTCCTTGGGCAGCCGCAGCGTGACGTCCTTCAGGTTGTTCTGCCGCAGGCCGATCAGCTCGATGTCGCGCGACACGTGCCACACCTCCCATAGCTTTGGCTACTACCTATAGCTTAAGCTAATACACGTGGCTGACATTCCCGACCGGCGAGCGCGACGGCGAGCCGAGACACAGGCCGAGATCCTCGCCATCGCGCTCGACGTGATGGCGGAGGAGGGCGTCGCCGGGCTGAGCCTGGCGACCGTGGCCAGGCGGCTCGGCATCCAGCCGCCCTCGCTGTACAAGTACTTCCCGTCCCGGCACGCGGTCTACGACGCCCTGTTCAGGCGCGGGCAGGAGGGCTACCTGGAGGCCGTGCGGCGGGGGGCCGAGCCGCACGAGCCGGGGCTGGCGGCCATGGGCCCGTCCCTGGAGGCCGGGGCGCGTTGGATCATGGAGAACCAGGTGCTGGCCCAGCTGATGTTCTGGCGGCCGGTGCCGGGGTTCGCGCCCTCGCCCGAGGCGTACGCGCCCGCGCTGGCCGTCCACGAGCACTTCGCCGTCCTGATCAGGGCCGCCGTCGAGCGCGGTGAGCTGCGTGCCGACGCCGCGGGTGAGGACGGGCTCGCCCTGGCCGCGAGCCTGATCGCCGGGCTCGTCTCCCAGCAGCTCAGCAACGAGCCCGGCGCCTCCTACGAGGAGGGGCGGTTCACCCGGCTCGTCCCCCGGCTGCCGGCGGTGTTCGCGGCGGTATACCCGCCGCCGTGAGCTGGTCGCCGACCGATGGCGCGCCCGGCCGGTTGTCGATCTCCAGGTGCGGCACGACGGGCGGCTCGTCCACGCGGACGTTCCGCAGGTAGTCGGCGAAGGCGGCCAGTTTGCCGGCGTCCCTGCCCAGGCCGCGCGCCTCCAGCCGGGCACGCAGCGTCGGCCCGTCCGAACGCACCCACAGCAGGCGTACGGGCGGCCCGCCCAGCTCCCCGGCCCACCGCGTCCAGCGCGCCGCGTCGTGCACCAGCGTGGTGAACGGGCCGTCGAGCAGCACCGGGCAGCCGTGGCCGCGGATCTGCGCGGCGAGCCTGGTCAGGCCCTCGTACTCATGGCGTTTGACGTGCCGGTCGTACCAGGGGCCCTCGCGCTCGCCCTGGTCGCGGCCGTGCGCCCGCAGGACCTCCGCGACGAGCCCGCCGTAGACGGTGTCCTTGTCGAGCAGCGCGGGCACGGGCGACAGGCGGGCCAGCAGCTCGGCCGCCACCGTGGACTTGCCCGCCCCCGGCGGCCCGCTGATCACCCACACGGTCGTCATGCGATCAACCTACGCGGATCTGCGTACACGGGTGCCTCGCCTGGACGGACGACGTCCGGCGCGCCCGCCGACAGACTTCCTGCTCATGCTGACCGTCTTCGCCAGAGCGTTCCGGGTGCCGGAACTGCGCAGGAAACTGCTGTTCACCCTGGGACTGATCGTGCTGTTCCGCCTCGGCCAGATCATGCCCGCCCCCGGCGTGGACGTCGTGGCCGTACGGCAGTGCGTGGGCTCGGCGAGCGGCGGCGTCTTCGACATGATGCAGATGCTCAGCGGCGGCGCGATGCTCCAGCTCTCGGTGTTCGCGCTGGGCGTCATGCCCTACATCACGGCCAGCATCATCATGCAGCTGTTCGCCGTCGTGGTGCCGCGCTTGGACGCGCTCAGGAAGGAGGGCTCCAACGGGCAGGCCCGGATCACCCAGTACACCCGATACATGACCGTCGGCCTCGCCGTGCTGAACGCCACCACCATCGTCGCCATGGCCCGCTCGGGGAACCTGCTGCCCGGCTGCGCCCGTCCGCTGCTGCGCGACCAGGGGCTCTTCGCGGTGTCTGTGATCGTGACGACGATGGTCGCGGGCACCTGCGTGGTGATGTGGATGGGCGAGCTGATCACCGACCGGGGGATCGGGAACGGCATGTCGATCCTGATGTTCACGCAGGTCGTGGCGGTGTTCCCGGGGTACATGGCGAAGATCTTCGTGCTCACGCCGTTCGGGTTCGGGGTGATGCTGGCGGCCGGGCTGTGCCTGGTGGCGGCGGTGGTGTTCGTCGAGCAGGCACAGCGGCGGGTGCCCGTCCAGTACGCCAAGCGCATGGTGGGGCGGCGCATGTACGGGGGGAGCAGCACGTACATCCCGCTCAAGGTCAACCAGGCGGGGATCGTACCGGTGATCTTCACCTCGTCGCTGCTCTACGTGCCGACACTGGCCGCGCCGCTGCTCGGCGCGGAGGCGGGCGCGTGGGTCTCGCGCAACCTGACCGCCGGCACCCATCCGCTCTACATGACCGTGTACGTGCTGCTGATCGTCTCCTTCGCCTACTTCTACGTCTCGATCACCTTCAATCCCGTCGAGGTGGCCGACAACATGCGGCGGTTCGGGGGGTTCGTACCGGGGATCCGGCCG
Source organism: Nonomuraea sp. NPDC001699 (assembly GCF_053596455.1). Lineage (NCBI taxonomy): Bacteria > Bacillati > Actinomycetota > Actinomycetes > Streptosporangiales > Streptosporangiaceae > Nonomuraea > Nonomuraea sp. NPDC001699. The sequence continues at coordinate 617,219 of NZ_JBSFGF010000003.1, read as the reverse complement.
GGCGTGCCGACGGCCCGCTACCTGGCGTACGTGCTGTCGCGGCTGACCGCGCCCGGAGCCGTCTACCTCGGCGTGCTGGCGCTGCTGCCGCTGGTGGCGTTCGCGATCCTGCGCGACCCCGGCACCCAGCAGAACTTCCCGTTCGGCGGGACGAGCGTGCTCATCATGGTCGGCGTGGGGCTGGACACGGTCAAGCAGATCGAGGCCCAGCTCCAGCAGCGCAACTACGAGGGCTTCCTCAGGTAGCCCCCGGCCCTGCCCGATGCCGCCCTGCCCGATGCCGCTCAGGTCGGCAGTGCGAGGCCGGCCCGCATGGCGAACACCACGAGCTGGGCCCGGTCGCGGGCGCGCAGCTTGACCATGGCCCGGCTGACGTGGGTGCGCACGGTGTCGGGGCTGATCACCAGCTCGCCGGCGATCTCGTCGTTGGACCGGCCCGTCGCCACCCACGCCACCAGCTCGCGCTCGCGCGGGGTGAGCGTGTCCAGGCCCTCGACGGGCTCGGCGCCGCTGCGGCCGAACAGGCCGATGACCTTCCTGGTGATGGACGGCGACAGCAGCGCCTCGCCCGCGGCCACCACCCGCACGGCGTTGACCAGCTCGTCGGGCGCGCTGTCCTTGAGCAGGAAACCGCTCGCCCCGGCCTGGAGGGCGGCGAAGACGTACTCGTCGACGGCGAACGTGGTCACCACCACGATCCGGGTGCCGCCCAGCGTGGGGTCGGCGGCCACGGCGCGCAGCGTGGCCAGGCCGTCGGTGCCGGGCATGCGGATGTCGAGCAGCAGCACGTCGGGACGGGCGCGGCGGATCAGGTCGAGTGCCGCCGCGCCGTCGGCCGCCTCGCCCACGCACTCCATGCCGGGCTCCCGCTCCAGCAGCGCCCGCAACCCCATCCGCACCACGGCCTGATCATCCGCGACCGCCACCCTGATCACCGGCTCACCGGAAGTGGGGTGGTGTGCGTCCCTGATCACGGGCTCTCCGAAGCGGGTCGTGGGGCGTTCGTGATCACCGGCTGCCCGGAGGCGGGGTCGGGGGTGTCCGGGGCCGGGCCGTGGGGGGTGTGGGTGGTCATGCCGTGGGCCGGGGGAAGCGGGCGGTCACCTGGAAGCCGCCGCCCTCGCGGGGCCCGGCGGTGAACCGGCCGCCCGCCTCGGTGACGTGGGCGCGCATCCCGGCCAGCCCGCGGCCCTCGTCCGCGCCGTTCCAGCCCGCGCCGCGGTCGGCGACCTCCAGCACGAACGCGCGGGGGTCGTGCGCCAGACGCACCGACGCCCTGGTCGGCCCGGCGTGCCGGAGCACGTTGGTGAGGGACTCGCGGACCACCCGGTAGACGGCGCCCTTGAGGTGGGCGGGCACGGCGGGGTCGGCCGGCTCGACGTCGACGGGCAGCCCGGCGGCCCGTACGCCCGCGATGAGGCCGGGCAGGTCGGCGGCCGGCGGGTCGATGCCGTCGAGCGCGGCGCGCAGGTGGGCGAGGGCGGTGGTGCTGGTCTCCCTGATCGCCCGGAGCGAGGCCCGCGCCTGCTCGGGGTCGTCGTCGAGGGCGACGAGCGCGAGCCCGGCCTGCATGGCGATGGCGGCCAGCCCGTGACCGGCGGCGTCGTGCACCTCCCCGGCGATCCGCGCCCGCTCGGCCGCCACGACCCCCACCCCACCGGGCACGGCGTCGGACGCGCCGGGACCGGCGGTCGTGCGGCCCGGAAGCAGGCACGCGCCCGCCACGAAGGCGTCGCCGTCCGCGACGGCCTGGCCGGGACGGACGGTGGCCGCGGGATGGGGTACGGCAGGCGCCGGAATCCCCCACGCCGCACCCGGCCGGGGCCCACGAACCGGAGCCGCGCCACCGGCCACCGTGTACGGCGGCGCCCCGTCCTCCGGGGTGAGCGTGTACGGCGGCGCGGTGTCGAGGGCGTATGGCGGTGCCGCGGCCTCGAAGGCGAGGGTGTGCGGTGGTGGGGCGGTGTCGGCGGTGTGGGCCGAGGGCGGGGGTTCGGTGTCGGCCGCGGCGGCCGCCGCGGCCGCTCTGGCCTGGGCGAGACCGCTGAACGACCACGGGACGGCCAGCCACCCGGCCCAGGCCAGCATGACCACGACCGGGATGTCACCCACCCGGTTCAGGCGCGACAGCGCGGCGAACGACCCGCGCAGGCGCCCGCCGCGTTGCGTGTGCTCGCTCACCATCCCCCACCCGGCCAGGCTCGTGTCGTCCCGATCCTAGCGAGTTCCTAGCGGCACGGTTCGATCGCGGGCCCGTCCGGCCGCCCCGGGACGATCTTGCCGGGAGGGCGTCAGCGCATCCCGTCGGTCAGCCAGCGCAGGGGGTTGTCGCGGGTGATCAGGCGGATGACGTCCTCGGCGGTGCCGGCCTCGCGCAGGCGGGGGAGCACGCTGTGGAACAGGTGGGCGTAGCCGCAGCCGCCGTAGCGCTGGACCTGGGCCACGCGGCTCAGTCCGGTGCTGAGCAGCAGGCGGTCGGCGTGGCCGTCCTCGATGAGGCCGAGCGCGATCCTGGCCGCCTGGTCGGGGCCGAGCGCCACGGCGCTGAGACTGACGTACGCGCCCGCCTCGGCGATCTTGCGGGCGCCGCCCAGGTCGCCGGAGTAGCCGACGGCCACGCGGGAGCCGGGCAGGTTCTCGCCGAGCAGGATCTCCAGCAGCGCCAGGGCGTTCTGGCCGTGGGTGGCGACGGGCAGGCGCGACTGCCGGGAGGCGCGGGCGGCGGCGCGCAGGCAGCGCTCCTCCCACGCGGTGGGCTCGGCGCCCCAGCTGCCGACCTCGCCGATCACGCCGGGGAAGACGCCTGTGCCGTCCACGCCGCTGGAGATCTCGGTCATCAGGCGCCGGGTGAGCTGCTCGACGTCCTCGTCGCCGACGCCGGTGAACGGCTGGGCGAAGAAGCCGGTCGAGGCGATCACCGGCACCCGGCTGCCCGCCGCGATGCGGGCCAGGGCGGCGGCGTCGCGGCCCATGCCGAGACAGGTCAGGTCGACGACCAGGTTGAGCTCGTCGGACTGGCGGAGCTCACGGAGCTCCGCGGTGACAGTGGTCTCCTCGTCGAGCCAGCGGTGCGGGTCGGAGTCGATGCCGACCGCCCAGCGCATGTCGTTGCGCAGATGCTCGTGGGGGAGTACGGCTCCGTTCACGGCGGCCGCGCGAATGGGGCCGGTGACGGTGCGAAGGATGACCTCGGGCATAGCAGACATTAACCGATAGTTACCGAATCCTGTGCCCCACGTCCGGAAATTTTACCTTTAGTCCCGTTTGGTGAGCTGCTAGTGGTCTGCAAGTGTTCCTGCCGGTGTGGGCCTTATCCTGAAGGGAAGCCGACGACACGGGGGAGACGTGCCGATCCAGAACTCCGAGACGGGCGACGCCGACGTGATGAAGGACGAGGCCGCCGAACGTTCCGCCATGCCCGGCCGCCGTACCGGCCTGAAGGGCTGGCTCGACGGCGTCAGGTCCACCCGCGCGGGCGCGCTCACGTTGAAGATCGTGGTGGGCGCCATCGGCGCGGTGATGGTGGTCGGCGGCCTGATCATGGTGCCGTTCCCCGGGCCGGGCTGGCTCGTGGTGTTCGCCGGGCTGGCGGTGCTGGCCACCGAGTTCCACTGGGCCCACCGGGTGCTGGAGTTCGGCAAGCAGACCCTGCACGCCTGGACGCAGTGGTACAAGCGGCAGGGCTGGACGGTGCGTATCCTCGTGCTGCTGGTGACCGTGGCCGCCGCCGGGGTGATCGTCTACTTCGGCATGCTGACGCTCGGCATCGACCTGCTGGAAATCGCCCAGCGCTTCGTCTGATCCGGCGAAGGGCTTTCAGACCGGGTCGTTATCGTTCCCGGAATCGCGGCCTTTCCCTGCCTATTCTGCGGGCGTGATCGCTCACCTCGCCGTCGCCTTGTCGCTGACGTTCCTCGCTCCGGCCGCCGCCAGGGCCGACCTGGCATTGCCGGGAACCGGTGGAATGAAATATCAGGAAAAGTCGGGCGATCCCGTACGGCTCAGCGCGTACGGCCTCGGCACCGCCGGCACCTACCTCCGCGCCGCCACCGGCGACGCCTTCACCCGGCAGAAGAGCCTGTCGGAGGTGTCGGTCTCGCCCGACGGGCGCCTGACGGCCGGGGTGCCGTCGTCGTACCGGGCGGGCTTCGACTCCGTGGTCGTCACCGACCGGACCACCGGCAAGACCGCCACGATCCGTACCGTCAAGAAGCCCATGACGGCCTCCTACGCCTCCTGGTCCAGGGACGGCAGGAAGGTCGCGCTCACCGTCGAGCAGAAGGTGAGCGGGACGTGGCGGGTGCTCGGCTTCACGGTCGTGGACGTGCGCGCGGGCACCGCGAGCACCGTCCGGGTCGCCGGGCTCGCCCGGCGGGCCGGCTTCTGGTGGAGCCCCGACGGCAACCTCGTCAGCATGTACGGCACCGGCCTGCGCGTCTACCGCCCCGCCGACGGCACGGTGCTGCGCACGTACGCGGACGTGGGCCTGCCGACCGGCCCCGAGGACTCCTACGCGCCCTCGGGCAAGCGCCTGACGACCTGGTGCCCGTCGCGCTTCAAGGAGCAGGTCTGCCTGGTCGACCTCGCCACCGGCACGATCGCCCAGCGCGTGGCCGTCAAGCCGGAGGCCCTGTTCGGCTGGTGGGACGACAGCCACCTGATCGCCGTCACGAAGGCCGGGAACGGCCGCCGCCTGTCGGTGCTCGACCTGACCGGCCGCACGACGCGCGTGCTCGCGGACGTGCCCGCCGCCACCTGGGCCGCCGAGCTGTGGGTCAGCTTCGCCAGGACCCGCGTGTCATAGGTAGAGGCCCGTGCCGTGGTCGGTCTCCTGGGTTGCCACCGCGTGCAGGTCGCGCTCGCGCATGACCAGGTAGACCCGCGCGTGCACCTCGACCTCGAACTGGTCCTCCGGGTTGAACAGCACCTTGTCGCCCACCTTGACCGCGCGCACGTTCGTGCCGACGCCGCAGACCTCGCCCCACGACAGCCGGTTGGCCATCTTGACCGTCGCGGGGATGACGATGCCGGAGCCGCTGCGCCGCTCCTCGGCCTCCTGCTCCAGCCGGATCATCACGCGGTCGTGCAGCATCTGAATCTCGAACTTGGGCGCTTCCACGGGTGACAGTTTACGAGCCGCCGCGCCCCCGCCGGTCCGCGATCGTCCCAGGTCCCGCCGGACGCCGGTCAGGGCCCGGTGGTGGGTCAGGGCAGCCGGAGCTCGGCGTACACCGGGCGGTGGTCGCTGCCGATCGGCCCGAGCACCTGGAAGTCCCGCACCGCCATGCGGCCGTCGGCCAGCACGTGGTCGATCGCCACGCCGGGCACCGGACCCCATCCGCCCCACGTCGGCGACAGGCCCCGGCCCATGGCGGCGGCCGCGTCCCGGTAGCCCGCGGCCAGCAGTTCGCGGACCGGGCGGTGGTCGAGCGTGGCGTTGAAGTCGCCGGCCAGCACGCGCAGCCGTCCGCCGCCGCGCGGCAGCCGTTCCAGCCCCGCCAGCCAGCACGGCTGCCGGCCCATCCGTTTGGGCGCGCAGGGATGCACCGAGACGATCTCCAGCCGGGCCCCGCCGGGGTGCGTCAGCACGGCCGTGGCCTGCCCGAACCCGCCCAGCTTGATCAGCTCGCCGGCCGCGAGGGGATGGCGGGCGTACACGGCCGAGCCCCCCACGCCCTCGGTGGCCCGCGGCACCGCGTACGGCAGCAGTTCGCGCACTCCCGCCGCCTCCAGCCGCCGCTCGGCCGCAGGCGTGAACTCCTGCAACGTGAGCACGTCCGGGCGCAGCGATCTGACCAGCCGGGCCAGCTCGGCCGCGTCGGCCGTGCCCACCAGCAGGTTGGCGGCCAGCACGCGCAGCGTCGCGCCGCCCGCGGCGGCCCCAGCGGGCTCAGGGAGGGCGCGCGGCAGCACCGCGACGCCGAGCGCCAGCACCGTGACCAGCGCGACCGCCCCCGCGGCCCACCGCCGCAGCAGTCCGGCGAGTGCCAGGCTCAGCACCGCGCCCGCCGCCGCGTGCGGCGTGAACGCCACCATCGGCACCCACGGCCAGTCCGGCTCGAACCCGCTCACCCGCACCGCCGCCCACACGGCGAACGGCGTCACCGCGATCCAGCTCATCCAGGTACGCACGCCCTGTATCACCACATGTCCTGCAAGGAGTTCACGGCGTGAGAAGGTGTGCTCCATGCGCGACGTGGAAGCCAGGGTCCTCAACGCCATCGACGAGACGGAGACGGTCGGCCTGCTGGCCGAGACCGTGCGGGTCCCCAGCGTGACGGGCACCGACGCCGAGTCCGACCTCCAGCACCGCTTCGCCCGCCTGCTCACCGAGGCCGGCCTGGACGTGGACGTCTGGAAACTCGACTTCGCCGGTCTCACCGCCCAACCGGGCTTCCCCGGCACCGAGGCCCCCAGGCAGGAGGGCTACGGCGTCGCCGCCGTGACCGAGGGGGAGGGCGTGCCCGCGCTCGCCCTCCAGGGCCACGTGGACGTCGTCCCCACGGGCGACCTGGCCAAGTGGGAGGGCAGCGACCCGTTCGCCGCCCGGATCACCGGGGACGTGCTGCACGGCAGGGGCGCCTGTGACATGAAGGCCGGCCTGGTGGCCAACCTGGCCGTCGTACGGGCGCTGAAGCGGGCGGGCGTGCGCCTGGCCAGGCCGCTCGCCGTGCACTGCGTGATCAGCGAGGAGGACGGCGGCCTCGGCGCGTTCGCCACCCTGGCCAGGGGGCACACGGCGGAGGCCGCGGTGATCACCGAGCCCACCAGCGGCGCGGTCATCACCGCCAACGCCGGCGCGCTGACCTTCCGCCTGGAGCTCGCCGGCCGGGCCGCGCACGGCGCCACCAGGTACGAGGGCGTCAACGCGATCGAGGTCTTCTGGCCGGTGTTCGAGGCGATCAGGCGCCTGGAGGCCGAGCGCAACCGGGACGTCCCGGAGATCTTCGGCGGCAACCCGATGCCGTACCCGATCGAGGTCGGCACCGTGCGGGCGGGCGACTGGGCGAGCACCGTGCCCGACCTGCTGGTCGCCGAGGGACGCCTCGGCGTGCGGCTGGAGGAGGACCCGGCCGCGGCGCGGGCGGCCTTCGAGGAGGCCGTCGCCTCGGCCGCCCACCCGTGGCTGCGGGACAACCCGCCCGCGGTGACCTGGCCGGGCGGCCAGTTCGCCAGCGGCCGGCTGCCCGCCGGGCACGAGCTGCTCGGCGAGGTGAACCGGGCCGTCTCCGACGTCGCGGGCCGCCGTCCGGCCGAGGCCGCCGCGCCGTACGGGAGCGATCTGCGCCTGTACGCGGCCGGCGGCGTCCCGACCCTGCACTACGGCCCCGGCGACGTCCGGTTCGCGCACGCGCCCAGGGAGCAGGTCGAACTGGCCGAGCTGCGCGAGGTCACCCGCGCGCTGGCGCTGCTCGCGGTCCGCCGCTGCGGCGTCCTGTGAGCAGTTCCCGGTACGACGGTCACAGGGACGACTCGACCGGCAGGCCGGCCCCGACCCAGTCCTCGATGCCCTCGACGTACCGGCGGACGTCGGTGTAGCCGAGCGCGGTCAGCCGGTTGGCCACGGCCTTGCTGTTGCCGCAGGCCGGGTTGGAGCAGTAGGTGACGATGGGGGCGTCCTTGTCGGGCAGCAACTCGGCGGCGCGCTCGGCGACCTCGCTCTCGACCAGCGCGACGGCCCCCGGCAGGTGCTGCTGGGCGTAGTAGGAGCCGCCGAGCGTGTCGAGCACGGTCACGCTGCCCAGACGGGCGTGCAGTTCCTCGCGGGTGATGGTCATTGTGGCCTCCAAGAGAAATGGACTAAAGTCCGGATGTGTGGATGGCCAGAAAGTTAACGGACCGCAGTCCGGTTCGTCAAGCGAGCCGCTGGAGCTGCTGACCGGCAAACCGGTCAAGGAACGCGCGGACGCGGCGCGCAACAGGGAGAAGGTGCTGGCCGCCGCCGCGCGGCTGTTCGCCGAGAAGGGCGTGGAGGCCGTGTCGATGGACGCGGTCGCCGCCGAGGCGGGCGTCGGCAAGGGCACGCTGTTCCGCAGGTTCGGCGACAAGTCGGGGCTGGCGGTGGCGCTGCTGGACGCCCGCGAACGCGACCTGCAGCAGCGCGTGCTGTCCGGGCCGCCGCCCGTCGGCCCCGGCGCGCCCGCCGCCGAGCGCCTGACCGCCTTCACGGCCGCCTACCTCGACTACCTCTACGCCCACCTCGACCTGGTACGCATGTCCGAGACGGCCAGCCCCGGCGCCCGCTACCGCATCGGCGCCTACCGCTTCTGGCATCGTCATTGTGCGATCCTGCTGGCCGAGGCCCGTCCGGGCGCCGACGCCGACGTGCTCGCCCACACCCTGCTGGCCGCGATGGGCGCGGAGGCGGCCGGGGTGCTGCGCGAGGAGTACGGCCGCGAGCGCGCCGTCGCGGGCGTCACCGCCCTGGCCGACGCCCTCGCGCGGCCGGTCTAGCCCAGCGCGGGGGCGGTCACACGCCGCCGCGCCTCGGGGACGATCATCGGCGTCCCCGTCTGCGGGTCCTGGATGATCTCGCACCGCAGGTCGAACACCCGGCGGACCAGCTCGGACGTGACGATCTCGGCCGGCACGCCCTCGGCCACGACCTCGCCGGCCCGCATGACGATCAGGTGGGTGGCGTACCGGCACGCCTGGTTGAGGTCGTGCAGCACGGCCACCATGGTCCGGCCGGCCTCGTGCAGGTCGGCGCAGAGGTCGAGCACCTCGATCTGGTGGGAGATGTCCAGGAACGTGGTGGGCTCGTCCAGCAGCAGGATCGGCGTCTCCTGGGCCAGTGCCATGGCCAGCCACACCCGCTGCCGCTGCCCGCCGGACAGCTCGTCCACGATCCGGTCGGCCAGCTCGGCGACGTCGGTCGCGCGCATGGCCTCGGTCACGGCCGCCTCGTCGGCCCGCGACCACTGCCGCATGAGCCGCTGGTGCGGGTACCGCCCGCGGGCCACCAGGTCGGCCACGCTGATCCCGTCGGGCACGATCGAGCTCTGCGGCAGCAGGCCCAGCCGCCGCGCCACCTCCTTCGACGGCAGCGAGGTGATCACGCTCCCGTCGAGGTGCACGGCGCCCTTCCTGGGCCTGAGCATCCTGGCCAGCGCGCGCAGCAGGGTGGACTTGCCGCACGCGTTCGGGCCGATGATCACCGTGAAGGACTCGTCCGGGATCGCCACGCTGAGGTCGGTGGCCACGACGCGCTGGTCGTAGGCGAGGGTGAGGTCGGTGCCCGAGAGGCGAGGGGCGTCCATCAGTGGCGGTCCTTCCGCAGGAGCAGGGCGAGATACGTGCCGCCGACCGCGGCGGTGACCACCCCGACCGGGAGCTGGGCCGGGGCGAGCAGCCGCTGGGCGACCAGGTCGGAGGCGGTCAGCAGCACGGCCCCCATGAGCGCCGACGCGCCCATGGTGACCCCGGGGGAGCGGGTCAGGCGGCGGGCGATCTGCGGCGCGGCCAGCGCGACGAAGACGACGGGCCCGGCCGCCGCGGTGGCCACGCCGGTCAGCAGCACCCCGGCGGTGACGGCCACGGCCCGTACGGCCTCGACCTTGACGCCCATGGCCTTGGCCGCGTCGTCGCCCATCTCGATCATCCGCATCGGCCGCGCCACCAGCGCGCACACCGGCAGCAGGACGGCCAGCGCCACCGCGACCGGGATCGCGTGGTCCCAGCCGCGCCCGCTGAGGCTGCCGGTCAGCCACGCGCCCGCGGTGGCCGCGTCGTTGATGTTGGCCCTGGTCAGCAGGTAGTTGTTGACCGCCAGCAGCAGCGTGTTGGCGCCGATGCCGACCAGCACCAGCCGGTAGCCCTGCACCCCGCGCCGGAACGCCAGCGCGTAGACCAGGACGGCGGTGACCACGCACCCGGCCAGCGCGCCGCCCGCGATCGTCATGGCCGACCCGCCCGCGACGACGGCGACGATGCCGCCCGTCGAGGCGCCGGCGCTGAAACCGATGAAGTCGGGGCTGCCCAGCGGGTTCTTGGTCAGGCTCTGGAAGATCGCGCCGCCCGCCCCGAACGCCGCCCCGACCAGCAGCCCGGTGACCACGCGCGGGGCCCGCAGCTTACTCACGATCAGCTCGGCGACCGGCGTGCCCTGGCCGAACAGGGCGTCCAGGACATCGGGCACGGAGACGGTGAACTCGCCGGTCGCGATCGCCGCCACGGCCACCCCGCAGCCGATCGCCACGAGGGCGGCGCAGACGAGCAGGGACCGGGGCGCGAGCCGTACGGACCAGGGGCCGACTCGTACGGTCACAGCGCCGCCACCCGCCTGCGCCTGGCCAGCAGGATGAAGATCGGCGCGCCGATCACCGCCCACACGATGCCCACCTGCACCTCTCCCGGCCGCGCGATCAGCCGTCCGACGACGTCGGCGCCCAGCAGCAGCACCGGCGCGGCCAGCGCCGAGTACGGCAGCACCCACCGCTGGTCGCCGCCCACCAGCGCGCGCACGGCGTGCGGCACGACCAGCCCGACGAACCACAGCGGCCCGGCGGCGGCGGTCGCGGCGCCGCACAGCAGCGTGACGGCCACGCCGGTGAGCACCCGCGTCCTGCCGACGGCGACGCCCAGCGAGCGCCCGGCGTCGTCGCCGAGCGAGAGCATGTTGAGCGGCCTGGCCAGCGTCAGCCCGAGCGCCAGCCCCGCCACCATGAACGGCGCCAGCCGCACCAGCGTGTCCGCGCTCTGCCCGGCCAGCGAGCCGGTCAGCCAGAACCGCATGCGGTCGAAGGTCTGCGCGTCCATGCGCAGGATCGCCGAGGCCACCGCCGTGAACACCATGCCGAGCGCGACGCCGGCCAGCGCCAGGCGTACCGGGCCGGCACCGGAGCGGCCGGCCGAGGCCAGCGCGTAGACGACGACGGAGGCCACCGCGGCGCCGCCGAAGGCGAACCAGACGTAGACGGCGGGGTCGGACAGGCCGAACAGGCCGAGCGCGAGCGTGACGCCGAGCGCGGCGCCCTCGTTGATGCCGAGCAGCCCGGGGTCGGCCAGCGGGTTGCGGGTCAGGCTCTGGATGAGCGCCCCCGCCAGGCCCAGCGTCGCGCCGACGCCGATGCCGAGGAGCGTTCGGGGGATGCGCAGCTCGCGGATGACGACGTGGTCGCTGGAGCCGTCCGGGGCGAACAGCGCGTCGATCACCGTCGAGAGCGGCATCGACCGTGCCCCGAGCGCCACGCTCGCCGCGGCCACCAGTGCCAGCACCCCCGCGGTCACGACCAGGCCGGTCACCAGCACGGTGGCGGGCCGGTGGAGTCGCGGGCCTCCCCCGGTCGCGGCCGGTCGCCCGGTGGCGGGCTCAGCGGTGTCCTCTGCCGGGCGCACCCGACCCCCTCTCGTCGCGGTCAAACTTAGGTAAGGCTAATCTAATGCCTCGGCATGAAGGCAAGCCTAACCTTAGGAGATGGACATGTCGGGACCGGTACTCGCGCGCAGGGGCTTCCTGGCCGCCACGGCAGGGCTCGCGGCGGCCCTGACACTGTCGGCCTGCGGCGGCACCGAGGCGGCGGGCGGCGGCGCGTCCGCGTCGGCCGCGCCCTCCGGCACGGCCGCGCGGAGCTGGACGTTCACCGACGACCGCGACAAGAAGCTGGACCTGCCCGAGCGCCCCTCCCGGGTGGTGGCCCAGGTGGGCGCGGCCGCCGCGCTGTGGGACTTCGGCGTGCGCCCGGTCGCCGTCTTCGGCCCGCACAAGCTGGCCGACGGATCGAGCGACCCGCAGGTCGGCAACGTCGACATCACCAAGGTCGAGGGCCTGGGCAACGTCTGGGACGAGTTCAACGTCGAGAAGTACATCTCCCTCCAGCCCGACCTGCTGGTCAGCAGCATGTACGTCAAGGGCACCCTCTGGTACGTGCCGGAGAAGTCGAAGGAGACCATCGAGCAGGTCGCCCCCACCGCCGGCGTCATGCTCACCGGCCGCAGCGCCACCCAGGTGATCGGCAAGTACGAGGAGCTGGCCAGGTCGCTGGGCGCCGACCTCCAGGGCGTGCCCGAGGCCAAGGCCCGCATGGAGGCCGCGACCAGGGAACTGGCCGCCTTCAAGGACCTCAAGATCCTCATGATGTCCGGAGGCGCCGACGCCATGTGGGTGGTCAACCCGCCCGAATACCCCGACATCGTGCATCTCACCGAGAACGGCCTGAACGTCGTCAAGCCCTCGAAGGTCGACGACGGCGGCTTCTTCCAGACCCTGAGCTGGGAGAACGCCGACACCTACGACGCCGACGTGATCCTCTACGACACCCGCACCCAGTCGCTCAAGCCCGAGGAGATGCTGAAGAAGCCCACCTTCGCCAAGCTCCCGGCGGTCAAGGCCGGCCAGTACTACCCGTGGCGCGCCGAGGCGCCCTTCAGCTACCAGGGCTATGCGGCGTTCCTGGAGGAGCTGGTGTCGAACCTGAAGAAGGCCGAGAAGCTTCAGTAGGCTCCGCGCACCTCGACGATCTCGGCGAGGGGGAACTCCAGGTAGTCGCCCGCCTCCTCGCACCAGGCGTCGAGCGTCCCGGCGCGCAGCTCGCCGTGGCTGATGGTGGCCGTCAGGCCGTCGGTCAGCGTGATGCCCGCCCGGACCCCGCGGTCGACGACGAAGCCGAGCAGCGACTGCTGGGCGGTCGGCAGCCTGTTGGCCATCCGGCCGATGACCGCCCAGGTGCGGCCGTGCTTGTCGGAGTCCTCCCGGCCGGCCGCGACCAGGCGGCGGGCGTGCTCGTGCGGGTCGGGGGCCGGCTCGGCGATCACGTACGTCGGCTGCGCGCCGGAGCCGGCCGCGAACTCCGACAGCTCGGCCACCTGCCCGCCGGGCAGCAGGATCAGCTTGCCGTTGTGCGGCTCCTCGGCCCTGGCCCGGTGGATGGTGATCTCGCCGGTGTCGGAGACGGGGACGGGGGAGTAGCCGTTCTCGCGCAGGGCGGCCAGCGTGCGGTCGGCCGGGGCGGCGCTGATCAGCACCGTGGGGGCCAGCAGCCGCAGCCCCAGCCGGGCCAGCCGCCGGTGCCCGGCGATCTCGGCGAGCAGCCCGGTGTCGCCGGCCTGCACGACGCAGCCGACCGTGGAGACCGTCACCTCGCCGTGCCGGCGCGCGGTGTCGCGCACCAGGTACTCAAGGGGCTGCGGGATCGTGCCGACCGCGGCCAGCTCGTCGAGCAGCTCGTCGGCGTCGTAGCCGTGGTCGAGCGCGCCGCGCACGCTCTCGGTGGTGAAGCGCCACACCGAGGCCGCGCCGCGCGACTCGCGCTCGGCCACCCGGTCGAGCAGCGCCGCCAGCTCGGCCGACGGCGGCCCGGTCACCACCGCGGTGAGGTCGGGGCCGAACAGCGCGCTCCTGCGCACGCTGGCCAGCGCCCTGGTGGACGCCTCGGCCAGCACGGGATCGTGCTCGACCTGCGGGACGGCGTCGTCGTTCTCGTCGCCGGGGTCCGCGGTCAGCCCGGCCAGGGCGCGGCCGAGGTCGGTGAGCGCGCCGTTGGCCAGCAGGCCGAGCAGCGTGGCCTCGTCGAGGACGGCTGGCGCGCACTCGGCCAGCAGCGCCTGGTCGAGCAGCGGGGCGTGCCAGTGGACGTTGCGCACGAGGCTGTCGCGGTCGGCGACGGCGGTGCCGGCGGGCAGGTGGGCCAGCGCCGCCAGCACGGCCCGGCGCACCCTGGCCACCGCGCTGCCCGAGGGGTCGTCGCCGAGCACGGTGGCGTACTTGCCGTCGACCTTGCGCAGGGACGACCGTTCCATCCGCCACCATGCCGACAGCAGCACGCGCAGCCGGGCCGAGCCCTCGTCGAGGCGCCAGCGGTCGAACCGCTCGGTGGGGATCATGCCGCCCGACTGCTCGTCCCAGGCCAGCAGCCTGGCCACCGCGCAGACCTCCAGCAGCAGGCGGGTCTCGTCCTCGTCGCAGCCGGTCTCCTTGGCCACCCTGCGCACCTCGCGCACGCCCACGCCGCCGGTCTTGAGCAGCGGCAGCGGGTTCTTGGAGGTGTTGTCCAGCAGGGCCGCGCACCGCTCCACCACGTGCGGCGCGGCCAGCGTCATCAGGTGGTCGACCTCCTCGGGGTCGACCGGGATCGAGGCCACCTCGGGCGCCTCGGGCTGGAACGGCGGGTGGTAGCCGGGGCCGCGCACGCACAGCGCCACCTCGCGGGGGATCTCGGCGACGTGCCAGCTCGGGCGGAACAGCAGGCCGTGGTCGGCGCACCACTTCTCCGGCGTGCCGGGGACGACGAACCGGCCGCCGTCGACGTCGCGGGCGGGGCCGTCCCAGGCCAGGCGGCCGAGCAGGGCGAGCGTGCCGTCGGGGGCGGTGGCCGCCAGCCGGTCGAGGCGGCCGGGGTCGGACAGCAGCTCGATGACGCGGGCGATCGTGCGCCGCTTGTTGCCGTGGGCGGGCAGGCCGAGCGCGCGGGCCAGGGCGCGCAGGGCGTCGTTGCTGATCGTCCAGGAGTTGAGGTAGTGCTCCAGCGGCTCGCCCAGGCCGAGCGGCGCCGCCCACCAGCGCGCGACGCCCTCGGCCAGATGGATCACGCCGTCGGGGTCGGGCCAGGCCAGCGCGTGGTCGTGCAGATGGTCGAGCCAGGGGGTCACGGTCTCACCCGGGACGCCGAGGAAGGCGGCCAGCCCCTCGGGCGTCGGCCGGCTCATGGTCAGGCCCGCCTCGGCCAGTTGCAGGGCGGGCAGCGGCAGCCCCCGCATGGCCTCCATGACGGCGAAGCCGTTGCCCAGGCGCTGGGCCAGCGTGTCGAGCCGGCGGGGCCAGGGCGGCGCGATGGCGTCGGGCCTGTTGGCCAGGATGCGGGCAAGCCTGTTTTCGTCTAGTGTTCGCAGCCAGCCGAGCAGGTGATCTTCCATCTGTCAGCACTCTCATGGGGTCGCGTGGGACTCACCGTGAGCCATGACCATCCACGGTAGTGCAGAGCACCCCTCCGTCAGGAGAGGACTGCCCAGACGATCTTGCCGTGGGGCGCGAGTGCCGACCACCCCCAGCGGAGGCTGAGCGATTCGACGATGTGGAGACCCAGGCCGCCGGTGTCAAGGGGGCCAGGGTATCGCAGCACGGGCACCGAGGTGCCGGGATCGGTGAACGCGCTGGTGACGAGTCCGCCGCGGCGCACCAGGGACATGTGGACCGGGCGCTGGCAGCGGGGCTCGTCGAGGCGCAGGCCGTGACGCAGGGCGTTGGTCGCGAGTTCGGAGACCACCAGCTCCATGTTCTCGACCAGCTCGCCGAGCCCCCAGCCGGACAACGTCCCCATGGTGAAGCTGCGCGCGGAATGGACCGAGGAGGCGGTGGGGGGGAGCACGTACGTGGCGCTCGCGGACGGGCCGGTCACCAGGAGATCGCGAGCCGCCTCCGGCCACCAGCCGACGGGCGGCCACCAGTCGAACGTGGTCCACTGGCCGGGCGCCGTGGTGGATTGCACGTGATCATTCTGCGCCAATCTCTCGTGCAGGTGCAAGAGCGAATGCACGTGCAGACAACTCGTGCAGGCGCTACGGTTCTCCCCAAGTGGTCAATATGGGGGAAAGGGGATCTTGTCCGCGGCCCATGATCTTTCGGCCGCTAAGTGACAGACTGTGTCTTCAAGGAAACGACACAAGGAGCAGCACGTGTCCATTGATCCGCCCGGCTCCGGTTCGACCGTTCGGCGCATCATGCTGGGTGCGAGCCTCAGGCGCCTGCGCGAGGCCTCTGGTCTCGACCGCGGCCAGGCCGGATTCCACATCCGGGCGTCCGAGTCCAAGATCAGCCGCATGGAGCTCGGGCGTGTCGGGTTCAAGACACGTGACGTGGAAGACCTGCTCACCCTGTACGGCGTCGTCGACGATGCCGAACGCCGTGCCCTGCTGGAGATGGTCCGCGAGGCCAACACCCCCGGGTGGTGGCACAAGTACTCCGCCGAGCTGCCCTCGTGGTTCACGACGTACGTGGGCCTGGAGGAGGCCGCGAGCGTGATCCGCACCTATGAGGTGCAGTTCGTGCCCGGCCTGCTGCAGACGGCCTCGTACGCGCGATCGGTCTTCCAGCTCGGCAACCCCGATGCCAGTCCGGACAAGATCGAGCGCCGCGTGCACATGCGCATGCAGCGCCAGGAGCGCTTCACCCAGAAGGACGGCCCCAAGCTGTGGGCCGTCATCGACGAGGCGGCGCTCAAACGGACCATCGGCGGGCGGGAGGTCATGTCCGAGCAGCTCCAGCATCTGCTGGAAGTCGCCGCCCTTCCCAACATCACCCTCCAGGTGATGCCCTTCAGGTTCGGCAAGCACGCCGCCGAGGGGGGCGCGTTCAGCATCTTGCGGTTTCCCGAGTCCGACCTGTCGGACGTTGTCTACGTCGAGCAGCTCTGGGGTGCCCTGTACCTGGACAAACGTGAGGACATCGACCCGTACCTCACCGCCATGGAGCAACTGTGCGTGGAAAGCACCACGCCAGGGGGCACCGTCGAGCTCATCGGCGGTCTTCTCAGAAAGATGTAGATGAACCACACCTACAACGGCATGCCCGCGGCCGACCTCACCCAGGTCGCCTGGCGCAAGAGCCGCTACAGCAACTCGCAGGGCAACTGCGTGGAGCTCGCGGAGCTTCCCGACGGAGGGATCGCGGTCCGCAACTCGCGCTTCCCCGACGGTCCTGCTCTCATCTATACCCGCGACGAGATCCGGGCCCTGGTGCTCGGCGCGAAGGACGGCGAGTTCGACGGCCTCCTCGTGTAACAGCCTGTTCACCTCCGGCGCGCTTCCGTAACGGGGGCGCGCCGGTGGCGTAACCGGCGTAGACCTTCCGCCGGTCAGGATGGCGGACATGCTCGACCGGATGAATCTCTACCCGATCGCCGACGACGTGCTGTTCGCGCCGGGCGGCAAGGTCGTGGTCCGCACGTACGGCGTGGCGCCCGCGGGCGCCTCCATCTCCTACCGCACCTGGGTGACCGGGCTGCGCGACCAGCCGCGCTACTGGCACTGGGGGCACTTCGAGGACGCCGCCTCCGGGCACCGCCGGGTGCTGGAGTGGCTGACCGGCAGGGGGCCGCAGCCTTCCCAGGCGCTGACCTGATCGCTATTCTCGTGCCAAGCAAATGCTTGGTAGAGGAGGCGTGGTGCGGCGCGCGATCCACCTGCTCGAAGAGGTCGACTTCCGGCCGATGAACTCCCGGCGTCCGCTGGAGTACCTGACCTGGCTGACCCGCTACAAACGCGAGGACGAGAGCCGCGCCGAGCCCGCCCTGACCTCCGGCATGTCCATCAGGTCGCGCGAGATCGACCTCGTCGGCGCCTTCTACGCCGTGGGCATCACCGGGCACCCCCAGTTCAAGGCCGTCACGCTGTGGGACTGCCACGGCGGGTGGGACGGCGGCTGGCGCCAGATGATGAACATCTACCAGGGCGTGGACGAGCGCCTGTTCCTGTCCGACATCGACGACCTGCGCTTCTCCGCCTTCTCCAGGCCGCTCGGCGCCGCCCCCGGCTGCCCGCCGCTCGGCGAGGCCCCCGCCGCCGAGTTCTACCTGTTCGAGAGCGCCCGGGTACGCCCCGGCGCCGCGCTGGACTACCTGGAGGCCGTCCGCACCGAGCGCGCCCCGCTGCTGGCCGAGCACGGCCACACCCTGACCGGCCTGTACGAGGTGCTGTTCTGCGACACCGAGGCCGTCACCATGTGGGCCGTCTCCCTGGACGACCACCTGGCCGCCCAGCGGGCCCGCGACGCCGCCCTCGGGCTCGACGACGAGGTCCGGCCCGATCCCCGGCTGCTCGACTGGGGCAGGCGGGCCCGCGGCTACCTCGAAGGCCCCTGGCGCGAGACCCTGCTCGCGCCGTTTCCCGGCAGCCGCCTGGCGCGGGGGCCGCGGCCGGGTTAGCGTCGGCCGCGGAGGCAGCCATGACGGACCCGTACCTCTACGGCGCGGGCGAGGGGGACCACCTCGCCGCGTGCCCGGCCGTCGCGTCCGTGGCGGTGCCGTACGCCGAGCAGGTGGCGCTCATGGGCGACCTGCTCGCCGGGCTGAGCCCGGCCCAGTGGGACGCGCCGATCGCCCGGCACGGCACGGTCCGCGACCTGGTCGGCCATCTGGCCGCCAACGACGGCGCCGTGGCGTTCGTCATGGGCCTGCCGGGCGCGTCCGGGGACCACCGGCGCTGGCGGGAGCAGGCCGGGTCGCTGGTCGAACGCCTCTCGGTGGCAGGGGAGGTGCTGCTCGGGGTCGAGGTGGGGCTGGCGGGGGTGCGTCCGGCCCGCGCGCCGCTGCGCCAGGCCCTGATCCAGCGCACGTTCGAGACCTGGACGCACGCCGACGACATCAGGGCCGCGACCGGTCGCCCGCCCGTGCCGCCGCGCGACGGGCACGTGCGCCTGGCCGCCGGGTTCGGCCTGGCGCTGCTGCCGCGGGCGCTGAAGGGGCCGCGCCGCGACGTCCGGGTCACCGTCGTGCTGACCGGCCCCGGGGGCGGCACGTGGACCGTCCCGCTCTCGCGCGCCCCCGGCCGGGTCGCGGCGCTCGTGTCGGCGGACGCGGTGGACTTCTGCCGGCTCGTGGCCGGCCGCCGGCCCCCGGACGCCTTCACCTGCGCGGTGGAGGGCGACCCCGGCCTCGCCCGCGCGCTGATCCACGCCGCCGCCACCCTCGGCTGCGACTGACGGGGCCGCCGGACGGCCGGCGACTTCGAGCTGCGACCGACGCGACGGGCCGTCAGGCGGCCGGCGAGTTCCAGCTCAGCAGCACCGGCTCGGAGTGCTCGAAGCCGAGCCGCGAGTAGGTGCCGGTGTCGAGCCTCAGCAGCCGGCCGTCCGCCGCGTCGAGGCCGAGCCAGCGGGCGGCCAGTACGCGCAGGAAATGGCCGTGCGCCACCAGCACGACCCGCCCCTCGGCCCGCCGGGCCCGCTCGATCACCCGGTCGGCGCGCGCGGCCACCTCGGCGGCGCTCTCGCCCGGATGCTCGGCGTCGCCGGGGATCACGCCGTCACGCCACAGGTACCAACCCGGCCGGGTCTTCCTGATCTCCACCGAGGTGATGCCCTCGTAGCCGCCGTAGTCCCACTCCCACAGGTCAGGGTCGACCTCGTAGTCCGTCAAACCGGCCAGCTCCGCCGTACGGCGGGTCCGCTGCGCGGGGGAGACCAGCGCCAGCCCGAACGTGCCCTCCTTGACCAGCGGCGCCAGCGCCCTGGCCTGGGCCTCCCCGTCGGGCGTCAAGGGCAGGTCGGTACGGCCGGTGTGCTTGCCGACCGTGCTCCATTCGGTGGCTCCGTGCCTCAGCAACAACATCTCATCCATGTGGTCCATCATCCGGCAGGCCCGCCAGCTCCTCGACGATGGGGGTGAAGGCGGGCAGGTCGCGCTCGTGGTGCAGCACGAAGTAGGACACGCCGTGCTCGTCGCGCCAGTGGCGGAGCTTGTCCACGATGTCGCGGCGGGTGCCGAGCAGCACCTGCGGCGTCTCGCCGAGCCCGGAGCTGTCGGCGGCGCTCCACGACTCCTCCGGCTTGCGCTCGCCCACCTGCATCACGCTGGTGCCGACCTCCAGCAGGTGGTGACGGGGGCCGCAGCGCAGCAGCGCCAGCTTGGCGAGGAACGCCTCCAGGCCCGCGTCGCGCGGGTCGGGGCCGGTGCCGTCCGGCTTGACGCGGGTGCCGAGGTTGACGATGTCGGCGTGCTCGGCGGCCAGGCGCAGCATGCGGGGGCCGCCGCCGCCCAGCAGGATCGGCGGGTGGGGGCGCTGCATCGGCGTGGGCGCCTGCTCCAGCCCGGCCAGCCGGTAGTGCTCGCCCTCGTAGGTCTGCGGACCGCCGGCCCACAGCCCCTTGATCACCTCCAGGGCCTCGCGCAGCCGGTCGAGGCGGACGCCGGGCGGGTCCAGCCGCAGCCCGGCGCCCGCGTACTCGCCGGCCATCCAGCCGGTGCCGAGGCCCAGCTCCAGCCGTCCGCCGGAGAGCACGTCGAGGGTGGCGGCCTCCTTGGCCAGCACGGCCGGGTGCCGGAAGTCGTTGGCGAACACCAGCGTGCCGACGCGCAGCCGGGTGGTGGCGCAGGCCGCCGCCGTCAGCGCCGCGACGGGCGCGAACCGGGGGCCGACCAGATGGTCGGGGACCAGCAGCACGTCGAAGCCGGACGCCTCCAGCCGCCTGGCCTTCTCTGCCCACGCCTTGCCGGACCGCGCCTCGCGCAGCACCGCGCCGAACCTGAACCGTCGCACGGCAACCTCCTCGCGCCGGATCTTAACAAGCGCTTGCTTGGAATGGCACACTGGTGGCCATGGAGATCCCGGTACGCCAGGCGACGGACGACGAGGTGGCGTTCTTCGGCGCGCACGGCTGGGTCCGCCTGGACCGGCTGGTCGACCCCGGCACGGTCGCCGACCTGCGTGAACGGGCCCGCGAACGCCTGCGGGGCCGCAGCCGGGCCGGGGACACCCCGGTCGACCGGGCCTTCGGCCAGTCGCGCGACGTCGCCGCCGAGGACGAGCTGTTCGGCGCGCTGAGCACCAGCCCCGCCATGGGACGCAACGCCGTACGGCTGCTCGGCGGCGTGCGGGCCGTGCGCGTCCAGGTCACCAACCTGCTGGTCAAGGAGCCGGGCGAGCACGGCGCCACCGAGTTCCACCAGGACTTCCCGTGGATGCCCATGGACCGCTCGGCCATGCTGACCGTGTGGCTGGCGCTGGCCGACGTGCCCGCCGACATGGGATCGCTGCGCTTCTACAGCGGCTCACACCGCTGCGGCCTGCTCGGGCGCAGCTTCACCCGCGCCGGGGACGACCAGCTCAGCCAGCATCCCTGGATCGGCGAGCTGGAGCTGTCGCCGCCGCTCGACCTCAGGGCCGGGGACGCCACCGTGCACCACGCGCTCACCGTGCACGGCGCGCCCGCCAACCGCCGCGACGC
Source organism: Nonomuraea sp. NPDC001699 (assembly GCF_053596455.1). Taxonomy (NCBI): domain Bacteria; kingdom Bacillati; phylum Actinomycetota; class Actinomycetes; order Streptosporangiales; family Streptosporangiaceae; genus Nonomuraea; species Nonomuraea sp. NPDC001699. Next base: position 596,344 of record NZ_JBSFGF010000003.1, on the reverse strand, counting down.
CGCCCGCCTGTCGTTCACCGTCACCTACTTCGACGCCGACGCCCTCTACACCGGGCTGCCGTACCGGCAGACCGACGGGCTCGGCCTGGAGGTCAACCGGCCCTTCGAGCACGAGAGGTTCCCGTGCCTGAGACCGTGAGAGGGCCGGTCGCCGACCTCGGGGCGACGCTCATGCACGAGCACGTGTTCGGGCTCAGCCCGGAGATCCTGTGGAACTGGCCGGACGTGCCCGAGGGCTGGGACCTGGAGAAACGCGCCCGGGAGGCGGCGGCCAAGCTCGACGCGCTCAAGGCCGAGGGCGTCGACACGATCGTCGACCTGACCGTCGTCGGGCTCGGCCGGTACGTCCCGGCCGTCCAGCGGGTGGCCGAGCTGACCGAGGTCAACATCGTGGCCGCCACCGGGCTCTACACCTACGACGCGCTGCCCCCGTACTTCGGGAACCGGGGGCCCGGGTCGTTGTTCGGCGGCCCGGACCGGCTGGCCGAGTTCTTCGTCCGCGACATCGAGGAGGGGATCGGGCGGACCGGGGTCAAGGCGGCCATGCTCAAGTGCGCCTCCGACCACCTCGGGATGACCAAGGGCTGCGAGCGGGTGTTCCGGGCCGTGGCCGAGGCCCACCTGGCCACCGGCGCGCCGATCACCACGCACTCGCACAGCGCCTCCAGGGGCGGGCTGGAACAGCAGCGGCTGCTCGGCTCGCTCGGCGTGGACCTGGAACGGGTGGTGATCGGGCACGCGGGCGACTCGACGGACCTGGCGTACCTGGAGGAACTGGTGGCGGGCGGCTGCTACCTGGGCATGGACCGGTTCGGCATCGAGACGATCAGTCCGTTCGAGGACCGGGTGGCGGTGGTGGCGGCGATGTGCGAACGCGGCCACGCCGGACGGATGGTGCTGGGTCATGACTCGTACTGCTTCAACGACCGGTTCGACCCCGACGTCGTACGGCGGCGCCACCCGAACTACCACCTCCTGCACATCTCCCGCGACGTCGTGCCCGAACTGCGCGAGCGCGGCGTCACCGGCGACCAGCTCCACCAGATGCTCGTCGACAACCCCCGGAGGATCCTGCGATGACCGAGGACTTCGACGTCGCCTCCGACTGGCACGTCGCCGCGCCGTACGACTTCCTGCGCCGCCTGCGCGCCGAACAGCCGGTGTTCCGCAGCGAGCACCTGGGCGCGTACGTGCTGACCCGCCACGCCGACGTGCGCGCCGCGTACGGCGACCCGGCCCGCTTCTCCTCCGAGGGGTCGCTGACGATCTCCCGCAGCCTCACCCCGCGGACCCGCGCCAAGCTGGGCGAGCACGGCTCGTTCCTGTCCAGCTTCGTGGCCAACGTGGACCCGCCCGACCACACCCGCCTGCGCCGCTCGGTCTCCCGGGCCTTCACGCCGCGCGCCGTCGCCGCCATGGAGGAGCGCTTCCGGCGGCTGAACGAGGACGTCCTCGACCGGGTCGCCCCCCGGGGCCGGGCCGACTTCGTCGGCGAGATCGGCCACGAGCCGTCGATCAAGCTGACCGCCCGGTTCATCGGCGTGCCCGAGGCCGACGAGGCGTTCGTGCAGGCGCACGTCAAGGACTGGTTCATGCTGTTCCTGTCGCCGCAGCCGCCCGCCCGCCAGCTGGAGCTGGCCGACAGCTTCCTGGCCTACCTAGACTACGTCGACCGCCTGGTGGCCGCCCGCGCCAAGGACCCCCGGGACGACTTCACGTCCCTGATGACCTCGCTGATCGGCGACGAGCTGTCCCACCGGGAGGTCGTCGAGCTGATCTCCACGATCCTGCTCGGCGGCAACGACACCGTCCCGAACCAGCTCGGCAACAGCGTCCTGCGGCTGCTGCGCGAGGACGCCTGGCCGGTGCCCCCGGCGCTGATCCCGGGGGCGGTCGAGGAGTGCATGCGGATCGACGGCGCCTCGCTGGGCTCGTTCCGTCACACCGTCCAGGACGTCGCGCTGCACGGTGTGACGATCCCGGCGGGCTCGCTGGTCCTGCTGTCCACCGACTCCGCCGGGCACGACGAGACCGTCTTCCCCGACCCCGAACGGTTCGTGATCGACCGCCCCAACGCCGCCGACCACCTGGTCTTCGGGTACGGCATCCACTTCTGCGTCGGGGCGGCGCTCGGCCGCCTCCAGCTGCGCACCGCGCTCGACGTCCTCGGGCGCCGCCTGCCCGGCCTGCGGCTCGCCCCGGACGCGCCCGTCGTCCACCGCAGGTCGCTGGTGGGCCGCGGGCTGAGCGCGCTGGAGGTGGAGTGGTGACCCGGGCCCGGCCGCAGGGGGCCGGTGGGAGGAGAACGAGGAAAGGGATCTAAGGTCGGGAGAAAGCGGACTTAGGGGGATGGATGGAGCCGGTCGCGGTCGGGTTGATCGGGGCGGGGCCCTGGGCGGAGATGGCGCACGCGCCGATGCTGGCCAGAGGCCCGCACACCCGGCTCGCCGGCGTCTGGGCCCGCCGCCCCGACCATGCCGCCAGGCTCGGCGCCCCCGTGTTCGAGCGCGTCGAGGAGCTGTTCGACGCCTGCGAGGCCGTGGCGTTCTGCGTGCCGCCCGGCGTGCAGGCCGAGCTGGCCGTCCGCGCCGCCCACGCGGGCAAGGCGCTGCTGCTGGAGAAGCCGCTGGCCGACTCGGTCGAGGGCGCCATGCGCGTGGCCGAGGCCGTGGCGGAGACGGGCGTGCCCTCGCAGATGATGCTCACCATGCGTTACGCGACCCCGACGCGCACGTTCCTGGCCCGCTGCGCCGAGATCCGGCCGTTCGGCGGGCACGCCGTCAACATCTCCGGCGCGCTGCTCGGCGACAACCCGTTCGCCACCCCGTGGCGGCTGGAGCGCGGCGCCCTGCTGGACGTGGGCCCGCACGTGATCGACCTGCTCGACGCCGCGCTCGGCCGGGTCGTCGGCGTGCGCGCGCACGGCAACCCGCTCGGCTGGACCGGCCTGCTGCTGGAGCACGAGGGCGGCGCGGTCAGCGAGGCGTCCCTGTGCATGGCGGCCGTCGGCGACCTGCCGCCCTCGACCGTCGAGGTGTACGGCAGGACCGGCAACGCCGTCCTGCTGCCCGGCGACGAGGACCCCTTCGAGACCGTGGCGGAGGAGTTCGCCCAGACCGTCCGGCGCGGCGGCGGTCACCCGCTCGACGCGGCGCACGGCCTGCGGCTCCAGGAGATCATCGCCGCGGCGGAGGAGCAGCTCGCCCGCTGAGTCCGCGCACCCTTGACGCCGAGGACGTCTGCGGCATTGATAACGTTTGTCCGACGCGCAGTGCTGCAGCGAAGTCCGGTGCGAATCCGGCGCTGTCCCGCAACTGTCATAGCCAGGTCGCCTGCCTCTGCGCCGACGTCATCAACCCTCGTGGAAAAGGGTGATCCGTCGCTCATCGCGGGTCTCTCGGTTCCGACAGTGTGAAAGGACTACTCGTGAGGCCCGTACGCACGGCCTTCGCGGGCGCGCTGCTGGGAACGCTCGTCCTGGCCGGATGTGGCCAGACCGGCGCCAATGTCGCCCCCTCGAATTCCCCCACCGATTCCCCCACCGCCCCCCCTGCCGCGACCGCGGCGGCGAGCACCGGGGACTTCCCGGTCACCGTCGAGGCCGGCAACGGCAAGGTCACCCTCGCCAAGAAGCCCGAACGCATCGTCTCGCTCTCGGCCACCCACACCGAGACGCTGTTCGCGGTCGGCGCCGGCCCCCAGGTCGTCGCGGTGGACGACCAGTCGAACTACCCGCCCGAGGCCCCCAAGAGCGACCTGTCCGGCTTCAAGCCGAACGTCGAGGCCATCGTCGCCAAGAAGCCCGACCTGGTGATCCTGTCCAACGACCAGGACAAGATCGTCGCCGAGCTGGCCAAGGTGAACGTCCCCGTCCTGCTCGAACCGGCCGCGACCAAGCTGGAGGAGGCGTACGAGGAGATCGCCGAGATCGGCGCGGCCACCGGCAACAAGGCCAAGGCCGACGAGGTCGTCACCGGCATGAAGACCGCCATGGACAAACTGGCCGCCGACGCCCCCAAGGACAAGAAGCTCACCTACTACCACGAGCTCGACCAGACGCCGTACGCCGCCACGTCCGGGACGTTCATCGGCCAGGTCTACGCCATGTTCGGCCTGACCAACATCGCCGACCAGGCCCCGGACGCGGCGGGCGGCTACCCCAAGCTGTCGGCCGAGTTCGTCGCCCAGGCCGATCCCGCGCTGATCTTCCTGGCTGACGTCAAGTGCTGCCAGCAGAGCAAGGAGACGCTGGCCAAGCGGCCCGGCTGGAAGAATTTGTCGGCCGTCAAGAACGACCAGGTGATCCAGCTCGACGACGACCTCGCCTCCCGCTGGGGCCCGCGCGTCGTGGACCTGGCCGAGGCGATCGGCGCGGCCGTGGCCAAGGCCGGCGGCACGGGCTGACGGTGACAGGCAAGGCGCAGCCGTCCAGGGCGCGGCCTGTGTGGGTGGCGGGCGCCCTGGTCGTGCTGGCCCTCACGATGGTCGCCGGGCTGCTCGGCGGCGCGGCGGACATCTCGCCGTGGCAGGTGGTCCTCCAGGTGGTGGACTGGCTGCCGTTCGTCTCGGCCGACTCGGGCCTCGCGCCGGTCGAGCAGGGCCTGCTGTACGAGCTGCGCCTGCCCAGGGTGCTCGTCGCCGCGGTCGTGGGCGGCCTGCTGGCCATGGCCGGCGCCGGGTACCAGGGCGTGTTCCGCAACCCGCTGGCCGACCCGTACCTGCTGGGGGCCGCCTCCGGCGCCGGGCTGGCCACGACGCTGGCCATCGTGCTGCTGCCCGGCGCCGGCGCGAGCATCCCGGTCGCCGCCTTCGCGGGGGCGGTGGGCGGGGTGTTCCTGGCGTACACGCTGGGCAACGCCGCCGGCCGCTCCGGCGGCCCCGGCGGCGGCACCGCGACCCTGGTGCTGGCCGGGGTCGCGGTCACGTCGTTCCTGACCGCGATCCAGACGTTCGTCCAGCAGCTCAAGGTCGAGGAGCTGGAGCGCATCTACTCCTGGATCCTCGGCGACGTCGGCGGCGGTTGGGACCAGCTCCTGCTGGTCCTGCCGTACGCCGCGGTCTCCTCCGTCCTGCTCCTGCTGCACAGCAGGATGCTGGACGTGCTCAGCGTCGGCGACGAGGAGGCCGGCAGCCTCGGCGTACGGGCCGGCCGGGTGCGCCTGACCGTCCTCGTGGCCGCCTCCCTGGCCACCGCGTCGGCCGTCGCGGTCAGCGGGCTCATCGGGTTCGTCGGCGTGGTCGTGCCGCACGTCGTCCGGCGGCTGGCGGGCGGGTCGTACCGGATCGTGCTGCCGCTGTCGCTCATCGGCGGCGCGGCCTTCCTCGTGGCGGCCGACCTCATCGCCCGTACCGTGATCGCGCCGGCCGAGCTGCCCATCGGGGTCGTCACGATGTTCGTCGGGGCGCCGTTCTTCGTCGGCGTCCTGCGCATGACCAGGCGGGTGGCCACGTGATCGGCGTATCGGCCCTGTCGGTGCGCCTGGGCGAGCGCGACGTGCTGACCGGCGTGGACGCGTACGTCCGGCGCGGCGAATGGCTGGCGATCATCGGGCCCAACGGCGCGGGCAAGTCCACGCTGCTCAAGACCGTCATGGGCGCGATCGTCCCGCACCGCGGCGAGGTCGTGCTCGACGAGCGCCCGCTCGCCGCGCTCAAGCCCCGCGAGCGCGCCAGGCTGCTGGCCTACGCCCCGCAGACGCCCGCCCTGCCGCCCGACATGACGGTCTTCGACTACGCCCTGCTGGGGCGCACCCCGTACATCCCCTACCTGGGACGGGAGAGCGGGCACGACCGTGACGTGACCGCGTCCGTGCTGGACCGGCTGGACCTGACCTCCTTCGCCGGACGCCGCGTCGGCGAGCTGTCCGGCGGCGAGCGCCAGCGCGTCGTGCTGGCCAGGGCGCTGGCCCAGCAGGCCCCCGTGCTGCTGCTCGACGAGCCCACCACCGCGCTCGACCTCGGCCACCAGCAGCAGGTGCTGGAGCTGATCGACCGCCTGCGGCGCGCCGACGGCCTGACCGTCGTCACCACCCTGCACGACCTGACCGTCGCCGGCCTGTACGCCGACTCCCTGATGCTGCTGGCCGGCGGCCGCGCCGCCGCCGCCGGCCGCCCCGACCAGGTGCTCACCGAGGCGCTGATCGGACGGCACTTCGAGGCCCGTGTCAAGATCGAGCCGGGCCCGGACGGTCGGCCCGTGGTCCACCTGGTACGAGGGGGAACGTGAAGCTGACCTATCGCGTGGAGGAGGGCACCCGGCTGGGGTCCCTGCTGTGGGAGTTCGGGCCCGGCTTCCGCATGATCTCCTCGGCCATGCTGGGCGGCGGCATCGGCCCCCGCGAATGGGTGCTGAACGCCCAGGTCGTGGCCGGTTACGCGCGGATGGACCCGGTCGACCACCTGGTCGAGCTGGGCCCGCCCGGCCCCGGCGTCGGCATGCTGACCGCCGCCTCCGTCGACCGGTACGTACGGGCCGCCGACGGGGGAGCGGAGGCCGTGGCCACCGTCGGGCTCCGCGTCCCCACCTGGGCCGCGGCCCCCGAGGGCACCGCCGACCCCGAACTCGCCCCCATGCGGGCGGGGACCGTCAACATCGTGACCGTCATGCCCGTCGCCATGACCGACGCCGCCCTGGTGAACCTGGTCATGACGGTCACCGAGGCCAAGACCCAGGCGCTGATCGAGGCCGGCTACCCCTGCACGGGCACCGCCTCGGACGCCGTCTGCGTGGTCGTCCCGCAGGACGGGCCGGAGCAGGTGTTCGGCGGCCCCCGCTCGGAGTGGGGCGCCCGCGCGGCCCGCGCCGTCCACACCGCCGTCCGCCGCGGCGCCGAGGCGTGGCGACCCGGTGACTACAGGTGACTTTCTTCGGGAAGTACGATGTCGACGAGGGCGTGACTCCCGATACTGAGTGGGTGACCGCATTGGCGATCGAACCGACAACGAGGCGCACCGTCCTTCCCGGCGCGCCGCCGTTCACAGTCGACGACCTGCTCAGGTTCCCCGACGACGGGAACCGCTACGAGCTCTTCAACGGGAGCCTAGTAGTGAGCCCTGCCCCCACCCCCCTGCACCAGCGAGTGATCTTCCGGCTGCAGTGCATCCTCGACGAAGCGGCCCCTCCGGGGCTGGAGCCCTTGTCGACTGTCAACGTCCGTCCTGGAGAGAAGGACTTCTACATCCCCGACCTCGTCGTCGTGCCGGAGAAGGCGAGTGAGTCGGTGCCGCTCATGTTCGCCCCCGGCGACCTGCTGCTGGCCGTGGAAGTGGTCAGCCCGGGCACCCGGACCTTCGACAGGACGACCAAGGCGGCGGCCTACGCGGCGGCCGGAATCCCCGTCTACTGGCGCGTCGAGCCCGACGAAGGGCCGACGCTCTACGTCTACGAGCTCGACGACGACTCCTACAAGGGGCCCGTCGCGTACGAGGCGGGCACCACGGTCAGTCTCTCGGCGCCCTATCCGGTGAGTTTCGACCCGGCCGTCCTGACCGGTCCCCGGGGGTCGAAGCCGTAGTCGGTCGCGGCGCCTTCGGCGGTGATGTGGCCTGATTCCAGGTCGGCCCGGATCGCCGCCGGGTCCCTTTCCGACGGGGGGCCGAGGCCGCCGCCGCCCGTGGTCTCCACGACGAACGCCTCGCCCGCCGCGAACCGCACGTTGTTGACCTTCGAGGCCAGGCGTTCCAGCCGCCCGTCCAGGTGGCGCTTGTGGAAGCCGCCCACCCTGCCGGGCAGGCCGCCGTCCCGGCCCGGGGGCGGGAGGCGCAGGCGGTCGCCGCGGGTGGTGACGTGGCAGTCGGCCAGGAAGCGGTAGACGGTACGCGAGCCGAGCCCGCCCCGGAAGCGGCCGGGGCCGCCGGAGTCGGCGATCGTCTCGACCGACTCCACGATCAGCGGGCAGCGGCTCTCCACCGGCTCGGCCTGCGGCACCGAGTTGCGGCCGATGCCGAAGTGCACGCCTGTCGCGTCGGGCCCGTCCAGCCCCTGCCGGGCGCCCACCCCGCCGAAGTCGTAGGACAGGTGGATCCAGTACGGCGCCCCCACCGCGGCGATCGAGAACGGCTGGAGGATCCCGCTGGCCGCGATCGCGCGGTCCGGCATCGCGTCCGACATCGCCTGGAACACGGCCTCCATGGCGGCGTAGATGGGGACGTACCGGCCGCCGCAGGGGTACGGGGAGCGGGCGTTGAGCAGGGAGCCCTCCGGCAGCACGACCTCGATCGCGCGCAGGCAGCCGTCGTTCATCGGGATCGTCGGGTCCAGGAAGCAGCGCACCGCGAAGACGGCCGCCGCCAGCGACTGCGACGCCGAGGCGTTGATCGCGGCCGGCACCTGCGGCCCGGTGCCGGTGAAGTCGAGGACGGCCGCGTCCCCGCCGAGCGTGACGGCGACCCGTACGTGGTGCGCCACCCCCGGCCGCATCCCGTCGTCGTCAATCGGGTACGACGCCTCGAACCGCCCCCGGGGCAGCTCCGCCAGCGCGGCGCGGGTCCGGGTCTCGGTGTGGTCCAGGTAGTCCGCGACGCCCGCGGCCAGGCCCTCCTCTCCGTACTCGGCCAGCAGGGCCTCCACGCGGGAGGCGGCCACCGCCGTCCCGGCGACCAGGGCCCGGACGTCGCCCAGGACCTTGTCGGGCGTGCGGCTGTTGGCCCGCAGGACGGCCTCCACGGCGGGTTCGAGTCCGTCCCGGGTGGCCAGGCGGACCGGCGGGAGCTGGAGCCCTTCGAGGAAGATGTCGGTGGCCAGCGGGGCCATGCCGCCGGCCGACAGCCCGCCCAGGTCGGAGACGTGGATCATGGTGGCGGTGAAGTACGCCGGGACCCCGCCGGCGAACACCGGCCGGTAGACCAGCAGGTCGTTGGTGTGCACGCCGCCCCGGTAGGCGTCGTTGAGCGCGTACGCCTCGCCGGGCCGCATGGTGTGCGGCGGGATGTCCTTCAGCAGCTCGGGCAGGGCGACCTTCAGGGCCATGCTGTTCATCAGCGTGGTCGCCATGGACTGCGCGACCAGCCGTCCGCCGGCGTCCAGGATCGCCGCCGAGGCGTCGGACCCCTCCACGATGAACGTCGAGTACGCCGACCGCACCACCACGATGCCGGCCTCCTCGGCCGCCACGACCAGCGCGTTCCTCAGCACCTCGGCGGTCAGGGCGTCGTTCACGCGGCGCCCTCCAGGGTCAGGCGCACGGCGCCCGACACCTCGTACGAGGCCAGCCAGCCGGGCGGGACCACGATCGTGGATCCGGCGTCCTCCACGATCGCCGGGCCGCGCACCCGGTCCAGGGTCCGGCGGGTGTGCACGGGGACGTCGACCCACCCCCCGGCCTCGGGGAAGTACGCCCTCCTGCGGCCCTCCGCGTCCCCACCAGACCCAGGTGCGGCGGGCGTGGCAGGCGTGGCGGGCGTGGCGGCGTCGGTGACGCGGACGCGGTAGCTGACCAGCTCGATCTCCCCTTGCTGGACAATTCCGTACACCTGCGCATATTTCGCGAAGAATCGCGCCGCCAGCTTCTCCCGCGACTCCGACCAGTCCACGGTCAGGTCGTGCGACTGCCCCTTGAACCGCACGTCCACCGACCGCGTCACCCGCACCTCCGCGAGGCCCAGGTCGGCGGCGGCGTCGGCGGCCAGGTCGGCGAAGATCCGCTCCGGGTCGCCGGCGTCCAGGCGCGACAGCACCCGGTCCGTCGACAGCGCCCCCGACAGCAGCCCGGCCGCCGAGGCCACCCCGCAGTGCGCGGGCACCACCACCGTCGCGATCCCGAACCGCCGCGCCACCCCGGCCGCGTGCATCGGTCCCGCGCCCCCGAACGCCACCAGCGCGAACCCCCGCGGGTCGATCCCGCGCTGCACCGTCACCACGTGCACGGCGGCGGCCATCGAGGCGTTCACGATCTCGTGCACGGCGTGCGCCGCCTCCTCCCGCGACACGCCGAGCGGCCCGGCCAGCCGGTCCAGGGCCTTGGCCGCGAGGGACGCCGAGAGCGGGATCGAGGCGGAGGAGAGGTAGCCGAGCACGAGGTCGGCGTCGGTGACCGTCGGCTCGCCGCCGCCGAGCCCGTAGCAGGCGGGCCCGGGGGAGGAGCCGGCCGACCGCGGCCCGACGCGCAGCGCGCCCGCCGGGTCCAGCCACGCGAGGCTGCCGCCGCCCGCGCCGACCTCGGCCAGGTCGATGGCCGGCGTCTTGATCGGCACGCCGGTGCCCGCCCGCCGCCCGCCGAAGCTGCCCTTGCCGCCCACGTGGAACTCGTGCGTGATCTCCGGACGCCCCCCGCGCACCGCGCACGCCTTGGCCGTCGTGCCGCCCATGTCGAACGAGATCACGTCCGGCAGCCCGGTCCCGGCCGCCGCCAGCACCCCGGCGGCCGGGCCCGACTCGATGGTGGACACCGCGCGCCGGGCGGCCAGCTCGGCCGAGACCACCCCGCCGCCGGACTCCATGACGTGGACGGGCGCGCTGATCCCGATCGCGGCCAGGCGCTCGCGCAGGCGCGACAGGTAGGAGGTCATCAGCGGGCCGATGTAGGCGGACATGATGGTGGTGGTGGCGCGCTCGTACTCGCGGATCTCGGGCCAGATCTCGCAGGAGGCCACCACGTGCGGCACGTGCTCGCGCAGGATCGACGCGGCCCGCCGTTCGTGGGCGGGCTCGGCGTAGGAGTGCAGCAGGCAGACGGCCGCCGAGGTGATGCCGCGCCGGGTGATCTCCGCCGCGGCCCGCCGTACCGAGGCGGGGTCCAGGGGCTCCAGGACGGCGCCGCGGGCCGAGACGCGCTCGTCCACCTCGAAGCAGTCGCCGGGCGCGACCGGGGGAGGGGGCGGGGTGAAGCGCAGGTCGTACCGGTCCTCCTCGACGCGGGCGTAGCGGCCGAGCGGGACGGCGGCGCGGAAGCCCCGGGTGGTCACGAACGCCACCCGCGCGCCCGTGCGTTCGAGCACGGCGTTGGTCGCCAGCGTGGTGGCGTGCACGACCCGGGTGACCTGGGCGGGGTCCACGGACCCGAGCGCGCGAGTAACGCCGGTGAGTATGCCCGCGATGGGGTCGTCGTGGGTGCTCAGACACTTGGCCACCGCGGTGACGCCGCCGGGGCCGCTCAGGACCACGTCAGTGAAGGTGCCGCCGACATCGACGCCGATCGCGAACCCCATCCCGGTACGTTAAGTCCCCGAGCAAGCGCTTGTCTATGTATTGATCCCTTGACTTACGGCATCTGATTGGGAACCTGGACCTATTCAGTGTTTGGAGCGAAGATGGCGCGCATCACAGCTCTGGCGGGCGGCGTGGCGGCGGTCCTCGTGCTGCTCGCGATCCCCCTGCTCGCGGCCCCCGCCGCCGCCCACAACCATCCGAGCGGGATCACCGACCTGGTGACGCCGGCCGTGGTGCGGGTGGAGGCGGTGTCCCACGTCGAGATCACCCTGCTCGACCACATCGGCGAGCTGAAACACGTGGAGCGCTCCTACGACATACCGTTCGCCTCGGGCACGGGGGCCGTCGTCAACCCCGAGGGCGACGTCGTCACGCTCCGGCGCAACGCCGTCAACCCGGACGACGTCGCGATCTACGCCGCCAACAAGATCTTCGCCGAGCACCACAAGGTCAAGATCCCGCTCGACTACAAGAAGCACACCCTCAAGGACGACCAGCTCAACCACCACCTGCAGGAGTGCTACCCGCCGAAGACCAGCACCGCCACCTGCATCATCGACGTCACCACCGACATCACGGTGTTCCCCAACGTCTCGCCGCCGAGCGCGGGCCTGAAGTACAAGTGCATCAAGGCCGGCAAGACCCCCGACACCCCCGCCGTGCTGGTCCCGCTCACGCCCGCCGCCGGCAGCGTCGGCATGCCGACCGCGCCGCTCGCCGACAAGGTGCCCGACCAGGAGGGCTCGCCGACCAACGTGGCCGGCTTCACGGGCCGTCCCGGGCCCGGCGTCCAGGAGACCGTGCAGATCGCCCACCTGGCCAAGGGCGGCCAGGCCGGCGCGACCGGCCGGCCGTTCGCCGACCCGGAGAAGAAGGTCGACGAGCCGGTCAAGCTGGGCGCCCTGGTCGACCAGGGCCTGGCCGGCGCGCCGGTGATCGGCGACAAGGACGGGCACGTCATCGGCCTGCTCATCGGCGGCGGCAAAGAGGCCACCATGCTGGGCGTCAGGGAGATCACCGCCACCCTCGCCGCGGCCAAGGTCGCGCCGCGCAGGGGCGCGATCGACACCGCCTTCGAGGCCGCGCTGACCCGCTACCACACCAAGTACTACACCGAGGCCGCGCCGGGCTTCCAGCGCGTGCTGGAGCTGTATCCCGGCAACGTGGTGGCCGCCACGCTGCTCAAGACGTCCCTGGCCAAGCGCGGCGGGCCCGAGGACCAGGGCACCAAGCAGGCGGTGGCCCCCGTGTCGCGGTCGACGCCGATATGGCCGTTCCTGGTGGCGGCCGGGGTGCTGTTCATCGCCGCGGGCGGCGGGGTGTACCTGCTGTGGCGGCGGCGGGCGCCGGACAGACCGGCCGAACTGCCCGAGCCCCTGGCGGCGGCCCCGCCGTTCGACGACGCCGGGAGCCAGACCGTCGTCGTACGGCGCTCGCAGCCGTTCCAGATGGTCCCGCAGCAGCAGCAGGTGATGACCGCCCCCGACACGCCGCCGGTCAAGTACTGCACCTCGTGCGGCATGAGGCTCGGCCCGGCCCACCGATTCTGCGGCTACTGCGGCCATCCCATCGAGACGTGATGCAATTGAACGACAGATCGCTCATCGGCCAGGAGGTGGCCGGGTACTACATCGAGGACATCGTCGGCAAGGGCGGCATGGCCGTCGTCTACCTGGCGCTCGACCCCCGGCTCAGCCGCCGCGTGGCGCTGAAGATCCTCAACCCGGTGCTCTCCGTGGACGACCGGTTCCGCCAGCGGTTCATCCTGGAGTCCAGGACGGTCGCCAGCATCGAGCACCCCAACATCATCCCCATCTACGAGGCCAACGCCGACGCCGACGGCGTCCTGTACATCGCCATGCGCTACGTGGACGGCCTCGACCTGCGCAGGCTCATCTACGACCGGGGCCCGCTGCCGATCGCCCAGGCCAACCAGATCTTCGCCCAGACGGCCGCCGCGCTCGACGCCGCGCACGCCCACGACCTGATCCACCGCGACGTGAAGCCGGCCAACATCCTGCTCGCCGGCGACCACGTCTACCTGACCGACTTCGGCATCACCAAGCACCGCTCGTCGATCTCCGGCCTGACCCAGACCGACCAGTTCATCGGCACGCCCCGGTACATGTCGCCCGAGCAGATCAACAAGGAGCACATCGACGGCCGGTGCGACCAGTACGCGCTGGCCTGCGTGGTCTACGAGGCGCTGAGCGCGCGGCTGCCGTTCCAGCGGGAGAACGACATCGCGCTGCTGTGGGCGCACCTGGCCGAGCAGCCGGTGCCGCTGACGCAGCTGCGGCCCGAGCTGCCGCCGCAGGTGGACACCGTGATGTCGCGCGCGCTGGCCAAGGCGCCCGAGGAGCGCTACGCCACCTGCTCCGAGTTCGTGACCGCGCTGCGCGACGCGATCAGCGGCCAGGACGCCGAGCCGGGCGGCCGGCACCCCTCGGGGCCCCACCCGGTCCCGCACGCGGCCCCGGTGCCGGGGCCGGTTCAGGGGCCGGCCACAGGGCCCCGTACCGGGCCCCAGGCGGTCCCTCAGACCGGATCGCGGCTCAGTCCGTACGCGGTGCCTCAGACCGGCCCGCACGGCCTGGGACAGCCCTCCGGGCCGCGCGCGGCCAACCCGCACAGCGCGGCCCCCACCCATCCCACCGCCCCGGCCAGGCGTCCGGGGCGGCTGCCGATCGTGGCCGTCACGCTGGTGGCCGCCGTGGCCGCGCTGGCGCTGGTCGCGATGATCATCTTCAACCACCGCGGCGACACCTGGTCGCGCTACGCCGCCAGCGCCGCCGCGCCGCTCGCCTTCGACTACCCCGGCGACTGGACCGCGCGCACCCACCAGGACCTGTTCGCGGTGGCCTCGCCGCACGCCACCGAGTTCGAGTCGCTGTTCGTGGCCGGTCCGGGGGCCGACTGGTCGGCCGTCTCCCAGATCGTCGCCGACGACCCCGACAGCGCGGTGGGCGTGTACGTCCAGGTCTCCGACACCCTCGACGCGGGCGGCGACTCCGAGCAGATGAAGAGCAAGATGGACAACCTGCTGCCCGGCCAGGTGGACCTGGGCAAGCCGGTCCAGGACCAGGCGGGCGACAGCCCGGCCACCCGCTTCGACGGCGCGCTGCACGACCCGGCCAGCGGCACCCGCCTCGGATTCGTCAGCTACGTCATCGACCGGCAGCCCAAGACCATGCTCGTGATGTACTTCTGTGCCAGGAACACCTGCGACGACGCGGTCCAGACGCGTATCAGGCAGAGCGTGCGCCCTTCGTAGACTTGTAACTGACTTGTGCCCGGCTTGACCTGGGTGTCCAAGCCGGGCATCCGGCGTCTACCCTCCGCGTGTGGGCATACGAATCGTCATCGCCGACGACCAGGCGATGGTCAGGGCCGGGTTGCGCATGGTCGTCGAGAGCGACCCCGGCATGGAAGTCGTCGGCGAGGCCGGCGACGGACGCGAGGCCATCGCGGTGGCCCGCCGCACGAGACCCGACATCGTCCTCATGGACATCTCCATGCCCCGGCTCGACGGGCTCGCCGCGGCCAAGGAACTGCTCGACACCCCCTCGCCGCCCAAGGTCATCACGCTGACCACGTTCGACACCGACGAGAACCTCTACGCCGCGTTGCGCGCCGGGACCAGCGGGTTCCTGCTCAAGGTGTCGCCGCCCGAGCAGCTCCTGGAGGCGATCAGGGTGGTGCACTCCGGTGACGCGCTGCTCGACCCGGCCGTGACCAGCCGGGTCATCGCCACGTTCGCCGGGCGCGCCGACCCCACGCCCTCGCCGATGCTGGCCGAGCTGACGCCGCGCGAGCTGGAGGTGCTGCGGCTGCTGGCCAGGGGCCTGACGAACGCCGAGATCGCCAGAGACCTGTACGTCGGCGAGGCCACCGTCAAGACGCACGTGGCCAGGGTGCTGATGAAACTGTGCCTGCGGGACCGGGCCCAGGCGGTCGTCTTCGCCTACGAATCAGGGGTTGTGCGTCCGGGTGCGGCCTGAGGTTTGACGGACAGGGGGGTACGTATGTGTATATTTTCCGTGAGAAGGCGGTAGTAACAGGAGATATTTCATGCCATCGTTCCCCCGAGTGCTGTTCGACGAGGCCCACAGCGAGTCGTGGACCATCCGCCGCGACGTCGCCGAGACCATCAATCCCGCCCACCCCGACGACAACAGCTACGCGCGCGCGGCCGCCGCGCTGCGCCATCTGGGGCACGACGTGCTCGCCCACACCGAGGGCTCCCTGACGGCCGGGACCCTGGCCGGCCAGGACGTGCTGGTGATCGCCCACCCGTCCGGCGACCGGTGGGAGCGCACCACCGGCCAGGGCAGCCCCGTCTTCGCCGCCGCCGAGCTGGACGCCGTCGAGTCGTTCGTGGCCGAGGGCGGCGGGCTCGTGGTGCTGGCCGAGGAGGAGCAGGACAAGTACGGCAACAACGTCGCCGAGCTGCTCTCCCGCTTCGGGGTGGGCGTCGGTCACACGACCGTGCGCGACCCGGGGAACGCCCACCGCGAGGTCGCGACCTGGGTGCTCGGCGAGCGTGCCACGGGCGACGGCGTGCTGGCCGGCGTCCAGCGGGCCTGCTTCTACCGCTCGGGTGTGCTGACCGCTCCCGAGGAGGCGACGGTCCTGTTCGCCACCTCGGCCACCGCCGACCCGGCGGGCGCGCCGCTGGCCGTCGCCCTGCGGCACGGCAAGGGCCGGGTCGTCGTGTTCGCCGACTCCGACCTGTTCGGCGACGACTCGATCGAGGACTACGACCACCGCAGGCTCTGGGGCAACGTGATCACCTGGGCCGCCCGCGTCCCCGGCGGCGACGAGGCCGCCGGAGCCCGGGACGAGGCCAAGGCCGCCCTGTTCGCCCGGCTCAAGGAGGCCGTGGAGGAGCTGAGGCCGCTGCAGGTCAAGGACGGCTCGGTGCCGGAGGAGAAGGAGCGGGCCAAGGCGCTGGTCGCCGAGATCGGCCGCCGCGTGGGCGAAATTTCGCCTTACTTCCCCCATGACGCCGCCTACCTCCAGGCCGTCCAGGACGACCTGGCCGCCTGGGCCGACCAGGACCTCGGCGTGCCCGACTTCCTCGGCGCCCTCGACCTGTTCCACCCCGACACCCAGCGCGTGGACGGCCTGGAGCACGTCGTGGTGTTCCCCATGTACACCCAGAACGGCAACCTCCACCGCAACCTCGAAGCCGTCTGGATCCGGACGATCTGGCCCGACTGGCTGGCCCGGCTGGAGGCCGGCGGCTACGACAACCCGATGTTCGTGCCGATCGCGTTCGAGGACTTCACCTCCGGCTACGACACCCACTCGGCCGTGCTGTTCCCCGAGACGGTGGCGGTGCGCCAGGCGCCCGCCCGCTTCACCTGGGGCGGCATCTTCGCCGACCGCGAGGCCGCCAGGTTCCGGCGGGTCTCGGCGGCGGCCGCCGCCACCCTCAGGCTCGACCTGCCGCCGGACGCCGCCCGCCTGCTGGACTCCCAGCAGCTCGCCCAGGACACGTTCGTGCTGTGGGACCTGATCCACGACCGCACGCACAGCCACGGCGACCTGCCGTTCGACCCGTTCATGATCAAGCAGCGGATGCCGTACTGGCTGTACTCGCTGGAGGAGCTGCGCTGCGACCTGACCGCGTTCGGCGAGGCCGTGGAGCTGGAGGCCAAGGGCGTGCCGCACGCCCGGTACGTCCAGCTCGCGATCCTGTTCGACCGGCTGTTCAGGTTCCCGGTCACCGGTGACCGGGTGCGCAACTACGACGGGCTCGGCGGCCAGCTGCTCTTCGCCTACCTGCACCGCAACGACATCGTCCGCTGGACCGACAACCGGCTCACGATCGACTGGGAGCGTGTCGCCGACGGCGTGGCCGACCTGCGGGGCGAGGTCGAGAAGTTGTACCGCGACAGCATCGACCGCTCCAAGCTGGCCCACTGGCTGGCCGCGCACGAGCTGGTCGGCGCGTACGTGCCGCCGGCCCCCGGCTCGGTGTGGGCCAAGGGCGTGCAGGCGCTGCCCGAGGAGCAGAAGGCCAAGGTGGACGCGGTGCTGCCGGACGAGTTCCCGCTCAGCATGTTCTACGAGGCCCTGCGCCGTAAGCTGACAGACGTGGTCGATTCGACTAAGGGGATCCGCGCATGATCATCCTGGTGACGGGGGCCGGCGGCCCCACAGGTGAGGCCGTTTCGGAGCACTTCCGCAAGCAGGGGCACACCGTGATCGGGGTCGACAAGGACGACGTCGACCTGCTCGACCGCGCGGCCGTCCAGGACCTGGCGGCGCGGATCGACGCCGAGCACGGCCGGGTCGACGGCGTCGTCCACCTGGTCGGCGGCTGGCGCGGCTCGCGCACGTTCGCCGACACCAGCCTGGAGGACTGGGACGTCCTGCACGACCTGCTGATCCGCACGCTCCAGCACGTGTCGCTGGCCTTCGAGCCGCTGCTGCGCAAGAGCGACAACGGCCGGTTCGTCATCGTCTCGGCCAAGGCCGCCCAGCGCCCCACGGCGGGCGGCGCGGCCTACTCCGCAGCCAAGGCGGCCTCGGAGGCGTGGACGCTCTCCCTGGCCGACGCGCTGTCCGGCACGAACGCGGCAGCGGTCATACTGGTGGTGAAGGCCCTGGTCAACGACGCCATGAGGGCCGCGAAGCCGGAGGCCAAGTTCCCCGGCTTCACCGACGTCGGCGACCTGGCGGAGGCGATCGCCGGCCTCTACGACCGCCCCGCCGCAGACATCAACGGCACCCGATTGGACCTCACTTCTTGATCCCCCGGCACGACCCCCAGCTCAAGGCGTTCGCCAGCGACAACTACGCCGGCGTGCACCCGGAGATCCTCCAGGCCATCGTCCAGGCCAACGGCGGTCACCAGATCGCCTACGGCGACGACGTCTACACCGAGGCGCTGCAGCAGGTGTTCCAGCGGCACTTCGGCGACCGGGCGCGGGCCTGGCCGGTCTTCAACGGCACGGCGGCGAACGTCGTCTCGCTGCGCGCGATGACCGCCCACTGGGAGGCGGTCGTCTGCGCCGAGAGCGCGCACATCCACACCGACGAGGGCGGCGCCCCCGAGGTGGCGGGCGGCATCAAGCTGCTCACCGTGCCCACGCCCGACGGCAAGCTCACCCCCGAGCTGATCGACCGCCAGGCGTGGGGCTTCGGCGACGTGCACCGGGCCCAGCCCAAGGTGGTGTCGATCTCCAACACCACCGAGTGGGGCACGGTCTACACGCCCGAGGAGATCGCCGCGATCTGCGCGCACGCGCACGAGCTCGGCCTGCTCGTCCACCTCGACGGCTCGCGGCTGACCAACGCCGCCGCCGCGCTCGACGTGCCGATGCGGGCCCTGACCACCGACGCGGGCGTGGACGTCCTGTCCTTCGGCGGCACCAAGATCGGCCTGCTGTACGGCGAGGCCGTCGTGGTGCTCAACCCGGAGGCGGCCACCGGCGTCGACTACATCCGCAAGACGTTCATGCAGCTGTCGTCCAAGATGCGGTTCGTCTCGGCCCAGTTCGAGGCGCTGCTCTCGGGCGACCTGTGGCTGCGCAACGCCCGGCAGGCCAACGCCATGGGACGGCGGCTGGCCGAGGCCGTGGCGCGCATCCCGGGCGTCACGGTGCCCCGGCCCGTCGAGGCCAACGCGGTCTTCGCGATCCTGCCCAAGGACGTGACCGAGCGGCTGCAGAAGCGCTTCCGCTTCTACACCTGGAACGAGGCGACCGGCGAGGTGCGCTGGATGTGCTCCTTCGACACCACCGAGGCGGACGTCGACGCGTTCGCGGCGGCGGTCGCCGAGGAGATGCGGGCCTGACCGGCGGCCTTCTGACCGGCGGTCAGGAGGCCGTCCGCTCCACCGGAGCCGTCAGGAGGCGTGCCGCTCCGCCTGGGTGGCCAGGCGGGCGGCCTGCCAGCCGCCCATCCCGTGCACGCCGGGGCCCGGCGGCGTGGCGGAGGAGCAGAGGAACACCCCCGGCAGCGGGGTGCGCCACGGCGCGGGCGACCAGACCGGCCGCCGCACGAACTGGACCAGGTCGTTGAGCCCGCCGCCGATGTCGCCGCCGACCAGGTTGGGGTTGGCCGCCTCCAGGCCGGCCGGGCCCGTCGCGTGCCTGGCCAGCACCCGGTCGCGGAAACCGGGCGCGTAGCGTTCGATCTGGGCCTCGACGGCGTCCGTCATGTCCGCCGGCGAGCCGTTGGGGACGTGGCAGTAGGCCCACAGCGTGTGCCCGCCCCTGGTCGGATCGGCCGCGTACGGCTGCACGACCAGCACGTACGGGCGGGGCGAGAGCCGTCCGGCGGCGACCTCGGCCTCGGCGAGCGTGATCTCCTCCAGCGTGCCGCCGAGGTGCACGGTCCCGGCCCGCGCGACCTCCGGGTCACGCCACGGCACCGGCCCGTCGAGCGCCCAGTCCAGCTTGAAGACGCCGGGCCCGTACCGGTAGCGGCGCAGGCTCCGGCGATACCCGGCGGGCAGGTCGGCCATCGCGAGGAACTGCCGGGGCGTCACGTCGAGCACCACCGTCCGGGCGTCGAGCTCGTCGAGCCGCTCGACCCGGTGGCCGGTGACCGCCTCGCCGCCCAGCGACCTCAGCTCGGCCACCAGGGCGTCGGCCAGCACCTGCGAGCCGCCGCGCACGACCGGCCAGCCGACCAGGTGCGCCAGCGCCCCGAGCACCAGCCCGTAGCCGGCGCTGGTGGGGGAGCGCAGGTCGAGCATGGCGTGCGCGGACAGCCCGGCCAGCAGCGCCCGCCCCTCGACGGTCCGCAGCGCCCCCCGGCCGAACGTCGTGGCCGGCAGCACGGCCGCCGCCCCGAATCCGGCCGCCCGCGCGAACGTGCCAGGACCGGCCCGCCACGGCCCGAGCGGGCTGAGCAGCAGGTCGATGAGCGGGAACCCGCCCCGCGCCGCCGCGCCCGCGGTCGCCCGCCACACCCGGCCGTCCCGGCCCAGCCCCTCGGCCGTACGGTCGGCGTCCCGGTGCAGGAGCACGGCCGGACGGTCGTCGAGCGGATGGGCGGCGGCCACCGGAGGGTGGGCGAACTCGACCCCCTTGAGATCGAGCGCCCGGAACGCGGGCGAGGCCAGCGCCATCGCCATCACGGTGGCGCCCAGGTCGTGGACCCGGCCGGGCAGCGTCAGCTCGCCGGAACGCAGCCCGCCGCCGAACCGGTCGCCCGCCTCCAGCAGCAGCACCTCACGCCCGGCGCGGGCCAGCATGACGGCGGCCATCAGCCCGTTGGGCCCCGAGCCCACGACGACGGTCTCGGCTCCTGCGGTGATCATGGCGCCCGCCCTTCCCGCTCCGGGTCTCCAGCCTCTCACGCGCCCCCGCGCGGGGCTCAGGAGGCCAGGATCGACGGGTACGGCTGCGCGCCACGCTGCCTGAGCAGGTCGGTCATCAGCTTGATCTCACCGCTCTGCCCCTGGACGATCTTCTGGGCCATGCTGACCACCTCGTCCCGCTTGGACAGCTTCAGCAGCCCCTCGGCCATCTCCACGCCGCCCTCGTGGTGGCGGATCATGAGCTGGAGGAACAGCACCTCGGCCTGGACGCCCTGCAGCTCCTTGAGCTTGGCCAGCTCCTGCGGCGAGGCCATGCCCGGCATCGCGCCCGACGTTGCACCTGGCGCGGGCGTGGCCCCGTGGCCGTGGCCCGCCATCCAGGCCATCGGCCGCTGGTCGGTCGCCTGACCGAGATCCCACTGCTGCAACCAGCCCTGGAACATGCCGCGCTGGTTGGACTGCGTGGTGATGATGTCGAAGGCGAGGTTCCTGATCTCCTTGGCCGGGCCCTTGTCCCGGATGACGAACGCCATCTCCACGGCCTGCGCGTGATGCGTGGCCATGTCGCGGGCGAACCCGGCTTCGGGCGAGGAGTCTCCGGGAGTGCCGTCCCTGCCGAACAGCAGGGCCGCCGCGGCGGCGAGCACCAGCACGGCGCAGAGGATCAGAACGGGTTTTCTTGCGGGCTTTTCCATGGCCGCTCCAGACTACCCATGCCCCGCGCGAAGCTGTGATCCGACGCTTATGCGCCCCTTATTCTCCGCATACGCCGGTAGGGCATAGGGTGACCGCAGTCAGTACGCCGATGGAGGGACGATGACGAAGGAGAAGGCGCAGGCGAGGCGCGAGCATCTGCAGAAGATGCGGGCCGAGCAGCAGCGCAAACAACGCCGCGCCGCACTGCTCATGTGGGGGACGGGCGGTCTCATCGTCGTGGTCCTCGTCGGCGTGGTCGGGATCTACCTGGTCAACCAGGCCCGCGCGACCTCGCTCGACGCGGTGACCAGCTACAAGTACGAGGCCGGCCAGCACGTCGCCAAGACGGTCACGTACAAGGAGACCCCGCCCGTCGGCGGCGAGCACAACAACTACTGGCAGCAGTGCGCGGTCTACGACAAGCCGATCCACAACGAGCACGCGGTGCACTCGCTGGAGCACGGCGCGGTCTGGATCACCTACCGCCCCGACCTGCCCAAGGCGCAGATCGACGCGCTGAAGGAAGTGGCGACCTCCACGGGCCAGCAGGACTACATGCTGGTGAGCCCCTACCCGGGCCTGCCCGCGCCGCTGGTCGCCTCGACGTGGGGCCACCAGCTCAAGCTGCAGGACCCCGCCGACCCCAAGCTCAAGGCCTTCATCAAGAAGTACCAGAACGGGGCCGACACCCCTGAGCCGGGCGCCATCTGCGGCGGCCAGGACGCCATCACCACCACGTCCGACCAGGCCCCGCTGCCGCCCGAGCCGACCGGCAACACCCCGATGGAGACGCTCGCTCCCTCGCCCACCCAGTCGAAGTAGCACGCGTTCGGAACACGTCGAAGGGCCCGGCTCCGGCCGGGCCCTTCGACGTGTTCCCGCTAGAGCTCGCCGACGAGCAGGCCGCGGCGCAGGCGCGCGTACTCCTCGAAGGTGATGCGGCCGTCGCCGTCGGCGTCGGCCCGGTCGAAGGCGGCCGAGAGCCCGTCCTCGCGGATCCACAGGGTGCGGAACTCCTCGACGGTGAGCTCGCCGTCGCCGTCGTGGTCGGCGAGGTCGAAGGTGGCGCGCGACATGGGGTTCAGGACGCCGTCCAGCGCGCCCGTGCGCACCAGCGCCTGGAACGACTCGACGTACTCCTCCCTGCTGATGCGGCCGTCGCGGTCGGCGTCGAGGGCGTGGACGTGGGTGTCCCAGGCGTCGACGAACGCCTCGACGACCTTCTTCGCCTCGGGGGTGTCCGGCCGCGCGCCGGCCCGGTGGATGCGGTGCCGGGCCAGCGCGACGTAGTCGTCCCTGGTCAGGAAGCCGTCGCCGTCGGTGTCGAGGTCGTCGAAGTTGCGTTCAGCGCTGTCGCGCAGGAGCACCGGGTCCATCAAGCCTCCACGGTCACGGATCGTCATCGTCTTGTGACTCACCGTAACCCGTCGGTTCTCCGGAGGCCAGGCGCTCAGGCCAGCACCTCCTCCAGCGGCGACCACTCCAGGCCGTGCGCCTCGGCCACCGGCCGGCTGGTCAGGCGTCCCTCGTGGGTGCTCACGCCCGCCGCCAGGGCGGAGTCCGTGCGGACCGCCTCGCGCCAGCCCTTGCCCGCGACGGCCAGCGCGTACGGCAGCGTCACGTTGGTCAGCGCGAACGTCGACGTGTGCGGCACCGCCCCCGGCATGTTGGCCACGCAGTAGAAGACCGACTCGTGCACCCGGTACGTCGGCTCGGCGTGCGTGGTCGGCCGTGAGCCCTCGAAGCAGCCGCCCTGGTCGATCGAGATGTCCACCAGCACCGAGCCCGGCTTCATCCGGCTCACCAGGTCGTCGGTGACCAGCATGGGCGCCTTGGCCCCCGGCACCAGGACCGCGCCGATGACCAGGTCCGCCTCCAGCACGGCCTTCTCGACCTCCAGGGTGTTCGACGCGACCGTCTGGCAGTGGCCCTGGTAGATCATGTCCGCCTGGCGGAGCTTGTCGATGTTGCGGTCGAGGAGCAGCACCTCGGCCTGCATGCCGAGCGCGATGGCGGCGGCGTTCATGCCGGACACCCCGGCGCCGATCACCACCACGTTCGCCGCCCGCACGCCGGACACGCCGCCCATGAGCACGCCCCTGCCGCCCTGCGAGCGCATCAGGTGGTACGCGCCGACCTGCGGCGCCAGCCGTCCCGCCACCTCCGACATGGGGGCGAGCAGGGGCAGCGAGCCGTCCTTGTTCTGCACGGTCTCGTACGCGATGGCCGTGACGCCCGAGTCGAGCAGGGCCCTGGTCAGCGGGCCCGAGGCGGCCAGGTGGAGATAGGTGAACAGGATCTGGCCCTTGCGCATCCGGTGGTACTCCTCGGCCACCGGTTCCTTCACCTTCATGATCAGGTCGCACGTGGCCCACACCTCGTCGGCGTGCGGCGCGATGACGGCGCCCGCCGCGGCGTAGTCGTCGTCCGGGATGGCCGAGCCGAGGCCCGCCTCCCGCTCGACGTGGACCTGGTGCCCGTGGCGTACCAGTTCGTGGACGCCCGCCGGGGTGAGTGCGACGCGGTATTCGCTGTTCTTGACCTCGCGGGGAACTCCGACCTTCATGGGGTCATCCCTCGTTCGCGTGGAAAGTTGCCGACAACCAGCGTTCTCATTTCCATTTTTCCTCCGATCTCACGGAAAGGTGAGGATTTTTCGGCTGATTACCCCGCTGCTGCCCGTCCTCGATAAGCTCACCGGCAGCCCGAACGTCAGGATGGGGTCGTCAACGATGGACAAAGCGGTAGAGGCGCCTCCCGCGGAGCCGGAAGAGCCGGCCGAGCCGAGGGCCAGCCGTCTCACCACCATCGTCCTGACCGTCTCCCTCGTGCTCGTCGTCGCCGTCGCGGGCGTGCTCGGCACGGTCGCCGTCCTGATGACCAGGAGCCCCAACAGCCCGCTCCTCGGCGGCGCGCCGCCGCAGCGCCTGGCCACGCCCCTGCACTTCGCGCCGGTCAAGGAGACCAAGACCGCGCCCTGCCCCGGCGAGCCGGCCGTGCTCGACGAGCAGCAGACCACCTGTTACCTCCTGGAGGACGGCGTCACGGTCGGCGCCGTGCAGCGGATCGAGGCCGTCCGGGGAAGTGACGGCTCGTACTCGGTGCGCATCGCCGTCGCGCCCGTCTTCAAGGACCGGCTGGTGCGGCTCATCGACGAGCTCCAGCCCACGCAGCGGCAGCTCGCGATCGTGCTGGCGCCCGAGGGCGAGCAGACGCCCAAGACGGTCCTGGCCGCGCCGGTCGTCACGCAGAGCATGGACGGCGACAGCCTGAGCATCGCGGGCCTCACCAAGGAGGACGCCGATGCGCTGGTCACCCGCATGCTCGGCACGCCCGCGTCCCAGTCCGGGCAGCCCCAGCCGTCCCAGCCGGCCACGGACCAGCAGCCCCAGCAACCCGCGGACACGGGCCAGGGCACCGTGACCACCGGCCCGACCACCGGCCCGACCACCGGTCCGACCACTGGCTCCACCACAGGCCCGACCACCGGCTCGACCGCCCCCGCGGGCGTCGGGCGCGTCCCCGACAAGCGCTACGCGAGCTGCAAGGAGGCCCAGGCCGCCGGCGACGGCCCCTACACGCGCGGAACGCATGAGGAGTACTCCTGGTATCCCGACCTCGACGGCAACGGCGTGGCCTGCAACAGCGGTGACATCCGCTAACCGAACAGAGCCCGGAGGCCGTCGATCCCGAAGTAGGCCAGGAAGACCAGCGAGACGGCCCACAACAGCCACGGGATCTCCGCGAAGCGTCCCCGGGCCGCCTTGATCAGCGTGTAGGAGATCACCCCGGCCCCCACCCCGTTCGTGATCGAGTACGTGAACGGCATCAGCGCGATCGTCAGGAACGCCGGTATGGCCAGCTCGATGTCCGTCCACGGCACGTTCTTGGACTGCGTCATCATCAGCGCCCCGACCAGCACCAGCGCGGGGGCCGCCGCAGCCGCCGGGACCACCGCGGCGATCGGCGTGAACAGCAGCGTCAGCCCGAGCAGCGCCCCGGTCACGACGCTGGCCAGCCCGGTGCGCGCCCCCTCTCCCACACCGGCCGCCGACTCGACGAAGACGGTGTTGGCCGAAGCGCTGACCGAACCGCCGATCATGCCCGCGACGCCGTCCACGGTGAGGATGCGGCCCAGCCGCGGCACCCGTCCCACCTGGTCCACCAGCCCGGCCTCGTCGCTGACGCCGATGATCGTGCCCATCGCGTCGAAGAAGCCCGACAGCACCAGCGTGAACAGCACCACGGTCGCGGTCAGCGCGCCCGCCCTGACGAACCCGCCGAACAGGTCGAACTGCCACACCAGCCCGAAGCTCGGCGCCGAGACCAGGGACTCGGGCATGTGCGGGACCACCACGCCCCACTCCTCGGGCGGGATGGGGACCACCGAGTTGACCAGGACGGCCAGGACCGCGGTGACCGCGATGCTGATGAGGATGGCGGCCGGGGTCCTGCGCACGTACAGGACGATCATCAGCAGCAGGCCGGCGCAGAAGAGCGCGACCGGCCAGCCCGTGAGGTGGCCGGTCGCGCCGAGCTGCACGGGCGTGCCGCTTCCCCGGGCCACGAAACCGGCGTCCACCAGGCCGATCAGGGCGATGAACAGGCCGATCCCGACGCTGATCGCGTGCTTGAGCGCCAGCGGGATCGCGTTCATGATCAGGGTGCGCAGCCCGGTCACGGCCAGCACGATGATGACCGCGCCCTCCAGCACGACCAGGCCCATCGCCTGCGGCCAGGTCATGTGCGGCGCGGCCTGGT
Source organism: Nonomuraea sp. NPDC001699 (assembly GCF_053596455.1). Lineage (NCBI taxonomy): Bacteria > Bacillati > Actinomycetota > Actinomycetes > Streptosporangiales > Streptosporangiaceae > Nonomuraea > Nonomuraea sp. NPDC001699. The sequence goes on along the minus strand of NZ_JBSFGF010000003.1, from coordinate 570,461 downwards.
AGGCGACCACCGCGTTCAGCCCGAGCCCGGCGGCCAGGGCGAAGGGCGCGTTGCCGACGAACGCCATGAGCAGCGTGGAGATCGCGGCCGCCAGCGCGGTCGAGGTGGTCAGCTCGGCGATGGACAGCCGGGCGCCGGTGACGTCCTTGGCGCCGGCCAGGATGATCGGGTTGAGCAGGATGATGTAGGCCATCGCCATGAAGGTGGTCAGGCCGCCGCGGACCTCGCGTCCGACGGTCGTCCCCCGCCCGGTCAGCTCGAAGAGTCTGTCGAGCACCACGCAGTCCCCCTCATCATGATCGAGGGGAGTGCGGGTCACCTACCCGGCGGGGGACATGATCACGCTTTCTCGTGCCGCCCGTGGCCGACCAGGCCGACGAACTCCTCCAGCCCGATCCGGCCGTCGCCGTCGGTGTCGGCGGCCTTGATGAACGCCTCGATCTCCTCCTCGGACGCGCCGTGCACCCCCAGCGCCTCGTTGGCCTGCCTGATCTCGGCCGCGGTCAGCAGACCGTCGCCGTCGGTGTCGAAGCGACTGAACTCCGCCTCGGCGGCTTCACGACCGCTCGCCATCGGATACCTCCCCGTGATTGGACAAGGCGATATCTTCCGGCCTGACCGGAACGCGAGTCAACCGGAGCCCGGTGGCGGCGCGTACGGCGGCGACGACGGCCGGGGTGGAGGAGAGCGTGGGCGGCTCGCCGGCGCCGCGGAGGCCGTACGGCGCGGACGGGTCTGGATTTTCCAGGATTTTCAGCTGCATGGGCGGCATGTCGAGCATGGTGGGGATCAGGTAGTCGGTGAACGACGGGTTCAGCACCCGGCCCTCGCGTACCTGGATCTCCTCCATGAGCGCCAGCCCGAGACCCTGCGCCGTGCCGCCGTGGATCTGGCCCTCCAGCGCCTGCGGGTTCATGATCCGGCCCACGTCCTGCACCGCGGCCAGCTCCACGACCTTGACCAGCCCCAGCTCGGTGTCCACGTCCACCACCGCGCGGTGCACGCACAGCGCGAGCTGCGTGTGCGAGTCGCCCTGCCCGGTCACCGGGTCCATCGGGTACGTGGGCCGGTGCCGGTACTCGCGGATCTCCTCGATCGGCCCGAACCTGGCCAGCGCCTCCCGCGGCGGCAGCCCCTTGAACCGCTCGCGCACCGCCTCGCAGGCCGCCTTCACCGCACCGCCCGTCACGTACGACTGCCGTGAGGCCGACGACGAGCCCGCCGAGCCCACGGAGGTGTCGGCGGTCGCCACGGTCACGTCCTCGATGCCCAGCTCGGTACGCGCGATCTGGCCCTGGACGGTCACCACCCCCTGGCCCATCTCGGCCGCGGCGGTGTGCACGGTGACCCGCGGCTCGCCGCCCACCAGCTCGGCCCGCACCCTGGCCGTGGAGTAGTCGTCGAAGCCCTCGGAGAAGCAGATGTTCTTGAGGCCGACGCCGTAGCCGACGCCGCGCCGCACCGACTCGCCGTGCGTGGTCTGGGAGACGCCGCCCGGCAGCGCCCGCAGATCCGCCTCCGTACGGGCGGCGGGCATAGGCATGGCCTCCAGCTCGCGCAACATGCCGGCCAGCGGCGCGGGGGAGTCGATCACCTGGCCCGTGGCCAGCGCCGAGCCCTGGGAGACGGCGTTGCGCACCCGGATCTCGACCGGCGACAGGCCGCACGCCTCGGCCAGCCGGTCCATCTGCGACTCGTAGGCGAAGCACGCCTGCACCGCCCCGAACCCGCGCATCGCCCCGCACGGCGGGTTGTTGGTGTAGACGCCCACCGCGTCGATCCACACGTTCGGCACCTCGTACGGCCCCGCCCCCAGCGACGCCGCGTTGCCGACCACGGCGGGGGAGGAGGAGCAGTACGCGCCGCCGTCCAGCAGGATGTCGGCCTTGACGTAGATGAGCCGGCCGTCGCGGGTCGCGCCGTGCTCGTAGCGCATCCGGGCCGGATGGCGGTGCACGTGGCCGAAGAACGACTCCTCACGGCCATAGACGATCTTGACAGGGCGGTTCAGGCGCAGGGCCAGCATGCACGCGTGCACCTGCATCGACAGGTCCTCGCGGGCCCCGAACGCGCCGCCGACGCCCGACAGCGTCAGCCGTACCTTCTCCGGCGGCAGGCCCAGGCAGGGGGCGAGCTGGTCGCGGTCCACGTGCAGCCATTGGGTGGCGATGAACAGGTCCACGCCGCCGTCCTCGGCCGGGACCGCGAGCCCCGACTCCGGGCCGAGGAACGCCTGGTCCTGCATGCCGACCTCGTACTCGCCGGTGACGACGACCTCCGCCTCGAACGTGTCGCCCTTGCGCACCGGCTGGCGTCTGACGTACTCGCGGGACTCGCGCGGGTCGGTCACCGCCGGGCGCGGCTCATAGGCGACGACGATGGCCTCCGCCGCCCTGCGCGCGGTCTCCGGATGCTCGGCGGCCACCAGCGCCACCGGCTCGCCCTGGTGCCGGACCTGGTCGATGGCCAGCACGGGCTGGTCCTTGTGGTCGAGTCCGTAGAACTTCTCGCCGGGCACGTCCTCGTGCGTCAGGACGGCCAGCACGCCGGGGATCCGCAGCGCCGGGCCCACGTCGATCGAGCGGATCCAGGCCGAGGGGTGCGGGCTGCGCAGCGTCACGCCCCACACCATGCCGTCGAGCCACAGGTCGGAGGAGTAGGCGAACTCGCCGGTCACCTTCAGCGCCGCGTCCGGCCGCCGCGCGCTCGTGCCGACCCCCTCGGACCCGCCGACGCCTTCGGACCTGGTGGAGTGGACCGTCTCCGTCATCCTCCGAGTAGAGCACCGGCCCGGCCCGCCCTCCTATGCCCATGACGTGAAATCCCGGTCATCCCTTGACACAACGGCCTTGTATATTCCTCCAAGTGCGCATCAGTGACCTGCTGGCGATCGACGAGCTGGGTCTGAGGCTGCTGTCCGGCGACCCGGAGCGCGAGTTCGGCATGGTTCACATCACCGACCTGCCCGAGCCGGGGCGCTACCTGTCCGGCGGCGAGCTGGTGCTGACCGGGCTGATGTGGCGCGACACCGCCGCCGACTCCGCCCGCTTCGTGGCCGCCCTGGTCGAGGCCGGGGTGTCCGCCCTGGGCGCGGGCGCGGCCCGGCTCGGGCACGTGCCCGCCGACCTGGTCACGGCCTGCCGGCGGGCCGGGTTGCCGCTGGTCGAGGTGCCGGTCGAGGTCTCCTTCCGTACGCTGGCCGAGCTGGTCGCGCCCCGGTTGTCCGGCGACGCCCGCGACGCACTCGGACGCCACCGCAGGCTCGTGGCGGCCCTGGCCGAGGGCGCCGACCTGCGCGGGCTGTTCGAGCTGACCGCCGCCGAGCTGGGCGTCACCGGCGCCGTCCTGTCCGCGTCCGGCGAGGTGGTCGTCGGTACGGCCGCCGATCCCGTGGGGCTGGCCAGGGCGTACCTGGCCGCGTCCCGGCTGCCCGCGTTCGCCGGCGGCGCGACGCTCTTCGCCGTCGGCCGCGGGCACCGGGCGGCCGGCTGGGTCCTGGCCTGCGACGGCGACCTGCTCGGTCGCGCCGACCTCGGCTACGAGCTGGCCGCCTGCGTGGCCCTCGAACGCGGCCGCCTGGAGGAGGGCCGCCGGGTCGAGCGCCGCCTGGCCGGGCAGCTCGTGGCGGCCGCCCTGGCCGAGTCCGACGTGGCCGAGCTCAACGCCCGGCTGCGCACCTGCGGGATCGGCGCGGACGAGCCGTACGCGGTGGTCAGCGCCACCGCGCCGCGCCCGGGGGCGGCCCGCGGCCCGTCCCCGGCGGTGCTCGGCGGCCGGATCGTGGAGGAACTGCTCGCCCGCGAAACCGTGGCCGCCCCCGCCGCGGGTGTGCCGGCGGGCAGCGGTGACGCGGGGGCCGAGGGTGGGGCGGTGGCCGTGGTGGCGTTGCGGGGCAGGACCGCCGGGGAGCTGGCCACGCGGTTACGGGCCGGGGCCGCCGTGCTGGCCGCGCTGCCCGGCACCCGCCTGAGCGTCGGCCTGAGCGGCGCGCTGACCGGCGCCGCCGCGCTCAAGGGCGGCGTGGAGGAGGCCGGGCACGCCATGCGGCTGGCCGAGGCCCGCGACGGCGGCGTCGTCACCAGCGACGAGATCTACACCCACGCGCTGCTCCTGGCCACCGTGCCCGGCGACGTGCGCCGCTCCTTCGCCGACCGGCTGCTGTCCCCGCTGCTGGCCTACGACCGCCGCCACCAGTCCTGCCTCGTACGCACGCTCGACGTCTTCCTCGACTGCTCGGGCTCCTGGAACGCCTGCGCCGAACGGCTCCACGTGCACGTCAACACGGTCCGGTACCGCGTCCGCAGGATCGAGGAGCTGACCGGCAGGGACCTGTCGGCGATGTCCGACCGCGTCGACTTCTTCCTCGCCCTGCGCGACACCACCCCACCCCGCTGACCTCACGCCTCCCGCCCCGCCGCGCCCATCGCCTCCCGCACGGCCGCCAGCTCGGCCTCGGCCTGCCGCTGCCACAGGGTGTTGCCCCAGGAGTCGGCGTCGGCCACCGCGCCGGTCGCGTGGGACAGCGCCTCCTCCAGCCGGCCGAGCATCCTGCAGGCCCTCGACATGGTGATGAAACGCTCGACCATGAACCGGTACCCGGTCCTTTCGAGCAGCTTCATCGCCCCGCTCATGTGCTCCAGAGAGAGCTCGGGGTCGCCCAGGTCGAGCACGACCTGCGAGAGGATGGCCCGCGCGTGAGCCTCATGCGTCGTGTCGCCGCTCTCGCGCGCCGCGGCCAGGGCCCGTTCCAGAGGGTCCCGCGCCCGCGCGGGGTGGCCCATGCCCTGATGGATCGTCCCGAGCATGAGGCAGGCGAAGCGGACGCCGACCGGGGAGCCGATGCTCGTGGCGACCGCGAGCTGCTGTTCTGCGTGGGGCAACGCCTGTTCGTAGAGCTGCTTGGCGACGTAGGCGTTCGACAGGTTCCCCAGCACCCGCATCTGCCCGAAGCCGTCGCCGAGCCGCGTCGCGATGGCCAGCTCGGCCTCCAGGTGAGGGATCCCCTCCTCAGGACGCCCCGTCAGACGCAGCCCGTTGGCGACGTGGCCGTGGGCGATCTGCGCGCCGGCGTCGTCGCCCAGCCGTTCGCACACCCGCAGCGCCATGGTGTTGAGCGTGAGCATGTCGTGGCCGTCGTGCACCCGCTGCTGGTGCCACAGGAGCGCGAAGGCCAGCGTCACGCCCAGCTCCGCGATCTCGTCGTCGGCCGAGCCCAGCGCCTGGACGGCCGCCGCGTTCAGGACGTGCGCCTCCTGGAGCAACCAGCCCTGCGCCTCCTCGGCGGTCGAGAACTCGTGCGCCGGGCCGTCCACGTGCCGGGCGAGCTGCACCCGATGCGGGTCGATGACGACGCTGGCCAGCCGCGCGGACGCGGCGAAGTAGGCCAGCGCCCGCATGACGGGCGGTTTCCAGTCCTCGGGGCGCAGCTCGCCGGCGAAGAGCCTGACGAGGTCGTGCAACTGGTACCGGCCCGGTTCGGACTCCTCGACCAGGTGCGCGTCGGCCAGCCGGTCGAGCGCCCGCCGCGCCTCCTCCACCGCTGTGCCGAGCAGCATCGCCGCCACCTCCAGGGTGACGTCCGGCACGTTCAGCAGGCTCAGCAGCGGCAGGGCGTCCGCGGCCAGCCGGTCGAGGGGACGCGGGCTCGTCGCCAGCCCGGTGTGGCTGCCGCTGAGGCTGGAACGTACGGCCAGGTCGCCGGCGGTCAGCTCACGCAGCCGGTCGCGTTCGTCCGTCAGCCGCGAGGCCAGCGTGCCCACGGTCCACTCGGGATGGTCGGCCAGGCGCGCGCCCGCGATCCGCAGCGCGAGCGGGAGGCCGTCGCACAGGCCCACCAGGGCGGCGGTGTGGCCGGCGTCGGCCGACACCCGCTCGTCGCCGGCCAGGGTGGACAGCATGGCCGCGGCCTCGGGCCCGGGCAGCGGACGGAGCCGCAGCTGCACGCAGTCGTCGCCCGCCGTGAAGGACTCCCTGCTGGTCACGAGCAGCGTCACGCCCAGCGGCGTGCCGAGGAACGGCCTGATCTGCGCCAGGCCGGCCGCGTCGTCCAGGAGCACCAGCAGCTTCCTGCCGTGCAGCCTGCTGCGCCACATCGCCGCCGCCTCGTCCACGTCGACGGGGATGTCCGCGTTCGAGGCGCCGATCCCGCGCAGCAGCCGTGCGGCGATCTCGTGCGCCGGCATCGGCGCGACGCCCGGCGTGCCGCCGCGCAGGCCGATGGCGAGCTGCCCGTCCGGGAACCGGTCCTCGACCATATGCCCCACGTGCACGGCGAGCGCCGACTTGCCCACCCCCGGCGGCCCGGAGACGGCGACGACGGGATGGGGCGGCCCGTCCTGCGGCGCCAGCAGCGACCTCAGCCGGGCCACCTCCTGGGACCGGCCGATGAACCCGATGAGATCGCGCGGCAACTGCCGGGGCACGGCGGGACGGGCGGACGGGGGCTCCTCGTCGCCGCCGGACAGGACCAGCCTGTGCGCCGCGCGCAGACCCTCGCCGGGCAGGACGCCGAGTTCTTCGTCCAGGGTGCGCCTGGCCCTCTCGTAGGCCAGCAGCGCGTCCGCCTGGCGGTCGGCGCCGTGCAGCGCCAGGACGAGCAGTTCGTGCAGGTGCTCCCGCAGCGGATGACGTGCGACCAGCTCTCGTAGACCGACGACGGCCTCGCGGTGTCGCGCGAGCCGGAGCAGGGTCTCGGCGCGGGCCTCGGAGGCGCTCAGGGACAGCTCCTCCAGCCGGGCGCGCTCGGCCTCGGCGAAGGGACCGGTCAGGCCGCTCAGGGCCACGCCGTGCCACAGGGCCAGCGCCTGGTCCAGCACGCGCAGGGCGTCCTCCCCGCGGGCGGCGCCGAGGAGGCGCGCCTCGTCCAGCAGCTCTGTGAACAGGCAGGAGTCCACCTGGCGCGGAGAGAGCAGGAGCCGGTATCCGCCGGACTCCCCGACGAGGACCGTCGAACGCCGGCGGGGCTCGCGCCCCGGTTCCAGCGCCCGCCGCAGCCCCGCCACGTACGTGTAGACGCTCTGCTCGGCGCTGGCGGGCGGACGCTCGCCCCACAGGCCCTCCAGGAACTGCCTCATCGTGACGACCCGGCCCGGGGGAGAGGCCAGCATCGCGAGGACCGCGCGCTGCCGCGCGGCCCCGAGGTCGGCCTGCTCGCCGTCGAGCACAGCGGTCACCGGGCCGAGCAGGCGGATGCCGATGCCGTCGGTCATCGGCACCTCGCGAGGGCCTCGTGCACGGCGGCCTGCTCTTCCCTGGCCTCCGTCTCCCACTCCGCCAGCCCGTCGGCCCCGGCCACCGCCTCGGTGACGTGGGCCAGCGCCAGGTCGAGCTCGCCCATGGCCCGGTACGTGCGCGACAGCCCGACCAGGTCGCGCAGCCGTCCCACCCGGTAGCCGGCCCGCTCGATCAGCTCCAGGGCGATGAGGTAGTGGGGCAGGGCGTGCTCCGGCTCGCCCCGGCCGAGGTGCACCCGGCCGAGGACCGCGCGCAGCTGCGCCTGGTGCGTCCGGTCGCCCACCTCTTCGGCCTCGGCCAGGGCCTGGGTGAGGATCTTGTGGGCCTCCTCCGCCCGGCCGCGGGCCTGGTGGGCCTCGCCGATGACGAGCATGGCGTACCGGGCGCCCACCCGCGCGCCGATGAGGTCGGCGATCGCGAGCTGCTGTTCGGCCAGGACGATCGCCTGCTCGTACTGGCCGTCGTTGACGTACGTGTTGGCGAGGTTGCCCAGCGCGCGCTGCTCGGAGAAGGCGTCGCCGAGCCGCCTGGCCAGGGCCAGCTCGGCCCGCAGGTGCTCGACGGCCTCCTCGTGCCGCCCCCGCATGCGCAGGGTGTTGGCGAGCAGGCCCCGGGTGTGCATCATGCCCTCCAGGTCGCCGAGTCGTTCGCACACCTCCAGCGCCGCCGAGCTGAGCTCGATCATCTCCCGCGTCCGGAAGCTCCGCTGGCAGGGCCATTCCAGGGCGAGGGTGAGCGCGACCCCCATCGCGGCGACGTCGTCGTCCTGGGCGGCGAGCGCCTGGCGGGCCGCGGCCTCCAGCACGCCCTCCTCCTCCTGCAACCAGGCCGTCGCCTCCTCCTGACCGGCGACCAGGTGCGCGGCCGCCTCGGGAGCCGGGCCGCGCAGCACGCGGTGCGGGTCCATGACACTGCCGGCCAGCCGGGCGGAGGCCGCGTAGTACGCGACCGCCCGCAGCACCGGCTTCTTGGAGTCGGGGGGACGCAGCTCGCCCGCGAACAGGCGGACGAGGTCGTGGAGCTGGTAGTGGCCCGGCCGGGGACGGTCCAGCAGGTGCGCGTCGGTCAGCCGCTCCAGGGCCAGGTCGGCGTCGGCGGGATCGGCGTCGAGCAGCGCGGCGGCGGCCTCGGCGGTGATCTCCGGCACGTGCAGCAGGCCCAGCAGGGACAGCGTGCGGGCGGCCAGCCGGTCGAGGGGACGCGGGCTGCGTTCGAGCGCGGTGAGGCTCGCCGCCAGACCGGCGCGGACGGCCAGGTCGCCGGCCACGAGCTCGTGCAGCCGCCGCCGTTCGTCGCCCAGCCGGCCGGCCATCGTGGCGACGGTCCAGTCGGGGCGGCTGGCCAGGCGGGCCCCCGCGATGCGCAGCGCCAGCGGCAGGCCCTCGCAGAGCCGTACGAGCTCGGCGGTGTCGTCCGCGCCGGCCCGCACGCGCTCCTCGCCGGCCAGCCCGGCCAGCATCGCGGCCGACTCGGCCTGGGACATCCGGCCGAGTTCGAGCTGGTAGGAGTCCTCGCCCCAGGTCATGCTCTCGCGGCCGGTCACCAGCAGCGCGGTGCCGAAGGGGGTGGACAGCAGCGGGCGGATCTGCGCCAGGTCGGCGGCGTCGTCCAGCAGGACGAGGATCCGGCGGCCGTGCAGGAGGCTGCGCCACATCGCCGCGGCCTCGTCCAGGTCGGCGGGTACGGCGTCGGCCGCCACTCCCAGCCCCCGCAGGAACCGGCCGAGCACGTCGAGCGCGGTCAGCGCGGGCAGCTCCGGCGTCGCGCCGCGGCAGTTGACGAACAGCTGGCCGTCGGGGAAACGGTCCTGCACCAGGTGGGCGGCCTGGGCGGCCAGCGCCGATTTCCCGACGCCCGGCGGCCCTGAGACGATCACCAGCGGCGTCGGCGGACGCCCTTCGCCGGGGGCCAGCCGCCTCTCCAGCTCCTCCAGCTCGCGCGAGCGGCCCACGAACCCGGCCAGGTGGCGCGGGAGCTGGCGCGGCACGCCGTCACCGGGCCAGGGCCAGGACTCCCCGCGCAGCACCAGTTGGTGACACTTGCGTAACCCCTCGCCCGGCGTCAGGCCCAGCTCCTCCAGGAGCAGGACCCGGCCCTCGTCGTAGACCTCCAGCGCCTCGGCCTGACGGCCCGACCGGTAGAGGGCCAGCATGAGCAGCTCGCGGGCACGTTCGCGTAACGGATGGCGGACGGTCAGGTCGCGCAGGTCGTCGGTGATCTCGTGGTGGCGGCCCAGATGTAACAGGCTCTCGTAGCGCTGCTCCAGCGCGGTCAGGCGTAACAGCTCCAAACGGGAGCGCTCCCGCTCGGCGAACGGGCCGGTCAGGCCGCTCAGCGCGGTGCCGCGCCACATCGCCAGGGCCTCGTCCAGGATCTGCACCGCCCGGCGGTCGTCGCCGTCGCGCCGGCACAGCAGGGCGTCGTCGAGCCGCGCGGCGAAGCGGAGGGAGTCGACCTGTCCGGGCTTGATGTCGAAGACGTATCCCGCGTCGGTGCCCGCCAGCAGCCGCGACGGTGCCCGCCGCCCGCGGTCGGGCTCGAAGGCGCGGCGCAGGCCGGCGACGTAGGTGTAGACGCTCTGCTCGGCGTTGCGCGGCGGTTCGTCGCCCCACACCTCGTCGACGAGCCGCCTCATCGGGACGGGCCGGGCGGCGGCCGAGGCGAGGACGGCCAGGGCGGCGCGCTGCCGGGCCGGGCCGAGATCGAGGGGCTGGAACGCGCGTTCGGCGCGCACGGTGCCGAGAAGGCGAATGTAGATGTCGTCGCTCACGCGTCCTCCCCGCTTGGGCCCCACGCCCCCCTTAACAGGGCAGCGTAATCACATTTGACGGGCGGTAAAGCGGATGGGCGACTGTAGATCAAATGTAGACGGCATCCGGTAGGCTCGCCGCCAGATGCCGGAAGAGGGGGCACATCCAGGAGTTTCGGGGGCCGGGTTGCCCCCTGTTTGCCGGTGAGTACGCGCCTACGGGCCAGGTGCGGTTCTGAGCCCGGACGTACCCTGTACCCCCTCTTGCGGATTGTGTCAGCAGCAGTCCTGGTCGTCCTGGAACGAAGTGAGGGCAGACGTCGAAGCCTGTGCGGCCGTAACATTGCCTCCAACAGTCACCAAGGCGACAACCACGGTGACTAGCGCCGACAGGGCAATACGCATGCGCATGGGGGGTTCTCCCTCGCCTATGTGGGGTTGCTCGGACCTCATCCTCTCAGGGAGCAACGACTGTGACCACTTCTGACCTGGTCGGACTCCGCATCAAGACCGTTCGGCGGCAACGTGGCCTGTCCCAGGCCCAGTTGGCGCACCCAGAGTTGTCGGACAGCTACGTCTCCTTGATCGAGAGTGGCAAGCGTACCCCGACCCCCGCGGTCCTGGAGCTGCTGGCGCAGAAACTGGACTGCTCGCTGTCCTATCTGATCAACGGCGTGACCGCCGAGCAGATGGAGGACATCGAGCTGGCCCTCGGCTACGCGCGCCTGGCGCTGGAGAACGGTGAGATCTCCGAGGCCCGCACCCGCTACACCGAGCTGCTGGCGAACAACAACCTGACAGGCTTGACGGCCCTCCGTCAAGAGACCGAGTTCGGGCTCGCGTTCGCCACCCACGCCAGCGGCGACTTCGACGGCGCGATCGCCATCCTGCTCCGGCTGTCGGAGGAGGAGGTGTCCTCCGACCGCCGCATCGAGATCGCCACGAGCCTGTGCCGGGCCTACCGGGAGAGCGAGCGGCTCACCGAGGCGGTCGAGGTCGCCGAGCAGATGCTGAGCAGCAGCACCCGGCCCGCGTGGAACGATCTGCTGGTCGAGCTGGGCGCCGGCTTGCTCGCGGCGTATCGGGAGCGCGGCGACCTGCTGCGCGCCCGGCAGTTCGCCGCGGAGCTGCTCAACGCCGCCGACGCCCTCGGCACCCCCCGCTCCGTCGTGGCGGCCAACTGGCAGGCCTCCAACACCGCCTCCGCCACCGGGCACGCCGAGGAGGCGCTGTCCTTCGCCGAGCGGGCCATGGCCGTGCAGCTGGAGACCGGGCAGCCGGGCAGCGTCGCCAGGATGCGGCTCGCGCTGGCCCGCAAGCGGCTGCTGGCCCGTCCCGAAGAGGCCGCGGCCGTGCGCGACGTGCTGCGCGGAGCGGTCGTGGAGTTCGAGCAGACCGCCACCAGCACCGTCGAACGGGCGCGGGTCCTCGTGGAGCTGGCCCGTGCCGAGTGCGTGACCGGCGACCTCGCCGACTCCGTGGAGCACGCGAGCAGGGGCCGCGCGCTGCTGCCCAACACCGGCATGGCGCTCAGGGCCGAGGCGGACCTCCTGCTCGGCTGGGTCTACGGCTCGGTCGGCCGGATGGACCAGGCCGAACGGCACCTGTCCTCCGTACGGGAGTCGCTGGCGCCGTTGCCCGAGTCGCGCCGGTCGGCCTCCACCTGGTACGCCACCGCCGAGACGATGGAGAAACTGGGCGACTCCGACGGCGCCGTCGACGCCTACCAGCGGGCACTCGCCTGCGCGGGTCTATAGCGAGGTCAGGACCGGGCGGTGGCGTCGGTAGCCTTGGTGATGCCATGAAGAGTTCCCCGCTCGCGGCACTCACCGCGATTCTCGCCGCCCTGTTCGTGCTCGGCACCGCCACGCCGGCGCTGGCCCACGACTCACTCAAGACCAGCGACCCGGCCAAGGGCGCCAAGGTCGAGGCTCTCGACGAGGTCAGGCTCGAGTTCACCGCCAAGGTGCGCATGCCGTTCGTCATCGTCCGGGGCGCGGGCGAGGCCGTCTTCCAGGAGGGCAAGCCGGAGCTCGACGGCGCGGTGGTGCGGCAGGCGGTCAAGGGGCCGCTGCCGGACGGGAAGTACACCATCGCCTACCGGGTCGTCTCCTCCGACGGACACCCGCTGGAGGGCGAGATCCCCTTCACGGTCGAGGGGGCCCCGGCGCCCTCCCCGAGCGCGTCGGCCACCGATCCGGCCACCGATTCGAGTACGGCCGCGCCCTCCACCGCCGCCCCCGCTCCCTCCTCCGCCGCGGCGGCCGCACCGGCGGCCGAGGCCGACCAGGCGGCGGCCACGCAGAAGGGCGGCTTCCCGACCTGGCTGGTCATCGTGATCGGCGCACTGGTCGGCATCGGCATCGGGTTCCTGTTCAGCGCGCGGAAGAAGAAGCCATGAGCAGAACGGCGCGTCTCGCGCTCGCGGGCGCGGTCGCCGCGGTCGCCGCCCTGGTGATCGGCATGATCGCCGGCGGCCGGGCCTTCCCCCGGATCATCCCCGGGCTGCCCGACGCCGGGGCGGTGGTCAGGTGGGGCCTGCCGCTGTCCAAGCTGCTGATGGACGTCACCGGCGTCCTCACCGTCGGCCTGCTGCTGACGGCCGCCCTGCTGCTGCCCAACGACAAGGGCATGCTCGGCAAGCCGGGCCTCCTCTACGTCAAGGCCGCGTCCTGGACGGCGCTCGCCTGGGCCGGGTCGGCGTTCCTGGCCATCGTGTTCTCCACGGCCGACTCCTGGGGCCGTACGGTCCCGCAGATCCTCAACAGGGAGTACCTGACCAGCACCGCCACCCAGACCACCCAGGGCGTGGCGCTCACGCTGGTGGTGCTGTTCGGGGTGGCCATCGCGCTGTTCTCGCGCGGCGCGATCACCGCCGGGGCCGCGGCCGGCCTGCTGGTGTTCGCGCTGGTGACGATGTTGCCTGCGCCGCTGACCGGCCACACCTCCTCCTCGCCCAACCACGACCTGGCCACCTCGGCGGTGTCGCTGCACCTGCTCGCGCTCGCCCTGTGGGTGGGCGGCCTGGTCGTGCTGGCCGCGCACGCGGTGCGCGGGCAGCCGCAGCTCACCGTGGCCGCCGCCCGGTTCTCCGCGATGGCGCTGTGGTGCTTCGTCGCGGTCGGCCTGTCCGGCGTGTTCAGCCTGGTCGCCCGGCTCGGCGCGGTGTCCGACCTGTGGACCACCCAGTACGGCCTGCTGGCCCTGGCCAAGATCGTCGCCTTCGTGCTGCTCGGCTACGTCGGCTACTGGCACCGGCAGCGCACGCTCGTCGACCTGGAGGCCGGCCGGCCCAGGGCGTTCACCCGGCTGGCCGGCGGCGAGACGCTGCTCATGCTGGCCACCGTCGGGCTGGCCGTCGCGCTGTCGCGCACGCCGCCCCCCGAGTTCAGCGTGCCCGCCGACCGGGCCTTCGATCTGCTCGGCTTCCCCCTCCCGCCGGAGCTCACGCTCGCGAACGTGTTCTCGCTGTGGTGGTTCGACCTGTTCTTCGCGGCGGTGGCCGCCGTGCTCGCCGGGCTCTACGGCGCCGGCGTCTACCGGCTGATGCGGCGGGGAGACTCCTGGCCGTGGGGGCGCACGGCCGCCTGGTTCATCGGCATCGCGCTGCTGGTGTTCGCCACGCAGAGCGGCCTGGCCCGCTACGCCAAGGTCCTGTTCGACGTCCACATGATCGAGCACATGACGCTCTCCATGATCGTGCCGATCTTCCTGGTCCTCGGCGGCCCGGTCACGCTGGCGCTGCGGGCGATCAAGCCGGCGGCCAAGCGGGGCGACAGGGGGCCCCGGGAGTGGATCACGACCATCCTGCACAGCCGGGTGGTCAAGGTCCTGTCCCATCCGGTCGTGGCGACGGCCATCTTCGTCGCCTCCACGTACGCCCTCTACTTCACGCCGCTGTTCGAGTCGGCCATGCAGGAGCATCTGGGGCACATCTGGATGACGCTCCACTTCCTGCTCAGCGGCTCCCTGTTCTTCTGGGTGATCATCGGAGTCGACCCGGGGCCGAGCAGGCTCCCGTACGTCGGCCGGCTGCTGATGCTCTTCGTCACCATGCCCTTCCACGCCTTCTTCGGCGTCGCGCTGATGATGACCGGCTCGGTGATCGCCTCCGGCTGGTACGAGCAGCTCGGCCGTACGTGGGGCGACAACCTCCTGCAGACCCAGCAGGACGGCGGGGCCATCGCGTGGGGCTTCGGCGAGATCCCGACGTTGCTCGTGCTGCTGGCCATCGCCGCGCAGTGGTACCGCGACGACGAGCGGCAGGCCCGGCGCACCGACCGCAAGGCCGACCGGGGCGGCGCGGGCGACACCGAACTCGACTCCTACAACGCCTATCTCGCCCGCCTCAACCGCGCTGACAAGGGCGAGTAGCGGTTCGGCCACGGCACCCTATCCTCCCACCACGGGTCTCAGGACCGCCAGGTAGCCTGTCTCACAGGGGAGATGGGCATAACCTCATCAGCTAGCGTGCGCAGACCTTGAGGGGGGATTGCGCGACGCGTGCGGGGCGCCGGAGTGGGGACCGGCGCCGGCCCGGGGTGCCGAGGAAGGCGAAACCATTGGCGGAAGAGACACGCATGCGCGGGGGGCAGAGCCTGGCCGAGGCGCTCGAAGGCCTTCTGGCGCAGTGGTCGGAGCGGACCGGGATCGCCGTCGAGACCTGGGCGCTGCCCGGGACGGACGTGCCGTCGCGGGTGTCGTCCGGCGTCATGGAGACGATGCGGGAGGCGTTGTCCAACGTCGAGCGCCACAGCCGGGCCCGCACGGTCGCGGTGGCGGTGACCATGGGCCCGAGCGGCCTGCGCCTGACCGTCAGCGACGACGGCCAGGGCTTTCCCGAGGGCGGCGCAGGGCGCGGGATCGCCCGGATGCGGGCCGCGTTCGCCGAGCTCGGCGGCAGCCTGTCGGTCAGCGCCGTGCCCGGCGAGGGCACGACGGTGAGCGGGGCGATCCCCCGGCGGCGCTGACCGGCGGGAGCCGTCCAGGCAGGTCAGGGCAGGTCAGGGCAGGGTCAGGATCTCGCTGCCCGTCTCGGTGACCATGATGGTGTGCTCGAACTGGGCCGTGCGCTTGCGGTCCTTGGTCACCGCGGTCCACTTGTCGGGCCAGATGTCGTAGTCGATCGTGCCCAGCGTGAGCATCGGCTCGATGGTGAACGTCATGCCCGGCACCAGCTCCACCCGCAGCGACGGGTCGTCGTAGTGGGGGACCATGAGGCCGGAGTGGAAGCTCGTGCCGATGCCGTGGCCGGTGAAGTCGCGCACGACGCCGTAGCCGAAGCGCTTGGCGTACGCCTCGATGACGCGGCCGACGACGTTGAGCTGGCGGCCGGGGGCGACCGCCCTGATGGCCCGCATCATCGCCTCGCGGGTGCGCTCGACCAGCAGGCGTGACTCCTCGTCGACCTCGCCCACCAAGTAGGTGGCGTCGGTGTCGCCGTGGACGCCGCCGATGTAGGCGGTGATGTCGACGTTGACGATGTCGCCGTCGCGCAGCACGGTGTCGTCGGGGATGCCGTGGCAGATGACCTCGTTGATCGAGGTGCACAGCGACTTCGGGTAGCCCTTGTAGCCCAGCGTGCTGGGGTAGGCGCCGTGGTCGATCAGGAACTCGTGGCCGATGCGGTCGAGCTCGTCGGTGGTGACGCCGGGGGCGATGTGCCGGCCGACCTCCTCCAGGGCCTGCGCGGCGATGCGGCCGGCCACCCGCATGCGCTCGATGATCTCGGGGGTCTTCACGTCGGACTCGCCGGTCGTGGGGCGCTTCTTGCCGACGTACTCCGGCCGCTCGATGTGGGCGGGGACCTTCCGGACGGGCGAGACTCGCCCGGGCTGGAGCAGTGTCGTCATGAAACACGAGTCTACGGGGCAGAATTGACCCCGTGAGCGAAGGCCAGTGGTGGTTCTGTCTCAAGCACATGCGGGTCGAGCCCGAGCAGGGCTGCCCCAACAAGGACCGGATGGGTCCCTACGCCTCGGAGCAGGAGGCGGCGGGCGCGTTGCAGCGCGCCGCCGACCGCAACAAGGCGTGGGACGAAGCCGAGCAGGAGGACGAGTGACGCCCGCCTACGGCACCACGGCGTAGGCGCGTACCGGGAAGGTGCCCATGCCCGCGATCATCGGGGGCGCGGCATGGAACCTGAAACCCTCCGCGGGCAGCGCCGACAGGCCCGTCAGGTGTTCGACCAGCGGGATCCCCGCTCCCAGCAGGATCGTGTGTGCGGGGCGTTCGCCGTGCGGCGGGGTGTCGTCGATGTTGAGCGAGTCGATGCCGACCAGCGCCGCCCCCTGCTCGGCCAGCCAGGCCGCCGACTCCGGCGCCAGGTACGGGTGGTCGCGGACGTAGGCGTCCGTGCCGAAGTGGCGGTCCCAGCCCGTGTGGATCAGCACGGCCCGGCCGCGTACGTCGAGCGCGGTGTCGAGCACCACCTCCCGGCCTCCTCCCGTGGCGGGCACCAGCAGGCCGGGCAGGTCGGCCAGCCTGCTCAACGGCACCTGCGACAGGTCCTGGCCGCCCGCGTAGCGGTGGTGCGGCGTGTCGAGGTAGGTGCCGGTGTTGGCGGCCAGCGTGATGACGCCGATCTCGAACTCGGTGCCCGGGGCGTACACCTCGCGTGAGTCCTCCCTGCTCAGGTGCGTGCCCAGCGTCGGCCCCGGAACGCCGGGATAGGTGGTCATGCCCTCGGTGATGCGGTGGCTGAGTTCGACGATCATTTGGCGGCTCCCACCCGGGCGAGTTTGACGAGGGCGACCGTCCCGATGGCGGCCCAGACGAGGTTCAGCCCGGTGGAGGGCCAGGCGGCGTTGTAGGCGCTGTTGACCATGAGCCCGAGCGCGCCGAGCAGGTTGATCAGCTGGTACGTCGCGCCGTGGCCGGACAGCCGTGCGGACGATACCAGGGCGTACCCGGCCAGCAGCAGGGCGGCTCCGGCCCAGCCGACGGCGTCGAGGAGGAGATCCATGGCCGATATTGTCTGGATTTTCGGGCGTAAAGCACAAATAAAGAAAGCTAAAGGTGGACGTAAGCTGACCTGCATGGATATTGATCCTCGGCGCCTGCGTGTCCTGCACGAGGTCGCCCGGCGCGGCGGCGTGATGCGCGCGGCCGAGGCCCTGTACCTGACCCCCTCCGCGGTCTCCCAGCAGCTCGCCCAGCTCGAACGCGAGGTCGGGCTGGCGCTCATCGACCGCTCCCAGCGCCGTGTCTCGCTCACCCCGGCGGGCCGCGTCCTGGCCGGGTACGCCGAGCGGGTGGAGGAGGAGCTCAGCGAGGCCAGGAAGGAGCTGACCAGGTTCACCGAACGCCTGGCCGGGCCGGTGCGGATCGCCGCCTTCCCCACGGCCATCAAGCACATGCTGGTGCCCGCGATGCGCGCCCTGGCCGAGCGCCATCCCCGGATCACGCCGGTCATCCACGAGGTCTACGGACAGCCCGCGCTCCAGGAACTGCGCCTCGGCGCGGTGGACCTGCTCATCACCGAGCAGGACATGAGCCTGCCGGTCCCCGCGCAGCCGTCGCTGACCGTCCGGCCGCTGCACGTGGACGAGTTCCGGGTCGTGCTGCCGCCGGACTGGCCCGAGCCGGAGTCGACGGCCGACCTGATGCGCCTGCCCTGGGTGGCCGGCGAGCCGGACCAGGCGTGCGGGCAGGCGCTCGACCGGCTGGCCGGGATCCACGGGGTCGAGCCGCGCAAGACGCACGTCGTCACCGACTTCGCGCCGGTGCTCGCGCTGGTGGCCGCCGGGCACGGGGTGGCGATCGTGCCCGCGCTCGCCCTGCTCGACGTGCCGGAGGGCGGGGTGCGGGTGAGCGAGGTGCGGGAGGTGGGGGCGCGCCGGCTGGACGCGGTCACGCGGGTGAGCAGGACGCGGTCGGGCGAGCCGGACCCGGTGCAGGCGGTGGTGATCGGCGCGATCGAGGAGGCCACCGAGAGCCTGCGGGCGGCCCTGGGCCCCCGCCTCGCCGCCCACCCCTGACCTCTGCGGCCCCGGGCTCCGCCGCCCAGCCCCTGACCCCGACGTGCCTATTCCGACAGGCGGGGGCCGCTGACCTTCTCCAGCAGGCGGGCCAGGCGCTCGCGCAGCCCCGCGCGCCGCTCGATCTCCCCGGCCGCCGCGCTGACCAGGTGCTGGGCGCCGTCGAAGGTGATCAGCCCGGTGGACGGCACGGCGATCGCGTCGTGGGCCAGCCCGCTCAGCTCGGAGTCGGCGCCCTCGATCGCCAGGATGGTCGCCCCCGTGCGGCGGGCGTCGTCCACGCGTTCCAGCAGCGGGACGGGCGCCGCCTGCTCCGACAGCACGAACAGGGTCTCGCCGCGGCCCGCCCGCTCCAGGCGGTCGAGGCCGACGCGCAGGTGGGCGGGGGCGTCGGCGGGCGGCGACCAGCGGATCAGGGTGGGGGAGAGCTGCGGCAGGCCGGAGAACTTCGCCTCGTCGCTGAGGTGGGCGGTGACGTGCCAGGGCTCGTCGTCGGGAGGGCCCACGAGCAGCAGGCCGCCGGGTGAGCGGGTGGTGCGCAGGGCCAGGCCCAGCTCGCGGGTGCGTTCGAGCCAGCCCGTCGTGGCCAGGAGCTCGCGCAGGAATGCCACCGAACCTGAGTCCATGCCTCCATGGTGCACGAGGAGCGACGAGGAGCGCGGACGAAGCGGCTGATTCGCCGCGGGCGCCCGCCCCGGCCCGCCGTACGGACGGCCGGGGCTGGCATGATCTGAGCCATGACAGATGTGAACGGGCTTTCCATCGCGATCCTCGGCGGCACCGGTGACCAGGGGAAGGGGCTGGCGCGGCGGTTCGCGCTGGCGGGGCACACCGTGCTGATCGGCTCGCGCAGTGCCGAGCGGGCCCAGGAGGCGGCCGGCTCGATCGGCTCCGGCGCACGGGGCGGGGCCAACGCCGACGTGGCGGCCGAGGCCGACGTGGTGATCGTGGCGGTGCCGTACGAGGGGCACAAGGCGCTGCTGGAGTCGCTGCGCGCCGAGCTGGCCGGGAAGATCGTGGTCGACTGCGTCAACCCGCTCGGCTTCGACAAGCAGGGCGCCTACGCGCTGCCGGTGGAGGAGGGCAGCGCCGCCCAGCAGGCCGCGGCGGTGCTGACCGAGAGCCGGGTCGTGGCGGCCTTCCACCACGTGTCGGCCGTGCTGCTGATGGACCCGGCCGTGGAGAAGGTCGACCTCGACGTGCTGGTGCTCGGTGACGACCGCGAGGCCACCGACACCGTGCAGGCCCTGGCCGAGCTGATCCCGGGGGTGCGTGGCGTCTACGGCGGCCGGCTGCGCAACGCCCACCAGGTCGAGGCGCTGACCGCCAACCTCATCTCGATCAACCGCCGCTACAAGGCCCACGCCGGGCTGCGGGTCACCGACGTCTAGAGCCAGCCCGCGTCCTCGGCGACGCGGACGGCGTCGATCTTGTTGCGGGCGCCCGTCTTGGTGATCGCCGCGGTCAGGTAGTTGCGCACCGTGCCGGGGGATAGGTGCAGGCGGGCGGCGATCTCCTCGGCGGTCGCGCCCCTGGCCGCCTGCCTTAGCACGGTGGTCTCGCGGGGGGTGAGCGGGCTCTCGCCGTACTCCATGGCCGAGGAGACCAGCTCGCTCTCCAGCACGCGCAGCCCGGCCGCGGTGCGCCTGATGGCCTCGGCCAGGCGCTCGCCCGGCGCGTCCTTGACCAGGAACGCCTCGATGCCCGCGGCCAGCGCCCGGCGCAGGTGGCCGGGCTGCCCCATGGCCGTGAGCACCAGGATCCGGCAGGACGGCAGCCGTTCGCGCAGCTCGGCGGCGGCGGTGATGCCGTCGGTGACCGGCAGGTCGATGTCCACGACCGCCACGTCGGGCCGGACGTCGAGCGCCACCGGCACGATCTCGTCGCCGCGGACGACCTCCGCCACGACCTCGATGTCCGGCTCCAGCCGGAGCAGGGCGGTGAGCGCGGCGCGGATCATGTGCATGTCCTCGGCCAGCAGCACCCGGATCACGTCAGAGCCTCGATGCCCGGCAGCGCCGTCAGCGGCATCCGGGTCACGCCGGAACCTCCATGGTCAGCAGGAAACCGCCGCCGTCCGTGGGGACGGCCGTGCAGGTGCCGCCCGCCTGGGAGGCCCGTTCGGCCAGGCCCGTCAGGCCGGCGCCCGGCTCGGCCGTCGCGCCAGGCGCGCCGTCGTTGGCCACCTCCAGGCGGACCGTGCCCT
This sequence comes from Nonomuraea sp. NPDC001699, assembly GCF_053596455.1. Classification (NCBI taxonomy): domain Bacteria; kingdom Bacillati; phylum Actinomycetota; class Actinomycetes; order Streptosporangiales; family Streptosporangiaceae; genus Nonomuraea; species Nonomuraea sp. NPDC001699. The sequence continues at coordinate 550,294 of NZ_JBSFGF010000003.1, read as the reverse complement.
CCCGCAGCGACGTGGTGATCGTGCAGGTGGTGGCCCTGCTGTGGCGCAGGACGTTGGTGACCGCCTCGCGCACCCCCCAGGCCAGCGCCTCCTCGGCCCGCCGGGGCAGCGTCACCTCGGCCAGGTGCGCCTGGCAGCTCACGCCCGACGACTCCAGCAGCGCGGCCGCGCGGTGGGTCTCGCCGGTCAGCGACATCGCGCGGTAGCCGCGGGCCACGTGGCGGACGTCCTGGGCGGCCTCGCGGGCGACGCGTACCAGCTCGCCCACCTCGCCGCGGGCGGAGGCGGGGTCGCGGTCCATCAGGCGGGCGGCCAGGTCGCCCTTGAGCGCGATGGCGGTGAGGCTGCGGCCGAGGCCGTCGTGCAGGTCGCGGGAGATGCGCAGGCGTTCCTTGAGCACGGCCGCGTCGGCCAGCTCGGCCCTGGCCTCCTCCAGGTCGGCGGCGACGCGGACGAGCCGGACCAGGACGTAGATCATCGAGCCGGTGATGGGGATGGCGATCACGTAGAACAGGGTGATCACCGCGAAATAGGGGCCGATCCACATGGTGGCGCCCTCGTACACCATCATGAGGACGACCAGCGGCACGGCCCAGCGCAGCGCGAGGAACACCAGCAGGGTCCCGGCCAGCAGCGGGGCGGCGATCGACGACCACCCGCTCGGCAGCAGGTGGTCGCCCGCGTAGGTGACGACGGCCTGGAGCGCCAGCGTGGCGGGGAACAGCGGCGGGCGCCCGCCGCGCAGGGCGGCCCGCATGTTGACGTAGTGGGTGGAGACGACGGCGACCATCACGGCCGCCGCGAGCAGCCCGATCGCCGGGCCGCCCATGAAGTAGACCAGCCCGATGAGCGAGTAGACGACCGAGACGCCCGTGATGAGCACGCGCGCGAGCCTCTGCGCCGAGGACGAGACCACCACAGCTGCGATTATGGCCGAGTCAGGACCGGCGCGGTTCCCAGCGGAACCACAGCCGGATCGCGCCGGCGCCGATCACCGCCCAACCGGCCAGGACGAGCGCCGGCACGAGCGCCTCCCCTGTCCTCACCGCGTGCACCACGGCCGAGGTGGGCAGCAGGTCCAGCACCGGGACCAGCCACGAGGGCAGCGGGATCGGTCCCATCGCGCCCGCCGACACCGCGGCGACCAGGAACACCGGCATGGTGAACGCCCCGGCCAGCTCGCTGCGCGGGATCACCGCCGTGTACGCCGTCCCCAGCAGCGCCATGACGGCCGAGCCCGCGGCCGTCATGGCGGCGAACAGCAGCGGGTCGTCCGGCAGCGGCACCCCGGCCGCGAACCGCACGGCCACCGCGCACAGCACGATCACCAGGAAGGTCTGCGTGGCCGTGCTCGCGACCTGGCCGGCCAGGATCTGCGCGTCGGTCAGCAGCCCGGCCCGCAGCCGCTTGAGCACGAGCTGGTCGCGCCGGTTGGTCAGGGCCACCGCGATGTTCATGAACGCGGTCAGCGCCAGCACGATCGCCAGCGAGCTCTGGAACGCCGCGGTGGCGAACGGGACCCCGCCCGAGGTGACCTGGCGCATCAGGGCGGGCATGCCGACGGTCAGCCCGACCGGGGTGATCACCGAGGCGACCAGCATGGCCCTGTCGCGCCAGAACAGGCGGGTGCCGAGACGGTAGGTGGCGGTCAGGCTCATCGGGCGCTCCTGGGCAGGTCGAGGAAGAGGTCTTCGAGGGTGGCCGCGCGGACTTCCAGGCCGGTCAGCCGCAGTCCGCGCCCTGCCGCCCACGTCAGCAGCGTCTGCGCGGCCAGGTCGGGGTCCTCGGCCCGGCAGACGGCGGTGCCGCCGTCCAGCGTGACCGGCAGCGGCAGGTCGTCCGCGGCGACCCCGGCGGGCAGCCGGAACGTCACCCGTCCGCCCTGCGCGGCCAGCGTCTCGGCCATCCCGCCGGCCGCGACGATCCCGCCCCGGTCCAGGATCGCCATGGACGAGGCCAGGCGCTGGGCCTCCTCCAGGTAGTGGGTGGTGAGCAGGATCGTGGTGCCGCGCGCGGCCAGGCCGGACACGACCTCCCACGTGTTCGCGCGGGCCTCGGGGTCCATGCCGGTCGTGGGCTCGTCGAGGAACAGCACGTCGGGGCGGCCGAGCAGGGCCAGCGCCAGGTCGAGCCGGCGCTTCTCGCCGCCGGACAGCTGGCGCACCCTGGTCCCGGCCTTGTCCGTCAGGCCGGCCAGGTCGAGCGCCTCCCCGGCCGGTCGCGGCGCGGGGGTGAAGTCGCGCCACACCGCGACCGTCCGGGCCACCGTCAGGTCGGGGAAGAACCCGGCCTCCTGGAGCATGACGCCGACGCGCCGCCGTACGGCCGCGCGGTCGGACCAGGGGTCGAGGCCGGCCACCCGTACGGTGCCGCCGTCCGGCCGCTGGAAGCCGGCCAGCACCTCGACCGTGGTGGTCTTGCCCGCGCCGTTCCTGCCGAGGAGGGCGAAGATCTCGCCCTCGCCCACCCGGAACGAGATCCCCTTCACCGCCTCGAACGTCCCGTGGTTCTTCCTGAGTTCGTTCACCTCGATCATGTGTCCGACTATGGCCGGACGGGTCAGGGGGCCGACAGTGAAGAATTCACGACTTCCTGGAGAGCTTCAGCAGCGCGTCCGTGACGCCCTCGGGGTCGATCACCTGGTGCAGGTGGAGGCCGGGCAGCCGGGTCACCGGCCAGCCGCGCCCGGCCGCGTCCTCGGCCACCTGCTCGTACGGCGGCCCGAACCACAGGCACGAGCACCTGACCGCGTCCCAGCCCGCGGGCACGGGGACGGGCTGCGTGTAGTAGTCGAGGGGCAGCCGCGGCTGCTCGCCCGCCACCAGCACCCGCTGGGCCGGGTCGGGGAGCATGGCCACGATGTCCTCCTCGTCCCACCAGTCGGTCCAGCGCGGCAGCACGCCGTCGGGGCCCGCCAGGCCGCGCAGGAACGGCAGGAACCCCTCCTCGGCGGTCCTGACCAGCCCCTGAGGCGGCGGCACGTGCGCGTCGGCGAACACGCAGGCCACCACCTGGTCGCCCAGCCCTTCCTTGATCACCGGCACGAAGAACCCGGCGTTGCTGTGCGCCACCAGCACGAGCGGCCCCTCGGAGGGGACGGCCGCGCGCACCGCCGCGACCACGCGCGGCCAGTACGGCGCCCCGCCGGCGGACACGCCGGTCAGGTCGGGGACGACGGCCGCCCGGCCGCGCCGCCCCAAGGCCTCGGCCACCGGAGCCCACGTCGAGGGCCCGACGGACGGACTGTGCACCAGTACGAAGGTCGTTTCCATGGCCCCCACCCTGTCAGACGACGAGGGCGTGCCGGGAGACGGGTTTCCCGGCGCCGTCGTAGGCCGCCCAGGCCGCCGCGAGGTCGATCACCGCCCGCGACAGCTCCTCCTCGGGGAACAGGAAGTGCAGGCGCAGGTGGTCGGCGCGGCCGCCCAGCGGGTCGAAGGAGCCGCCCGGCGGCACCGCGACGCCGTGCCGGAGCGCGACCTGGGCGAAGGAGCCGGCGTCGCCGCGCGGCAGGCGCGCCCAGACGGTCTGGCCGCCGCGGGCGGGCTCGAACGTCCAGGACGGCAGGCGGGCGCGCAGCTCGGCGCACAGGTGGTCGTGCCGCCGGCGCAGGGCGCGTACGCGGGCCTCGCGCACCTCGTCGAGGCGGCGCAGCAGCGCGACGGCGGCGAGCTGGCTGAAGACCTCGCCGCCGAGATCGTGCACGGCCCGCAGCCTGGCCAGCCGCGACACCAGCGGCGCCGCCGCGCGGACCCAGCCCACCCGCAGCCCGCCCCAGACCAGTTTGCTCAGCGAGCCGACGGTGACCACGTGCTCGCCCCCGCCGAACACGGCCACCGGCGGGGGCGTCCCGCCCGAGAAGCACAGCTCGGCGCAGACCTCGTCGTCGATCAGCGGCACGCCGTGCTCGGCGGCCAGGGCGGCCAGCCGCCTGCGGGCCGCGTCGTCCATGATCGCGCCGTCGGGGTTGCGCGCGGTGGGCACGCAGTAGACCAGCGCCGGCCGCTCGCGCACCGCCCGCGACGCCCGGTCGTCGTCCAGGCCGACGGGCTTGACGACGGCCCCCGCGTGCCGGAACGCCTCCAGCGCCCCCGGGTACGTCGGCGACTCGGTCAGCACGGTGTCGCCCGGCGCGACCAGCAGCCCGGCCAGCAGCGTGAGCGCCTGCTGCGCGCCCGTCGTCACCATGATCTGGTCCGCCGTGGTGCGCAGGCCGCGCGCGCTGTAGTAGGCCGCCAGCGCCTCCCGGAGCGAGGGGTCGCCGGCCGGCTGGTAGCCCAGGTCGCGCAGGCCCGCCACCCGCGCCCCCGCCTCCTGGTACGCCTCGAACAGCGCCTGGGGCGGGTCGTCCGGCGCCGCGCAGGTCAGCAGCCGGACGCCGTCGGGCGCGTGCAGGAGGTGCAGCATCAGCGGGTTGGCCGCCACGCCCTCGGCGGTCCTGGCGGCCGGCGGGTCGCCCGGCGCGACGCGGGTGCCGCTGCCCTGGCGGCGCGTCACCCGGCCCTCCTGCTGGAGCAGGTCGTAGGCGGCGACGACCGTGCCGCGGCCGACCGCGAGCCGGGCGGCCAGCACCCGGTCGGGCGGCAGCGACTGGCCGGGCGGGAGCACGCCGTCGTCGATGAGCGCCCGCAGCCGGGCGGTGAGCAGCAGGTAGAGCGGCCCGCGTCCGGAGGCCCACCGGCCCAGCAGGTGGACGAGGTCATCGGGATTGGCTCTATTCATGGACCAATTCTCTCGTATTGGCTCTGCTGTTGGAGGCCAATGCGGGGGATATTTGATGACATGAGTGATTTTCGCCCTGAAACGCGTGCCGTACACCTGCCTCAGCCCGCGGTCGAGGGCAGCCGGCCGCTCGGCATGCCCCTCTACCAGAGCGCCGGATTCGCCTTCGACGACCCGGAGGTCATGGGCGCGGCCATGGGCAGCCCCGACGGCGCCTTCGTCTACGGCCGCTACACCAACCCGACCGTGCGCGCGCTGGAGCTGGCGGTGTCCGGGCTGGAGGGCGGCGCCGCGGCGCTGGCCGCGGCCTCCGGCATGGGCGCGATCAACACCGTCCTGCTCGCCCTGCTCAAGCCCGGCGACCACCTGATCGCCCAGCGTTCCCTGTACGGCGGCACCGCCACGATGCTCAACGACCTGGTCGCCAGGTTCGGCATGACCGTCACCCACGTGCCCGAGAACGACCCCGGCGCGCTGCGCGCCGCCGTGCGGCCCGAGACGCGGCTGGTCTACCTGGAGACCATCAGCAACCCGATGGCGCTGGTGGCCGACCTGCCCGCGATGTGCGCCACGGCCCGTGAGCTGGGCATCCTGTCGGTGGTGGACAACACCTTCGCCACGCCCGTGCTCTGCCGTCCCCTGGAGCACGGCGCCGACGTCGTCGTGCACTCCACCACCAAGTATCTGTCGGGGCACAGCGACGTGATCGGCGGCATCGCGATCTTCGCCGACCCCGGTCTGCACGGGAAGGTCTGGCACTTCTCCACCGAGCTGGGGGCCGCGGCCGAGCCGTTCACGGCGTGGCTGACGCTGCGCGGGCTCCAGACGCTGCCGCTGCGCATGGAGCGCCACTGCGCCAACGCCGACCTCCTGGCCCGCCGGCTCGCCGAGCACCCCGCCGTGGCGGCCGTCCACTGGCCGGGGCTGCCCTCGCATCCGTCGTACGAGCTCGCCGGCAAGCTGCTGCCGGCCTTCGGCGGCGTGTTCTCCTTCGACCTGACCGGCGGGCGGGCGGCGGGGGAGGCGTTCATGAAGTCCGTACGGCTGGCGCAGCTCGCGCCCTCGCTCGGCGGCGTCGAGACCCGCGTCATGCACCCCGCCACCACCTCACACCGCTCGCTCGGCGCCGAGGAGCTGGCCAGGCACGGGGTGGGCGAGGGCATGGTGCGCATCGCCGTGGGCATCGAGCATCCCGAGGACCTCTGGGCGGACGTGGCACAGGCGCTCGGATAGCGTCGGATCATGCTCGCGGACCGCGGGCGTACGACCAAGGGAGAACCGTGACCGCCGTCACATATCAGGACGTCCTCGACGCGGCCCGCCGGATCGAAGGGCACGTGCTGCGCACGCCCGTCCTGGAGATCTCGCCGGGCCTGTTCCTGAAGCTGGAACTGCTGCAGCACTCCGGGTCCTTCAAGGTGCGGGGGGCGTTCAACCGCATCCTGTCGGCCGGCGCGCTGCCCGCCGCCGGGGTCATCGCCGCCAGCGGCGGCAACCACGGGCTGGCCGTCGCCCACGCCGCCAAGGCGCTGGGCGTGCGGGCCGAGATCTTCGTCCCGGAGGTGACGAGCCCGGTCAAGGTGGCCGGGCTCAAGGCGCTCGGCGCGCACACCACGCAGACCGGGGCCATCTACTCCGAGGCCGCGGACGCCGCCGCCAAGCGCGCCGCCGAGACGGGCGCGCTGCCCGTGCACGCCTACGACCAGCCCGAGGTGCTGGCCGGGCAGGGCACGACCGGGCTGGAGATCATGGAGCAGACCGGGGGCGTGGACACGGTGGTGGTGGCCGTGGGCGGCGGCGGGCTCGCGGGCGGGATCACCCTGGGGGCCCGCGCCGGGGGTGACGCGCCGCGGATCGTGGCGGTGGAGCCGTACGCCATCCCGACGCTGCACGAGGCCCTGCGCGCGGGCGGTCCGGTGCCGGTGCAGGTGGGGGGCGTGGCGGCCGACGCGCTCGGCGCCACGCAGCTCGGCGCGCTGGCGTACGAGGTGCTGTCGGGGAGCGGGGTGGAGAGCGTCCTGGTGGAGGACGACGCGATCGTCGCGGCCCGCCGGACGTTGTGGGAGCGGCACCGGCTGGTGGCCGAGCCCGCGGGCGCGGCGGCGTACGCGGCGCTGCTGTCGGGCGCCTACCGGCCGTCGGAGGGGGAGCGGGTGGCCGTCGTGGTCTGCGGCTCCAACACCGACCCCGCCACGCTCTTCGGCGCGGCGGGGTGAATCGGTCCCGGGGTCAGCTGTAGGTGTGCTCGGGTGCCGGGAAGGCGCCCGAGGTCACCTCGTCGGCGAAGGCCCGCACCGCGCGGTCCATCTCCGAGGCCAGGTCGGAGTACTGCTTGACGAACTTGGCCGGACGCGGCGTCAGCCCCATCAGGTCCTGCCACACCAGCACCTGCGCGTCCGTGGACGGCCCGGCCCCGATGCCGACCGTGGGGACCGACAGCGACGTGGTCACCCGATGCGCCAGATCGGCCGGCACGCACTCCAGCACCACCGCGAACGCCCCCGCCCGCTCCAGGTCCTTGGCGTCGGCCATCAGCTCGTCGCCCGACTGGCCGCGCCCCTGCACCCGGTAGCCGCCGAACGCGTTGACCGACTGCGGCGTGAGCCCGAGGTGGGCCATGACCGGCACGCCCGCCGAGACCAGCGCCTCGACCTGCGGCAGCACCCGCCGCCCGCCCTCCAGCTTGACCGCGTGCGCCCCCGCCTCCTTCATGAACCTGGCCGCCGACTCCAGCGCCTGCTGCGGCGACCCCTGGTACGACCCGAACGGCAGGTCGGCCACCACGAGCGCCCGCGACGACCCCCGCACCACGGCCGCGGTGAGCGGGACGAGGTGGTCGAGGGTGACCGGCAGAGTGGAGTCGAAGCCGTAGACGACCATGGCCGCGGAGTCGCCGACCAGCAGGACGGGCACGCCCGCCTGGTCGAACACCCTGGCCGTCATGGCGTCGTAGGCGGTGACCATGGGCCACCGCTCCCCGCGCTCCTTGGCCGCCGCGAGGTCGCGGACGGTGACCCTGCGCCCTGATGCGCCGCCGTACAGCGTGGTCGAAGACATGGACACCTCCAGAAACGTCTCGAGGCGTCCCAGTGACGTCCCCGGACTCCTTCGATGATGTCATGGAGGGAAATCCAGTGGCGAAACTGTCGGTGCCTCTTGACACAATCGACGCGGAGGTAAACGACACACCATGGCTCTCGACCAATATCGCCGGCTCTTCCGGCTCCCAGGCGTCCGCACCCTGCTCCTGGTGGGGATGCTCGCGCGCGTCCCGGCCACCGCCATGGGGATGGCGCTCACCCTGCACGTGGTCTTCGGGCTGCGCCTGGGTTACGTCGAGGCGGGCGTGGTGACGATGGCCAGCACGGTCGGCATGGCGATCGGCTCGCCGTTGTCGGGCCGGTTCGTCGACCGCCACGGGGTGCGTCCCGTGCTCGTCGTCACCACCCTGGCCCAGGCGGTGTTCTGGTCGTGCGCCTGGGCGCTGCCGCTGCCCGCGCTGGCCGTCGCGGCGGCGGTCGCGGGCCTGCTCAACCTGCCGGTGTTCAGCCTGACCCGGCAGTCGCTGGCCGCGCTGGTCCCGCCGGAGCAGCGGCGCACCGGGTTCACGCTCGACTCGATGCTGGTCGAGCTGTCGTACATGACCGGTCCCGCGCTCGCCGCGGCCGGCATCACCACGCTGGGCAGCACGACCACGCTCGTCGTCATCGGCCTCGGCATCACGGCGGCGGGCATCGGCCTGATCGTCTTCAACCCGCCCACCCGGTCGGCGGTCGAGCTGGAGGAGCCGGTGGTGAAGGTGCCGCGCCGGCAGTGGCTCACGCCGGGGTTCGTCGCGCTGCTCGGCACGACGGCGGCGGCCACGTTCATCCTCACCGCGACCGAGCTGGGGCTGGTGGCCACCATCAACACCGCGGGCGAGACGCGGTGGGTCGGCCTCGCCGTGGCGATCTGGTGCCTCTACTCGCTGGTCGGCGGCTTCGTCTACGGCGGGCTGTCGCGTGGTTTCTCGCCCCTGGTGCTCATCGCGGGCATGGGCCTGCTGACCATCCCCGTGGGCCTGGCCGGGGCCGACTGGCGGTGGCTGATCCTGGCGATGCTGCCGGCCGGCCTGCTGTGCGCCCCGGCCCTGTCGTCCACGGTCGACGTGCTCAGCCGCTGGGTGCCCGCCGCGGCCAGGGGCGAGGCGATGGGCCTCCACGGCACCGCCCTGCTCATCGGCGGGGCCGCGTCCTCGCCCATCGCGGGGGCGATCATCGACGGCAGCGGGCCCACGTGGGCGTTCGTGGTGGCGGGGCTGGTCGGGGTGGTCATGGTGGTGGTCGCGCTGCCGATGTGGCGGCGGCGTCCGCCGGTCGCGGTCCTGTCGGCCCCGGTCGAGGAGCACGCCGTGCCTCCGGCGGTGACCAAGAGCTGACCCGGGGGGTTCGAGCCTGCCGGCCTGAGGCCGGCGGGTCTGGTCAGCAGTGCCCGCGGCGGCCGTTCGCGGGGTCTGTCAGCAAGGTTCGCGAGGGCCTGTGTACGGGGTGAATCGGGGTTTCCCCGCTGTTTCCCACCGCGCACTCCCTCCGTCAGGCGGAAGTTACGAAACGGGACCGTTGCGTATCGGAATCTCTTGCGATACGGTGTCGTTGCGAAACTCAGGCGTATCGAAATTAAGGACGATTTCCATGGACCCGAACGCAGGGCATCCACGCAGGTGGGGGATCCTGGGAGTGCTGGTGTTCAGCCTCCTGGCGGTCGTGCTGGACAACACGATCCTCAACGTGGCGATGAAGACCATCGCCGACCCCCGTGTCGGATTGGGCGCGACGCAGGGCCAGCTGGAGTGGGCGATCAACTCCTACACGCTGGTGTTCGCCGGGCTGTTGTTCACCTTCGGCGTGATCGGCGACCGTACCGGTCGCAAGCGCATGTTGTTCATCGGCATGGCGCTGTTCGGCCTGGCCTCGCTGGCCAGCGCCTACTCCCAGGACCCGATGCAGCTGATCTTCGCGCGGGCGGCGATGGGCATCGGCGGCGCGGCGATCATGCCGGCCACGCTGGCGATCATCTCCAACGTGTTCCCGCCCGGTGAGCGTGGCAAGGCGATCGGCATCTGGGCCGGTGGCGTGGGGCTCGCCGTGGCGATCGGCCCGATCACCGGCGGCCTGCTCATCGAGCACTTCTGGTGGGGCTCGGTCTTCCTGGTCAACGTGCCGATCGTGGTGATCAGCATGATCCTCATCGGCGTCGTCGTGCCCGAGTCGCGTGACCCGAAGCCGTCCAAGCTCGACCCGGTGGGCGTGGTGCTGTCGATCATCGGTCTGGTGGCGCTCGTCTACGGCATCATCCGCGGCGGCGACCTGGGCACCCTGGCGAGCGCGGAAGTGATCGTCCCGACGCTGCTCGGCCTGGTCGTGCTGGGCGTGTTCGTGTGGTGGGAGCGGCGCATCGACAACCCGGTGTTCGACGTGCGCAACTTCAGCAACGTACGGTTCAGCTCGGCCATCGGCATGATGGGCATCGTCTTCTTCGCGATGATGGGCGGGATGTTCTTCCTGACCTTCTACCTGCAGATCGTGCTGGGCTTCAGCCCGATCCAGGCGGGGGCCCTGATGATCCCGTTCGCCGCCGCGCAGCTCATCTTCGCGCCGCTCAGCCAGCGGGTGCACCAGCTCTTCGGCGCCAAGCTGTCGGCCACGGTCAGCATGCTCGTGGTGACCGCCGCGCTGGGCAGCTACGCCCTGATGGACGTGGACACGCCCGTGGTGCTGATCGAGATCATCTTCTTCGTCCAGGGCGCGGCGATGGCGAACATCATGCCGCCCGCGACCACCGCCATCATGGAGGCGCTGCCCAGGGAGAAGGCCGGTGTCGGCTCGGCCATGAGCAACACCGTCCGCCAGGTCGCCGGCGCGCTCGGCGTGGCCGTGCTCGGCTCGGTCCTGTCGAGCAGCTACCGCGGCGAGATCGCCTCGGCGCTGCCGGCCGGCGCCCCGCACGCCGCCGGTGAGTCCATCATGGCGACGACGGCCTTCGCCAGGCAGCTCGGCGAGCACGGCCAGGCGCTGATCAAGCCCGCCTTCACCGCGTTCGTCGACGGCATGCACGTCACGGCGATGGTCTCGGCCGTGATCGCCCTGGTGGGCGTCGCGGTGGTGGCCAAGTGGATGCCGGGCAAGGCGCGCCCGGTCCAGCAGGCGGAACAGAAGGAACCAGCGGTAGTGTGAGGCCGCGATGACGATCCAGGATTCAGGGACTGCCCGCCCGGCGGGCCGTCCGCGCAGCGAGAAGGCCGAGAAGGCGATCATCGACGCGACCCTCGACCTGATCGGTGAGGGCATGGGGGTGTCGGAGCTGTCGATCGAGGCCATCGCGTCGAGGGCGGGCGTCGGGAAGACCACCATCTACCGGCGCTGGTCCAACAAGGAGGACCTGGTCGTCGACGCGCTCTCCACGCTGAAGGCGCCGCTCCCGCCGCTGTCCGGCACCTCCGTGCGCGACGACCTGATCTCCCTGCTCGACGCGATGCGCAGGGAGGCGGGCCAGGCCCGCACCCGCTGCGTGATGAACATCGCGATGAGCGAGGCCGATCGTTATCCGCGACTGATGGAACGCTTCGTGAAGCGGGCCGTCGAACCGCGCAGGCAGGCACTGCGCTCGGTGATCGAGCGCGGCGTCGCCACCGGCGAGCTCAGGCCCGACCTCGACGTCGAGCTGGCGATGGCCCTGTTCTCCGGCACGATGATGTGGCAGTCGAAGTGGGGGCCGGCCGGAGACCTCCCGGCCGACCTGGCCGAACGCGTGGTCGACACGGTCCTGCTCGGACTGGCCGGAGACCGCGTCAGGCGCTGAGACGTCCGGGGTCTCCGGGTCTTCGTGCCGGTGATCCGCTACCCGATCGGCGAGGTGACCCCGCCGGGGGCGGCGGTCAGGGTGAAGGGCACGGTGGCCGCCACCCGGCCGTTGACGATGACGTCGAGCTCGCGTGGCCCGGGCGGCTCGTTGCGGGTGGTGACCGGGCGGAAGGAATGGCTCTTGCGCAGCGTGAACGCCGCCCCCTCGGCGGCGGCCACGCGCTCGCCCAGGTGGAAGACGCGACGCGAGCCTGCCCGGCGGACGGCGTACTTGAGCAGCAGCGGGCCCGGCGCGCCCGCCGTGACCGTGACGGTGAACGTCAGCCTGCCGCCGACGGCGACCGTGTCGGACTCCAGGACGAGGGCCCGCGCCGAGCCGTTGCCCGGGGTGGCGCCCAGCAGTTCCAGCGCCTCGGGGTGCCCGGCACGCAGCAGCCCGCGGGCCGCGTGGCGCACGACCCGCTCGACGTGCGAGCCGCCGCCCGCGCGCCAGCGGGCCAGCACCGCGAGCGCCGTGTCGGGGTGGTCCTTGGCCAGGTCGTTGACGTGGTTGGCGACCGAGCGGCGGACGTATTCGCTCGGGTCGTCGCGCAGCAGGTCGAGCAGGGGCAGGGTGGGGCCGGGCGTCATCAGCCAGCCGACCCGGGAGGCCCACGGCAGGCGCGGCCGGGTGCCTTCCGAGGCCAGGCGGCGCAGGTGCTCGTCGGGGGACTCCGCCCAGCCGTACATGATCTTGAGGGCGTCGTCGCGGTGGCGGTCGAGAAGGGGGCGTACGGCGAACTCGCCCGTCGAGTACGGCGTGAGCGCCGCCAGCGTGGCCATCGCCGCCTCCAGATGGTCGAGCCCGTGGACGGCGGTGTGGTCGGTGACCGGCCAGCCGCTCCACAGGTCGAGCTCCCCGCGCGCGGCGCAGGCCCGCACCAGCTCGGCGGCCTGGGGGTAGGGCATCGGGAGGGCATGCTGGAAGGCGTCGTGGAGGGCGGCGGAGACGTGCCTGACGCGGTCCTTCAGCTCCAGCGGGGCGAGCCCGGCCAGGGCGCGCTCGGTGAAGCGGGCGTGCGGGAACGAGGGCCACACGGCGGCCAGGCCGTCGGCGAGCACCGACACGGACCGGGCGTTGATCAGGTCTTTCAGCGGTTGTGCCACGGCCCCACCCTGCCAGCCGCCACCGACAATCCCACCGCCAGGCGCGACCCGCCCCCTCGTGAGGGGAGGGGGCAGCCGGAAGGACGGCCCACCTCCTCACGAGGGGAGGAGGCGGCCGGAGGGGGGCAGCCAGCCCCCTCGCGACGAAAGGGGCGGCCGGACGGGTCAGGTCGTCTCGCGCCAGCGGTTGGTGATGGGGAGGCGGCGGTCGCGGCCGAAGTTCTTCGGCGTGATCTTGGGGCCCGGCGGGTACTGGCGGCGCTTGTACTCCGCCAGGTCCACCAGCCGGATCACCCGCGTGACCAGCGCGGGGTCGTGCCCGGCCGCGATGAGCTCCTGCGAGCCCATGTCCTTCTCCACATAGTCGTCCAGCAGCCGGTCCAGCACCTCGTACGGCGGCAGCGAGTCGGTGTCGCGCTGGTCGGGGCGCAGCTCGGCGCTGGGCTCCTTGGTGATCGAGTTCTCCGGGATCGGCCGCTCGACGGACATGAGGAAGCCCTCGCAGGTGTGCGCGTTGCGCCACCTGGACAGCTCCCACACCATCGTCTTGGGCACGTCCTTGATCGGGGCGAAGCCGCCGGCGGAGTCGCCGTAGAGGGTGGAGTAGCCGGTGGCCAGCTCGCTCTTGTTCCCGGTGGTGAGCACCAGGTGGCCGTTCTGGTTCGACAGGCCCATGAGGATCATGCCGCGCACCCTGGCCTGGAGGTTCTCCGCGGCCAGGCCGGACAGCTCGATCTCCTTCTCGAAGGCCGTGACGATCTCGGCGATCGGCGCGATCCTGGAGTTGATGCCCTGCCTGGCCACCAGGTCCTCGGCGTCGGCCAGCGAGTGGTCGGAGGAGTGGCGCGAGGGCATGAGCACGACGTTCACCCGGGACGGGCCGATCGCGTCGGAGGCGATGGCCGCCGTCAGGGCCGAGTCGATGCCGCCCGACAGGCCCAGGATGACCGACTGGAAGCCGTTCTTGGCCACGTAGTCGCGTACCGCCAGCACCAGGGCCGAGTACACCTCGGCGTGCAGGTCGAGCCGCTCGGCGACGGGGGCGGGCTGCGCCGGGTAGGGCTCGACGGGCTCCTGCGACAGGACCCGGCGCTCGACGGTGATCGTGGTGCCGTCGAGCGCGTCGTGGGGGAACGTGCCGGGCTCGGCGTCGGAGACCGGCAGGTCGAGGTCGGCGACCAGCAGCTCCTCGCGGAACTGGCCGGCCCGCGCGACCAGCTCGCCCGAGGCGTCCACGATGATCGAGTCGCCGTCGAAGACCAGCTCGTCCTGCCCGCCGACCTGGTTGACGTAGGCGAGCGCGCAGCCGGCCTCGCGCGCCCTGCGGGCGACCAGCTCCAGCCGTACGTCGTCCTTCTCCTTCTCGTACGGCGAGGCGTTCGGCACGACCAGCAGCCCGGCGCCCGCCTGGCCGACGACGGACACCGGCCCGCCCTCCTGCCAGAGGTCCTCGCAGACCGCGATCGCCACGTCCACGCCGTGCAGCCGGACGATCGGCAGCCGGTCGCCGCGCACGAAGTAGCGGTACTCGTCGAACACGCCGTAGTTGGGCAGGTGGTGCTTGGCCGTGCGGACGACGACCTCGCCCTTGTGCAGCAGCGCGGCCGCGTCCAGCGGCGCGCCCTTGGGCTGGCCCACCCGGGGCGCCAGGCCGGCGCGGTCGACGTAGCCGACGACCACAGGGAGGTCGCCCAGTCCCTCGCGGTCGAGCCTGCGCGCCACCTCCTCCAGGGTCCTGATGCTCGCGTCCACGAAGGACGTGCGCAGCACCAGGTCCTCGACGGGGTAGCCGGTGAGGAACATCTCGGTGAAGACGACCAGGTGAGCGCCGCGCTCGGCGGCGTCACGGGTCCACGCGACCAGCCGCTCGGCGTTGGCGGCCAGGTCGCCGACGGTCGGGTTCGTCTGTGCCAGGGCTATGCGCAGTTGTGCCACGTCATTAGCCTAGTACGACCAGATTTTTATCGTCAAAGCGACGAAAAGTGTCCCTTGTCCCCTGGAGTGACCAGACCGGACTCGTAGGCCGCCATGACGAGCTGCGCCCGGTCGAACAGCCCCAGGTGGTCCAGCAGCGACTTCACCAGCACCGACACCTCCTCCTCGGGCAGCGCCAGCGTCTGGCCGATCTGCCGGTTCGTCAGCCCGCGCGCGACGAGTTTGAGCACGTCGAGCCGGGCGTCGGAGAGTCCGGCCAGCGCCGGCGGCGAGGCCGGGTCGGTGCGGCCGGCGAACGCCGAGATCAGCCGGGTGGTGACCGCCGGGTCGATGAGCGCGTCCCCGACGGCGGCGGCCCTGATCGCGGCCAGGAACTGCTCGGGGGCCGAGGTCTTCAGCACGAAGCCGCTGACGCCCGCGCGCAGCGCCGCGTACAGGTTCTCGTCGCTGCCGAACGTGGTCATCATGACGACCTTGGGCGGGCGTTCCCCGGCCAGGATGCGGCGGGCGGCGGCCAGGCCGTCCAGGTGCGGCATCTGGATGTCGAGCAGCACGACGTCCGGCCGGTGCTCGCGTACGCCCGCGATGGCCTCCTCGCCGTTGGCCGCCTCGCCGGCCAGCGCCACGCCGTCCTCGCTGTCGAGCATGGCGCGCAGCCCCGCCCGTACGAGCGCCTGGTCGTCGGCCACCAGCACGCGCAGCACCCGCTCCCCGGCGGCGGCCGGAGCGGGGGCGGCGGACGGCGGGGGCGGCGGCTCCTCCAGCCGCTGGGCCAGCATGTCGGCCTCCAGCCGGCGCAGCCCGGCCGACAGGTCGAGCCCCAGCTCGTCCCGCCACACCGCACGGGCCCGGCGCAGCGCGGCCAGCGCGTCACCCTGGCGGCCCATCCGGTACAGGGCGAGGGCCAGCAGCCGCCACGCCTCCTCGCGCAGCGGGTGGGCCGAGGCGTGCGCCTCCAGGTCGGCCACCAGGGAGGTGGCCCGGCCCAGCGTGAGCCCGGCGTCGGCGCGCCGCTCGACGGCGATCAGCCGCAGCTCCTCCAGCCTGCCCGCCTCGGTCGCCGCCCAGGTCAGTTCGGCGAACTCGGCCAGCGCCGGCCCGCGCCACAGCCCGAGCGCGCTCTCCATGGCGGCCCACACCTGCGGGGGCGGGCCCTCGGTCTTCACCAGGCTCTCGAACCGCCACGAGTCGACCTGCTCGGTCGCGGCCCGCAGCGCGTAGCCGGGCGCGGCCGAGACCAGCACCTCGGCCTCCTCGCGCGGCGCGCGGCCGGGCTCCAGCGCGCGCCGCAGCCGCGAGACGTAGCCCTGGATGGTGGACAGGGCCTGCGCGGGCGGATCGCCCGGCCACAGCTCGTCGATGAGCGTGTGCACGGGCACGGCCCGGCCGCCCGCCACGAGCAGACGGGCGAGCACCGCCCGCTGCCGTTGGCCGCCGAGGTCGAGGGGGACGCCGTCGCTCCAGGCGTGGAACGGTCCCAGTGCGGTGAATGTCAGCATGTCAGGGGTAAGCGTAGAGGGATAACACGTCCGGGGATATGGCGAATTGTCACAGGGGGAGTTCGGCATGGACAACCGTGCCACCTCCCGGTCCCGTTCGTACGGCGCAGGTGCCCCCGAGTTCGGCCGCCCGTTCGCGCATCGAGCCCAGCCCGACGCCGGGCCGCGCGTCCGGCGGCAGGCCGATCCCGTCGTCGGCGACCGTGACGCGCAGGCGGTCGTCGCGGCGCAACGTCACCGTGATCCGTGAGGCGCGGGCGTGCTTGCGCGCGTTGGTGAGCGCCTCCTGCACGATGCGGTAGGCCGCGACCTCGACCGCGGCGGGCAGGCCGGTCAGCTCGCCCGACGTCCCGACCGGCGTCCCGGCCAGGTCCTCGATCGCGCCGGCCAGGCCCAGCTCGTCCAGGGCGGGTGGGCGCAGGCCGTAGACGAGCTGCCTGATGTCGCCGGTCACGGCGTCCATGCCGGCGCGCAGCCCGGCCAGCAGCCGGTCGGCCTGCTCGGGAGCGCTGTGCATGGTCAGCCGGGCGGCGTTGATCGACATGGCCATGCCGCTGAGCGACTGGCCGAGCCCGTCGTGCAGGTCACGGCGCAGCCGCCGCCGTTCCTCCTCCCGCGCGGTCAGGATGCGCTCGCGTGAGCGCTGCAGCGCCGCCGTCAGCCGTACGGCGTGCGCGGCGTCGGCGATGTACGGCGTGATCGTGGCGATCACCCGCTCGTCGTGGGCCGCGGGGAACCTGCGCCGGTCCGTCGGCCCGATCAGCAGCAGCCCGACCGGTTCGCCGTGCCACACCAGCGGGACGGTCCTGGCCGCCGCGCCCACCACGCCGGACGTGGTGACCGCGCCGTCGGCCTCGACCGCGACGCCGGTCACCGACAGGCCCTCGCGCAGCACGTCGAGCGTGGCCAGCAGGCCGTGCACGGGGTCGGTGTGCTGGAGCCGGTGCCGCAGTCGCCGGGCCAGCGTGCCGGGCACGCCGGTGCTGCCGTACAGCAGGCGGTCCACGCCGCGTTGCAGGCCGCGGCGCATCGGCTGGAAGAACGCCCCGGCGAACAGGGCCGCGGGGATGCCGGCGATCCGGTCCACCTCCGACAGGAACACGCTGAGGGCCGCGCTGACCGCGACGTACACGAGGGTGATCACGATGGCCAGGCCGGTGCCCACCAGCGCCCTGCTGATCAGCGTGTCGATGCCGAACAGCCGGTAGCGCAGCACCGCCACGGCGATGGCCGCCGGGATCAGCGGGATGGCCAGCGAGGCCACCCACCAGACGTCCGCGCCGAGCATCCACGGCACCAGCAGGCCGGGCAGCGCCACCAGCAGCCACAGGAGCTGCCGCCGCTCGACCGCGTCGCCGCGCCGGAAACGCACGACCAGCGAGGCGAAGGCCAGCACCATGCTCGCCGAGAGCGTGGCGTGCCCGGCCTCCCGCAGCCCGGGCCGGTCGGCCAGCAGCCCGGCCCAGTCCAGCGCCTGCCCGGCCACGGCCAGCGCGATCACCGGCCGCCACCGCCGCGACGGCAGCCTGCCCACCGGGTACAGCAGGGGCAGCAGGACGCCGAGGGTCAGCTCGCAGACGTTCCAGGTCAGGTTGACGATCGGCCAGCGCGGGCCCGGCCCGCCGTCGAGCAGCTGGTAGAGGTTGGCCGACAGGATGTTGGCCGCCGCGCTCGTCCCGCCGAGGCACAGCAGCCAGCCGATGACCAGCCGCGGCCTGCTGTGCACGAGGATCGCGCCGAAGACGGGGAACGCCGTGCCCGCCATGTCCTCGGGCGCGAACGGCAGCGGCGTGTACGGCGACGGCGGCAACTGCGCGGTCACCCAGATGTCGGCCAGCTCCAGCACGACGGCGAACGTGGCGATCCCGACCGCGACGCGGGGCGTGGCCAGCCTCGTGCACGCCCGGCGCGCCCATCCTGCGTGGCGCATCCCACCATTTCCTTCCGTGATCGGCAGGAAATTATCGGGAATCAGCCAACATCCGATCAAAATTCTCTCAACGGCGGCGGATTCCGTGGACCGCCGCCCGCGACCTCAGGCCGCCGCCCGCCGCCGGATCGCCGGGCCGAGGGCCAGCATGCCCGCCGCCGAGACCAGCGCGACGCCGCCCACGCTGAACCACAACGTCTGCGACCCGGCCGCGAGCAGCGGCCCGCCCATCAGCGGCGCCAGCACGGAGGCCAGCGACCAGGCGAACCCGAACAGCCCCGAGTACCGCCCCCGCAGGTGCTCGGGGGCCAGCGCGGCCACGATCGTCCCGGAGATGCCCGCGGTGATGATCTCGCCCACGGTCCACACCCCGATCGTGACGGCCAGCCAGAACGTGGTGGTGACGAAGGCCGTCATCGCGAACCCGGCCCCCATGACCGCCAGGCCGAGCGCGAACGTGCGGGAGGCGTCCCTGCGTCCGAGCCAGCCGGAGACCAGCGGCTGCACGACGACGATGAGCACCCCGTTCAGGGCCATGGCCAGGCCGAACTGCGCCGGCGTCAGCTTCACCACCGACGTCATCGCGACCGGCAGCATGGTCACGGTCTGCAGGTAGACCAGCGCGTTGCCGAGCACCACCAGCGTGAAGGCGACCATCGCCCGGTCGCGCAGCACGACGCCGAACCCGCCGGACGACTCACGCGCCTGCGGCCTGGTCTCGGGCACCGCCCGCCACACCAGCGCGGCGAAGACCAGGCAGGAGACCGCGTCGATCCAGAACAGCCAGAGGAACCCGACGCTCGCCAGCCAGCCACCTGCCGTCATGCCGACCGCGTAGCCCAGGTTGATCGCCCAGAACAGCAGCCCGTACGCGCGGGCCCGCTCCGCCGGGGACACCAGGTCGGCCACCAGGGCGTTGGACGCCGGCCGGTAGATGTCGATCACCAGCCCGAGCACGAACATGGACGCGACGATCGCCGGCAGCGAGCTGCTGTAGCCCAGCGCCAGCATGGTGGCGGCGGTGGCCAGCATGCCGCCCGACAGCGTGACCCGGCGCCCGACGCGGTCGGTGAGCACGCCCGCGAGGATCTGCGACAGCAGCGAGCCTGCGCCGTAGACGCCCATGACCAGGCCCACGGCGGTCACCGACATGCCGCGCGAGTGGGTCAGGTAGACGCCGGTGAACGGCATGACGAGGGTGCCCAGACGGTTGACCAGGGTGCCGCTCCACAGGGCCCAGAAGGGGCGCGGCAGTCCGCCGATCTGGGAACGGAGGAAGGAAGGCTTCTCAGCGACAGTGCTAGACACGGGTACAGGGTCAGGTCCCCGCGCTCGACGCGCCAACGATTTAGTGCACACTAAAAGCATGGCCGTCACCTGGGTCCTGAAGCCGGAGGACGTCGCGCGCATCAGGTTCGCGTTCTCGCCCATGTGGGAGCTGGTCGCGAGCCTGCGCACCCTCCAGGACCCCTCCAGGCAGTCGATCCACCTGCCGTGGATCAAGGCCGTGCGGCCCAGGCTGGCCCGGCTCGACCTGGACGAGCTGTTCGCGCTGGTGCCGCCGTCCGGCTACCTGGCCGACTTCATCACCCCGCCCCCGGAGACGCCGCTGCCCGACTTCGCCGCCGAGCTGGCGCTGGTCCGCGGCACGCCCCCCGAACGCGCCCGCTCGGAGGTCGCGACCATCGCCGGCACCGACCGGGCGCTGCTCGACCGGTTCACGGCCGACCCGGCGGCGGGCGTGGCCCGGGTGGCCGACGCGCTGGAGACGTACTGGCGGGAGTGCTTCGAGGAGTTCTGGCCGCGCGTCTACGGGCTGCTCGAACGCGACGTGCTGCGCCGCTCCCGCCAGCTCGCCCAGGGCGGGGCCAGGGAGCTGTTCGCCGGGCTCGGTCCCGCCGTGGAGTGGACGGGGGAGCAGCTGCTCATCGACCGGCCGTGGTGCCACGCGGGCGGCCTGCACGGCGACGGGCTGCTGCTGGTGCCGAGCGCGTTCTACTGGCCGTCGGTGGCCGTGATGTCGGCTCCGTACCAGTCGATGCTCGTCTACCCGGTGCTCGGCGTGGGCACGTTGTGGGAGCAGGGCCCGCCGCCCGCCCCCGGCGCGCTGGCCGCGCTCATCGGGCGCAGCCGGGCGCAGATCCTGCTCGCGCTGGCCGAGCCGAGCACCACCTCGGCGCTGGCCGCCCGGATGTCGCTCACCCCGGGCGCGGTCAGCCAGCACCTCGGGGTGCTCAGCGACGGCGGGCTGACGGTGGGCCTGCGCCTCGGCAAGCAGGTCGTCTACCGCCGGACGGCGGCGGGCGACATGCTCGCCGCAGCTTCCCCCTGACCGGCTCCTGATCGGCTCACGTGTACCGGGACGTCTCCAGCAGCCAGTCCAGGTGGGCGCGCGGCGCGGCCAGGTAGGCGCAGGCGACCTTGCTGACGTCCCTGGCCGCCTTGGGCGGCAGGTCGTCCAGCGGCAGCCGCCGGGCCGCCCGGTTCATGTCCTGACATCGTCCGACGATCCGGTCGAGCACCCATGCGACGGCCTCGCGCTCGCCCAGCCCGAGCTGCCGGACCGCCAGCACGACCAGGTTGTGCACGTCGCCGCGCTCCTTGGGCCGCGAGGCCACGTCGTTGCACCAGGCCGTGACGTCGTTGCAGGCGTCCACCAGCTCGCGCCACGGCTCGCACTCGACCATCCAGGCCGGCACCTCGACCCGCAGGCACGGCTCGACCAGGTCGTACAGGTAGGGGCCGACCGTCCCCCTGCGCAGCGCCGGGTACTCCTCCAGCGTCGGCATGCGCCCGGCGGCCCGGTTGTCGGCCTCGGTGCGGCACGCGTCCGCCTGGCGTCGCAGGTTGACCGCGAACCGGGCCCGCCAGTGGTCGCTCATCCGCGCGCTGGTCACCCGCCACAGGTCGGCGAAGGCCGCCTCCAGCGGGTGCCGGGACGCGCCCTGGAGCATGCCGCCGAAGATGTCCAGCGTGCACGACCCCTCGTCCAGCTCGTCGTCGAGGTGGAACAGCCAGGTCAGCCATTGCGCGAACAGCGCGGCGGCGGCCGCGTCGAACTCGGCGAAGGCGCGCCCGGCCATCCGGTGGAAGCCCACCCCGGCGTCGGCGCGCAGGCCCGTCCGCCTGGCCCAGTCGATGACCGCGGCCTCGATGGCGTACACGGCGGGGTGCATCCGGCAGGGCGCCCCCATCGCCGGCACCCGCTCGACCAGCGGCAGCAGCGCCAGCGCGGGCGAGCCGCCCTTGCGCGGCAGCGGCAGCATCGGCTTCCAGTGCAGGACCGAGCGGAGCGCGGTGCGCACCGTGGCGAACACGGTGGTGCTCACGGCGGTGTTCACAGCGGTCCGAAGAGCCAGTTGCCCGCGGCGTTCGGGTCTGAGCTGCGGTAGTAGTCCTCGGCCGCGAGGACCAGCCCCTCGACGGTGAGCGCGCCTCTGCCCTCGCGGTCGAGCCGGTCGAAGGCCTCGTCCACGTCGTCGTAGGCGGTGCCGAACGCGCTCAGCATCGTACGGAACTCGCCCGGCCCGATCAGGCCGTCGCCGTCGCCGTCGCAGAGCTGGGCCACGGCCAGCGTCGCCGGCCGGAACACCGGCTTGTAGCGGTCGCCCGTGACGAACGCGGCCGTCATCCCGCCGCGGAAGTCGGTGCGGGCGATGCCGGAGTCGCCGTCGCGGTCGAGCGCCCGTGACAACGTCGACCAGATGCCGTCGAAGCTGTCGACGAGCCGGTTGCCGGTGACCGAGGTGGGGGACTCCCCGAAACCCACCAGCAGGCGCGCGCCCAGCCCCAGCAGGTCCTCCCGCTCGACGACGCCGTTGCCGTTCGCGTCGATGTGGTCGAACGCCCGATCGAGCTTGTGATTGAGCAGGTCGATAGCCACCAATGCCTCCCCCGAGACTCACTGCGTGATCACAGTAGATCTGGGCGGCCCCTTTGTCAGTGAGGCTCGCACCGGCACCCCCTGTAACGTGTGCGAAACACGGGCACGGCATGCTGGTAGAAGACCCGCACTGTCTTCAACGAGGGGACACCTTGGACCGCCAGCAGGAGTTCGTGCTCCGCACGCTAGAGGAACGCGACATCCGGTTCATCCGGCTCTGGTTCACCGACGTCCTCGGCTTCCTCAAGTCCGTCGCGATCGCGCCCGCCGAGCTGGAAGGCGCCTTCGCCGAGGGCATCGGCTTCGACGGCTCGGCGATCGAGGGCTTCGCCCGCGTCTACGAGTCCGACATGCTGGCCAAGCCCGATCCCTCCACGTTCCAGATCCTGCCCTGGCGCAGCGAGACGCCGGGCGCGGCGCGCATCTTCTGCGACATCCTCATGCCCGACGGCACCCCCTCGCACGCCGACCCGCGCTGGGTGCTCAAGCGCACGCTCGCCAAGTGCGCCGACATGGGCTTCACCTTCTACACCCACCCCGAGATCGAGTTCTTCCTGCTGAAGAACCGTCCCGAGGCCGGTCAGAAGCCCGAGCCGATCGACTCCGGCGGCTACTTCGACCACACGCCCCACAGCTCCGGCCACGACTTCCGGCGCCAGGCGATCATGATGCTGGAGTCGATGGGCATCTCCGTCGAGTTCAGCCACCACGAGGGCGCCCCCGGCCAGCAGGAGATCGACCTGCGCTACGCCGACGCGCTCACCACGGCCGACAACATCATGACGTTCCGGCTGATCATGAAGGAAGTGGCCCTGGAGCAGGGCATCTGGGCCTCGTTCATGCCCAAGCCGTTCACCGAGCACCCGGGCTCGGGCATGCACACGCACATGTCGCTGTTCGAGGGCGACCGCAACGCCTTCCACGAGGCCGGCACCGACTACCGGCTGTCGAAGATCGGCCGCTCGTTCATCGCCGGCCTGCTGCGGCACGCCGCCGAGATCACCGCCATCACCAACCAGTGGGTCAACTCCTACAAGCGGCTGTGGGGCGGCGCCGAGGCCATCGCGGGGCAGGGCGGCGAGGCGCCCTCCTACGTCTGCTGGGGGCACAACAACCGCTCGGCGCTGGTCCGGGTGCCCATGTACAAGCCGCACAAGGGCGGCTCGACCCGCATCGAGTTCCGGTCGCTCGACTCGGCGTGCAACCCGTACCTGGCCTTCGCGCTGGTGCTGGCCGCCGGGCTCAAGGGCATCGAGGAGAGCTACGAGCTGCCGCCGGCCGCCGAGGACAACGTCTGGACCCTGACCAGCGCCGAGCGCCGGGCGCTGGGCATCCAGCCGCTGCCCGGCTCGCTCGACGAGGCCATCGCCGTCATGGAGCGCAGCGAGCTGGTCGCCGAGACGCTGGGCGAGCACGTCTTCGACTTCTTCCTGCGCAACAAGCGGGCCGAGTGGCGCGAATACCGCCGTACGGTCACCGAGTTCGAGCTGGGCCGCTACCTGCCGGTGCTGTGAGGCCGGGGCGGCTCAGCCCTTGAACTCGCGCACCTCGACCGGGAGCACGCCCACGGCGCGCGCGAGCCGGCGCCCCCACTCCAGCGCGCCGTCCAGGTCGGGCGCCCGGATGACGGTGAACCCGCCGACGTGCTCCTTGCCCTCGGTGTAGGGGCCGTCGGTGGTGAACGTCTCGCCGGCGCGCACCCGGACCACCGACGCCTGCTCCGCCGGGGCCAGGCCGCCGGAGAAGACCCACACGCCGGCCGCGCGCATCTCCGACTCGACCGCGCCGATGTCGCGCATGATCGGCTCCAGGACCTCGGGCTCGGGCGGCGGGCCGTCGGGCTCGAACAGGGTCAGCAGGTACTGCTTCATGGCGGGTCCTCCCTCGGTGTCCCCTTGGCGTCCCCTTGGCGTCTCCTCGGCGTCCCCTCGGGACGTCGTCGTCAGTCGGCGGGGGCGCGGTCGGCGCTGTCGAAGACGATGTGCTCCAGCAGGTCGGCCTCGGCGCGGGTGACGACGTGCGCGCTGACGGCCGGGGCCGGGTCGCCGCCGGCCACCCGGGCCAGCAGGCTGTCCCAGTTGCGGCGGTGGCGGGCGAACGTGCGGGGCGCGACCACCCGTCCCCTGGCGTGCTGGCCGGCGACCGCCGCCGCCGGAGGCGCGTCGAGCAGCAGCAGGTGGAAGCTCGCCCGCTGCCTGCGGGCCAGCCAGGCGAACCCCTTCAGCACGTACGTGGCGCAGCCCCGGTTGTGCGCGAGGACCGCCTGCCCCTTGGCCAGCGCCTGGCTGACCCGGCTCACGTGGGTGGCGAACACCACCGCGCGGCGGACCGGCCGGGGAGCCCAGGTGATGCGGCCGGCCCAGTGGAGCCGCGACTGCCCCGAGTCGATCACCACGACCGCGTCGGCGACGACGGGCGCGCTCTCGGAGCCGTGAAGGCCGTAGAGGCGGCGCAGCAGCGTGGTCTTGCCGGCGCCGGGCAGCCCGGTCAGCACGACCAGCGACCCGGGCGGAAAACGTAACGTCGCCCGCTGCACAGACCCACCCCGCCCGATCGGTTCGCTTCGACCCCTGTCGCGCCAGCATAGGGCGCGCGGGCGGGCAGTGGGTGGGCGGTGGGCGGGCAGTGGGCGGGCGGTGGGCGGGCGGTGGGCGGGCACAGCGGCCGGAACGGTCCGACGGGATTCACCGGGAATGGGCTCGGGGCGGGGAAATCACGGGATAAGGTACTGCCGACGCCTTGATCGGCCTCACCCCGGATACGCATCCGACTCCGGGTTGGGGCCGATTTTCGTTGTTCCTCACCCCCGAGTCACATCCGTGCCATGGACGGCGCCGACCCTGGGTGGGGATGGCGGGGGGTAGCCGGGGAAGTTTCGGCCACGCCTGTGGCGTTATGGCATGAGTCGGTCGGCGCTCAGGGACCCCCAACATCGTGGTAATCCGGGAGTCCAGTAAAATCGGCCTACTCTTTACGATATTTCCGGACTTCTCGCCTGGTGGGGCGATATTGGAGGGTGTGGCATGACGACGGCTGCCCTGCAGACCGTGTTGACCGTTCCCGAGCGTTTCCGGGGCCCGGTGGGAGTCGCCAACGGCGGCTGGATCGCGGGCACCATGGCAGAGGCGCTGAACGGCGGCCGATCAGCGGTCGAGGTCACGCTGCACGCGCCCACGCCCCTGGAGACCGAGCTGCGCCTTGAGCACGTCGCCAACAGCGTCTCGCTGTCCGACGGCGACAAGGTCCTGGTCGAGGCCATCCCCGTCGCCGAGACCCTGACCGGGCCCGGCTTCGTGCCGTTCACCGACGCCGCCCGCGCCGAGGCCGGGTTCGTCGGCCTGAAGGCCCACCCGTTCGCCGAGTGCTTCGCCTGCGGCCTGCGCGAGCCGGGCGACGGCCTGCGCATCTTCCCCGGCCCGGTGGAGGGCTCCGACCTGGTGGCCGCCGGGTGGCGGGTGCCGTTCACGGTGAGCGGCGAGGACGGCGTCCCCGCCTCGATCGTGGGCGCGGTGCTCGACTGCATCACCGGCTGGGCGCACTTCGGCCCCGGCGAGTCGGCCCTGCTCGGCCGTCTGGTCGTGCAGATCAACGGCCCGGTGCTGCCGGGTGGCCGCTACTCCGTCGTGGCCCGTCCGACCGGCCGCGAGGGCCGCAAGATGTACGGCGAGAGCGGCATCTACGAGGGCGACGGCACCCTGGTGGCCGCCGCCCGCGCCACGTGGATCGCTCCACGCTGACCTGTGCCGACGACGGCCCTCCGAGCTCGGCTCGGGGGGCCGTTTCTCGTCCGAGGCGAAGACGGACGGCTCGCCGCAGCGGTCAGGACCCGGTGATCCGGGCCAGGACGGTCGTCACCGGCTCCTCGTCGAACAGGATCGTGTAGTGGTTGCAGTCGGGCACCAGCTCGTCGCGCAGGCCGGGCACGCGGGCCGTCCACGTCCGGGCGACCTCGTCGGGCAGCATGCCGGTGTCCTGGTCGAGCAGGCCGCGCGGCGCCCTGAGCAGGTGCAGCGGCGCCTTGATCGCGGCCAGCGCGGCGCCGATCTCGGCCGTCTCGGTGCGCATCCAGCGCCCGTCCGCCATCACGGCCTCGCCGACGGCCCGTGAGCGCATCGCGCCCTCGGGGCCGGTGAGGTCGTAGCGCACGTACGCCTCGACGTCCGGGCTCCAGTGGGCGGCGAAGGCCGGATGGGCCTTGAAGAAGTCCACGTACTCCTGGGGGGAGGCGAACGTCCGGCGCAGGCGGGCGAGCGCGGGCCCGAGCGTGGCCTCCAGGGCGGCGTCGGGGTCGACGCCCTCGGGCAGCGGGAGCGGGAGGCCGCCGTCCACCAGGACGACCCGGGCGAAGTCGCGGGCGGCCCCGGCCAGCACGGCCACGTACGCTCCCATCGAGTGGCCGGCCAGCACCGCGTCCGGGCCCGCGCCGACGTGCTCGGCGACGCGCAGGACGTCCTCGGCGTGCCGGGGCAGCCCGTACGGGCCGGGCAGGGAGGCGCTGTGCCCGCGGCCGCGCAGGTCCATCGCGATCAGTGACCACTCCTCGGGCAGCCGCCGCCCGACCGCGCCCCAGGCCATGAGCGAGGCGCTGATGCCGTGGACCGCGATGATCTTGCGGGGCCCGGTGCCGAACGTGGCGACGCGCAGCCCGTCCACTTCGTCGAATCTCATAGCCGGATCCTAGGGACCCGCCCGGCGCCGGGCACCCACCGCCCGCGGCTGTCCCGGCAACAGACGGATAGCCGCTTTTACGAAAAAAGGCGGATAAATTACCCGATATGCGCATCACCGTGATCGAGCACGAGGCCGGCGCCGGGCTCGGCTACCTGGCGGACTGGCTCGGCCCCACCTGCGACGTCGTCCGCCCCTACCTCGGCGACCCGGTCCCCGCACGGGCCGCCGACGGCCTGATCGTGCTCGGCGGCGCCGCGGCCGCCTGGGAGGACGAGCGCAGCCCCTGGCAGCCCGCCACCCGCGCCCTCCTGCGCCGCGCCGTGGACGAGGGCACCCCCACGCTCGGCATCTGCCTCGGCGCGCAGCTTCTCACCATGGCACTCGGCGGCACGGTCGAGCGCGGCGGGAACGGCCTGGAGGTGGGGGCGTGCGAGGTGGTCGCGCTGCCCGCCGCCGCCTCCGACCCGCTGCTGTCCGGCGTCCCGGCCAGGGCCACCGCCGTCCAGTACCACCAGGACGCCATGACGCGGCTGCCCGCGGGCGCGGTGCCGCTGATGACCGGCGCCCAGTACCCGAACCAGGCCTACCGGGTCGGCGAGCGTGCCTGGGCGTTGCAGTTCCACCCCGAGGCCACCCCGGAGATCTTCACCGCCTGGACGTCGGAGTCGGAGCTGGAGTCGGCCGAGGACCTGAACGCCGCCGTCAAAGCCGCCGAGCCCGCCCTCGTCGCGACCTGGCGCCCGGTCGCGCAGGCGTTCGCCCAGGTGGTCGGAGCCCCCCGCCCGGCCTGACAGCCGCCCCGGGACCCACCGCCCCCGCCCAGGAGCCCCCCACGCGGCCTGGCCGCCCGGCGCGGCTCGGGCCGGGGGGCGAGCCGCCGGTGCGGGTCAGAACCAGCGGTCGCGGCCGAGACCGTCCGTGGGCGAGGACTCGGCGGCCCGGTCGTGGCGGCGGGTGAGCAGGTGGGCGACCGCGTGCACGCCCCCCGCCGTCAGCGGCAGCGCCGCGAGCCCGTACGCGGCAGACCGCCCCGGCGCGGCCACCACCCCCGCCCGCCGCAATTGCCGCCACGCCCAGGCCGAGAACGGGATCACCACCAGCGGCGCCGTCACCACCCCCGGCGTGTACCCCCGCGTGGCGACGGCCTGCGCCAGGTGCACGACCCCGTGCAGCCCGAACCCCGCCAGCACCGCCTGGAATACCGGGCTGCGCCCGCCGCTGCGCGCCCCCAGCGCCGAGGCCCCCGCCACCACGCCGCCCATCAGCCCGATCGCCACGTTCACCCGCGCCTGCGACACCTCCAGCCGCTCCCACGGCACCCCCGGGTACAGCCGCTCCAGCCGGGGATGGGCCCGCCGCACCCATCCGGCCATGGTCGCCAGCTCCTCCGCGTCGTGCACGGCCCAGGCCGCCAGCATCCCCCAGGTCACCGCCGCGGACATCCGGCTCATGTCATCACCTCTCCGACAAAACACAACGCTACGTTGCGTTGCACTCTACGGCTTTTGGGCCGCCACCTGTCAAGATGAGCAGGTGCCCAGGATGGAATCGACCGCCGCACGCCTCGCCAAGCTCGGCTTCGCCGACGGGGCCAGGGCCGCCCAGCTCCTCGACCGCACCCCGGCCCACCTCGACGACCTTCTGGAGTTCCTGGTCGTCGTGGCCGATCCCGACCTGGCCCTGGTCTCGCTGACCCGCCTGGCCGAGCGCGAGCCCGCCGTCCTCGACGCCGTGCGCGCCGACGACCGGCTCAGGGCGCGCCTGTTCGCCGTCCTCGGCGTCAGCGCCGCGCTCGGCGAGCACCTGGTGCGCCACCCCGGCCAGACGGCCCTGCTGGCCGAACCCGACCTGGGCGAGGCGCGGGCCGCGCTGCTGCGCGCCGTCGGCGCCGAGCCCGACGAGCCCGAGCCGCGCGCCGACGGCCCCGACCCGCTGGTGGCGCTGCGGGTGGCCTACCGGGGCCGCCTCATGCACCTGGCCGCCCGCGACCTCACCGGCCAGGCCACGCTCGCCGAGGTCATGGCCGAGCTGTCCGACCTGGCCGGCGCGGCGCTGGAGGCGGCCCTCGCGGTCGCCCGCGCCGAGGTCGACGACTCCGAGGCGCGCCTGGCGGTCATCGGCATGGGCAAGTGCGGCGCCCGGGAGCTCAACTACATCAGCGACGTCGACGTCGTCTTCGTCGCCGAGCCGCGCGAGGGCGCCGACGAGACCAAGGCGCTGCGCTCGGCCACCAGGCTGGCCCAGGCCATGATGCGGGCCTGCACGGCGGCCACCCAGGAGGGCTCGCTGTGGGAGGTCGACGCCGGCCTGCGCCCCGAGGGCCGGTCCGGCCCGCTGGTCCGCACCCTGGGCAGCCACCTGGCCTACTACCGCCGCTGGGCCAAGACCTGGGAGTTCCAGGCGCTGCTCAAGGCCAGGCCGGTGGCGGGCGACCCGGAGCTCGGCGAGTCCTACGTCCAGGCGGTCAACGACCTGGTCTGGACGGCCGCCACCCGCGAGCACTTCGTGGAGGACGTGCAGGCCATGCGCCGGCGCGTCGAGTCGCACGTGCGCGCCGAGGGGGAGCGGCAGCTCAAGCTGGGGCCCGGCGGGCTGCGCGACATCGAGTTCGCCGTCCAGCTGCTGCAGCTCGTGCACGGCAGGCTCGACCCGCTGCTGCGCCGCCGGGCGACCCTCCCGGCCCTGGCCGCGCTCTCCCGCGGCGGCTACGTGGGCCGCGACGACTCACGCGGCCTCGCCGAGGCGTACACGTTCCTGCGCCAGGTCGAGCACCTGTTGCAGCTCCACCGGCTGCGGCGTACGCACTTGCTGCCCACCGACGAGGCCGACCTGCGCCGGCTCGGCCGCGCGCTGGGCATGCAGACCGACCCGGTGGGGGAGTTCACCGCCCGGTGGCGGCGGCACGCCATGGAGGCGCGGCGGCTGCACGAGAAGTTGTTCTACCGGCCGCTGCTCCAGGCCGTGGCCCGGCTGCCGGAGTCGGAGGCGCGGCTGTCCACGGCCGCGGCGGCGGCCCGGCTGGAGGCGCTGGGCTACGTCGATCCCAACGGCGCGCTGCGGCACATCGCGGCGCTGTCCACGGGCGTGTCCAGGCGCGCGGCCATCCAGCGCACGCTGCTGCCCGTCATGCTCGGCTGGTTCGCCGACACGCCCGACCCCGACGCGGCGCTGCTCGGCTTCCGGCAGGTCAGCGACAAGCTCGGCAGCACCCCGTGGTACCTGCGGCTGCTGCGCGACGAGACCGCGGTGGCCGCGCGGATGGCGCGGGTGCTCGGCACCGGCCGCTACGCCACCGGCCTGCTCATGCACGCCCCCGACGCGGTCGCGATGCTCGGCTCCGACCAGGAGCTGGCCGTCCGGCCGCCCGGGGCGCTGCGCGGCGAGGCGTCGGCGGCGGTGTCCCGGCACGCAGGAGAGCCGGAGACGGCGGTGGCGGCCGTGCGGGGGCTGCGCCGCAGGGAGCTGTTCCGCACCGCCGTCGCCGACATCTCGCAGCTCCTCGACATCGAGACCGTCGGCACGGCGCTGTCGTCGCTCAACGACGTGACCCTGCAGGCCGCGCTCGACGCCGCGCTGGCCAAGGCCCCGGACGTGACCCGGTTCGCGGTCATCGCCATGGGCCGGCTCGGCGGCATGGAGTGCTCGTACGCCAGCGACGCCGACGTGATGTTCGTGCACTCGCCGCTGCCCGGCGTCGAGGAGCGGGAGGCCACCGACGCCGCCTTCGCCGTGGCCAACGAGCTGCGCCGGCTGCTGTCGCTGCCCGCCCCCGACCCGCCGTTGCTCATCGACCCCGACCTGCGTCCGGAGGGCCGCCAGGGGCCGCTGGTGCGCACGCTGGCCTCCTACCGCGCCTACTACGCCCGCTGGTCGTCGCCGTGGGAGGCGCAGGCGCTGCTGCGCGCCCGCTTCTCGGCCGGCGACGCCGCGCTCGGCGACGCGTTCATCTCCATGATCGACGAGCTGCGCTACCCGTCCGAGGGGTTGCCCGAGGACGCGATCAGGGAGATCAGGCGGCTCAAGGCGCGCATGGAGGCCGAACGGCTGCCGCGCGGCGCCGATCCCGCCCTGCACACCAAGCTCGGCCCCGGCGGGTTGTCGGACGTGGAGTGGGTGGCCCAGCTCCTCCAGCTCTGCCACGCGGGCGGCGTGCCGGCCCTGCGCACCACCCGGACGATCGGGGCGCTGCGCGCGGCGGCGGCCGAGGGGCTGCTCGACCCGGCCGACGAGCTGGTGCTGGCCGAGGCGTGGCGCTTCGCCTCGCGCGTCCGCGACGCGATCATGCTGGTCAGGGGCAGGCCCGGCGACAGCGTGCCGGCCGACGCGGGGGAGCGCAGGCTCATCGCCCGTACGCTCGGCTACCCGCCGGACGGCTCGGAGGACTTCCTCGACGACTACCGCCGCGTCACCCGCCGCGCCCGCCGGGTCGTGGACCGCGTCTTCTACGGGGGTTGATCCCGGTCCTCGCCGGGGTGTATCAAGGCGCAGGTGTTATCCGTTTACGTGGACCTGGCCCTCGGCCTGGTGGTGTCGTTCCTGCTGCTTTCGCTGCTGGTGAGCGGGGTCAACGAGGCGTTCGTGCGCCTGCTCGCCATCCGCAGCAAGTTCCTGTGGGCCTACCTCAGGGACACCCTCGACGGCGCCGACGCGCAGGGCAGGTCGTGGCTGCCCGCCAAGCTGCGCGACGTGTTCGCCGCACTGCCGTTCACCCGCGATCCCCGGCCGGCCCACAGCGACCAGCCCGCGCCCGCCGAGCCCGGCACGCTGCCGGTCGCCGAGCCAAAGGCGCAGGACGCCATGGTCAAGCTGCTGTACGAGCGCGTCCAGGAGATCGACCATCCGACCAAGGGCCGTACGAGCATCGCGAACATCCCGCCGGGGCGCTTCGCCGTCGCCCTGATGGAGATGGCGGCCGCCGAGCCCGAGGGGGTCGAGGGCCTCCTGGCCAAGCTCAAGGAGATGGGCAGCCCCCTGTACGGCCACCTGCGCGGCGTCTGGGAGGCCGCGCAGCGCGACCTCGACCGGTTCAGGCAGGGCGTCGAGACCTGGTTCGACGGCGAGATGGAACGCCTGTCGATGTTGTACAAGCGCTACGTCAAGTGGGTGGTGGCCGTCCTCGGCCTCCTGGTGACCCTGCTGTTCACCATGGACGGCCTGGAGTACGGCAAGACGCTGCTGCGCGACAACGCCTTCCGCGCCTCGGTGACCGCCGTGGCCGAGGCGGGCCCGGCGGCGTACGACGAGCTCAAGGCCCGGTGCGGCCGGTCCGACCCGGTGCCGTGCATCACCGAGACGCTCAGCGAGCCCGCGATGGTCCAGATGCTCCAGCACGCGCTGGTCAGCATCGCCATCCCGGCCGAGGGCGACCCCACGCTCCACTGGAACGGCGCGGCCTGGTGGAACCGGCTCACCACTCCCAGCCACTGGCCCGGCTTCCTGCTGACGTACGTGGCCCTGCTGTTCGGCGCCCCCTTCTGGTGGGACGTGTTCCGCCGCATCACCGGCATCAGGTCCCGGCGCAAGGACCGGTGAGGGGAGCGGCGGGTCAGGCGCTCATGGCGTACAGCACGTCGCGCAGGGACTCCTCGCGGCCGCGCAGCCAGACCAGGCGCAGGGCCAGGGCGGGCGCCCGGCAGTCGAGCTCGACCAGCGCGCCGGAGTCGAGGTCGGAGCCCAGGGCGAAGTCCGGCAGCAGCGCCTGCCCGAAGCCCTGCCTGGCCCACTCGCGGGCGGTGGCGATGCTGGTCAGCTCCCTGCGCGGCACGGCCGGGCCGAACGTCTGGTCGGCCGCGAGCCGGATCGAGCAGCCGGGCGGGCTCACCAGCAGCGGCTCGCGCTCGCCGTCGGGCGCGGCGACCAGCAACAGCGCGACCTCGCCGACGTCCAGGAAGTCCATGCCGGGCGGCGGGGTGAACCCGAGGCCGCCGATCCGGGGGCCGAGGTCCAGCAGCAGCGCCGCGTCCAGGTCGCCGGAGGCCACCTGGGCCAGCAGGTCGCGCCGCATCAGGGAGCGTACGTCCACGTCCAGGTCGGGGCGGCGTTCGGACAGGCGGCGCAGCACGGAGGGCAGCCGGGCGGCGGCCAGCATCTCCAGCGCGCCGACGCGCACCCGGCGGCGCCGGCCGGTGACCGCGCGGCGCACCTCCTCGGCGTGGTCGAGCAGGCCCTGCGCGCGGCCGAGCAGGGTGGCGCCGGCGTCGGTCAGCCGCATGCCCTGCGGTGTGCGCTCGAACAGCGCCACGCCGAGGCTGCCCTCCAGCCTGCGCACCTGCTCCGACACCGACGCGGGGGCCAGGCCGAGCGTGTTCGCCGCCCCGGTGACGGTGCCCGCGCCCGCCACCGCGACGAAGCCCCTCAACTGCCGCAAGTCCATATAAAGCAGCATAAGGTTTTCCCGAATGCCCCGTGCGGCGGCGCCTGTTGAGGGGAGAAGTCGCGTTTCAGCAGGCTGTGGGCATGCGAATGTTCGGCTTCTCCCTCGCCTACTTCCTGGTGATCCTCGACACGACCGTGCTGACGATCGCGCTGCCGGACCTGCGTGCCTCGCTCGGCGGCTCGCTGGCCGGGCAGCAGTGGGCGGTCAACGCCTACACCGTCGCCTTCGCCGCGTCGCTGCTCACCGGGGGCGCGGTGGCCGACCGGTTCGGCGCGGCCCGCGTCTTCAAGGCCGGGGTGGCGCTGTTCGGCGTGCTGTCGCTGCTCAGCGCGGCGGCGCCGGACCTGGGCGTGCTGGTCGCGCTGCGCGCCCTGCTCGGGGTGGCCGCGGCGCTGTGCACGGGCGGCTCGCTCGGCCTGCTCGCCGAGATGTACCCGGCGCCCGCCGTCCGCGCCCGCGCCACCGGCCTGTGGGCGGCGATCACCGGCTCGGCGCTCGCCGCCGGCCCCCTGCTCGGCGGCCTCCTGGTCGGCCTGTCCGGCTGGCGCGCCGTCTTCCTGGTCAACGTGCCCTTCGCCGTGACCAGCCTGCTGATCATGCGCGGCGTCGCCTCGCCGCGCGGCTCCCGCCGGATCGACTGGCAGGTCCAGGCACTGGCCTGCGTGCTGCTGGGCCTGGTCGCCGAGGCCCTGATCGACTCCTCCGCGCTCGCCGCCGCGCCGGCCGTGGCCGTCCTGGTGGCCCTGGTGCTGGTGGAGCGCCGCAGCCACGCCCCCGCCCTGCCCGGCGGCCTGCTCGCCGCCACCTGGCCCGAGCTGCTGGCCGGGACGGCCGCCAACTTCGCCTTCTCCGGCGCGCTGTTCGTGCTCACCCTCCTCCTCCAGGACACCCGCCACCTGTCCCCGGTCGCCGCCGGGCTCGCCTTCCTGCCGCTCACGCTGCCCATGACGGTCAACCCGCTGCTCACCGGCCGCCTGGTGGCCCGCCACGGCCCGCGTCCGCCGATCCTGGGCGGCCTCGCCCTCCTCGCGACCGGCCTGGCCGGGGTCGCGCTCACCGACGTGTCGTGGCCCTGGCTGGTGGTCATGGGGTTCGGGCTGTCGTTCGTGCTCCCGGCGCTGATGGCGGGCATGGTGAACGCCGCCCCCGCGGGCACGGCGGGCACCGCGGGCGGCGTGCTGAACGCCTCCCGCCAGGTCGGCGCCACCCTCGGCGTCGCGGTGCTGGGCGTCGTCGGACGGCCCCTGCTCGTCGCGGCCGTCGTGACGGCGCTGGCGTTCGCCTGCTACGCCCTGGCCGCCGCCCGCGCCCGGCACGCCGCGAACGGACGACGGGAGGCCGCCGCAGTATCGTGAGGCGCACCAGCGTGACGACCGGCACGGTGACAGTGAGGTAGCAGTGCGTTTCCAGCATTCCGACGACATCTGGCGGGACTTCCCCGACCTGGTGCCCTTCGCGCTCCACGTGGAGGGGGTCGACGCCGCCGCCCGCGTCGACGACCAGGTGGCCCGCTACTGCGACCTGGCCGCGCGGCGGGCCGGCCCCGAGAGCGAGCTGCCCGAGATCCAGGCGTGGCGGCGGGCGTTCACGCGGATGGGGCTCAAGCCGACGCAGTACCGGTGCGCGTCGGAGTCGCTGCTGCGCCGCTTCAGGAAGGAGGGCGCCCTGCCGCGCCTGCATCCCCTGATCGACCTGTGCAACGCGGTCTCGATCGCCTTCGCCGTCCCGGTGGCGGTGTTCGACGTCTCCCGGATCTCCGGCTTCGTGGAGGTGCGGTACGCCACGGGCGAGGAGACGTACCAGACCTTCTCCGGCGAGACGGAACATCCGGCCCCCGGAGAAGTGATCTTCGCCGACGCGGACGGCCGGGCGCACGCGCGCCGCTGGACCAACCGGCAGAGCGGCCTGTCGGCGGTCGGCGACACCACCACCGACGTGCTCATCGTGGCCGAGGCCCTGCACGAGACGGCCCGCGCCGACGTCGAACGCCTGGCCGCGGCCCTCTACGACGAGCTGACCGCCCTGTGGCCGGTGTCGCCGAAGTCGGAGATCCTCACGCCGTCGGCGCCGCGCTTCGACTTCTGACCACCGCCGGCCACGGGCGGTCTCCCCGGATCAGCAGGGCGTGAAGTAGACCTTCTGGGTGCCCGACAGGATGCCCCACTCACCGGCGGGCTGGCCGCAGCCGAACCAGCGCTGGCCGACGAGCTGGTCGCCGCTGAAGTAGGCGAAGACGACGAGGAGGTCGCCGCCGGGCGGAGGCGGCGGAATGGCGTGAGCCGGGGTGGAACCGAGACAGAGCGCGCCGGCGGCCAGCACCGCGGCTAACACCCCTCGTGTGATCCTCATGACGGTCCTCCAGACCGTTCGGGCGCGTTCGGCCGATGGCCGGTTGCGTGATCTGGGATCAAGGTAACCGCGTTCGGGGACGGCCGCCAGAGCCCTCCTGGCGCCGCCCCGGCCCCCCCGCACACGGAACGGCCCGGCGTCGCGAACGATCGCGGCCGGGCCGTCTCCGTCAAGCCTTCGACGTCACACGTCGTAGTACAGCTCGAACTCGTGCGGGTGCGGCCGCAGGCGGATCGGGTCGACCTCGTTCTCCCGCTTGTACGACACCCACGTCTCGATCAGGTCGGGCGTGAACACGCCGCCTTCGAGCAGGTAGTCGTGGTCGGCCTCCAGCGCGGCGAGCACCTCGGGCAGCGAGCCGGGCACCTGCGGCACCTGGCGGGCCTCCTCCGGCGGCAGCTCGTAGAGGTCCTTGTCGACCGGCTCCGGCGGCTCGATCTTGTTGCGGACGCCGTCGATCCCCGCCATCAGCATCGCCGCGAAGGCGAAGTACGGGTTGCACGACGGGTCGGGCACGCGGAACTCGATGCGCTTGGCCTTCGGGTTGGACCCCGTGATCGGGATGCGCACGCAGGCCGAGCGGTTGCGCTGGGAGTAGACCAGGTTGACCGGCGCCTCGTAGCCCGGGACCAGGCGGTGGTAGGAGTTGACCGTCGGGTTGGTGAAGGCCAGCAGCGACGGCGCGTGCCGCAGCAGGCCGCCGATGTAGTAGCGGGCGGTGTCGGACAGGCCCGCGTAGCCGACCTCGTCGTAGAACAGCGGCGAGCCGTCCTTCCACAGCGACTGGTGGCAGTGCATGCCGGAGCCGTTGTCACCGAAGATCGGCTTGGGCATGAACGTGACGGTGTGGCCGTACTCCAGGGCGGTGCTCTTGATGACGTACTTGTAGAGCATCAGGTTGTCGGCCGTCTTGAGCAGCGTGCCGAACTTGAAGTCGATCTCGGCCTGGCCCGCCGTGCCGACCTCGTGGTGCTGCATCTCGACGTCGATGCCGCACTCGATGAGGTTGCGCACCATCTCCGAGCGCAGGTCGGTGAAGTGGTCCATCGGCGGGACCGGGAAGTAGCCGCCCTTGTAGCGCGGCTTGTAGCCCAGGTTGCCGCCCTCGGCCCGCTTGCCGGTGTTCCAGGCGCCCTCGATGGAGTCGATGTAGTAGTAGCCGGCGTTCGCCTTCGTCTCGAAGCGCACGTCGTCGAAGATGTAGAACTCGGCCTCCGGGCCGAAGTAGGCCGTGTCGGCGATGCCGGTGCCCTTGAGGTACTCCTCGGCCTTGCGCGCCACGTTGCGCGGGTCGCGGCTGTAGGCCTCGCCGGTCAGCGGGTCGTGCACGAAGAAGTTGAGGTTGAGCGTCTTGTGCTGGCGGAACGGGTCGAGCACCGCGCTGGACGGGTCGGGCAGCAGCAGCATGTCCGACTCGTGGATCGCCTGGAAGCCGCGGATGGACGAGCCGTCGAACATGAGCCCGTCGGTGAAGACGTTCGCGCCGAAGTTCTCAACCGGGAAGGTGAAGTGGTGCGTCGTCCCCGGCAGGTCGGTGAACCTGACATCGACGAACTGCACCCCTTCGTCACTGATGAACTTCAGGACGTCGTCGGCGGAGTTGAACACTCTCGAACCTCCCTGAGGGACTGGCCATCATGCCGACGCTAGGTCGCGGCCGTTTCCGTACGGTGTCTCGATTGTTTCGCATGTGTTACGCAGGGTCACGTCTCCTCGGACGTGTCGCAGCCCCCGTCGGAAACCGATCGTTCCTCCAGTTCGTAGGGGTCGGTGGCCGGGCCGCTCGGCGCGACGGAACCGGGCGGGTCGTCCTCGTAGACGGGATGGACGAAGCCGTCTTTGGTGCCGCACCTGGCCGGGGTGTGACTAATGCCCCACTCCACGTACGCGGCCGTCCGGCCCTCCGAGCGGTACACCTGCACCTCGCCGGTGAGATGCGAGACCAGCCGCATGGTGGTGGACGGCTCGCCGGGACGGCGCACGGCGTAGACGGCCAGGTAGTTCACCTCGACCTTGACGCCGTGCAGGCCGTCCTCCCGGAAGGTGCCCAGGCGGGCGGTGCCGTTGACCTTGATCACGTCGCCAACCGGCTCGGCGCTGCCGGGGGCGAAGCTGTTGACCAGGTCGCGGCTGTCGTAGTTCTTGCCGCCCAGCGCCTCGTAGAACATCTCGCGCTGGTCGGGCTCGAGCAGCCCGGCGAACGCCTTGGGCCTGCCTCCCAGCAGCGTCTCGCGGTCGAGGAGGGCCGCCGCGAGCAGGGCGCGGGTGCGCTTCAGCCCCTTGGCCACGTCCGCCTTCGACAGGCCGCCCAGAGCCTTGGCCTCCGGCATCACGAAGCCCGCGGCGCCGTCGGCGTAGTGCTCGGCGGGCGACCCGGCGAAGGGGTTGTCGGTCCGTACGGGATTCGCGAGGACCGGCAGGCCCTCCAGGCCCGGGTTCGCGCCGAGCCGGTCGGGGCGATAGATGATCATGAGGCCCGCGGCGCTCACGACCACGCCCAGCACGATCAGCGCGACCGACATGCGTCCGAGCCTGCGCGAACCGGGGCCGGCGGGTAAGCGCTCCGGCCGCGGCGGGCGTGGCGCGCGTTGTGGCGGGGCGCCCGCCCTGGCCTCCCTGGCCTGCCTGGCGGCCGACGAGCGCATCCTGCGGCGCTCGCCCTCGTCGATCTGCGCGACCACCTCGTTGAAGCGCGCGTCAAGGTCATCCCCGTGTGGCATGGCGACCATGATGGCGGCGGCAGGGCGCGGTTGGGTCACGACGCCGACCGGCCCGGGGGCCGGATACCGTTGAAGGCATGAGCAGCAATGAGCCTCGGTGGACGCAGACCTGGCTGGGCGGCGTCCGGTCCGCCGGGATCGACCTCGGATACCCGGGTGAGCGTCTCGGGCTGCCCGAGGAGGGCAGCGGATCGGTCGCCGGGTGGGGGCGCAGGATCGCCGCGCTCGCGATCGACTGGATGATCTGCACCTGGTTCGTCGTGCAGCTGCTGCTCAGGATGAACCCGGCCGAGTCCCCGTGGGCGCCCGTGGCGGTGTTCGCGCTGCAATACCTGCTGCTCGTCGGCTTCATGGGCCAGACGTTCGGCCACCGGCTGGCCGGCATCCGCGTCGCCGCCATGGACGGCGGCGCACCGCGCCTGCTGCCCGTGCTGGTGCGCACCGTGCTGCTGGGCCTGGCCCTGCCGGCCCTGATCTGGGACCGCGACCACCGCGGGGTGCACGACCGGGTGTCCAACACCGTGGTCGTCCGGATGTGACGACCTCCGGGGCGGGCCGGTGGTTCGGCCCGCTCATGGTGGCGGCGGTGTGCGTGCAGGCGGCGACGTTCGCGGCCCGTCCGATGGTGAGCTACCGGGCCATCGAGATCGGCGCCGGCAACCTCGGCATCGGGCTCGTCACAGCCGGTTTCTCGCTGCTCCCGCTCTTCGCGGCCGTCTCCGTGGGCCGCTGGGTGGACGCCTCCGGCGAGCGCGGCGCGGCCCTGCTGGGCGCCGCGCTGATCACCGGCAGCGCCCTGGCGCTGGCCGTGGCCCGTTCGTTGTGGGCGCTGGTGCTGCTCAACGCGGTGTTCGGGCTCGGGCACCTGCTGTCCGTCGTCGCCCAGCAGGCCGTCATCGCCAACCGGGTCGCCGCCGGAGGCCACGACCGCGCCTATGCGCGCTTCACCGTCTTCACCTCGCTCGGCCAGCTCGCCGGGCCGTCCGCCGCGGCCCTGGTGGCGGCCGGCACCGCCTCCGGGGGCGCGGCCCAGGTGGGGCCGGCCCTCGCCGTGGCGGCCGGGTTCGGGCTGGTGGCGGGGCTGGCGAGCCTGCGCACCGGCGGTCCCGGCCCGGCTCGGGGGCGGGCCGCCGTCCGGCGCTTCCCGCTGCGGGGCACGCTCGGCCAGGAGGGCATGTGGCAGGCCCTGATGACGAGCCTGGCCACCGTGTCCACGCTCGACCTGGTGCTGGCGTACCTGCCGGCCTGGGGGGAGAGCCGCGGCGCCGGGGTGGTCGCGGTCGGCGCGCTGCTGGCGCTGCGGGCCGCCGCCACCATGGCGAGCAGGCTCGCCATGGAACGCCTGGTCCTGCGGTACGGCCGCCGCGCCGTCCTGGTGACCAGCACCGTCGTGGCCGCGGTCACCGTCGCCGCGCTGCCCCTGTGCGGGCCGGCCGCCGCGGTGCCGGTCGTCGCGCTGATGGGGCTCGCGCTGGGGCTGGGCCAGCCGCTGACGTTGTCGTGGGTGGCCGGACGCGCGCGGGCGGGCGAGCGCGGCACGGCGCTCGCGCTGCGCCTGACCGGCAACCGGCTGGGCCAGGTGCTGGTGCCGGCCCTGGCGGGCGTGGTGGCGGGCGCGACCGGCGTGCTCGGCGTCTTCACGCTCAGCGCCGCCATGCTGGCCGCCACCGCCGGTCTGGCCGCCCGCGCGCCGATGAGCACCGCGGAGTAGAAACCATACCGGGTTGGAAAACATACCCGGTATGGTTATGGTGGTCCCATGATGGCGGGGCTCAGGGAGCGCAAGAAGGAGCAGACCCGGCGGCGCATCGCGGAGACGGCTCTGCGGCTGTTCGCCGAGCGCGGCTACGACGCGGTGACGGTCAACGAGATCGCCGAGGCGGCCGGGGTCGCGAAGGTCACGCTGTTCGCGTACTTCCCCAGCAAGGAGTGCCTGGCGCTCGACGGGGTGTCGGAGGACCCGGCCGCGATCGTGGCGGGCCGCGGGCCGGGCCGCTCGCCGCTCGGCGCGCTGCGCGAGCACTACCGGTCGATGGCCGCCCGGGGCGCCGGGGAGGTCGACGTGGAGGGGCTGCTGACCCGGGTCCGGGTGATCGCGGCCACCCCGGCGCTGCTGGCCGCCGTCCAGCAGGTGCACGCGGGGGAGCGGTACGAGCTGGCCGCGGCGCTGGCCGAGGCGGCGGGCGCGCCCGCGGACGACCTGACCGCCCGGCTCATGGCGGCCCAGATCACCGGCGCGATCACCACGTTGCAGGAGGCGTTCTTCCAGCGGCTCGTCTCGGGGGCCTCGCTGGAGGAGGCGGGCCGGCTGCTGGCCGGTGACGTCGAGACGGCCTTCGACCTCCTCGAACACGGCTTTTCATCCACTAAAAGGGGAAAATCATGAAAAAAGGGATTAACTATGACACCGGGTTCTTGAACGGCCCCCAGCTCACCCGTCGCACCCTCGACCCCGACGTCGTCGCCCGCGAGATGCGGGTGATCGCCGACGAGCTCCACTGCACGGCCGTCCGCGTCTCCGGCGGCGACCCCGAACGGCTGTCCGTCGCGGCCGAGCGGGCGGCGGCGGCCGGCCTGGAGGTGTGGTTCGCGCCCTTCCCCGTCGACGCCACCCCGGAGGAGGCCGTCGCCCTCTACGCCGACTGCGCCGCCCGCGCCGAGGACCTGCGCCGCGGCGGCGCGGAGGTCGTGCTGGTCGCCGGGTGCGAGACCAGCGCCTTCTGCCACGGCTTCATCCCCGGGGCCACGTACGGCGAGCGCCTGGCGGCCATGACGACGGCCGACCTCGCCTGGTGGCAGTCGCTGGCCGAGATCGTGCCCCGCTTCAACGCCTTCCTGGCCGAGGCCGCCGCGACGGTCAGGGCCGGGTTCGGCGGCCGGCTCACGTACGCGTCGGGCCCCTGGGAGCTGATCGACTGGACGCCGTTCGACATCGTCGGCGTCGACGCCTACCGCGCCGCCTACAACGCCGCGGACTTCCCCGCGGAGCTGCGCGCCCACTTCACCCACGGCAAGCCGGTGGCCGCCACCGAGTTCGGCACCTGCGCCTACAAGGGCGCGGGGGAGCGCGGCGGCTCGGCGTACATGGTGCCCGAGGGGGCCGTCCCGGACGAGGGCGAGCAGGTCCGCTACCTGACCGAGCTGCTCGACGTCTTCGAGGCCGAGGGCCTGGACGCCGCGTTCTGGTTCACCTTCGCCGCCTACCACCGGCGTGGCGCTGACGACCTCGGCTCCTACGGCGTGGTCAGGATGCTCGACGAGACCCGCTGGGAGCCCAAGGAGGTCTTCGCCGCGATGGCGGCTAGGTATTCGCGCACGTGAAGATGGCCGTGCCGGGCAGGTGACGGCCGCGCAGCGGGCTCCAGCCGCCCCACGCCCGCTCGTGACCCTGCGGCCACTCCGGCTCCAGCAGGCCGGTGAGGGTCAGCCCGGAGGCGGCCAGCAGGCCGATCCAGTCGCCCATCGTGCGGTGGTGCTCGACGTAGGAGGCGGAGCCGTCGTCGTCCCGCTCGACGTAGGGCGAGCGGTCGAAGTAGGAGCGGTCGGAGGTGAGCCCGCGCGGGCCGGGGTCGTCGGGGAAGGCCCACCGGATCGGGTGGCTCACCGAGAACACGAACCGGCCGCCCGGTCTCAGCACCCTGCGCACCTCGCGGAAGACCGCCAGCGGGTCGGCCACGAACGGCAGCGCCCCGTACGCCGAGCACGCCAGGTCGAAGGCGCCGGACGCGAACGGCAACGACTCGGCGTCGGCCTGGGCCACGGGGACGCGCAGGCCGGTGTCGAGGTCGATGCGCTGGGAGTGGCGCAACTGCCGGTGGGAGATGTCGAAGGCGGCCACCCGTGCCCCCTGCGTCACCAGCCACCGCGCGCACTGCGCCGCGCCGCAGCCGATCTCCAGCACGTGCCGGCCGCGCACCTCGCCCAGGAGGTGCGCGTCGGCCTCGTCGACGCCCTCGGGACACCAGACGAACCCGGTGTCCCGCAGGAAGCCGCCGTGCTCGACCTGGTAGTCGTCGGCGTTGCCGTCCCACCAGAGGCGGTTGGCCCGCGAGGAGACCGACAGCACTAGCGCATCTTCGGGCCGCGCGGCATGCGGGCCCCCTTGGGCATCGGGCCCTTCGGCATCGGCAGGTTCTTCGGCAGCGAGCGCAGCCGGTCCTTGACCTCGTTGACCGAGGGCTTCTTCAGGTTGCGCGGCAGCTTCATGATGTGCCGCTGGAGCTTGGCGATCGGCACCTGGCCCTCGCCGTCGCCGCACTGGATGTCGTAGATCTCGACGCCCAGCACCACGCGCGCGACCCGCTTCTTCTCGGCCGCGAGCATCTTGGCCACCCGGTTGCCCGGCCCCTCGGAGACCAGCACGACCCCCGGGAAGCCGACGACGAGGTGGACCAGGTCCTGGTCACGGTTGACGGCGATGGCCGGGGTGACCTGCCAGTTGCCCCGCATGCCCTGCAGCACCGCGGCGGCGGCGCCGGTCTGGCCGTGCAGGATCGAGTACTGGGCCTTCTGGGCGAGCTGGCCGAAGACGACCAGCCCGACGGTGAGCGCGGCCAGGACGCCGATGAACACCGAATACCACAGGTAGTCCGTGACCAGGCCGATCACGACGACCACAGCCAGCGTGCCCACCGCCGAGAGGAAGACGATCGGCATCCCCTTGGGATTGGCCTGCTTGATGATCTGCGCGATCATGCGGAGCTGTTTGATGCGCCCCGGCTTCTCTGGATCCTCGGACTTTGCCATGCTCAGAAGGATACAAACCAACTGGTGCACTATGGAAAACGCGGCCGGCCTTTGTCGCTAGATCTTCACCGTGATCGACAGCCTGGGGTCCGCGACGTGGTGCGACGCCTGGAGCGTGTACTCGCCCTCGACCGTGCGCCAGCCGTCCCGCCACACCTGGAAGGCGCGTTCGGGCAGGAAGACGGTCGTGATCACGGTCTCTCCCGGCTCGGCCTCGACCACGTCGAACCCGGCCAGACGGCGTTCGGCGCCCTGGCCGAGATAGATCTGCACGACCTCGCGGCCGAAGCGGTCGCCGGTGTTGGTCAGCGCGACGGTCACGGTGCCGCCCTCGGCGGCGATCGAGTCGTAGCTCCAGGTCGTGTAGCCGAGCCCGTGGCCGAACCAGAAGGCCGGAACCCGCCCCGACCGCTCCCAGGCCCGGTACCCGATGGACGTGCCCTCGTCGTAGGCCACAGCGCCGTCCACGGGGGTGACGTCGGTGACGGGGGCGTCCTGGAGCGTCCGCGGCCACGTGGTGGGCAGGCGGCCGCCGGGCTCGGCGTGGCCGGACAGCACGTCGGCCAGCGCCGACCCGGCCTCCTGTCCGGGGAACCAGGTCAGCAGCACGGCCGCGACCTCGTCCGCCCACGGCATCTCCACCGGTGAGCCTGCGTTGACCACGACCACCGTGCGCGGGTTGGCCGCGGCCACGGCGCGGATCAGCTCGTCCTGGCGGCCGGGGAGCGCGAGGTCCGCGCGGTCGAAGCCCTCGCTCTCGACCTCGGGCGTCGTCGAGGCCACGACCACCGCCACGTCACTGTCCGCCGCCAGCCGCACGGCCTCGGCGATCAGCTCGTCCGGGCCCGGCGCCGGGTCGGCGTGGCCCAGCGTGTACGCCACGAACGCCATGCCCCCGAAGGCCCCCGCCGGATGCGTCACGCTCAGCTCGTACGGCTCGCCCGCGGCCATCTCGACGGCGAACCGCCGCTCCGGCGGCGCCAGGAACGCGGCCGCCGGATCGCCGCCCTCCAGCTCGATCGCCGCGTCGAAGACGGTCTCGCCGTTCACCGTGACGGTGAAGTGGCCCACGCCCGCCACCGACAGCTCGTGCCGGCCCGACCTGCCCGGCGTGTACGCCGCCCGCAGCCGTACCGCCCCGAGCCGCTCGCCGTCCACGTCCGGCGGCAACTGGCCGATCCACCGCGCCTCGGCCGCCGCCAGCGGATGCTCGGCCAGCAGGCCGCCGTCGCCGTCGAGGAACTGCGCCACGACCGGGCAGGCCAGCGGGGCCAGCCGGATGCGCGGGTCGGTCCCGACGGCGTGGCGGACCTCGACGCCCTCCAGCGCGCCCAGCCCCGCCAGCGGGGAGACGACCCGGTCGGGGAACACCTGGGCGCTGCCGCCGCCCATGACCCGGGCCTCGTCCGCGGCCGAGCCGATGAGCGCCAGCGTGCGCACGTCCCGCAGCGGCAGCACGCCGTCGTTGGTGAGCAGCGTGAACCCGCGCACGGCCACCTCGCGGGCCAGCGCGACGCCGTCGATCACGCCGGGCTCGGGCCGGTCGC
Organism: Nonomuraea sp. NPDC001699; assembly: GCF_053596455.1. NCBI lineage: Bacteria > Bacillati > Actinomycetota > Actinomycetes > Streptosporangiales > Streptosporangiaceae > Nonomuraea > Nonomuraea sp. NPDC001699. The sequence goes on along the minus strand of NZ_JBSFGF010000003.1, from coordinate 505,931 downwards.
CGCCGCCGAGCGCGCCGGTGCGCCGGGCGAGCCGCAGGACGCGCCGCACCTTGTCGTCGATCACCGACTCGGGCACCCGCCCCTCCCGTACGGCGGCCTCCAGCTTCTCCCCCCAAGGGCCGAACGGTCCGGGCATGGCCACGTCGGTCCCGCCCAGGGCGGCGGCCTCGGTGCTGCGCACGGCCGTCCAGTCGGACACGACGAGCCCGTCGAACCCCCACTCGTCCTTGAGCACGCCGTTGACCAGGTCGGAGTGCTCGGTCATGGTGGTGCCGTTCACCGAGTTGTAAGCCGTCATCAGCCCCCAGGCGCCGGCCCGCACGACCCGCTCGAACGGCTGCAGGTAGACCTCGCGCAGCGCCTTCTCGCCGACCTCGACGTTCACGGTGAAGCGGTCGGTCTCGAAGTCGTTGGCCACGAAGTGCTTGGGCGTGGTGGCCACGCCGCCCTCCTGCACGCCCTCGACGTAGGCCGCGCCGATCTCGCCCGTCAGGTACGGGTCCTCCGAGAAGCACTCGAAGTGCCGGCCGCCCAGCGGGGAGCGGTGCAGGTTGATCGTGGGCGCGAGCAGCACGTGCACGCCCTTGCGCCGGGCCTCCTGGGCCAGCAGCGCGCCGGCCCGCCGGACGAGGCCCACGTCCCAGGTGGCCGCGAGCGCGGTCGGGCTTGGCAGCGCGATCGACGGGTCGGCGGAGGTCCACTGCTCGCCGCGGACGCCGATCGGGCCGTCGCTCATCACGAGCCGGTCCAGGCCGATCTCGGGGATCGCCGGAAGGGACCACATGCCGGCGCCGGTGAGCAGGCGGATCTTGGTGGGGAGGTCGAGCCGGTCGATCAGTTCGTCGAGTTCCACGGCATCAGTGTTTCCCAGGAAACCGAGTACTCGATAGGTTTGTGACCTTTACGTTACGCAAAGCCTGTCATCGGGCGAAGAACTCCAGCAACTCGGGCACCAGCGCCTCCGGCGTCACGGCGTGGGCCTGATCCTCCAGCACCCGGTGCCGCGCCCCCGGCACGGCCGCCGTGACCGCCCGCGCCGCGGCCGCCATCCACCGGGGGCCGCGCTCGCCGCTCAGGACGAGCAGCGGCTGCGCGATCGCGGCCAGCGCGGCGGCCGGCAGCCGGTTGCCCGGCCCGAGGACGGCGGCCTCGTAGGCCAGCGTGCGGGCCACGCCTTTGAGGTGCGCCCACGACGCGTCGGCCCGCATCGCGGTCACGGCCTCGGCCGGCACCTCGGCCGCCTCCACCATGAACCGCTCGACCGCCTCCTCCCACCGGCCGGCGTCGACCAGCGACTCAAGCTGCGCGGCGAAGTCGTCCGGCAGCGGGGGAGCGTCGTCGTCCACGTGGTAGGGCGGCTCCCACACCGCTACCCGGGTGATCCCGAGGCCCCGCGCGGCGGCCTCCAGCACGAGCGCCGCGCCGGACGAGCCCCCGAACACCATGGCCGTCCCGCCCGCCGCGCCGATCACCGCCGCCAGGTCCTCGATCTCCCGCTCGACCGCGTACGGACGGGTGTCGCCGCTGCCGCCCCGGCCCCTGCGGTCGTAGTCGAGGACCGTGAACCAGGGCGACAGGGCGGCGGCCACGCCCGCCAGTGTCGGGTGCGATCGGTCGCCGAACGCGCCGTTGACCAGCACGACCGCCGGCCCGGCGCCGTAGCCGTCGAAGGCGAGGACGGTGCCGTCCGCCGAGGTGACCCGGCCGCTCACGCGGGCTGGACCAGGCACAGCGCCTCCCAGTGGTGCCCGTCGAGGTCGGCGAAGCCGCGCTGGTAGCGGAACCCGGCCTCCTGCGGCACGCCGGCCGGGGTGGCGCCGAGCGCGAGCGCCTTGTCCACCAGTTCGTCCACCTGGGCCGGGTTCTCCATGCCGAGCACCACGATGGCCTCGGTGCTGGTGGCGGCGTCGGCGATCTCCTTGCTGACGTACGTGGCGAACGTCGGCTCGGTGAGCAGCATCACCTGCGTCTGCTCGTTGATCAGGATCGAGGCCATGCCCTCGGCCATGCCGTACATGGTGAAGCCGAGCTCGGTGAAGAACTTCTGCGACCGGTCCAGGTCCTTCACCGGCAGGTTGAGGAAGAGCTGCATGTCGTGGTCCTTAGCGTTCTGAGGTGTTTTGCGACACCCTCAGTCTGCTCACCGCGCCCCCGCGCGTCTTGGATCCCAGCGCCAGGGAAGTTGACGATCAGCGCACGGGATCGGCGCGCCGGAACTCGGCGGGCGGCATCCCGTACGCCCGCTTGAACAGCCTGCTGAAGTGCGCGGAGTCGGGCAGCCCCCACCGGGCCCCGACCTCGCTCACCGGCACGTGGCGGGCGGCGAGCAGGTCGGCGCGGCAGCGCTCCAGCCGCCGGTGCCTGATCCAGGCGGCCACCGTCGTGTTCTCGGACTGGAACAGCCGGTGCAGGTGACGCACCGAGACGTGGTGCGCCTCGGCCACCATGGCCGGGTCGAGGTCGGGCCACCCCAGACGCTGGTCGATGAAGGCGCGCACGCGCACCAGCAGCGCGCGGCGGCGGGCGTCCTCGGGCACCGCGTCGGCCCGCTCCGCGCGCTCGGCCAGGGCCGTGGTGACCAGGTCCATCACCACCGTCGCCAGCCTGGCCGCGCTGGCCGGGGTGTAGTCGTCGTAGTCCTGGGTGACCCGGCGCAGCAGCGGCACGGCCAGCGCGCCGGCGCCGTCGCGCGCCGAGACGGGCACCGCGGTCAGCCGGGCCATGTCGTCGTACGGCAGCGGCAGCAGCTCGTGCGGGAAGCTGAACACCGCGAGCTGCACGGCCGAGTCGTAGGCCACCTCGTAGGGCCGGGTGAAGTCGTAGACGGCGAACTCGCCCTTGTCCAAACGGATCTCGCGGCCGTCCTGGCGCAGCACCGGGTTGCCCGAGACGGCCAGCACGGCCCGGTAGAGCTCGGGGTTGTCACGGTGGATCAGCCGCGCGGTGCGGTGGACGCTGTGCGGCGTGGACGTGCGCACCCGGCCCACGCCCACCGGGCCTAATTGGCCCAGCTCGATCTCGCCCCGCAGCGGCGCGCCGGAGTCGATGCGCAGGTCGAGCGGGCCGAGCGTGTCGCAGACGATGCCGCGCCAGGCGTCGTGGCGGCTGCGCGCGGGCAGATCGCTCGTGCGGATCACGGTCGCCATCGCCTCGCCCCTTCCTCGGCCGCCCTGCCATGCTAGGGACGCCAAAAGCCCCGGGCAAACCGCCCGGGGCTCCGCTCGCGGCGTGGATCAGGTGGTCTGGCGGGCCGCGATGGCCTGCTGGTAGAGCCTGCCCGCGCGGTAGGACGAGCGCACCAGCGGGCCGGACAGCACGCCGGCGAACCCGATCGCCTCGGCCTCGGCCTGCAGCTCGACGAACTCCTCCGGCTTGACCCAGCGCTCCACCGGGTGGTGGCGCGGCGTGGGACGCAGGTATTGAGTGATCGTCAGCAGGTCGGTGCCGGCGGCGTGCAGGTCGCGCATCGCCTCGACGACCTCTTCGCGGGTCTCGCCCATGCCCAGGATCAGGTTGGACTTGGTGACCAGCCCGGCCTCGCGGGCCGTCGTGATCACCCCGAGCGAGCGCTCGTAGCGGAAGGCCGGGCGGATGCGCTTGAAGATGCGCGGCACCGTCTCCACGTTGTGGGCGAACACTTCGGGCTTACTGGAGAAGACCTCCTCCAGCTGGTCGCGGTTGCCGTTGAAGTCGGGCACCAGCAGCTCGACGCCGCAGCCGGGCAGCAGGGTGTGGATCTGCCGCGCGGTCTCGGCGTAGAGCCAGGCGCCGCCGTCGGGCAGGTCGTCGCGGGCCACGCCGGTCACGGTCGCGTAGCGCAGGCCCATCTGCTGGACGGACTCGGCGACCCGGCGCGGCTCGTCGCGGTCGTATTCCTTGGGCTTGCCCGTGTCGATCTGGCAGAAGTCGCACCGGCGCGTGCACTGGTCGCCGCCGATGAGGAAGGTCGCCTCGCGATCTTCCCAGCACTCGTAGATGTTGGGACAGCCCGCCTCTTCACAGACCGTGTGCAGGCCCTCCCGGCGCACGAGCGATTTCAGCTCGGTGTATTCGGGGCCCGTCTTCAGCTTGGTCTTGATCCACGGGGGCTTGCGCTCGATAGGGGTCTCGGCGTTACGCACCTCCAGGCGGAGGAGCTTTCTGCCATCAGGAGCAACGGTCACCCGTCCAGCTTACGTCCGCCGCCGAACCGGACCGGTCGAGGGTCAGGTGATCAGGCCGAAGCCGCGGATCGCCCTGGTGTAGTGGCGCGTCAGCTCCTCGTCGATCAGCGCGGACCCGGCGGTGCCCAGCAGCTCCGAGTGCGGCGCCGAGGTGAGCACGCCGTCGTCGGTGAGCTGGTGGCGGGTCAGCGCGCCCTGCCGGATCGCCGTGACGCTCTCGCCGCGCAGCGCCGCGGCCTGCATCGGCGCCAGGTAGCCGCCGGCGGCCAGGTCGCGCAGCTCGGCCAGCTCGTGCTCGGACACGACCCGCCGCGCGATCGCCTCACGCCGCTCCTCGGTACGGGGACGCCCGGCGCGGGCCAGCCCCGTCAGCGCGTACTCCACCAGCAGCACCGGGCCGCCCAGCACCCGTCCGATCAGCCGGCCGATGGCCCCCACCGCCTCGTACGTCGTGCCGGTCTGGTCGATCGGGCCCAGCGAGGACCTGGCGATCGCGGCCTGGGCCTCCTCCCTGATCTTCAGCGGGGCGCTCGACCCGAGCAGCGCGTCGTGCCAGGCGGCCAGCGTGTACAGGGCGCCGTCCACGATCAGCTCCTCGCCGACCGGCGTGCGCGCGTACGCGGCGGCCAGCAGCGCCACCCGTTGCCGCGGGGGCAGGGCCAGCCACAACGGCAGCCCGACGACCAGCACCGGCGTGCGCACCACGCCCACATGGTCGTAGACCGTCTCGGTGGCCAGGTCCCGGACCGCGATCTTGCGCGGCCTCTTGACGCGGGCCCGGTCGGCCACGCGGTCGGCCAGGGCGTACAGCTCACCGGCAGCGGCGCGGTCGAGCACCTCGGCGTCGGCCGGCAGGCGGGGAAGGCGCGGTCGCAGCGCCCATCCCACGGCCAGGCTCACGCCGCCGACCAGCCACGCGACGAGGGAGCCGAGATTCGTCAGCACGGCCCACGCGCCCAGCGCGAGGAAGGCCAGCGTGAGCAGGTGAACCAGGAGCGCGAGGACGAGAGCGGCAGAACGCTTCACACGGGCGATGATAAGCCGGAAAGATCCACATTCGACCGCTGTTTCGATGCCGATTCGGTCACCTGCGCAGCAGATCCTCCTCGTGCAGGTCGAACGGCTCCCTGCCGAGCGCCTCGGCCAGCCGCTTCTCGGCGATCGGGACGACCTCCTCGACCACGATCCGGCGGCCGGTCTCCGCCGACAGCGAGGAGACCCCCGCGTCGGCCAGCCCGCACGGGGTGATCCGGTTGAACCACCGGGGGTCGTTGGCGCAGTTGAGCGCGAACCCGTGCATGGTCACGCCGCGCGCGACGCGGATGCCGACCGCGCCGAGCTGCCGGTCGGGCAGCCCCAGGGCGGTGTCGCCGGCCGCCCACACCCCCGGACGCCCCGGCACCCGCCGCCCGGTGACGCCGAAGTCGGCGCACACCTGGATCATCGTCTCCTCAAGGGCGCAGACGTAACGGGTCACGTCGGTCACGGCGACGATGGGGTAGGCGACGAGCTGACCGGGGCCGTGCCAGGTGACCCGGCCGCCCCGGTCGACGTCGACGACGGGGGTGCCGTCGTCGGGACGGTCGCCGGGCAGGGTGCGCCTGCCCGCGGTGTAGACGGGCGCGTGCTCCAGGATCAGGACGGCGTCGCCCAGCTCACCGGCGACCCGCTTGCCGTGCATCCAGCGCTGCAACGACCAGGCTTGCTCGTAGGGGACGTCCACACCAAGGCGGACGACGGCCAGCGCGTGGGGATCGTCCCCGTGGATGGGGCGCATGAGCCTATTGTGCCGTTCCCTCACCCTGTCAGGGTAATCAGGAGGTCAACAGGCGTGGCTCGATCCTGAACTCCTTGACGCCGTTGGAGCCGTCGTACTCCAGCCGGTACGCGTAGGCGCGCGGGTCGACGGTGACCGCCTGGATGAACTCGGTGCCCACGTAGTGCAGGGCCACGCCCTCGTCGGCGGCGTACCCGCCGGGCAGCTCGCCCGAGGCGACCGACTCCTGCAGCAGCGGGCGGCGCTGCGGCTCGGCGTTGTAGTGGACCCCGCACGAGTACGGCAGCAGCCCGAGCCCGTCGGCCCACGGACGCAGCGCCGGGCCGAAGGAGTCGGTGTTGCCGCCCACGTGCCAGCACAGCGCGCCCGCGCTCTGCCCGGACAGCACCACGCCCGCCCGCCAGGCCTCCTCGAAGACCTCGTCGAGGCCGTGCAGCCGCCACAACGCCATCAGGTTGGCCACGCTGCCGCCGCTGACGTAGATCATGTCCTGTTCGAGCGCCCACGACCGCGCGTCCTCGACGTTGGGCATGGGGAAGACGGTCAGGTGGCTCAGCTCGACGTCCCAGCCGGAGAAGGCACCGTACATCTTCAGCAGCCAGTCGGAGGAGTCGCCGACCGCGGTGGCGACCAGGCCGAGCTTGGGGCGGTCCTGGCCGGTCAGGTCGAGGCCGTACCGCAGCAAACCGCTCGCCTCGATGAAGTTGTGACGCTCGCTCGGGCGGAACGACCCGCCCCCGATCGCCAGAATGTGCGACTGCCCTGACCTGCTCATGTCGGATCTCCTGCGTGCTGAAGGACGAACGGCACCCTACAGTACGGCGCGCAGCGCCTCGTCGAGACGGGTATGCGTGAAGCCGTAGCCGCTGTCAAGCAGTTTCCGCGGAATCATCCGATGGCTCGGCAGCAGCCCCGCGCGAGCGAATTCACCCACCCCGATGGACAGCGCGAACGCCGGCACGGGCATGGGGACAGTACCTTTACGCAGGCATTTACCCAGAGTCCGAGTGAATTCTTCGTTGGTGACCGGAGAAGGCGCCCCAAGATTCACCGGACCCTCGATTTCCCGATTTTTCAGGATATGTAGGGCGGCGGCCACCCAATCGTCCTGCGAGATCCACGACCAGTACTGCCGGCCCGTCCCCAGCGGCGCGCCCAGCCCGATCCGGAAGATCGGCAACATGCGCCCGAGCGCCCCGCCGTGCGGGCTCAGCACCATCGCCGTACGCAGCAGGGCGACCCGGCAGCCGGCCTCGGCGGCCCGCCCGGCCTCCCGCTCCCAGCGCTCGCACAGCTCGGCCAGGAACCCCTTGCCCCTGCCCTGGCTCTCGTCGATCTCGCGGCTGCCGGTGTCGCCGTAGAAGTCGACCCCGGAGGCCGACAGCAGCACCGGGGGCGGGCTGCCGAGCGCGCGCAGGGCGTCGACCAGCAGCCGGGTGCCCTCGACGCGGCTGCGCACCAGCTCCCGCTTGTAGGCGGTGGTCCAGCGGCGGTCGCCGACCGAGGCTCCGGCCAGGTGCACCACGCCCTCGGCCCCTTCGAGCGCGGCCCGGTCGATCACCCCCGCCGACGGGTCCCAGAAGGCCTCTCCCGGCCCCGCCGGCTCCCGCCGGACCAGCCGGACGACCTCCCGCCCCTCGTCCCGCAGCGCCCCGACCAGCGCCGTACCGAGCAGGCCCGACGCGCCGGTCACGATGATCGCCATGGCCCCACAGTACGCCAAAGGCCGGGCGGCCCCCATCAGGAGGAGCCGCCCGGCCTGTCAGACGCGATGACTACGCGAGCCCGAGCTGGGCCTCGAAGCGGCCCTCCTCCAGGCGACGCTTGATCGTCGTCAGGAAGCGGGCGGCGTCGGCGCCGTCGACCAGGCGGTGGTCGTAGGTGAGCGCCAGGTAGACCATCGACCGCACCGCGATGACCTCGCCCTCGGGCGTGTCGAGCACGACGGGCCGCTTGACGACCGCGCCGGTGCCGAGCATGCCCACCTGCGGCTGGTTGAGGATCGGCGTGTCGAACAGCGCGCCACGGCTGCCGGTGTTGGTCAGCGTGAACGTGCCGCCGGTGATCTCGTCGGGCGTCACCTGGTTGTTGCGGGTGCGCTCGGCCAGGTCGGTGACCTTGCGGGCGATGCCGGCGAGGTTGAGGTCGCCGGCGTTCTTGACGACCGCCGCGAGCAGGCCGCGCTCGGTGTCGACCGCCATGCCCAGGTTCTCCACGTCGAAGTACGTGACCTCGTTGGTCTCGTTGTTGATCGTGGCGTTGAGCTTCGGGTGCTGCTTGAGCGCCTCGACGGTGGCCATCGCGAAGAACGGGGTGAAGGTCAGCTTCACGCCCTCGCGACGGAAGAAGTCGTCCTTCGCCCGCGCCCGGAGCTGGGCGATCTTCGTGACGTCGACCTCGACGACCGACGTGAGCTGCGCCGCGGTCTGCAGCGACTCGACCATGCGCTTGGCGATGGTCTGACGCAGCCGCGTCATCTTCTCGGTACGGCCGCGCAGCGTCGTGTCGACCTCGACCGGCTCCGGCGCGGCGGCGACCGGGGCCTGGGCGGCGGCCGGGGCCGGCGCTGCGGCGGCCGGCTGGGCTGCCGGAGCCGCGGCCGGGGCGGCGGCCTTCTCGCGCTGGGACTTGGCGGCCTCCAGCACGTCCTGCTTGCGGATGCGGCCGCCGACGCCGGTGCCGCTGATCGCGTCGAGGTTGACGCCGTGCTCGTTGGCGAGCTTGCGCACCAGCGGCGTCACGTAGGGGCTGTCGCCCGAGGACGGCAGCGGCGTGGGCTCGGCCGCGACCGGCGCCTGCTGCGGAGCCGGAGCCTGCGGGGCGGGGGCCTGCGGGGCGGGGGCCGGGGCCGGGGCCGGGGCGGCCTGCTGGGGAGCGGGCTGGGCCGGGGCCGGCTGCGGGATGGAGGAGGCCGGGGGAGCCGGGGCGGGCTCGGGCTCGGGCTCCGGCTCGGGAGCGGCCTGCGGGGCCGGGGCGGCGGCGCCCGGCTGGGCGTTCTCGTCGATGATGGCGAGCTCGGCGCCGACCTCGACCGTCTCGTCCTCAGCCACGACGATCTTGGTGAGCACACCCGCGGAAGGCGACGGGATCTCGGTGTCGACCTTGTCGGTCGAGACCTCGAGGAGCGGCTCGTCGGCCTCGACGCGCTCGCCCTCCTTCTTCAGCCAACGGGTTACCGTGCCCTCGGTCACGCTCTCGCCGAGCTGGGGCATCTGTACGGAGACCGGCATCGTTATTCTTCTCTCGCGTTCTGATCTCGAGGGCTGGACTAGTTGTGTACGTGCAACGGCTTGCCGGCCAGGGCCAGCATCGCCTCACCGACTGCCTCGGACTGGGTCGGATGTGCATGGATGAGCTGGGCGACCTCTGCGGGCAGCGCCTCCCAGTTGTAGATCAGCTGGCCTTCCGTGACGAGCTCGCCGATGCGCCGGCCCACCATGTGGACGCCGACGACCGGCCCGTCCTTCTGGGCGATCACCTTCACCGCCCCGGAGGTGCCGAGGATCTGGCTCTTGGGGTTGCCCGCCAGGTCGTAGACCTGCTCGACGATCTCGATGCCGCGCTCGGCGGCCTGCGCCGACGTGATGCCGACCGAGGCGACCTCGGGGTCGGAGTAGGTGATGCGGGGCACGCCCGCGTAGTCGATCGGCGGCGGGTTGAGGCCGGCGATGTGCTCGGCCACCAGGATGCCCTCGGCGAACCCGGCGTGGGCCAGTTGCAGCGTGGGGATCAGGTCGCCGATGGCGTAGACGCCGGGGACGGAGGTCTGGCAGTGCTCGTCGACCACGACCGCGCCGCGCTCGACGGTCACGCCCTGCTCCTCGAAGCCCATGCCGGACGACACCGCGCCGCGGCCGACCGCGACGAGCAGGAGCTCGGCGTCGAGGGTCTTGCCGTTGGCCAGGGTGACGACGACGCCCGTCTCGGTGGTCTTGGCGGAGTCGAAGAAGACGCCCAGCTCGTACTTGATGCCGCGGCGGCGGAAGGCCCGCTCCAGCAGCTTGGAGCTGGACTCCTCCTCGGTCGGCAGCAGGTGCGGCAGCGCCTCGACGATCGTGACCTCGGCGCCGAACGAGCGGTAGACGCTGGCCAGCTCGACGCCGATCACGCCGCCGCCCAGGACGATCACCGACGACGGCACGCGGTCCATCTTCAGGGTGTGCTCGCTGGTGATGATCCGCTCGCCGTCGATCTCCAGGCCGGGCAGCGTGCGGGGGGCCGAGCCGGTGGCCAGCACGAGGTTGGCGCCCTCGTAGACCTCCGAGCCCACCTGCACGCTGCGCGGGCCCACCAGACGGCCCTCGCCCTCGACCACCGTCACGCCCGCGCCCTTGAGCAGGCCCTGGACGCCCTTCCAGGCACGCGTGACGATCTTGTCCTTGAACGCGTGCACGCCCTGGACGTCGATGCCCTCGAAGCTCGCCTTGACGCCGAAGGACGCGCTCTCGCGGGTCTCGTCGGCGACCTCGGCGGAGTGCAGCAGGGCCTTCGTGGGGATGCATCCCCTGTGGAGGCAGGTGCCGCCGATCTTGTCCTTTTCGATGAGGACGACCGACTTGCCCAGCTCGGCCGCCCGGAGCGCGCAGGCGTAACCGCCGCTGCCGCCACCTAGGACGACGATGTCATAGGCCACAGGAAGGCTCCTTGTCGGGGTGTTCGTGATGCCGTCATCTTTTCATTTGTTTCAGATGCTCGCGTGCCGCTCTGCGAGTCCGATGAGGGTGCGGGTGATCGCGCCGGTGCCGCCCTTGGGGGTGTAGCCGTACGGCTCGCCCTTGTTGTAGGCGGGTCCGGCGATGTCGAGGTGCGCCCAGCGAACCCCGTCGGGCACGAACTCCTTGAGGAAGATGCCCGCGGTGAGCATGCCGCCGAAGCGCTCGGGGTGGAGGTTGGCGATGTCGGCGATCGGCGAGTCGAGGCCCTTGCGCAGCTCCTCCGGCAGCGGCATGCCCCAGGCGCCCTCGCCGGCGGCGGTGGCGGCCTCGACGACCAGCTCCCTGACGGCGTCGTCGTTGGCCATGACGCCCGCGGTGCGCCAGCCGAGCGCGACGATCTGGGCGCCGGTCAGCGTGGCGATGTCGACGATCAGGTCGGGGGAGTCCTCGGCGGCGCGCGCGATGCCGTCCATGAGCACCAGACGGCCCTCGGCGTCGGTGTCGAGCACCTCGACCGTCTTGCCGCTGTAGCTGTGGATGACGTCGGAGGGACGCTGGGCGGTGCCGCTCGGCATGTTCTCGGCCAGGCAGAGGTAGCCGACGGCGTTGACCGGCAGGCCGAGCCTGGCGATGCCGATCAGCGCGCCGAGCACGGCGCCCGCGCCGCCCATGTCGGACTTCATCCAGTCCATGGCGGCCGACGGCTTGAGCGACAGGCCGCCGGAGTCGAACGTGATGCCCTTGCCCACGAACGCCAGCGTCTTGGCGGCGTCGGGGTGGCTGTAGGCGACGCGGACCAGGCGCGGCGGGTTGACCGAGCCCTGGCCGACGCCGACCAGGCCGCCGTAGCCGCCGTCCTTGAGCTGCTTCTCGTCGAGCACCTCGACGGTCAGCCCGGCCTTGGCGCCCTCCTGCTCGGCGAGCTCGGCGAACTTGGCCGGCCACAGGTCGGACGGCGGCGTGTTGACCAGGTCGCGGACCAGCGCGACCGACTCGGCCAGCACCCCGGCCCGCTCGGCGACGGACTCGGCCTGCCCGGACAGGACGGTGATCTCGGCGACGGGCGCCTTCTGGCCCTCGCCCGTGCGGTAGCGGTCGAAGCCGTACGCGCCGAGCAGCGCGCCCAGCGCGACGGCCTCGGCCTGGGCGTCGTCGTCGGCGGGCAGGGCCAGCGCGGCGCGCGCGGTGCCGGCCAGCGACCGGACGGCGGCTCCGGCCGCGCGGCGAAGGGACTCGTGGTCGGACGACTCGCCCAGGCCGACGGCGACGAGCACCGGGGCCGTGACGTTGCCGAAGGTGGGCAGCTTGGCGACCTCTCCGGGTTTGCCGGAGAAGCCGAGGGAGCTGAGGGAGGCGGAGAGGTTGCCGCCGAAGGCCGCGTCGAGGGACTCAGCGCCCGTGGCCGGGCGGGGGCCGTTCTGGCCGGGCCGGAAGCCGACGATCAGGGCATCGGTGTCGACAGAGACTGGGTCTGCTGAGTTCAGCCGCACAGTGGTCACGTAAACCGATGCTATCCACGGTTTCTGCGTACTCACAAACAGGGGTTCATCCTACAAATGCTGGTCGCGCGCATTCCGTTTCTTGGTGCTAGTGTCATTAGCATCATGTTGCTCGCGCTCGATCTCAACGACGCACGGCCCCTCCACGAACAGGTGTCCGGCGCCATCCGCCGTGCCATCGGCGAGGGCTCCTACGCGCCCGGTGACCGCCTTCCGCCGGCCCGCGACCTCGCCAGGGTGCTCGGCATCAACCCCAACACCGTGCTGCGCGCGCTGCGCGACCTGCGCGACGAGGGGCTGCTGGAGTTCAGGCGGGGGCGCGGGGTCAGCGTCGCGGGCCGGGCCGACGGGCGCGCGCTGCTCGTGCAGCGGGCCCGCGAGCTGCTGGAGGAGGCCGAGAGGCACGGCTACCGCCGTGAGGACCTCATCACCATCCTGGAGGATCTGCCATGAACCCACGAGTCGCCGCCGCGGCGTGGGGCGCGGCCGTCACCGCCGCCCTGGTCCTTGGCCCGATGGCGCTGCGCGACCGGCTGCCCGAACCGCTGGCCACCCACTGGAACGCGGGAGGCGTCGACAACTCGGCCTCCTTCCAGGCCCACGTGCTGACGGTGGCCGCGGTGTGGACCCTGGTGTGGGTCGCGCTGCTGGCCGTCGCCGCGCGCGGCTGGGCGCTGCGGCACAGGAACGGGCGGGCGCTGTGGTGGGGCGGGCTGTTCGGCGGCGGGGTCCTGGTGCTCGGCACCCAGGCCTCCACCCTGTCGGCCAACCTCGACGTGCCCGACTGGACGGCCGCGAGCCTCTCCGGCTGGCAGGTCCCGCTGGTCGTCGTCGGGTCGCTCGGCGTGGGCGTGCTCGCGGGCTACCTCGGCAGGGGCGCGCCCGACCCCGTCCAGGCCGTGCAGCCGCCCCCGGCGATGCGCCTGCGGCCCGGCCGGCGCACGGTCTGGGTCAGCCGTCTGGTCAACCCGTGGCTGGTCGCGCTGGCGCTCGTGGCCGCGGCGGCCGTCGCGGTGCTCTGCGGGCTGCGCCTGGCCGGCGCGGTCTCGGCCGCGACGCTGGCCTCGGCCCTGCCCGGGGCCGTGATCGCGATGGTCGTCGGGCTGGCGACCGCCGGCCTGACCGTACGGGTCGGCGGCGACGCGCTCGTCATCGGCTTCGGCCCGCTCGGCTTCCCGGCGCGCAGGATCCCGCTGTCGAAGATCGACCGGGCCTGGACGGAGGTCCGCAGGCCGAGCGAGGTCGGCGGCTGGGGCTTCCGGGGCATCCCGGGCATGGCCACCATCATGCTGCGCGGCGGCGAGTGCCTGGTCGTCGGCTACCGCTCCGGCGGCCGGCTGGCGATCAGCATCGACGACGCCGAGAGCGGCGCGTCCCTCATCAACGCCCTCGTCGCGGAGCGTGTCCGGTCATGAGAAAGCAGCTCGCCGTCTTCCTCGTCCTCGCGTTCGGGCTGTCCTGGCTGGTGGCGCTGCCCATCTGGCTCGGCGCCGGTCTCGCCTCGCCCGCGGCCAAGGGGCTGGCCGCCGTCATGATGTTCACCCCCACCGCCGGGGTGCTCGGCGTGTGGGCGCTGTCCCGCGCGCCCTGGCGGCGGTGGGCCGCCGAGACCGGCCTGACGCTGGGGGAGAGCAAGGGGCGCACCGGCCGGTACGTGCTCGCCGCCTGGCTGGGCGTGCCGCTGCTGATCGCCGTCTGCGCCGGGCTCAGCACCGCGGTCGGGCTGTTCCCGCTCGACCTCGACCGGTTCAGCCTCTACCGGGCCACGCTCGAAGCCGCGGGCGTGCGGCCGCCGGCGGACCCGGGCCCGGCTCTCTACCTGCAGATCGCCATCGGCGTGCTGGCGGGCCCGGTGCTCAACGCCATCCCGGCGCTGGGCGAGGAGTGGGGCTGGCGCGGCTGGCTGCTGCCGCGGCTGTCGTCCACGTACGGGGCGATCGGCGGGCTGGCGCTGTCCGGCGCGATCTGGGGACTGTGGCACGCCCCGGTCACCCTGCTCGGCTACAACTACCCGAGCCTCGGGTCGTGGGCGGCGCTGCAGTTCATCGGCTTCTGCGTGCTGGCCGGGATCGCGGTGGGCTGGCTGCGGCTGCGTACGGGCAGCGTGTGGCCCTGCGTGGTCGCGCACGGCTCGCTGAACGCGGTCCTTCCGGCCGTGCTGCTGCTCGGGGACGCCGCGGCCCCGCCCGACACGGCGGTGTCCGGGCTCACCGGGCTGGTCGGGTGGGTCCCGCTCGCCCTGCTCTGCGTGATCCTCCTCCGCACCCTCCGGACCCGCGTCCCGCAGCCGGTCGCCTGACCCGCCCCCCGTCCTCCGTGGCCGCGTGGGCGAGCCGCTGGGTCAGCCCAGGATCGCGCACACCACGAGCGCGGCCGCCGTACCGGTCTCCACCAGCGCGCCGAGCACGTCGCCGGTGACGCCGCCGAGCCGCCGCCGGGCGTGCCGGAGCAGCAGCAGCGCCGCCCCGAGCCCGGCCGCCAGCGCGAACGGCGGCGCCCACGTCCCGGCCGCCAGCCCCAGCCCGGCGCTCACCGCGAGGGCGGCCAGTGTGGCGAGCCACGCCGCCGGAGCGCTCACGGTGCCCGCCACCATCGCCCCGAGCCCGCCCGGACGGGCGGCGGGCACGCTCGCCCGGCAGGCCCAGGCGAGCGCCAGCCGCCCGGCCACGCAGGCGGTGACGAGGGCGGCGTAACCGGCCCCGGTCAGCGCCGCCGCCTGGACGAGCAGCGTCAGGACCAGCGTCATCACCCCGAACGGCCCGATGTCCGACTTTTTCATGATGTCGAGGGCCGCGTCGGCGGGCTTGCCGCTGCCCAGGCCGTCGGCGAGGTCGGCCAGCCCGTCCAGGTGCAGCCCGCGGGTGAGCGCGGCCAGCAGCGCGAGCGCGAGCCCCGCGCCCAGCAGCGGCGGCCCAGGAAGCAGCAGCGCCAGGCCCGCCACCGCGCCGAGCCCCAGCCCGACCGCCGGAGCCGCCACCATGGCCCACCCGGCGACCTTCCGATCGACCCGTTCGACCCGCACGGGAACGGCGCTGAGCGTGCCGATCGCGAGGCGCAGCCCATGGGTCAGCTCAGCAAGCCGCATAACGACCGATCCTAGGGCCGACTAATGTGGCGGGAATGCACGTGCTTGAACTCGAAGGTGTAGCTGTCCGGGTTGTCGGCAAAACGCTGCTCGACGCCATCGACTGGCAGGTGGAGTACGGCGACCACTGGGTGATCCTCGGCCCCAACGGCGCGGGCAAGACCACCCTGCTCTCCCTGGCCGGAGCGGTCCGCCACCCGAGCGAGGGCACGGTCAGGGTGCTCGGCCACCGGCTCGGCCGGATCGACCTGCGGGAGCTGCGCCGCCACATCGGCCTGGTCGCCGCGAGCCAGCGGCTGGTCGACGAGGAACTGATGGAGCAGGAGGGCGCCACCGCCCACACGGTCGTCCTGACCGGCCACACCGGCACCAGCGTCCCGTTGTGGGACAAGTACGGCGACGCCGAACGCGAGCGCGCCGGCCGCCTGCTGGCCGACCTGGGCTGCAAGGACCTGGCCGAGCGGCCGTTCCGGGTGTGCTCGCAAGGGGAGCGGGCCCGGGTCAGGGTGGCCAGGGCGCTCATGGCCGAGCCCGCCGTGCTGCTGCTCGACGAGCCGTTCGCCGGGCTCGACCTGCCGGCGCGCGAGGACCTCATCACCGCGGTCGAGCACCTGGCCGCCACCCGGCCCGTCCTGACCACGGTCACGGTGACCCACCACCTGGAGGAGGTGCCCGCGACCACCACGCACGCGCTGCTCATGCGCGACTCGCGGCTGCTGGCCGCGGGGCCGGTGTCGGAGGTGCTCACGGCCGGCAACCTGTCCGAGTGCTTCGGCCGGCCGCTGCAGGTGGACCGCCTCGACGGCCGCTGGTACGCCAGAGCCGTCCGCCCGTAAGGCCCTTCTTCCGCAGGTCGTGGACTCCCGCTCGCGGGGTCAGAGCTCCAGGGGGCGTCCGGCGACCACCAGGGCGACGTACTCGGACTCGGCGGCGAGCCGTTCGTTGAGCCTGCCGAGCGCGTCCCTGAAGGCCCGACCGGCGGACGTGGCGGGCACCACGCCCATCCCCACCTCGTCCGAGACCGCCACGAGCGGCACCGGCGTGCCCCGCCACGCCGCGACGAGCTCCGCGCAGCGCCGCTCGACCGGCGCGCGGTCGCCGTCCCATGCCCCGTGCTCGTCGAACACCGCCGCCAGCCACGTGCCCAGCCCGTCGATCAGCAAGGGCGTGCTCGCCGCGCCGATGACACCCGCCAGGTCCGTGGTCTCGACCGTGTCCCAGTGCGCGGGCCGCCGTTCCTTGTGCGCCCGCACCCGCGCCGCCCACTCGCCGTCCGCCGCGCCGTCGCCGCCGGTGGCGACGTAGGTGACGTACGGCTCGGCCGCCAGCCGCAGCTCCGCCTCGGCCGACTTGCCCGACCTGGACCCGCCGAGCAGCAACGCCCGGCGCGGCGGCGTCCCGCGTACCGTCCGGCCGCTCTCCAGGACCGTCCCGTCCGGCACGGCCACCGCCCCCCACAGCCGCAGCCGCCTGGCCAGCTCCTCCTCCGATCTGATCCGGTGGTCCAGCCACGCGGCCACCACCATGGTGCGGTCGTCGGCCAGCCCGGCCCGGCGCAGCTCGCCGAGCCGCTGCGGGCGGTCGAGCAGGTCGAGCACGACGACGTCGTACCGCGCGGGACCGTCGGCGGGGGGCTCGCGGCCCGGCGGCAGGCACAGGACGGCCTCGCCCCCGGCCCCTGCCAGCCCGAGCCCGTCGCCGAACGCGCCCTCGCCGGTGAAGGGGAAACGGGCCACGTCGTCCACGACCAGGTCGAAAGGGCGGCGACCGTGGCGGGGGAGCCGGGCGCAGGAGGCGCACGCGCACCCGTCCGCGGGCCATCCCGCCTCACCCGCGGTCCCGGAGAGAAGAAGCTTCACCGCCCAGAGGCTACGCGCCCGGACAAGAACCGCCCGCCAGGCCGCACACGACGACGAGCCGGACGGCCCCCCAGGACGGCCCCGCCGGCCCCGCCGCGACACGGCACGCGCGCGGCCTCGATGGACTTCCGAGCTCGGGAGTAGGGTTCCAGTGCCGTCGGAGGGAAAGCGCCGGCGAACCCGCGGAGAAGGAGCGTATGGCATGACATGGCGGTGGCGTTATGAAGATGCAAATGGTGGTGAGGTGACGGACCGCCCTTTGCCGCGAGAGATTTTTCCGAGTCAGGCCGATGCGGAGTCCTGGCTCGGGGAGAACTGGCGCGACCTGCTCGAATCCGGAGTCGAGCAGGTGGCGCTGCTCGACGAGGACCGCGTCGAATACACCGGGATGTCATTGCGTCCGGAGTGATCCGGGAAAAGGAAGAACCCCTTGAGCGCATCGCGGCTCAAGGGGTTCTCGTCACCTCGGGTCAGGGACGGGTGGCCGGGCTCACCGTCTTGGCCGGGTCGCGCTCCACGACCGTGCCGAGCACGTCGTCGATGCGCTTGAGCACCTCGTCCTCCAGCTTGACGCCGGCCGCCTTGACGTTGTCGCGCACCTGCTCGGGGCGGGTGGCGCCGACGATGGCGCTGGAGACGTTCGGGTTCTGCAGCACCCAGGCGACGGCCAGCTGGGCCATGGTCAGGCCGAGGTCGTCGGCGATCGGCTTGAGCTCCTGCACGCGGGTGAGCACGTCGTCGTTCAGGTAACGCGCGATCATGGCGCTGCCGCTCGCGTCGGTCGCCCGCGAGCCCTGCGGCGGCTGCTGGCCGGGCAGGTACTTGCCGGTGAGCACGCCCTGCGCGATCGGCGACCAGACGATCTGGCCGACGCCCTCACGCTCGCTCAGCGGCACGACCTCCGACTCGATGACCCGCCACAACATCGAGTACTGGGGCTGGTTCGACACGATCCGGTCGAAGCCCATCTCGTCGGCGATCTTCAGCGCCCGGCCGATCTGCTCGGCCGTCCACTCGCTGACGCCGACGTAGAGCACCTTGCCCTGCCGTACGAGGTCGTCGAACGTCTTGAGCGTCTCCTCGAGGGGCGTCTCGTTGTCGAAGCGGTGGGCCTGGTACAGGTCGACGTAGTCGGTCTGGAGGCGGCGCAGCGAGGCGTTGATCGACTCGGTGATGTGCTTGCGGGACAGCCCGCGGTCGTTCTTGCCGGGGCCGGTGGGCCAGTAGACCTTGGTGAAGATCTCCAGCGACTCCCTGCGGACGCCCGTGAGCGCCCGGCCGAGCACCTCCTCGGCTTTCGTCCCCGCGTAGACGTCCGCGGTGTCGAAGGTGGTGATGCCCTCGTCGAGCGCCGCCTGCACGCACAGCTTGGCGGCGTCCTCCTCGACCTGGGAGCCGTGGGTGAGCCAGTTGCCGTAGCTGATCTCGCTGACCAGGAGACCGCTGCGGCCGAGGTGTCGGAATTCCATACGTTCGACCTTAGAGCGTCACATGAACCGATTCGTTTCGGGATAGGGTGCGCGACGTGCTCAAGCTCGTCCGCCAGGCTCTCACCGCGGCCGTCCTGATCGCCCTCGCGGTGCGGTTACGCCGCCGCGCCCGTCTGCCGCAGGCCGAGCCGCCGCCGTCCGTCCCCGCGCCCGCACGGCGGGCCCGAGGTGCGGGAACGTTCCTGTCGTGGCTGGTCATCGCGGTCGTCGTGGCCCTGACGCTGGGGT
This sequence comes from Nonomuraea sp. NPDC001699, assembly GCF_053596455.1. Classification (NCBI taxonomy): domain Bacteria; kingdom Bacillati; phylum Actinomycetota; class Actinomycetes; order Streptosporangiales; family Streptosporangiaceae; genus Nonomuraea; species Nonomuraea sp. NPDC001699. The sequence continues at coordinate 487,175 of NZ_JBSFGF010000003.1, read as the reverse complement.
TCGCCCTGGTGGGTACGTCGGTGCAGCGCGGCGCCACGGCCCTCGTGCGCGCCGTCACCGAGCAGCAGGAGCCGCTCCCGGTCCACACCGGGAACGCGACGCCCGTTGAGCCTCCGGCCGACCCTGTGGCGACCGGCGAGCCGACTCCGGCCGCGTCCGCCGCCCAGGCCCCCAACTGCGCGCCCCGGCGCCGCCCGATCGACCCCCGCAGGGTCGCGCCCGACGTCAAGCGGGCCGTGGACGGCCAGTGGCGGCGCATCGAACGCTGGCTCAGGCGCAACGCCCCCCGCACCTACCGCACGCTCGGCGGCCCGGTCAGGGCGCGCACGATCGCCGTGGCCGAGTCGCAGATGGGCGTGGACTTCCCGGACGCCCTGCGCGCCTCCCTGCTGCGTCACAACGGCGCGCGCGGGGCCGGCGTGCTGGGCTTCCGCCCCGGGGCGCGCCAGCAGCTCACCGTCCGCGGCATCAGGGACGCCTGGCGCGAGATGTGCGCCCGCCGGCCGGCCGGCACCTGGGACGGCCTGCTGATCCCGTTCCTGTCCTACACCGCCTTCGACGGCACTACGGCGTACGCCACCGTCAGCTCCGCCGACGGGACGGTGTCCGGGGCCACGAGCAGGCGGCTGCGGTCGTCGTACACGCTGCTGCGGACCGTCGCCGACGCCCTCGAACGCGGCGGGACGATCGACGGCCGCCGCCCGGTCGTCACCCGCGGCCACCTGCGCTGGAAACCGGCACGCTGAAGGCGGGCGTGAGGAGGAAGCACGAGTGCCCACCACCGGACGGTGATGGGCACGCGGGCGTCGCCGATAGGCCGTTTCCCGAAAAATCGGGAAAACAGGGCTACTTCTTGGGCGGTGCGGGCTTGCCGCCCGGAAGCACCGTGGGCGGCGGGAACCGCAGCTTGCGGATCTGCAAAGCCCGCATCGCCGCGTAGAAGCCGACGCCCTTGACGCTCTCGTTGGGAAGCTTGGCCGCGACCTCCTTCTTCACCTTCCACGCCACGTAGACGGAGGTGAACAGGACGCCGACCATCATGATCGGCCAGCCGACCGCGATCACGATGTTGAGCACCTGCGCGCGGACCTCGATCGGCCACGGCACCCAGGTCGCCAGCAGGATCAGTAGCGAGAACGGCAGGAAGTACTGGCTCGGCAGGCGTCGCGAGTCGACCCAGTCGCGCGCGAACTTGCGCGCCGGACCCTTGTCGCGAACGGGAAGAAACCGCTCGTCACCTGCGAGCATGCCCTTGCGGGCCCGGTCGCGCTCGGCGGCCTGCTTGGTCCGCATCTGCCGATAGGCCTCCTTGCGGTCCTTCGGCGCGGAGACCGGCTGGCGTCGTCTGCCCTCGGCATCCCGGCGCTTGGGTGTGGGACGACCTTTACCCTGGGGCTTAGGATCGTCAACGGGGACGGGGGTGTCGTCCACGGAGGTTTGGGATCGGCGTCGCAACACACGTCAACCCTACCTGGACTGCAACTTAGTGACGCCCCCGTGCGTTATGCGTAGGGTAATCCCAAGGCGGCTGCGCTGCATTGGGTGAACACCAGCACGACCTAGAAGGGGACGGCCGACGCGCATGAGCGTGATGAAGAGACTTTCGATGATCTTCAAGTCCAAGGCCAACAAGGCCCTGGACAAGATGGAGGATCCGCGCGAGACGCTTGACTACTCCTATCAGCGGCAGCTCGAGTTGCTGCAGAAGGTGCGTCGAGGGGTGGCCGACGTGGCCACCTCGCGCAAGCGGGTAGAACTGCAGATCAACGGCCTGGAGGCCCAGGCCAGGCGCTACGAGGACCAGGGCCGCAAGGCGCTGTCCGTCGGGCGCGAGGACCTCGCGCGTGAGGCCCTGCAGCGGCGGTCCAATCTGCAGGGGCAGATGGCCGACCTCAAGGTCCAGCACGACAACCTGCAGGCCGAGGAGGAGAAGCTGACCACGGCTTCCCAGCGGCTGCAGGCCAAGGTCGACTCCTTCCGCACGAAGAAGGAGACGATCAAGGCGACCTACACCGCCGCCGAGGCCCAGACGCGCATCAACGAGGCGTTCTCCGGCATCTCGGAGGAGATGGGCGACGTCGGCCTGGCGATCCAGCGCGCCGAGGACAAGACGGCGCAGATGCAGGCCCGCGCGGGCGCGATCGACGAGCTGCTGGCCAGCGGCGCGCTCGACGACTTCAGCGGCACCCGCGGCGACGACATCCAGGCCGAGCTCGACCGCATGGGCGGCGGCATGGACGTCGAGCTGGAGCTGGCCCGGATGAAGTCCGAGCTGGGCCAGGGCCCGGCGCCCAAGAGCGCCATCGAGCAGGGGCAGCCCCAGCAGCAGGCCCAGCCGCAGCAGGGTCACACCCAGCAGCTGCGTCAGCCCGGGGAGAACGCATGATCGTCAGAATCATGGGCGAGGGCCAGGTCGAGATCTCGCCGGACGACATCACGGTGCTCAACGAGCTCGACAGCGAGCTTGAGGCCGCCATCGAGACCGGTGACGAGAAGGCCTTCCGCGTCAAGCTGCACGCGTTGCTCGACAAGGTGCGCCATGTGGGCAAGGCGCTTCCCGACGACAGCCTTGAGCCGTCAGAGCTGATCCTTCCCCCCGCGGACGCCTCGATCGAGGAGGTCCGGGAGATGCTGGGCGACCAAGGCCTCATTCCGGGCTGATCCCCGTGGGCACGCGGTTCGCGTCCGACAGCGGCCTGACCCGCCGCATGGTCGTGACGATGTTCCTGCTGGGGCTGCTGTACGTGGTGTTCGTCGGGGTGCTGATCGCCCTCGGCGTGCGCGCCCTGACCGTGCTGGTGCTCGCCGGGGGGCTGCTGCTGGTGCAGTACTTCCTGTCCGACCGCATCGCCCTGTTCGCGATGCACGGACGGGAGGTCTCCCCACAGGAGGCCCCCGAGCTCCACGGCCTGATCGACCGGCTGTGCGCGTTGGCCGACATGCCCAAGCCACGGGTGGCGATCGCCGACTCCGACGTCCCCAACGCCTTCGCCACCGGCCGCAACCAGAAGCGGGCCGTCGTCTGCGTGACGACGGGCATCCTGCGCCGCCTGGAGCCGCAGGAGCTCGAAGGCGTCCTGGCCCACGAGCTGTCGCACGTCGCCCACCGCGACGTCGCCGTCATGACGATCGCCTCGTTCCTGGGCATCGTCGCGGGCCTCATGACGAGGTTCGCCCTGTACGCCGGCTTCGGCGGGCGGCGGGACAACGGCCAGGGCGGCATACCGGTCGGGCTGATCATCATGCTCGTCTCGATCGTCGTGTACGCCGTCAGCTTCCTGCTCACCAGAGCCCTGTCGCGCTACCGCGAGCTGGCCGCCGACCGGGCCGGAGCCCTGCTCACGCAGCGTCCCTCGGCCCTGGCCAGCGCGTTGACCAAGGTCACCGGCGACATGGCGCGCATCCCGACGACCGACCTGCGCGAGGCGGCGCCGTTCAACGCCTTCTACTTCGCCCCGGCTCTGGCCAGGGGGGAGACGCTGGCGAACCTGTTCTCGACGCACCCGCCGCTGGAACGGCGGCTCGAACTCCTCGCGTCCATCTCCAAGCAGCTCGGAAGGGGCTGAGGCCGTATGGGCTGGCTCGACTCGCTGCTGGGCCGGTCCAAGCCGGTCAAGCCCAACCTCGACGCGCTGTTCGCGCTGCCGTCCGCGGCCGTGACGCTCCAGGCCGCGACCGGTCTCGTCCCCACCGGTCTCGGCTCGGTGTCGTTCAGGGCCGCGGAGGGCGGCGCGTTCGCCACGCTGGAGAGCGACGTCAAGGCGCTGCTCGGCGGGCGCGTCGAGGAGTCCGACGACGGCTACGGCTACACCTGGCTGCTGGTCCGCCGCACGCCGGACGCCGTCGGCGACCTGGTCACCGAGCTGCACGCGGTCAACTCCTCGCTGGAGTCGGCCGGGTTCGGGCCCTCGTTGCTGTGCTCGCTGGTGTCGTTCGCCGATCCCGGCGGGAAGCGGCTGGCGGTCGTGTACCTGTACAAGCGCGGCACGTTCTACCCGTTCGCGCCGCTGCCCGGGAACAGGCGTGACAACGCCCTCGAACTGCAGGTTCGAGGGGCTCTGGAGGGCGAGCTGCCACTGGAGGCCGACCTCAGCCGATGGTTCCCGGTATGGGGTGCTCCGGGCCTTTGACCACGGCTGGTGATGTAATCATCACGTGGAGCGAAGGTTGTTCATCGCCGCGGCATCGGCGCTCATCGTGGCGGCCGTGCTGTACAGCGCGTGGATCACCGGCCAGTTCACCACGCCCGCCGTGGACAGGACCGACGGTTACGTCAGCGAGCTGGCCGCCCGCGACCAGCCCTGGACACGCCTGTTCCGGGTCAGCGACGTGCTGTCCGGGCTGGCCTGCCTGGCGGCCGTGGCGACGCTGCCGAGGGTGGCGCGCGAGTGGGCGGGCTGGCTCGCGCTGGCCGCGTTCGGGCTGCTGACGGTCGTCTCCGGCCTGATCCCGCTCGACTGCGCCGTGCTCAGCGACCCCACCTGCGTCGGCGACGGGATCGCCCACCGGCTCCACATGGTGGCCGGCGCGCTGGCCATGACGGCCGTGCTGACCGCCATGGCGCTGCTGTCGGCGCGCTGGCGCTCATGGGTGTCGTGGCTGTTCACCGGCCTGAGCGCGGGGGCCACCGGGCTCATGCTGGTCGCCCTGGCCGCCGGGCGGCTCGCCGGCGTCGCGCACCGGATCCAGCTCACGATGATCGCCGTCTGGGTGGTGTACGTGGCGCTCAGGCTGCTCGTCCACGACGGCGAGGAGGCCCACTGCGGCCCCCCGCACGTCGTCGACCAGGGCGCGGGCCCCGGCGTGCTCATCACGGCGGGCCTCGGGGGCGCCTGGTTCCACTGGGACGCCGTGGCCGCCGGGCTGGCCGCCTGCCACCGGGTCGTGCGCTTCGACCGGCCGGGGCTCGGGCTCAGCCCGCCGGCGACCGACCGGCCCACCCTGTACGCCGAGGTGGCCCGGCTGGCCGCGCTGGCCCCCTCGCACCCGTCCCAGGTCACCCTGGTGGCGCACGGCCTGTCCTGCTGGCACGCCGAGGCCTTCGCCCGGCTGCACCCGTTGTGCGTGGCCAAGCTCGTCCTGGTGGACCCGAGCCCGCCGCCCGGACGCCGGCCGCTCGCGCTCGCCGCCGTCCTGGGCGCGTGGCTGCCCGCGCTGGGCGGCACGTGGGGCGCGAACGTGCTGGCCCGGCTGGCCGGACCGCCGGCGCACCGCCTGGTCACGGGCACGGGCGACCCGTTCGGCGTGTACCGCATGGGCAAGGTGCCCGCGGCGGTGGCGGGGGAGTGGCTGGCCCGCCGCGACATGGCCGCCGACCTCCGCAGCATCAGGGCCGGTCACCCTTTTCCCGACATCCCGGTCACCGTGCTCGGCGCCGGCGCCCGGGACGCCCGCCAGGAGCGCCTGGCGGGCTACCTCGACGCCAAGCTCGTCCTGCTGCCCGGCTCGGGGCGCCGGATCGAGCTGGACGATCCAGGGTCGATCGTGGACGCCGTGTGACACGGCCGTAGGCGGGGGCAGGACACGCCCGTAGGATCGAGGCGAACCCAGTCGAGGGGGGCAGGCGTGGACATCTCCGTCGTCGGTGAGGGCAGCGTGCAGGCGGCGCCCGACGTCCTGCGGTTGCTGGCGGGCGTCGAGGTGCGCAGGTCGTCGGCGTCCGAGGCGTTCACGGCGGTCAGGGCCGCCGCGGCCCGGCTGGCCGGCGCGCTGGCCGGGGCCGGGATCGCGGCCCACGACGTGCGCACGGTCGAGCTCTCACTCGGCCCCGAGTACGAGGTCTACCCGAAGGTCTCCGCCTACCGGGCGGCCCAGGGCGTCGAGGTGGTCGTCAGGGACCTGTCGCGGGCCGACGCCGTCATCGACACGGTCGCCGGCGTGGGCGAGGAGGCCCGGCTCAACGGCGTGACCTTCGAGCTGTCCGACCCGGCGGCCGTCCTCGGCGAGGCCAGGACCGGCGCCTTCAGGGACGCCGCGGCCAAGGCCGCCCAGTACGCCGAGCTGGCCGGACGCCCGCTCGGCCCGGTCGTGTCGATCTCCGAGGAGGTCCGGGGAGGCGGCCCCCAGCCGCTGTTCGCGATGGCCGCGGCGGCCGACGCCGGCTCCTCGGTCAGCCCGGGCCGCCAGACCCTGACGGTGACCGTCCGCGTCGGCTACGACTTCGCCTGACGGCGGCATGAGCACGCCGGCCCGCGGCGAGGGCGGGCGCTCCTCGCCACGGGCCGGGTCCCTCCCCGCGAGGGGAGGGCGTTACGGGAGGGCCAGCATGCGGTCCAGGGCGACCCTGGCCCAGTGGGCGGTGTCCTCGTCCACCGTGATCCGGTTGACGACGTCGCCCAGGACGAGCGACTCCAGGGCCCACACCAGGTGCGGCAGGTCGATCCGGTTCATGGTGGAGCAGTAGCAGACCGTGCGGTCCAGGAACGAGACGTTCTTGTCGGGGAACATGGTGGCCAGCCGCTTGACCAGGTTCAGCTCGGTGCCGATGGCCCAGCTCGAACCGGCGGGAGCGGCCTGGAGGGTCTTGATGATGTGCTCGGTCGAGCCCACGTGGTCGGCCTTGAGCACCACCTCGTGCCGGCACTCGGGGTGGACGAGCACGTTCACGCCGGGGATGCGCGCGCGAACGTCGTCGACGGACTCGGCCGTGAAGCGGCCGTGCACCGAGCAGTGGCCCTTCCACAGGATCATCCGCGCCCGGTCGAGCTGCTCGCGGGTCAGCCCGCCGCCGGGGCGGTGGGGGTTCCAGACCACGCAGTCCTCCAGCGACATGCCCATCTCCAGGACCGCCGTGTTGCGCCCGAGGTGCTGGTCGGGCAGGAACAGCACCTTGCGGCCCTGCTCGAACGCCCAGTCGAGGGCCCTCTTGGCGTTGGAGGAGGTGCACACCACGCCGCCGTTGCGCCCGCAGAACGCCTTGATGTCGGCGCTGGAGTTCATGTACGTGACGGGGACCACCTCGCCGGCCAGACCGGCATCCTCAAGGGCCTCCCAGCACTCCTCCACCTGGTCGAACGTGGCCATGTCGGCCATGGAGCACCCGGCGGCGAGGTCGGGCAGCACCACCTTCTGGGCGTCACCGGTCAGGATGTCGGCGGATTCGGCCATGAAGTGCACGCCGCAGAAGACGATGAACTCCGCCTCGGGCCGCGCGGCGGCCTGCTGGGCGAGCTTGAAGGAGTCGCCCGTCACGTCGGCGAACTGGATGACCTCGTCGCGCTGGTAGTGGTGGCCCAGCACGAACAGGCGGTCGCCCAGCGCCTCCTTGGCCTTGCGGGCGCGCTCGACCAGGTCAGGGTCGGACGCGGGCGGCAGCTCGCCGGGACACTCGACGCCCTTCTCGCTGTGCGGATCGGCGCCCTGCCCGAGGACGAAGAGCGGCAGACCGGTCTGGGTGGCCATCGCCATACCCCCTTATCGTCGATTTGACGATACTCACTATGACACACGGACGAATGTGGTTATTCCGGGGGTAGGGGACCCGGGAATGTGTGGCATGGGCGAGGTGTTGGTAGCGTCATCAGTAGGACGTCGGAATCAGACAGCCGGGTTAGGGAGTCAGCAGATGACGGTTGAGAGCAGCGAGACCACGACGCAGGGCCTGATCCTGACTGACGCGGCCGCCGCGAAGGTCAAGAGCCTGCTGGAGCAGCAGGGCGAGGAGGGTCTGCAGCTGAGGGTCGCCGTGCAGCCGGGTGGTTGCTCCGGCCTGCGCTACCAGCTCTTCTTCGACGACCGTTCCATGGACGGTGACGTGGTGACGGACTTCGGCGGCGTCAGTGTGGTCACCGACCGCATGAGCGCCCCGTACCTGCTGGGCGCCAGCATCGACTTCGTCGACACCATCGAGAAGCAGGGCTTCACCATCGACAACCCCAACGCCACCGGCTCCTGCGCCTGTGGCGACTCGTTCAACTAAGGGGTCACGGCTTCGGTCCGTGGGGTCCCGCCCGCCTTTGTGCGAGCGGGACCTTCGCGTATTCTCGGGGGGCTCATTGGCCTGCTGACAACGAGGAAGAAGAATCCCGTGCGCATCGCCGTAACCGGCTCCATCGCGACTGACCACCTGATGACGTTCCCAGGAAGCTTCGGCGACCAGCTCATCGCCGAGCAACTCGACCGGGTGTCGCTCTCGTTCCTGGTCGACGACCTTCAGATCCGTCGTGGCGGTTGCGCGGCCAACATCGCCTTCGGCATGGGCTGCCTCGGCCTCAAGCCGATCCTGGTGGGCGCCGTCGGCAACGACTTCGCCGACTACCGCTCCTGGCTGGAGCGCCACGGCGTCGACTGCGAGTCCGTGCACATCTCCGAGACGCAGCACACCGCGCGTTTCCTGTGCACCACCGACGAGCACCACAACCAGATCGCCTCCTTCTACACCGGGGCGATGGCCGAGGCGCGGCTGATCGAGCTGCAGCCGGTCGCCACCCGGCTCGGCGGCCTCGACCTGGTGCTGATCAGCCCCAACGACCCCGACGCGATGCTGCGGCACACCGACGAGTGCCGCCAGCGCGGCATCCCCTTCGCCGCCGACATCTCCCAGCAGCTCGCCCGCATGGCGGACGAGCAGATCAGGCAGCTCGTCGACGGCGCCGCCTACCTGTTCTCCAACGACTACGAGAAGGGGCTCATCGAGCAGAAGACCGGCTGGTCCGACGAGGAGATCCTCGACCGGGTCGGCGTCCGGATCACCACGCTCGGCCCCAAGGGCGCGGTCATCGACCGCAAGGGCGAGCCCTCCATCCAGGTCGCCCCGGCCCCCGAGCGGGGCAAGGCCGACCCCACGGGCGTCGGCGACGCCTTCCGCGCCGGCTTCCTGTCCGGCCTGGCCTGGGGCCTGCCGCTGGAGCGCTGCGGCCAGATCGGCAACCTCACGGCCACGCACGTGCTGGAGCGCGTCGGCGGCCAGGAGTACGAGCTGGGGCAGAAGGTCTTCCTGGAGCGCTTCTCGGCCGCCTACGGCGCCGAGGCCGCGGCCGAGATCGCCGACCACGTGCGCTGCTACCACCCCTGACAGCCGTACGCCCCGCCCGCCGTACGGCGTGGCGGGGCGATCCCGCGCCGGCGTCAGCGGCTGGCGTACACCCGGTGCACGAACTCGGCGAGCTGGTCGTCGGGCAGGCAGCGGGCGAGGTCGGCCTCGCTGATCATGCCGACGATGCGGTCGCCCTCCAGCACGGGCAGCCGCTTGATCTGGTTCTCCTCCATGCGCGTCAGCGCCTCCTGCACGGTGGCGTCCGCCGGGACCCAGACCAGGCCGGTCGCCAGCTCGCCCGCCGTCACCTGCGCCGGGTCGTGACCGGCCGCGACGCACTTGATCACGATGTCGCGGTCGGTGATGATGCCCGTCACCCGGTCGTCGGGCCCGCACACGGGCAGCGCGCCCACGTTGCTGTTGCGCATCATCTGCGCCGCCCGGTCGAGCGTCTCGTGCGCGGCGATGCACTCCGCGCCCGTGCTCATCACGTCGCGGGCGGTCTCGTTCGCCTTGGCCATGTCTCCCCCGAATGGTCGAAGTGCCCTCAGGGGAGGGCCCTACCCACAAACCATCAGTAGTTGCGCATCACGTGGATGGCCCAGCCGCCCTCGGGCAGCTCGTACGAGGCCACATGGCGGTGGGACTTCAGCCGGCACCACGCCGGCACGTCGGTGTAGGCCGCCGGATCGTCGGCCAGCACCGCCACCACGGCGTTGAGCGGCACGTGGTTGATCTGCTCGGCGAGCATGATGATCGGGATCGGGCACTTCTTCCCGAGCGCGTCGATCGTCAATGACGGCTGAGTTACCTCGGTCATGCGACTCCTGCGTCGTGCCGGATGCGGCGTACCAGCTCGGGCAGCACGGCCAGGAACCGGTCGACCTCGGCGGCGGACGTGCCCCTGGGCAGCGACACCCGGACGTTCCCGTGCGTCAGCACGCCCATCGCTTCGAGGACGTGCGATGGACGAAGCGTACTAGCGGTGCACGAGCTTCCGGACGATACGGCGAATCCGGCCTTGTCCAGCTCGGTGAGCAGCGCCTCGCCGTCGACATAGAGGCAGGAGAAGGTCACGATGTGGGGCGCCCGGCCGACCGGGTCGCCGATCACCTCGACGTCCGGCACGATCTTCGGGACGGTCTCCCTGATCCTGGCGACGAGCGTGGACAGCCGCGCCTGCTCCTGGGCCGCCTCGGCGCTCATCGCCCGCAGCGCCGCCGCCGCGGCCACGATGCCCGGCACGTTCTCGAACCCCGGCACCCGCCGCCGCTCCCGCTCGTCCTCGGGCAGGAACGAGCGGAAACGGGTGCCCTTGCGCACCGCCAGCACGCCCACCCCGGCCGGACCGCCCCACTTGTGGGCGCTCGCGGTCAGCACCGACCAGCCGGGCGGGATCGGCATGCGGCCCGCGGTCTGGGCCGCGTCGACCAGCAGCGGCACCCCGTGGGCCCGGCACGCGGCGGCGGCCTCGGCGACCGGCTGCACCGTGCCGACCTCGTGGTTGGCCGTCTGCAGGCAGGCCAGCGCGGTGCCGGGAGCCGCGACCGCGCGCGCGAACGCGTCGAGGTCGACCCGGCCTTCGAGATTCACGCCCACGGTCTCGACCGTGCCGCCGTCGCGTTCGTGCACGCCGGCCGCGTGCAGCACGCTGGAGTGCTCGACCGCACCCGTGACCAGATGACGCCCGACCCTGCGCCTGCCGTGTAGGGTGCCGAGCACGCCGAGATGCGCGGCCTGCGTGCCGGACGAGGTGAACGACACCTCGTCGGGGCGCGCGCCGAGCGCCTCGGCCACCTCCGTGCGGGCCTGCTCCAGCAGCAGGTGAGCGCGGCGGGCCTGGGTGTACAGTCTCGCGGGGTCGGCCCAGCCGACGTCGATCGCCGCCAGCAGCGCCTCGCGTGCCTGAGGGTGCAGCGGCTCGCTCGAGGCCGCGTCGAAATACGCCACGAGACACATCGTCCCACTTGCGGCGCCATCGAGGGGTCGCGCGGTAGGGCGGGACACCTGCACGCTAATGTGTCTGCAATCAGCTGTGCATTTGGAAATACGAGCACCCAAGGGAAAGACTCTTGGGCTTCATCTGTGGGGTAGGCGATCCGTGAGTCCGACTCGCCGTACGACGCGGCGTTCGTTGGCCCGGCGCAGGGTGCCGCGCGCCGCCGCTTTGGCGTTGCTGCTGGCCACTGCTACGGCGTGTGCTAATGACGTTCCCAAGTTCGACTGGTCCAACGGCCTGCTGCCCGAGGGCGTGACCGAGCAGGCCAAGGTCGTTCAGCATCTGTGGAACGGGGCCTGGATCGCCGCACTCGCCACGGGCGTCGTCGTCATCGTCCTGATCGTCTGGGCCGCGATCTTCCACCGCAAGCGCAAGGGGAAGGCCGAGCTGCCGCCCCAGGTGCGCTACAACCTGCCGATCGAGATCCTCTACACGGTGGTCCCGCTCGTCATGGTGTCGGTGTTCTTCTTCTTCACCGCCCGCGACAGCAAGGTCCTCACGGACGTCGCAGGCGACGCGCCCGTCAAGGTCAAGGTCGAGGCCTACCAGTGGAGCTGGCGCTTCACCACGACCTACAACGGCAAGACGTTGCAGCCCGTGCCCGGCATGCCGGTGAGCGACTACCGCAACGGCCCCGAGCTGATCCTGCCGACCAACACCAAGGTCGAGTTCGACCTGTCGACCGACGACGTGATCCACTCGTTCTGGGTGCCCGAGTTCCTGTTCAAGCGGGACATCATCCCCGGCATCCCGGAGGGCAACCCCGGGCGCAAGTTCGAGATCAAGACCCTCGGCGACGACCGCGCGGGCATCTACGCCGGCCGGTGCGCCGAGCTGTGCGGTGTCGACCACAGCCGGATGTTGTTCAAGGTGAAGCTCGTCAAGCAGGCTGAGTTCGACAAGTACATCGCGACCCAGGCTGGAAGTGCCCAGTGACCGCCATCCAAGAACCGCTTCGCGCACCGGTCCGGCCCGTCACCAAGGGCCAGATCATCGCCAAGTGGCTGTCCTCGACTGATCACAAGATCATCGGACACCTGTACCTGATCACGTCGTTCGCCTTCTTCCTGATCGGCGGCGTCATGGCGCTGATCATGAGGGCCGAGCTGGCGCAGCCCGGGCTGCAGATCACCAGCAACGAGCAGTTCAACCAGCTGTTCACCATGCACGGCACGATCATGCTGCTGATGTTCGCGACGCCGCTGTTCGCCGGCTTCGCCAACGAGCTGATGCCGCTCCAGATCGGCGCCCCCGACGTGGCCTTCCCGCGTCTGAACATGGTCAGCTACTGGCTCTACCTGTTCGGCAGCATCATCGCCGTGTCCGGCTTCCTCACGCCGGGCGGCGCGGCCTCCTTCGGCTGGTTCGCCTACACGCCGCTGTCGAACGCGATCCACTCGCCCGGCATCGGCGGCGACCTGTGGATCATGGGACTGGCCCTGTCGGGCCTCGGCACGATCCTCGGCTCGGTGAACTTCATCACCACGATCATCTGCATGCGCGCCCCCGGCATGACCATGTTCCGCATGCCGATCTTCACCTGGAACGTCCTGCTGACCAGCATGCTCGTGCTGATGGCCTTCCCCGTGCTGGCCGCCGCGCTGCTGGCCCTGGAGGCCGACCGGAAGCTGGGCACGCACATCTTCGACCCGGCCAACGGCGGGCCGATCCTGTGGCAGCACCTGTTCTGGTTCTTCGGCCATCCCGAGGTGTACATCATCGCGCTGCCGTTCTTCGGCATCGTGACCGAGGTCCTGCCGGTCTTCAGCCGTAAGCCGATCTTCGGCTACATCGGCCTGGTCGGCGCCACCATCGCGATCGCCGGTCTGTCCATCACGGTCTGGGCGCACCACATGTTCCCGACCGGGCAGGTCCTGCTGCCGTTCTTCTCGTTCATGACGTTCCTCATCGCGGTGCCGACGGGCGTGAAGTTCTTCAACTGGATCGGCACGATGTGGCGGGGTCACCTGTCGTTCGAGTCGCCGATGTTGTTCTCGGTCGGCTTCCTGATCACGTTCCTGCTCGGCGGCCTGACCGGCGTCATCCTGGCCTCGCCGCCGCTCGACTTCCAGATCAGCGACACCTACTTCGTCGTCGCCCACTTCCATTACGTGGTCTTCGGCACGGTCGTGTTCGCCATGTTCGCAGGCTTCTACTTCTGGTGGCCCAAGTTCACCGGCAAGATGCTCGACGACAAGCTGGGCAAGGTGCACTTCTGGTTGCTGTTCATCGGCTTCCACACCACCTTCCTCGTCCAGCACTGGCTGGGCATGATCGGCTTCCCGCGGCGTTACGCCGACTACAGCGCGGCCGACGGCTTCACCGACCTGAACATGATCTCGTCGGTCGGCGCGTTCATCCTGGGTGCCTCGACGCTGCCGTTCTTCTACAACGTCTGGAAGACCTGGCGTTCGGCGCCCAAGGTCACCGTCGACGACCCCTGGGGCTACGGCGGCTCGCTCGAATGGGCGACCTCCTGCCCGCCGCCGCGGCACAACTTCACCTCGCTGCCGCGGATCCGGTCCGAGCGCCCGGCGTTCGACCTGCACTACCCGCACATGTCCGCCAAGTCCGCCCAGGAGGTGGAGGCCTGATGAAGGTCCAGGGTTGGCTGTTCCTGCTGTGCGGCCTGTTCTTCGCCGGTGTCGACGTCGGCTACTGGTTCTGGACGAAGGCCGCGACCGGTCACGGTGAGCCCGTGGGCACCACCGCCATGGCGATCTCGGTCGGCTTCGCCTTCATGGTGGGCTACTACCTGATGTTCACCGCGCGGCGCATCGGCGCCCAGCCGGAGGACGACAAGCAGGCCGACATCAGCGACGGCGCGGGCGAGATCGGCTTCTTCAGCCCGAGCAGCTGGTGGCCGCTGTTCCTGTGCCTGGCGGCGGCCTTCGCCTTCGCCGGGTTCGTGATCGGGTTCTGGATGTTCCTGATCGGCGTGTTCCTGATCATCATGGCCATGATCGGGTTCGTGTTCCAGTACTACCGGGGCAACTTCTCGCACTGAGAACCCCCTAGCACCTCGAAGCGGGCGTCTCTCCCATAGGGGAGGACGCCCGCTTTTTCGTGTTCTTTACCAGGTGGCGGATGTCGTGAATAGATCACTCAGGGTAATAAGGGAGGAGAAGGTTGGATCTTGGGCGAGGGGGGCACTCGTGAGGCGCTTGGCGAACGGATCGGCAGGCTTGTTGGCCTTGGCCCTGCTCACGGCGTGCTCGCTGAGCGGCGAGGCCAACGAGACGAAGGAACTGGCCGCCGTCGCGCGGCAGCCGGCGGTGGCGATCACGCCGCAGGACAAGGCCGTGAACGTGGCCACCGACCAGGCCGTGGTGGTCTCCGCCCACGGCGGCACGATCAAGAGCGTCCGGGTGGACGGCGGCAAGGCCGGGCGGCTCAAGGGCGTCCTGAGCGGCGACGGCACCCGCTGGCGCAGCACGGCCACCGCCCGGCCCAGCGCCGGCTACACGGTCACCGTCGTCAGCGTGGACGCCTCGGGCAAGCAGAGCGAGACCTCCAGCACGTTCACCACGGTCAAGGGCGACAAGACGTTCGACATCCAGACGGTCACCCCCAACAGGGACGACACCGGGCTGACGGTCGGCATCGGCATGCCCGTCATGATCGCCTTCGACAAGCCCGTGAGCGACCGGGTGGCCGTCGAGCGCAACCTCACCATCCGCAGCTCCAAGCCGGTGGAGGGGGCCTGGCACTGGTTCGACGACAGCCACGTGGACTTCCGGCCGGAGGACTACTGGCCGGCGTACACGAAGGTCCGGCTGGAGGCGAAGCTGGCCGGGGTGCGCGGCGGCCCGGGCCTGTACGGCAAGCGCGACGTCACCCTCGACTTCAAGATCGGCCGTGCCCAGATCACCAAGGGCACCACCGACGAGCACGTGCTGACGGTCCGCCGCGACGGCAAGCGCATCCGCACCATGCCGATGAGCGCCGGACAGGGCGGCCAGTGGAAGTACTACACCACCTCGGGCGTGCACCTGGCGATGTCGAGGGAGCCGGTGACCGTCATGACCTCGCCCGGCATCGGCCCGGGCCAGTCCGGCTACTACCAGCTCACCGTCTACAACACCGTGCGCATCTCCAACAGCGGCGAGTACGTGCACAGCGCGCCCTGGTCGGTCGGCTCGCAGGGCAACTCCAACGTCAGCCACGGCTGCGTGAACGTCAGCCCGGAGGACGCGGCCTGGTTCATCAAGAACACCCTGATCGGGGACCCGATCATCATCACGGGGTCGCCGCGGAAGCTGGAGCCCACCAACGGGTGGGGACACTGGCAGGAGAACTGGAAGGAATGGCTCAAGTGGAGCACGCTCAAGGACGGCCCGAGCATCACCTTCTGACCGGGTGACCGCCGCACGGCCCTGAGCAGGCCGTGAAGGCGCTGCCAGGGCTTTCGTGTACCACGTACCGCCAGAAGACGTGAGCGCGCCTCAGGGGCGCGCTCACGGTCACGACGGGCGGTAGGAGCTGCTGACCTCGACCCAGCGGCGCAGCGTGTCGGAGGCCAGGCCGGAGTCGACGGCCTGCCTGGCGCGCTCGTAGCCCTTGAGCATCGCCGAGTCGAGGTCGTCGCCGGCGCCGTCGTGGGCGACCAGCGCGGCGGCGGCGTTGAGCAGGACGGCGTCGCGCACCGGCCCCTGCTTGCCGCCCAGCAGGTCGTGCACGGCCTGGGCGTTGAACTGCACGTCGCCACCGCGCAGCGCGCCCGCGTCGGCCCTGGGGATGCCCAGCACCGCGGGGTCGAACCTGGCCTCGGTGGCCGTGCCGTCGCGGACCACCCACACCGTGGAGGTGCCGGTGATGGTCAGCTCGTCGAGCCCGTCGTCGCCGCGGAACACCAGGGCCGACACGCCGCGCTCGGCGAAGACCCCGGCGATGACGGGCAGCATCCGGGCGTCGTAGACGCCGATGGCCTGGGCGCTGGGTCTGGCCGGGTTGGTCAGCGGGCCCAGGAAGTTGAAGACCGTCGGGACGCCGATCTCCTTGCGCGCCGGCCCGGCGAAGCGCAGCGCCGGATGGTAGACGGGGGCGAAGCAGAAGGCGATGCCCGCCTCGCGCGCCACCCGCGCGGTCTGCTCCGGCGTCAGGTCGAGCCTGATGCCCATGTGCTCCAGGACGTCGGCGGCGCCGCACAGGGAGGACGCCGACCGGTTGCCGTGCTTGACGACCCGGGCGCCGGCCGCGGCGGCCACGATGGCGGCCATCGTGGAGACGTTGACGGTGTGGGCGCGGTCGCCGCCCGTGCCCACGACGTCGAGGACGGGCCCCTCGACCGTCAGCGGGGTGGAGAACTCCAGCATCGTCCGGGCCAGGCCCACCACCTCGGCCACCGTCTCGCCCTTGGCGCGCAGGGCCAGCGCGAAGCCCGCGATCTGGGCGGAGGTGGCATTGCCTGAGAAGATCTCCCGCATCGCCCAGGCCGCTTCGTCGGCCGTCAGATGCTCGCCGGAAAGGAGCGCGGAGAACAGGGCGGGCCAGGTCGTCCGGGAGTCCATGAGCACCTACTTCGCGTTGAGTCGGGTGGAGGAGCGGCGGCGCATCAGGTCGGCCACGGTGTCGGCCAGGACCATGGGCTCGATGGGCTGCGGGACGACGGCGTCGGCCTTGGACCAGTCGGCCAGCCAGCGGTCGTCGCGCCTGGCGATGATCAGGCAGACGGGCGGGCAGTCGTAGACCTCGTCCTTGGCCTGACGGGAGACGCCCATGCCGCCGGCGGGCTGGGTCTCGCCGTCGAGGACCGCCACGTCGATCTCGCCGGAGCCGAGCCACTGGTGGACCTTGGGCTCGGTGGCGCACTCGATGATCTCGACGAGGGGCACATCGGCCGCCGGCCGCCGGCCGATCGCCTGGCGGACCTCGGCCCGGGTGGTGGCGTCGTCGCTGTAGACGAGGACCCTCATCGTGTCGTCGGTGCTCCCAGAGGACGTCACTTTCGCGCTCACTATCGCTCGAAGCTGTATGGTCACCTGGATCGTACCGTTGCGTCGGGATGCAATCCCAGGCCACCGGGTCTGACAGGCGTTTTGTCCCAATTATCCCAGGTTGATGGCCGGTTTGTTCCTCCTAACGGGGGGTCGTTGGCCGGACCGAACACCGGAGCCGCAATAATGCTGCCCGTGGCGACAGCATCCGCAATAACTTCGACGACGACAGCACAGTCGTACCGACGGCCGAACCTGGTCAGTGTCGGGACGATCGTCTGGCTGTCCTCTGAGCTCATGTTCTTCGCGGCGCTGTTCGCGATGTACTTCACCATCCGGTCGGTGAGCGAGGGGAAGGGCATCGAGTGGGGCCCTGCCTTCCTTCCTGCAGGCATTGAGGCAGAAGGCGCTCACCTGAACATCCCGTTCGCGACGGTCAACACGATCATCCTGGTCCTGTCGAGTGTGACGTGCCAGCTTGGCGTGTGGGCCGCGGAGAAGGGGCAGGTCGGCAAGCTCCGCTTCTGGTACTTCGTCAGCTTCCTGATGGGCGCGGTCTTCGTCGCCGGTCAGCTGTACGAGTACGGCGAGCTGGCGTCAGAGGGCGCGACCCTGTCCGCTAACGCCTACACCTCGGTGTTCTACCTGACGACGGGCTTCCACGGCCTGCACGTGACCGGTGGCCTGATCGCGTTCCTGTTCATGCTGGGACGCACGTACGCCGCGAAGCGCTTTACGCATGAGCAGGCCACCAGCGCGATCGTCGTGTCCTACTACTGGCACTTCGTAGACGTCGTCTGGATCGGTCTTTTCGCGACCATCTACATCATTCGTTAAGGAACGGGATCTCTGTGACTAGGATCACCGCTTGGCGGCGGCATCCCCTCGCGAGATACGCCGTCCTGATTTTGGCGTTGGCGCTGGTCGGGATGGTATACGCCGCCTTTGTCCAGGCGGGCAAGCCTGCGGACGCGGCGCTGGCGGCGGGCAAGGTCGACGACGTGGCCGAGGGCAAGAGCCTGTTCGTGGCCCACTGCTCAAGCTGCCACGGCATGAACGCGGAGGGCACCAACACCGCCCCCACGCTCGTCGGCGTCGGCGCCGCGGCGGTCGACTTCCAGATGAGCACCGGCCGCATGCCCGCCGCCAACCCCGGCCCGCAGGCGCCCCGCAAGCGTCCGGCGCCGTGGGTCAACGAGGAGTCGACCCGGCAGATCGCCGCCTACGTGCAGTCGCTGGGTGGCGGCCCGCAGGTGCCGGGCAAGGAGCAGGTCGACCCGAAGCTCGGCGACGCCGGCAAGGGCGGCGAGCTGTTCCGGGCCAACTGCATCCAGTGCCACAACTGGGCGGGCGCCGGCGGTGCCCTGACGCAGGGCAAGTACGCGCCCAACCTGAACGAGTCGTCGCCGACGCAGATCTACGAGGCGATGGTCACCGGCCCGCAGGCGATGCCGGTCTTCAACGACTCGACGATCACGCCTGAAGAGAAGCGCAGCATGATCGCGTACATCACCCAGGTCCGTGAGCAGAAGGACCCCGGAGGGTTCGGCCTCGGGCGCATCGGCCCGGTCACCGAAGGTCTCGTAGCGTTCGTGGCGGGCATCGCCGCGCTCGCCCTCGCCGCCATCTGGATCACCGCGAAGAAGCGACAGAAGTCATGACAGACAACGAGCACGAGATCGAGCAGCCGGACGAACGCGTGCCCAAGCGCGTCATCGGCACTCCCGCGGCCGGCACGTCGATGCTGGGCGCCGCTGAGACCGAAGAGGTCGCGGACCGCGACGTCCCGGGCGTGACGCTGCAGGACGAGTCCAAGGCCGGCAAGGCCGAGAAGATCGTGGCGCTCTGCTTCGCGATCACGTTCCTGGCCGGGATCGCCTTCCTCATCTCCTACGTGGTGTTCCAGGTGGGCAGCCCGGAGGCGACGGGCGTCTCCAACCTCGCCCTCGGCGGCACGCTGACCCTCGCCGTCCTCGGCCTCGCGGTCGGCATCGTGGTCTGGGTCCGCCAGATCATGCCGAAGTACGCGCTGGTCCAGGAGCGCCACTCGATGGCCTCGGACGAGGACGACCGCGAGGTCGTCTCCGAGACGTTCCTGCAGGGCGCCAACGAGAGCGGGTTCGTCAAGCGCAAGCTGATGCGCCGCACGCTGCTGCTGGCCGCCGCGCCGCTCGGCCTGGTGCCGCTGGTGCTGCTGCGCGACCTCGACAACTCCAAGATGCCCGCGGCGAAGTTCAACAAGCTGCTGCGCCACACCGTCTGGGGTGAGAAGACCAAGGAGGGCAAGCCGCTGCGCCTGGTCGTCGAGGGCACCGGCCAGCCGATCCGCGCGGCCGACTTCAACTCGCCCGGCGGCATCCTGTCCGTGGTGCCCGAGGGCTACCAGCACGACCTCAACGCGCTCGCCAAGGCCACGCTGATCCTGATCAAGTTCCGTCCGGAGGAGCTCAAGAGCGGCGTCAGGCAGAACTGGACGCACGACGGCATCGTCGCCTACTCCAAGATCTGCACGCACGTCGGCTGTCCGGCGGCGCTCTACGAGCAGACCACCCACCACATCCTGTGCCCGTGCCACCAGTCGACGTTCGACGCGGCCGACGGCGCGAAGGTCATCTTCGGTCCGGCCGCCAGGCCGCTGCCCCAGCTGCCCATCACGGTCGACGGCGAGGGCTATCTGATCGCCAGAGGCGACTTCGACGTACCCGTCGGTCCCAGCTACTGGGAACGCGGCGACGCCGAGGCCGAGGCCAGGGAGAAGGGAGGCCAGGCATGAGCGACATGAACGCCGTACCGAAGGCCATCGCCGGGCCGTCGAACTTCCTCGACGAGCGTCTGGGCGGGGCCAACTTCCTCAAGCGCAACCTGCGCAAGATCTTCCCCGACCACTGGTCGTTCCTGCTGGGTGAGATCGCGCTCTACTCGTTCATCATCCTGCTGCTGACCGGTACGTTCCTGACGCTGTGGTTCAAGCCGAGCATGGGCGAGGTCGCCTATGACGGCTCGTACGCGCCGCTCAAGGGCGTCATGATGTCGGAGGCCTACGCGTCGTCGCTGGAGATCAGCTTCGACGTCCGGGGTGGTCTGCTGATGAGGCAGATGCACCACTGGGCGGCCCTCCTCTTCGTGGCCGGCATGACGGTCCACATGCTGCGGGTTTTCTTCACCGGCGCCTACCGCAAGCCGCGCGAGCTCAACTGGATCATCGGCGTGCTGCTGCTGACCCTGGCGCTGGCCGAGGGCCTGACCGGCTACTCCCTCCCCGACGACCTGCTCTCCGGCGCCGGTCTGCGGATCACCGAGGGTGTGGCGATCTCGCTGCCGCTGGTGGGCACGTACATCACGTTCTTCCTGTTCGGCGGGGAGTATCCGGGCGGCGACGTCGTATCCCGGTTCTACTCGCTGCACATCCTGCTCATCCCGGGCATCCTGCTGGCGCTGGTCTCGGCTCACATGGTGCTCATGTGGGTGCAGAAGCACACGCAGATGCCGGGCAAGGGGCGGAACAACAAGAACGTGGTGGGCGCGCCGTTCTACCCGGCCTTCATGGCCAAGGCGGGCGCCTACTTCCTGTTCACGCTCGCCGTGGTGTCGGGGCTGGCGACGTTCGCCCAGATCAACCCGATCTGGCTGTTCGGGCCGTACACGCCGGCGGACATCTCCGCCGGTTCGCAGCCCGACTGGTACATGGGCTTCCTCGAAGGCTCGCTGCGGCTCATGCCGCCATGGGAGTGGAACCTGTTCGGCACGGCCCACGCGGGCACGCTGCCGCTGAGCGTGATCATCCCGGCGCTGGTGCCGATGGGCATCATCATGACCGGTCTCGCGCTCTACCCGTTCATCGAACGGTGGGTGACCGGCGACCACCGCGAGCACCACGTCGCCGACCGTCCGCGCAACAACCCCCACCGCACCGCGATCGGCATCTCGGCGATGACGTTCTACGGTGTGCTGTGGCTGCTCGGCGCCAACGACGAGATCTCGGCCAACTTCCACGTCAGCCTCAACTGGACGACGTACATCGGCCGGGTGCTGGTGTTCGTGGGGCCGGCGCTGGCCTACCTGATCACCTACCGCATGTGCCTCGGCCTGCAGCGCAGCGACGCCGCGGTCATCGGGCACGGTGTGGAGTCGGGTGTCATCAAGCGGCTGCCGCACGGTGAGTTCATCGAGGTGCACACGCCGCCGTCCGACGACATCGAGGCCCACCTGCGGGGCAAGGAGGCGGTGCCGGCCCTGCCCGTGGACGAGGACGCCTCCGGCATCCCGCCCAAGGGCATGCGCGGCCCGCTCGGCAGGCTTCGCGGCAAGATGTCCCAGGCGTACGGCGGGGAGAAGATCCCGCTCGACGACGGGCACCACGAGGAGCACGGCGAGCACGCCGCCATCGGTTCCGGCGACGACCGGAGCCTCACCCACTAAGGGTGTTCGTGCATGATCGGCCCGGACGGGGTGACCCGTCCGGGCCGTCTCGCGTTCCGGGCCGGCCGCGGGGAGGACGGGCAGGTTCCTGCTCCCGGCCCGCCGTCTGAGGGGGTGGGCCGGAGGCGTCACGGGGCGGCGGCCGTCCGTTCGGGCCGGGAAACGCCTCGGGCCCGGCCGGGGGACGGCCGGGCCCGGGAACGGACGCGAGGGTGGCGGGGGAGCGGGGTCAGTCGGTCTCGGTGAAGCCGATCGAGAAGGCGGCGTCGAGGTCGTGCTTGGAGTAGGTGCGGAAGGCGATGTGGGTCTCGGTGTGCTCGACGCCGTCGACCTTGTTGACCCGCCCGGGGATGACCTCGGCCACCTCCTCGTAACGGGCGACCCTGACCATGGCGAGCAGATCCCATTCGCCGGTGATGGAGTAGACCTCGCTGACCCCGTCGATCTCGGCGATCGTCTGGGCGACCTCCGGGATCCGGTCTACCTCGGCCTTGATGTGGACAATTGCCGTGACCATGCATTAACTGTATCCGGTCATCGCAAAGGCCGTCCCTCGCGGTCGCGACGCTGATCAAGGCCGCGATAGGCCAGATCGATGCGGGCCTTGTGGCGGGCCGCGCCCCGGGCGGGCATCGACCACACGCCGTCGACCTCGACCAGCCGCACGCCCGGCGACTCCAGCCAGCGGAGAATGCACTCGGTCTCCTCGGCGCTGGCCGCGTGGACCGGGCCGGGGCCCGGGATGACGGCCTCCGCCATCGCCTTGAGCGAGGCGACGAAGGGCGTGGGATGGGCGCCCTTCGGCATCACGCCCGCCGCGGCCAGGCGGCCGTAGCGGACCACGTGGATGTCCCAGCCGCCGTCGAAGGCCGGGCTGGCGGCCACCAGCTCGGGGAGGCGGGTGACGGCGGTCAGGCGCTGCATGCGGGCCGCCGCCCGGACGAACGCGGCCAGCCGGTCGCGGTCGACGGAGGCCTCCTCGTAGCGCTGCTCGACCGACAGGCGCTCCATGCGGGCCGACACGGCCGTGAAGACGAGCGAGGCGTCGGAGGTCATGGCCCGGCGCGCGCTCTCGACGTGCACGGAGTATTCCTCGGGGCTCTCGTTGCCCGCGCAGGGCGCGCCGCAGCGGCCCATCTCGTGCAGGACGCAGGCGGCCCGCCGGGTGCGCAGGCTGATCGGCTGGGTGCACTGGCGCAGCGGCACGGCCTCGTGCAGGGCGATGCGGGCCTCGTCGGCCAGGCGGGTGCTGCTGAACGGGCCGAGGTAGGTGGCGTCGTCGTCCTTCAGCTCGCGCACGATCGACAGGCGGGGGAAGGGGCCGGCGGTGAGCTTGAGCCAGACCATCTTCTCCGGGAAGCGTGAGCGGCGGTTGTAGCGCGGCTTGGCGCCGCCGATCAGCCGCAGCTCTCTGACCTCGGCCTCCAGCGCGGTCGCGCAGACGACGTGGCGCACGCGCTCGGCGATGCCGATCATCTCGCGGATGCGCGGGCGGGTCTCGGCGGCCGTGAAGTAGGAGCGCACGCGGTTGCGCAGGTTGGTGCTCTTGCCGATGTAGAGCACCTCGCCGCGTTCGTCCTCGAAGAAGTAGACGCCCGGCGCGTGCGGGACGGACTCGGCCAGGTGGCGCTTGCGCTGCTGCTCGGGCGTGGGGGCGCGGACGAACGACTTCAGCTCTTCGAGCGTGTGGACCTGGAAGGAGCCGGCCCGCTCGATCAGCCCGTGGAGCACGTCGACGGTGGCCCTGGCGTCCTGGAGGGCGCGGTGGCACGGCTCGGTGGGGCTGCGGAAGAACCGGGCGAGGGTGGACAGCTTGGCGTTGGGCGTCTCGTCGCGGGTCAGCACCCGCCGGGCCAGGTCGACGGTGTCGACGACCGGGTTGGCCGGCGGGGGATAGCCGTGGGCGGCGCAGGCGGCCTTGACGAAGCGGGTGTCGAAGCTCGCGTTGTGGGCCACCAGCGTGGAGCCCCTGATGAACTCCAGGAAGCTCGGCAGCACCGCCTCGATGCGCGGGGCGGCCATCACCATGGCGTCGGTGATGCCGGTCAGCACCGAGATGAACGGCGGGATCGGCCCGCCCGGGTCGACCAGGGTGGAGAACTCGCCCAGCACCTCACCCGCCCGCACCTTGACCGCGCCGATCTCGGTGATCGAGTCTTCGGCCGGCGAGCCGCCGGTGGTCTCCAGGTCGAACACGACGAACGTGACGTCGCTGAGGGGGGTGCCTAGCTCGTCGAGGGTGCCTTGTACCGCGTCCACGTTCCAAGACCATAGAGAGGGGGTCCGACAGTTACTCCGGCGGACCACGCCGGAAGGCGTGTCGGAGCGCGCCGGAATGGCAGGCGGGGACGCGGTGAGGGTGGGCGGGAAGGGCGAAGAGGGCGAACGGGAAATGTGCTCGAATAACCATCTTTCTTGATCCTTAGTTACCCTTCCCTTTATGTCCGCGGGAAGACTTGCCGGCCGCTACGCCCTGCTGCGCCCACTCGGCGCCGGCGGCATGGGGAAGGTGTGGCTGGCCAAGGACGAGATGCTCGACCGCGAGGTCGCGGTCAAGGAGCTCACGCTGCCCGAGGGCATCCCGCCCAAGGAGCGCGCCCACGCGGTCACCAGGGCCGTGCGCGAGGCGCAGGCCACCGCCCGGCTGCGCCATCCCGGCATCGTGGCGCTGCACGACGTCATCGTCGAGCACGAGCGGCCGTGGCTGGTCATGGAGCTGCTGCGGGGCCGTACGCTGGCCGAGACCGTCCGCGAGTTCGGGCCCATGCCTCCCGAGTACGCCGCCCGCGTCGGCGCCGACGTCCTGGAGGCGTTGCTGGCCGCCCACGCCCAGGGGTTGCAGCACCGCGACGTGAAGCCGGGCAACGTGTACCTGACCGACAGCGGCAGGGTGGTGCTGACCGACTTCGGCATCGCCCGGCAGGAGGGGCAGGCCACGCTCACCGAGCAGGGGCTGATGATCGGCTCGCCCGGGTTCATCGCGCCCGAGCGGCTGGAGGGCGAGCCCGGCGGCCCGGCCAGCGACCTGTGGTCGCTCGGCGCGACCCTGTTCGCCGCGGTGACCGGCGGCAACGCCTACCAGGGCTCGGTCGCCGAGCGGGTCAGGGCGACCGTGACGCAGCCGGTGCCGGTCGCGCCGGGTCCGCTCGGGCCGCTGCTGGCCGCCATGATGGCGCGTCACCCGGGCGCCCGTCCCGATGCGCGCAACGTCGTGCACGCGCTCAGGCAGGTGGCCGCGGGCGGTCAGCCGCCGGTCCCGGCGGCCGGTGAGCAGGCGACCGCTCCCCGCCGGGTCGGCCGGCGCGGCCGGCCGCTGCTGGTGTGGAGCGCGGCGGGGGCCGTGCTCGTCGTCGCCGCCGCGGCCACCGGCTTCCTCCTGCTGCGCGACGACGTCGGCGGCGGGACGCCGACCGCGTTCACCGTGCCCTTGGACGTGTGCACCCTGCTGACCCCGCAGGACGTCGGCGGCCTGCTGCGCACCCAGAGCCCGCCCAAGGCCCAGCCGGACGGCGACGAGGTGGGCCCGGAGTGCGGCTGGCCGGTCGCGGGCACCGGGGTGGGCCTGCAGGTGCAGAAGGACTCCGACACCGTCGATCCGTGGTCGATGACCGCCGACACCGCCCGCACCCTGTTCCAGAACCAGAAGCGCTACTGGGCCAAGTACGACCAGGTCGACTGGACCTGGCCCGAGATCGGCGTCAAGACCGACATGCGCTCCACGCGCACCCCCGTCCACGATCTGAAGGGGCTGGGCGAGGAGGCGTTCGCGTTCGAGCTGAAGGGCAGGACGGGCCGCGTCCACTCCGCCCACGTCTACTACCGGATCGCCAACCTGGTGGTGGCCGTCGAGTACGCCACCCTGGGCGACAAGCCGACCGACGAGGATGTCCGGCAGGCGGCGATCAAGGCGGCCAGGGCGAGCGAGCAGGCGTTGCGCCGTGCGAGGTGACCACTACCTGCTGGCCGGCCGGTACCGGCTGGTCGAGCAGCTCGGGCAGGGCGGCGCGGGCACGGTGTGGCGGGCGCTGGACGAGACGCTCGACCGCGAGGTCGCCGTCAAGCAGGTGCGGGTGCCGCCGGGGCTCAGCCCCCACCAGCGGGCCGAGTTCGCCGGCCGCGCCATCCACGAGGCCAGGTCGGCCGGGCGCCTGCGCGACCCGGCCATCGTGCTCGTGCACGACGTGGTGCTCGACGGCGACCAGCCGTGGATCATCATGGACCTGGTCACCGGCCGGTCCCTGGACAAGGTGATCAAGGAGAACGGCCCGCTGCCGCCGCCGTACGCGGCCCGCATCGGGCTCCAGGTGCTGTCGGCGCTGGAGGTCGCGCACGCCCACGGCATCCTCCACCATGACGTCAAGCCGGCCAACATCCTGCTCGACGCCGACGGCTCGGCCATGCTGACCGACTTCGGCATCGCCGTCCCCATGGACGGCCAGGGCGACGGGGGTGTCGGCAGCGGCTCGCCCGGTTACATGGCTCCCGAGCGGCTCAACGAGCAGGCGCCGGGACCGGCGTCCGACCTGTGGTCGCTGGGCGCGAGCCTGTACACCGCCGTGGAGGGGCGGGCGCCGTTCGAACGGCAGCTTCCCGCGGCGGTCGCGGCGGCGGTGCTGCTGCACGAGCCGCCCTTCCCCGCGCGGGCGGGCCGCGAGTTCGGCGGGCTGCTCATGGCGATGCTGGCCAAGGAGCCCGCCGCCCGTCCCACGGCGGCCCAGGTCCGGGAGGTGCTCAGCGGCGCGCCGGTGCGCTCGGGTCCGATCCCCGTGCGCAGGCGGCGGTGGCTGCTGCCGGTGGCGATCGCGTCCGGCGTCGCGGTGCTGGGCGCGGGCGGCTGGTACGCCGTCGGCGCGGCGCAACCCGAGACCGGCCGCTACGCCGCCGCCCCCGACCCCTGCCGCCTGCTCAGCGACGCCCAGGCCGCCGAGCTGATGCGGGGCGCGGCCCGGCGCAGCGCCACGCGGGACGGCGAGTGCCAGTGGGTCGCCGGCCTGGAGGAGCGGCAGGGCCGGCGGATCACCGTCCGCACGTGGATCGAGAGGCCCGACGGCGGCCTCGGCGGGCCGCAGGTGGCGTTGCGCCGGTTCACCAGCGAGAAGGGCACCAGGAGCGCGGCCGAGGGCACCCGGGCGCGGGTGGCCGTCGGCGAGGTCGGCGACGTCGCGGGGGTGGGGGAGGCGGCGTTCGTGCAGCACCGGTTCGAGCTGTTGATGTCCTCCAGCGCGGTCGGCCGGTTCGACAGCACCGTGCTCTTCCGTTCCAGCAACCTGCTCGGCGAGGTGGTCTGGCACCGCGACGAGGTGTCGGTCAAGGCGCCGGTCGACAAGGAGACGGCGCTGCGGGTCGCCCGGCTGGTCTCCGGGGCGCTGCCACGATGACCGTCCAGCGCACCGCACGGGCGTTATCACCATGTGTCCCCGCAAGTCAGGGCAAGCTCAGGAGTGCCAGTGAATCCCGGTAGCGAGTACGAGCCGCCGACCACCCCTCATCCGGTGCCGGGCCGGCGGTTCGAGCCGCCGTCCGGGCCGCCGCAGGGTTCGCAGCGGGGTTCGCAGTGGGGGCCGCCGCAGGAGCCGCAGTGGGCGCCGCCGGCTCTGCCGCCCACCGGGCCGATGGGGAGGCCGCCCGGCCCGCCCACTGGTCCGCCCGGACGCCGGCCGGCGTGGTTGACGCCCGTGCTCGCCGCAGCCCTCGTGGTGGTCGTGGCCGCGGGCGGCGTGGGGGCCTACCTCCTGATCTCCGACAGGGGCTCCGGGGGGACGGCGGCCGGGCCGTCGTCGTCCTCGTCGTCCTCGTCGGCGGCGCACTCCGCGGTCCCAGCCGCCGCCGCGACGGGCCCGGACGTGTGCTCGATGCTGCCCCAGGACGAGGCGGAACGGCTGGCGCCCGGCGCGACGGTGGCCAAGTCGTCCAGGGACTCCGACTACACGGTCACCTTCGCCTGCAACTGGCAGAACCAGCGCATCTCGTTCGGCGAGTTCTGGCGCAGCAGGGAGATCGACGTCAAGATCGACCAGCACAAGGGCGAGGGGGCCAAGACCGGCCGCTCGATGGCCCAGAGCTCGTACGAGATGGACTACCGGGGCGCCAAGTACGGCGCCACCGCCAAGCCCTCGCTCGACCCCGACGAGAAGGAGTACGTCTCCCCGGTCAAGGACGTGACCGGCGTGGGCGAGGGCGCGTTCGCCCAGTACACCTGGCGGCGCGACGGCAAGCTGTTGTGGTACTCCTTCGGCAAGGCCCACGCCCAGGTCGGGGACATGACGATCGAGGTCAAGTTCCAGGCCGGGCAGCAGCGCAAGGACGCCCGGATCCTGTCCAACGAGAGCACCAGGTCCATCACGGAGGACAACGCGATCCGCGAGGTCAGCGGCCTGATCGGATACTTCGCCAAGGGGGTGGCCGCCTGGCAGGCGCAGCACCCCGGCGTGCTGGCCAAGCCCGACCAGGCCCAGGTCACCCAGAGCCCGACCGCCCGCCCGACGCCGTCGCCCACGGTCCTGGCCGCCTTCCCACCCGCGTGCCAGGCCGTCACGGAGGCCGCCACCCGCCTGGTGCCGAAGCCGACGACGAGGGCGCGCGCCACCGAGTCGGGCAACGACGACGAGACCGAGTGCCGCTGGCTCAACCTCGACCTGCCGGGCACGGCCGGCAACGTCAAGATCCGCAGCATGCTGATCAGCACCCACCGCTTCACCAACCGGGCGGGCGCGATCGACCCGGGCGCGGCCAAGGCGTACTACGCCGGCGAGCGCGGCGGCGACAAGAACACCGAGAAGTCGACCATCGGCGGCATCACCTGGGGCGAGGTGCGCGACCTCGAAGGGCTCGGCGAGCAGGCGTACGGCCAGTTCGTGCAGACCAGGCAGGGCGACGTGTCGGCCTCCAGCGGCACGGTGATCGCCCGTACCGGCGCGCTGGTGGTCAGGGTCGACTACTCCGGCGCCGAACGGCCCGAGAGCGAGCCGGCGAACTCGCCCAAGGTCAAGCTCATGCCGCAGAAGGAAGCGCAGGAGGGGGCGCTCACCCTGGCCCGGGCGTTCCTGGCCGAACTGGTCAAGCAGCCGGTCGGAAGCTGAGCCCGCGCGCGGCGCGACGCCGCCGGTCCTCGCGCGCCGCGCGGGGACCGGCTCTCTGACAGGAGATCCGCGTCAACAGTTAACAGGGCTGCAACTCGGTTGCAAGCGGGACAAATAGCGTTGTTGACCAGCAAGCCGCCGGGCCGCGCGATCACGCTTGTCCGCTACAGGGGCATGGGCAGCCGTGGTGGATCACGCGGCCTGCCGCTCGCCACCCGGCTCGCGGATCAGGAACGGCTCCAGCAGGCCCGGCACCGCGTGTGCCGCCAGGTCGAGCCCGGCGCCGCGGCCCACGTCCAGGATCTCGTAGTGGCCACCGCCCGCGGCCGTGCAGGCCGAGACGGTCAGCAGGCCCGAGCGCCGCTGGAAGAACGACTGGCGGAACGTCCAGCCGGTGATGCCGGCCCGGTCCAGCGCCACCGTACGGCGGACGAGCGCGCCGCGGCGCATGACCAGGTGCCGCCGGCCCAGCGCGTGCCCGAGACCGCGACGGCTCTCGGCGGCCAGCCACAACCCCGCCGGGAGCGCCAGGACGGGCGCCGCCCAGAGCCACCCGCGCGGCCACGACGCGGGCAGCAGCCACCAGGCGAGCCCGGCGCACGCCGCCAGCACGACCGTCGTCGCCAGCGCCCGCACCACCCGCCGCCGCCCGGCCGCCGCCGGGTGCGGGACGAGCGGCGCGCCCATGACGGAGCCCATGACGGAGCCCAGGGGCGGGCCTGTGAGGGCGGCGGCGATGCGGGTCGCCTCGGCGCGGGGGAGCGGGGGCGTGAGCGCGGCCACGTCCTCGGTCTCGTCGTCCTTCTTGGCCAGCCCGGTCGTGACGGCCTTGACGCGGGCGCCGCCGCCCAGCCGCAGCAGCAGCGGTTCGCTGATCTCGACGCCGCGCAGCCGCCGTTCCTCCAGGGTCAGCGAGCGCGTGGTCAGCAGCCCCCGGCGCAGCCTGAGCCGGCCGGGCTCGCGGTCCAGGCGGTAGCGGCCCCAGGACTCGGCGTACAGCAGGAACGCGCCGAGCGCGCCGACGGCCGCGTTGAGCGCCAGGAGCAGCGGGACCGCCAGCCAGGGCTGCGTGCTCACCCAGTCCCACAGGCCGGTCGCCGCCCGGTCGGAGAAGTCCTTGAGCCCGACGGCGCCGAGCGCCTTGTAGGCCGCGCCCAGGACCACCGCGGCGCCGGTGAACGTCCAGATCGACAGGGGCGCGTACCGGATCCAGGACCAGCGCAGCTCGGCCAGGGGGCCGTCCGCGGGCGCGGGCGCGTCCTGGCGCAGCAGCGTACGGCGCAGCATCTCGGCCGAGTGCCGGTCCAGGGCGTCCAGCGCCAGCTCGGAGCCCTCGGCCGCGTGCTCGCCGGTGCCCACCTTGACCACGGTCAGGCCGAACGCCCGGCGTACCGGGTCGGCCCGCAGGTCCACGCTGCGCACCCGGTCCAGCGGGATCGAGCGGTGCTGCCGGACGGTCACGCCCGAGCGCAGTTCGAGCCGGTCGGCGGTGAGCCGCCAGGACGTCGTACGCAGCCGGGCCTCCTCGTAGGCCACCGCCCCGGCCACGATCAGCACGGCGGCCCCCGCGCACGCGGCGACGACGCCGCCCAGGCCCCAGTCCTGGCCCACCAGGAACCGCGCCAGCCCGGCCGCCGCGCCCGCGACCAGTGCGAGCGACCTGGCCGCCGCGTTCCACAGGCTCCGGCGCGACAGGCGCTGCCAGCCGGTCACGTCGCGTCCCCGGGCGTCGCCTGGGTGCGCGCGGTGAGCAGTTCGGCCAGCTCCGCGGCGAGCGCGTGGTCCAGCGCCGTGATCTTGACCGCCCCGGCGGAGGAGGCGGTGGTCACCGTGACGTCGGCCAGCCCGAACAGCCGCTGCACCGGCCCCCGCTCGGTGTCGACCCGCTGGATCCTGGACATCGGCGCCACCTTCCACGTGTGCGTCAGCCACCCCTGGCGGACGTAGACCGCCTCGTCGGTGACCTCCCACCGCTGCACCCGGTAGGCCGCCCGCGGCTCGACCACCGCGACCAGCAGGCACGCCACCGCGAACGCCCCCGCCGCCGCCCCCAGCCCCGGCGTACGCGGCGTGAACACCACGTACGCGCCCACGGCCGCGGCCGCCACCGGGACCATGAGGACGAGCCACTGCACCGTCCACCACGCCACCGCCCTGCGGTCGGGCCGGTGCCGCGGCGGACGCAACACGGTCCCGCTCATCGTCCCTCCTCCGTCCGGCCCGACGCCTTGGTCACAGAGCCGGCCACCGCGAGCAGCGCGAACCCGAGCACCCCGATCACGACGGCCGCGAAGATCTCGTAACCGTCGAGGAACGGCAGCACGTTGACCACGAGCAGGCCGTGCGCCCATCCCCACCAGCCGAACAGGGTGTTGAACAGGCCGCCGATCCCCTGCAGGACCAGCAGCCAGCCGAAGACCTCCACCACCGCTTTCATGCCTCCACCCTCGCCGCCGGGGCGGCCCGCCCGCCTCGGCCATCGGTCTGCGGCGACATCGACTTTGGTCGCTGTCGGGCGGTCCTCGGCAGGGCATAACCTCGACGAATGTGAGAGAGCTGCGGGGGGAGGGCGATCCGGCCCTGGAATACCGGTGGGCGTTGCCGTCCACGCTGCTCGGCGACGGCCGCGGGCGGCGGGTGCGGCGCTCGACCCTCGACTGGGTCTCCGACATCGCGCTGTTCCTGCTGGCCTGCGGCCTGACGTTCATCAGCCTGGAGGAGATCAGGAACGAGCCCGAGCCGCTGCTGGCCGTCGAGCAGATCGTGGGGGCGCTGGCGTGCGCGGGGGTGTGGCTGCGGCGGCGCTGGCCGGTGGCGTTCGCGCTGGTGACGACCCTGCTGTCGTCCTATCTGGAGCTGGTCGGCGGGGCCTCGCTGGTGGCGCTGTTCACCGTGGCGGTGCACCGGCCGTTCAAGGTGTCCGGGCCGGTCGCGCTGCTGTCGCTGGTCACTCTGGCCCCGTACGTGCTGCTGCGGCCCCAGGAGGACCTGACGCCGCTGTGGGGGGCGGCGTTCGGGGTGACGATCGTGGTGGCCGTGTACGGCTGGGGCATCGTCATCCGGGCCAGGCGGCAGCTCGTCTGGTCGCTGCGGCAGCGGGCCGAGACCGCCGCCGAGGACGCCAAGCGGCTCGAACGCGAGCGCATCGCCCGCGAGATGCACGACGTGCTGGCCCACCGCATCTCGATGCTCAGCCTGCACGCCGGGGCGCTGGAGTTCCGGCCGGACGCGCCCGCCGAGGAGGTCGCCAGGGCGGCGGGCGCGATCAGGAGCAACGCCCACCTGGCGCTCCAGGACCTGCGCGAGGTGATCGGCGTGCTGCGCCACACCCCGCCCGGCGCCGCCGACCCGGTGCCCGACCGGCCGCAGCCGACGCTGGCCGACCTGCCCGCGCTGGTCGAGGAGTGCCGCCAGGCGGGCATGGACGTACGCTTCGACCTGGGCGCCGCGGACGGCGTCCCCGAGGGGCTGGGCCGTAACGTCTACCGCATCGTGCAGGAGGCGCTCACCAACGCGCGCAAGCACGCGGGCGGCGCGCCGGTGGCGGTGGCCGTGGCGGGGGAGCGGGGCGAGGGAGTCTCGGCGGAGGTGCGCAACCCGGTGTGGACGCGGTACGGACCGCGCATGCCGGGCGCGGGCGCCGGGCTCATCGGGCTGACCGAACGGGCCGAGCTGGCAGGCGGACGGCTGGAGCACGGCGTGACGGACGGCGAGTTCCGCGTCCACGCCTGGCTGCCGTGGCCGCACGAGAAGGACGGGGACCGGGGTTGAACGACGGAGGGCTGATGGACGCGCCGATCAAGGTGCTGATCGTGGACGACGACGCGATGGTGCGGGCCGGGCTGTCGATGATCCTCGGCGGGGCGGCCGACATCGAGATCGTGGGCGAGGCGGCCGACGGGGCCGAGGTGCCGCCGCGGGTGGCCGAGCACCGGCCGCACGTCGTCCTGATGGACATCCGCATGCCGGGCGTCGACGGGCTCACCGCGACCGAGGCGCTGCGCCGCACCGCCTCGCCGCCCGAGGTCGTGGTGCTGACCACGTTCCACGCCGACGCCCAGGTCGTGCGGGCGCTGCGCGCGGGGGCGGCCGGGTTCCTGCTGAAGGACATCCCGCCCGGCGACCTGGTCGACGCCATCAGGAGGGTGGCCGCGGGCGAGCCGATCCTGTCGCCGGCGGTGACGCGGCAGCTCATCGCGCACGTGTCCGACGGGGGCGGGCGCGACCGTACCGAGCGGGCGCGGGGGCTGCTCGGGCGGCTGAGCGAGCGGGAGCGTGAGGTGGCGCTGGCGGTGGGGCAGGGCAGGTCGAACGCCGAGATCGGGCGCGAGCTGTTCATGAGCGTGCCCACGGTCAAGGCGCACGTCTCGCGCATCCTGACCAAGCTCGACCTGAACAACCGGGTGCAGGTCGCGCTGCTGGTCTACGACGCTAGCGGGTGAGCAGCTCCTCGATGGCGGCCCGGTGGAGCACCAGGTCGTCGGGGTCGTCCGGCATGGGCTGCTCGCCGAAGTGGATCCGGCGCTGCCACACCCTGGCCATGATGATGCCGTGGCGGAGGGCGGCGTACATTTCGTAGAAGTCGAGGTCTCGGGGCTCGTAGCCAGTTATTTCGCAATATTTCTGGCATACGTCGGCGCGGTGCATGAAGTCCGGCATGCCGGGCAGGCCCATCGTGACCGCGAGGTCCTGGAAGAAGCGGTGCAGGAAGATCATCCAGGAGACGTCCAGCTCGCGCGGGCCCACGGCGGCCATCTCCCAGTCGAGCACCGCCACCGGCGTGAAGTCCCGGTACATGATGTTGCCGATCCTGGCGTCTCCCCAGGTCAGGACGTCGGGGCCGGGGGCGTCCGGCCAGTGTGAGGCCAGCCAGTCGAAGGCCCGCTCCAGCACGGGGATCGGCCGCTCGCCGTGCGCCCACCGGTAGTAGGCGCGTTGGGCCTCGACGTGGGCGCGCAGGCCGTCCCCGCCGCCGGGGGCGAGCGGGCCGAGCACCGCGACGTCCTCGCCCGTGCACGGCGTCTCGTGCAGCGCGGCCATGAGCCCGACGCTCGCGTCCTGCAACCGGCGCCGGTCGCCGGGGGAGGCGTCGTGCAGCCAGCCCCCGAACGTGTACGGCATGACATCGGGCGGCACGTCCCCCTCGGCCTGCTCCATGACGAAGAACGGCGTCCCGAGCGGCGCCGGGTCGGGCTCGAACCAGAGCGGCCTGGGCGCTGGGATTCCAGCTTTCTCCCTGGCCAGTCGCATGATCTCGAACTGGGCGCGCAGATCGTAGGAGGGGAACACCGGAACGGCTTCCTTCGCAGGTGCGAGCCTGGCCACGCACCGCCGGGTCTCCTCGCCCCACGTGGCGGTGAAGAAGAGCGTCTCGCTCGACATGCCGTTGCCGGAAGGGCGCGACAGCTCCGAGACCGCGGCGTCCCCGCCGACCCGGCCGCGCAGCCAGCCGGACGCGCGCTCGCGCAGTTCGTCCAGGTCACGCGTGGACGTGCGCATCTGTTCCGTCACCGCTCACCTCCGCGCCGTACGGCTGCCCCGGCTCAGTCGTATACCCCCTACCAAGCGCTTGTCTAGGTTCAAGGGACCGTTACGGTCAGGTACGCAAGAGCCGTACCCTTGTCTGAAAGGGCATGTCACGAAGGGACAAGTGGGATGAGTTCAGCGGGTGAAGGCCTGTCTCGCCCGCTTCCCGAGCAGGTGCGCCTCAACGTCGTCGACCTGGCGGCGCAGGTTCTCGGCACCATGCCCGCGGTCTCCGTGCCGCCGCCGCTGCGCGGCATCGCCAAGTTCGACCCGCGCAAACGCGCCAAGCTGGGCAGCGCGCCGATCGCCGCGCAACTGGAGAACGACAAGAAGTTCCGCGAACTGGTCGCCGAGTCCGTCGCCGCCGGATGGCCCGAGCTGGTCGCCGCCCTGGCCGAGGGGAGCGTGCCGCCCGCCGCCGACCCCGTGCTGGTGGCGGCCGCAGCCTATCTCACCAGGCC
This sequence comes from Nonomuraea sp. NPDC001699, assembly GCF_053596455.1. Lineage (NCBI taxonomy): Bacteria > Bacillati > Actinomycetota > Actinomycetes > Streptosporangiales > Streptosporangiaceae > Nonomuraea > Nonomuraea sp. NPDC001699. Next base: position 452,781 of record NZ_JBSFGF010000003.1, on the reverse strand, counting down.
GCCCGGCTGGGCGGAGATGATCGAAACCGCCCGCGCCGACCTGGAGCAGTCCGCGGTGGCGGCCGAGGGCTCCGAGCGCGAGGAGGCGGTGACCCGGCTGCGCGAGCAGCTCGCCGCGCAGAAGACCGCCGCCAAGGAGGAGGCCGACCGGCTGCGCGAGCAGATCAAGGCGGCCCGCGCCGAGAACTCCGACCTGCGGCGCAAGCTCCACGACGCCCGCGAGCGGGCCAAGGCCGCCGTCCGCAGGGCCGAGGAGATGGAGCAGGCCGCCGACGACGCCCGGCACGCCGCCTCCACGGCCGGCAACGCGGGCGAGGCCGAGCTGCGCCGCCTGCGCGAGCGGCTGGCCGACGTGGAGAGGCAGCTCGAAGCCTCCCGCCGGGCCGCCCGCGAGGGCCGCAGCATCGAGGACGCCCGCATCAGGGTGCTGCTCGACGCGCTCCAGGACGCCTCGGCCGGGCTGCGCAGGGAGCTGGCGCTGCCCACCACGATCAGCAAGCCCGCCGACTCGGTCGCGGCCAGCACCGGCGAGCGTCCCGGGGTGCGCGGCGTGCCGGCGCGGGCCCTGGCCGACGACGACCCGCAGCTCCTCGACCAGCTCCTGGCGCTGCCGCAGGTCCATCTGATCATCGACGGCTACAACGTCACCAAGACCGGCTACGGCACGTTCACCCTCGCCGACCAGCGCAACCGGCTGATGACGGGCCTCGGCGGCCTGGTCGCGCAGACCCGCGTCGAGGTGACGGTGGTCTTCGACGGTGCAGAGCTCAACGCGCCCGTGCAGGTGGTGGCGCCGCGCGGGGTGCGGGTGCTGTTCAGCGCGCCGGGGGAGATCGCCGACGACCTCATCCGCCGGCTCGTCCGCGCCGAGCCGCCCGGCCGGGCCATCGCGGTCGTCTCCTCCGACCGCGAGGTGGCCGAGTCCGTCCGCCGGATGGGCGCCAGACCCGTTCCGTCGGGTCTGCTGCTGCGCCGGTTGGGCCGCGCATAAGTTACGAATTAGCACTATTGGCGAGACCCCACCCGCCACTTCTGTACTATTTCGCCCCAGGTGTAATCCCTGGGAGGCGACGCTGTGAGGTTTGGCCGGGTCACGTTGGCGGCGGGTCTCGCGATCGGGCTGATGACGGTCCCGATGGGTGCGGCGCTCGCTGATCCCAAGCCCACTCTCAAGCAGGCCAAGGCTAAGCTGGAGAAGCTGAACGACAAGGCCGACAAGGTCGTCGACCGGTACAACACGGCGACCGAGCAGTACAAGAAGGCCAAGAACGCCTACACCAAGCTGAACGACCGTTACAAGCAGAAGCTGCAGACGGTCGCCGACCTGCGGGCCGACATCATCAGGGCGGCGGTGGACTCGTACAAGATGGGCGGGGACGTCGCGTCCCTGCCGGGCTTGATGGGCGCGGACGACCCCGAGAACCTGCTGGCCGGGATGGCCATGGCCGGGCAGCTCTCGCGCGAGCGGCTGGAGAAGCTGGCCGCCTTCGACCGCGAGAACAAGGGGCTCAAGGTCGAGCGCGACAACGCCGAGACCGCCCTGGCGGACGCCGACAAGGAGCGGGACGCGGTCCAGAAGGAGCGCGCCGAGGTCCTGAAGCTGGTCGGCGAGCAGAAGAAGCTCCTGGACAAGCTGGGGGCCTACAACCCGGGCAACCCCAACAGCACCGGCATCAAGTACACCGGTCCCGCCTCGGGCAACGCGGCCGCCGTTCTGCGCTTCGCCTTCGCCCAGGTCGGCAAGCCGTACATCTTCGGGGGCACGGGCCCGCGCGGCTACGACTGCTCAGGGCTGACCCAGGCCGCCTGGCGCGCGGCCGGCGTCTCGTTGCCGCGTACGACGTGGCAGCAGTGGGCCTGGGGCTCCGGACGCAAGGTGGACATCAAGGACCTCCAGCCCGGGGACCTCATCTTCAGCGAGGGGCTGGGGCACGTCAGCATCTACGCGGGCGGGGGCAAGATCGTCCACGCGCCGCAGACGGGTGACGTCGTGAAGGTCGTCCGGCTCTCGGACTATCGCCGCCCGCTGGTCGGAGCCATCCGCCCCTGACCTCCGGTCCACCGGGACTCCTCCCGACACTCGCCCTCGGCCGCCCGTCTCGAAGGCCGCAGGGACCACCGGCGTGCCCGCTCTTCCGGCCTGTGGGACGAAGGGGACAAAAGGTGTCAAAGGGCCCTGACAAGCGCCTGCGTCGGGAAGTGTGAGAAGGGTCACATTTAGGTAACGGAGCCTGTGGCTCCAGCAGGGGTTTCCTCCCTTACTCGTGCCTTTATTCGATCTTTACAACCTGACTCCCCCTTTGCACTTTCTTGACCCCTCGGCGTAGTTTCTGGCGTCGCGGTCGGCAAGCCATGCGAGCCGCGAATCGACATCGGAACCCCCCGATGTGGACCACATAAAAATCCGTCGGTCGCCGCCGATATCCCCATTCAGGCACATCAATCGAGTGGCGACCTGCCGAGTCCGTGCAGCCAGGAGGCACGGAGCCGGGGACCCAAAGATCCCGTCATCCCCCGGGATCAGGGGTGAATCGGCGCGTTCAGCGCCGTAGGGCGACTTCCAGGCCCGAATCCGTCAGCTAACCCGGTAGGCGTTCGTGGAAGACACAAGGAGAAATCCTGTCTACCTCCCTGCATAACCCCCGTCTGTCCCGTCTCGCCCTGAAGGGCGTCGCACTCACGATGACCGTGACGGCCGGAGGTGCGGTTCTCCATGCCGTGCCGGCCGGGGCGCAGACGGTGAGCGAATCGGCCGTCAGGCTCACCGCGGTGTCCAGCACCGCCGAGGCGGCCACCACCAGGTCGGCCAAGTCGGCGAAGAGCGCCAGGTCGGCCAAGGCGGCGAAGGCCGCCAGGCAGAAGGTGAGGGCCTACAAGGCCGTCGCCGTCGCCAAGCACCAGATCGGCGACCCGTACCGGTACGGGGCCACGGGTCCTGGTGCGTTCGACTGCTCCGGACTCGTCCAGTACGCCTGGAAGAAGGCCGGGGTGCGACTCCCGCGCGTGACGAGCAGCCAGTTCGCCCGCATTCGGCACAAGGTCTCCTGGCGGAAGCTCAAGCCGGGCGACCTGATGTTCTTCAACGGGCTGGGCCACGTCGGCATGTACGTCGGCCACGGCAAGATGATCCATTCGCCGAGGACCGGCGAACGGGTGCGCATCGACAAACTGGGCGGATGGCGGAAGTCGTCGTTCGTCGGCGCGGTGCGTCCCGGCGCGTGACAACAGGCCCCGCCCGGACCCTCCCCGGTCCGGGCCGGGGCCTGTCGCATGTCCGGCTTCCTGCTGCGAACCGCAGGTCCGGCCTTGCGGAGAGGGCGTGGGCCCGGTCTCGTGAAGGGGGCGTGCGGGCCGCGGGCCGACTAGCATCGGGCCGTGTCCTCGCAGGTGCGTCCGTCCCTCCGCGGTCCGCGTCTGCTCCTGTCCGTCCTGCTGCTGGCGGCGGTTCTCGTGGTCGCCGACGCGCCGCCCGGCGCCGTCCTGCCCGCCGGGGCGCGCGATCTGTGGGCCGGCGGCGGTCAGGTGGTCCGCGGCGGACGGTCCGTGGTCGTGGGGCATCGCGCCGAGCCCGGCGTGCTCGCCGATCTCGCCCGTCGCGCCGACCTCGCCGGTCGCCGGGTGTCCGCGCTGCTCGGCCGGCCGGTACGCGCGCTGGTCGTCGTACCGGACTCCGACGCCGAGGCGGCCGGGCTGGCGGGCACGGGCCCGCTGGACGGGCTGGCCGCGGTGGCCGACGGCCCGAGGGTGATCATCGTCCCCGGCTCCTTCGCTCGGCTCACCCCCACCGGACGCGACGTCGTCCTCACCCACGAGCTCACGCACGTCGCCGCGGGCACCGACCGGCTGCCCGTCTGGCTCTACGAGGGGTTCGCCGACTACGTGGCCTACCGCGACGCCGGACTCCCCGTCAGGACGGCCGCCGCCGAACTCGCCGCCGAAGTACGGGCCGGCCGACTGCCGAGCGAGTTGCCCGGAGCCGCGGCTTTCGCCCCCACGGCAGCCGACCCCGGACGGCTCGCGCGGGCGTACCAGGAGGCCTGGATGGCGTGTCGCTTCCTCGCAGACCGGTTCGGTGACGGGACCCTGGTACGGCTCTACCGTGATGCCCGCGTGGCCGGCGTCGATCAGGCGCTCGCCTCCGTGGGGCTGACCGCCGAGACACTGGCGGCACGGTGGCGCGAGTACGTACGAGAGCAGCTCGCGTGAAGGGGAGGCAGATGAGCGAGCGGAACGACCCGCCCCGGGAGGGGGACGAGCCTGCGGGAGCGGTCGCCAGAGGGGCCGACGAGCCCGGTACGGCGGTCGCGGCGGGCCACGGCGGCGGTGTGGCCATCAGGGACGACGAGGACGGGCGCCCCGGCGACGGCGGCCCGCCGGAACCCTCCGGCACCACCGAACCCCCTGAGTCCCCAGGTCACCCCGACGACCCGGACGACCCGGACACCTCCGGCCCCACCCCCGGCGAACGCCCCGACGCGGACGCCGACCCCGACACCGAGGACCCCCGCCACCTCCATCCCCCCACCCCCGACGAGCGCCCCCACGCGAAGGACGCCGAGAACCCCGCCGAGAACCCCGCCGAGAGCGCGGACGCCCCGGGCAAGCCCGGCAAGGGCCGAGGCGACGGCAAAGGCGGCAAAGGCGGCAAGCGTGGCAAGGGTGGTGAAGGCGGAAAGGACGGCACGGGCCGCCCCGGCGACCTGGTAGGAACGGCGGAACACCTGATCGCCCGAGAACGGCAACGCGCCGAATCCCGCTCCAGGCGCGCCGCAGGCATCGCCCTGGCCCTGGTCGGCGGCGTGATCCTGGCCGTGGCCGCGTTCACCACCCCGTGGCGGGTCCTGGCCGCCGGCGCGCCCGCCGTCACCCCCGACCCCGCCCGCGACTTCAGCGCCGCCCAGATCGCCAGGGCGCAGGCGTTCGACGCCGCCACCTCCCTGCCCGGCTACATCTCGCTCGGCCTCACGGTCCTGTTCGCCGGGCTGCTGGTCCTGACGCCGTTCGCGGCGAAGGTGCTGGGGGTGCTCAGGGGCCCGTGGTGGGTGCGGGTGGTCCTCGGCGTGGTGGTGCTCACCGCGATCACCGAGGTGCTGCGGTGGCCGCTCGGCATGTGGTTCGAGACGATCCTGCGCGACTACGGCCTGTCCACCCAGGACTGGGCGGGCTGGACCGTCGACCGGCTCAAGAACACCGGCGTCGGCGTGGTGCTGCTGTCCGTCATGCTGCTCGCCCTGGTGGCGCTGGCGCGCAAGGTGCGCCGCTGGTGGATCCCGGCCGCCGTGGGCGCGTTCGCGCTCACGCTGGGCGTGTCGTACGTCTACCCGGTGGTGTTCGAGCCGCTGTTCAACGACTTCACCTCCATGCCGCAGGGCTCGCTGCGGTCGGACCTGCTGGCCATGGCCGAGCGGGACGGCGTCCCGGTCAAGGACGTGCTGGTCGCCGACGCCTCGCGGCGCACCACGGCGCTCAACGCGTACGTGTCGGGCTTCGGGGCCACGCGCCGGATCGTCGTCTACGACACGCTGCTGAAGGCGCCGGAGTCGGAGGTCGAGCTGGTGGTCGCGCACGAGCTGGGCCACGCCAAGCACGCCGACGTGCTCGACGGCACGCTGCTCGGCGGCCTGCTGGCCGGGTGGGGCACGATCGTCCTGTTCCTGCTGGTCGGCCCGCTGCGGCGGCGTACGGGGATCGCCTCGGTCGCCGACCCGCGGGCGATCGGCGTGCTCATGGGCCTGATGACCCTGGGCTCGATGGTCACCGACCCGGCCCAGAACCTGATCACGCGGCACGTGGAGGCGCGGGCCGACGTGCACGCCCTCGACCTCACCAGGGACCCGGCCACGTTCGTCGCGATGCAAAAACGCCTGGCCATAACCAACATTTCCGACTTGTCGCCGGATGCGGTGGAATATGTGCTCTATGCCTCCCATCCCTCCACCCCCGAGCGCATCGCCCTGGCCCGGTCGTGGGCGAAGCTGAACGGCGTCCCCGAACCGTGACCAACGTGGTCTTCGTGACGAACGACTTCCCGCCCAGACCGGGCGGCATCCAGTCGTTCGTGCACGGACTCGCGCTCCGCACACCGGGTGTGGCGGTCTACGCCCCCACCTGGCCGGGGTGCGAGGAGTTCGACCGGCGTCAGCCGTACCGGGTCGTACGGCACCCGACGCGGCTGATGCTGCCCACTCCGGCCGTCGCGCGCACGGCGGCCGGGCTGGTGGCCGAGCACCGTGCCGAGACCGTGGTCTTCGGCGCGGCGGCGCCGCTCGGCCTGCTCGCGCCGCGCCTGCGCGCGGCGGGCGCGCGGCGGGTGGTGATGCTCACCCACGGCCACGAGGCGTCGTGGGCGGGCGCGCCGGGCTTCCGTTCGGTGCTGCGCAGGATCGGCGCGCACGCCGACGTGGTCACCTACCTGGGCGACTACACGCGCGAGCGCCTGGCGGCGGCGATCCCCGCGCACAAGCTCGTACGCCTGGCGCCCGGCGTCGACGCCGACCAGTTCCACCCGCGGGCCGCCAAGGCGGCGCTGGGCCTCGACGGCCGGCCGGTGGTCGCCTGCGTGTCCAGGCTGGTCCCGCGCAAGGGCCAGGACCAGCTCATCCGGGCCTGGCCCCGCGTGCTGCGCGCGGTGCCGGGCGCGGTGCTGCTGCTGGTGGGCGGCGGCCCGTACCGGTCGCGGCTGGAGCGCATGGCGGGCGGCCGCGAGTCGATCAGGTTCACCGGTACGGTCCCCGCCGCGAGCCTGCCCGGCTACTACGCGGCGGCGGACGTCTTCGCCATGCCCTGCCGCACCCGCTGGAACGGCGTGGACGTCGAGGGCCTCGGGATCGTCTTCCTGGAGGCGTCGGCGACCGGCCTGCCGGTGGTCGCGGGCAACTCCGGCGGCGCGCCGGACGCCGTACGCCCGGGGGAGACCGGCCTGGTCGTGGACGGCGAGGACGTCGCGGACGTCGCCCAGGCCGTCGTCGACCTGCTCGCCGACCCGGCGCGGGCGCGCAAGATGGGCGCGTGCGGCCGGGACTGGATCACCCGCGAGTGGACGTGGGACCAGGTCGCCACCCGCTTCCATGCCCTTCTCTGAGCCCTTCTCTGGGCCCTCCTCTAACCTTTGGTGGACCCCAGCGTGAGCCCGGCGACGAACTGCTTGTGCAGGAGCTGGAAGACGATCAGCGTGGGCAGCGCCACCAGCACGGACCCGGCCGCCAGCAGGTTGTAGTCGGTGAAGAACTGGCCGCGCAGGTTGTTCAGCGCCGAGGTCACCGGCAGCTTGTCGCCCGAGGACATCAGCACCAGCGCCCACAGGAAGTCGTTGTACATCCAGGTGAACTCCAGGGTGGCCAGCGCCGCCAGCACCGGCCGGCACAGCGGCAGCGTGAGCCGCCAGTAGCGCTTCCACACGCTCGCGCCGTCCACGAGGGCCGCCTCGGTGATCTCCTCGGGGATCGTCCGCATGAAGTTGGCGATGACGAAGACGCAGAAGCCGAACTGGAACGCCACGTGGATGAGGATCAGCCCGAGGTAGGAGTCGTAGAGCGACTGGGAGTCCGACAGCCAGGCGGGCAGCGGCACCAGCGTGTAGAGGGAGTAGAGCGGGGTGATGAGCACCTGCGGCGGCATCAGGTTCCCGGCGGTGAACACGATCAGCAGCACCTTGCGCCCGGGGACGCGCACCCGCGCGACGGCGAACGCCGTGAACGAGGCCAGGAACAGCGTCACCAGCAGCCCGGGGACGACGATGATCAGCGTGTTCAGGTAGTAGTGGGGCAGCTCGGCCTGGCTCCACGCCTTGGCGTAGTAGTCCAGCGTGAGATGCTCGGGCAGCGAGAAGTAGCCCAGCCTGGCCGTCTCCTCGTATGGCCGCAGCGAGGCGTAGAGCGACAGGGCCAGCGGCAGGAACCAGCCCAGCGCCACCAGCGCCAGGAAGGCGTGCAGCAGGATCCGCAGCGGCCGCACGGGCCGGCGCGCGGGCGCGCGCCGGCCCTGGGCCGGGGGAGCGGGGGCGGGCGCGGTGAGCGTCATCGCTCCTCCTTGAACAGCTGCGACAGGTACGTGACGATGAACCCCAGCGAGGTCGCCAGCAGGATCACGGCGATGGCCGAGCCGAAGCCGATGCGGCTGGCCTCGCCCACGATGTTCTCGGTGACCAGCACCGACAGCAGCTCCAGGCCGTTCCTGCCCTTGTTGACGGCGTAGACGATGTCGAACGCGCGCAGCGCCTCGATCACGGTGATGACCAGCACGATCACGTTGACCGGCCGCAGCGTTGGGAACACCACGCGGAAGAAGGCCTGCGCCTCGGTGGCCCCGTCGATGGCGGCGGCCTCCTTCAGCGCCGGGTCCACGGCCTTGAGCCCGGCCAGATAGATGATCATGACGTACCCGACGTGCCGCCAGCCGGCCGCGAGCATCACGACCCAGATGTTGATCGAACGGTCGCCCAGCCAGTCCACGGTCAGGCCGGTCACCGCGTTCAGCACGCCGTAGTCGGAGGAGTAGACGAGCTGCGCGATGAAGCCCACCACGGCCAGCGACAGCACGACCGGCATGTACAGCGCGCTCTGGTAGACCCGCGACAGCCGCAGCCGCCGGTCCAGCAGCACCGCGCAGAACAGCCCGAACGGCGTCGCGACCAGCCCCAGGAAGCCCAGCCACAGCACGTTGTTGCGCACGGCCGACCAGAACGGCGGGTAGGCGGTGGCCAGGTCGTGGTAGTTGCGCCCGCCCACCCACTCGATCGGCCCGATGCCGTTCCAGTCGGTGCCGGACAGCGCGGCGGAGGCCAGCGTGGGCCCCCAGATGAGGCCCACGTTGACGATGACGGCCATCCCCAGCCCGATGACCAGGACGGTCACGTCGCGGGCGGAGTAGCGACGGGTCTTGACGGTCATCAGCGGAAGAGGTTGGCCTTCTGCTTCTCGATGCTCACCAGCAGGGAGTCGATCTCGTCCGGCTTGCCGACGAACGCCTGGAGGGAGGGGATCATCACGGTCGAGGCGAAGTCCGGCCGGGTGTCGCGGTCGAGGAACTGCGCCAGGTGGGTGGCCTGGGAGACCAGCTCCGCGCCGCGCTTCTGCAGGGCGCTGTAGCCGCCGGTGTCGGCCTTGGAGCTGGCGGCGAGCGTGCCGGGGTCGAGCTTGGTCGCCTCGTTCTGGGAGGAGCCCTTGGCCAGGTGCCTGAGCAGGGCCTTGGCGCCGTCCACGTTCCTGGCCTTGGCCGAGATCATGTAGCCGTCGATGGGGGCGTCGATCGAGTCGGTGCCGTACGCGGGGTTGATCTCGGGGAAGGTGAAGAAGTCGAGGTCGTCGCGGTCGGCCTCGGGGAACTGCTGGGCGACGAACATGCCGAGCAGGATCATGCCGGTCTTCTTCTGCGCGAGCGACTGCCCGGCCTCCTGCCAGGTGCGCCCGAGGGCGGCCGGCTGGTGGAACTCCATCAGCCCCCGCCAGGTGTCGAAGACCTGCTTGACCCGGGGGTCGGTCCACGACTCCTTGCCGGCCATGAGCGAGATGTGGAAGTCGTAGCCGTTCGTGCGCATGTTCAGGATGTCGAACGTGCCCATCGCCGGCCAGCCGTCCTTGTCGGCGAACGCGATCGGCACCAGTCCGTCGGCCTTCATCCTCCTGGCCAGGGCGGTGAACTCGTCCAGGGTTTTCGGCGGCTCGTACCCCTTGGCCCGCCACAGGCTCTTGCGGTAGAAGACGGCCCACGGATAGTAGGTGAACGGCACGAAGTACTGCTTGCCGTCGATGCCGGTCGACTGGTCCTTGAACGCCTGCGTGTAGTCGCCCCCGATCTCCTGCCACACGTCGGAGATGTCGGTCGCCAGGCCCTGCTGGGCGAAGAACTGCATCCGGTAGCCGGCGAACCAGGTGAACACGTCGTCGGGCGTGCCCTTGAGATAGCGGTTGATGTTCTCCTGGAACGTGTTGTGGTCGACCGTGTTGACCTTCGGGACGGCCTGGGTGAAGCCCTTGAGCACGGTCTCCAGGGCCTTCTTGGGGACCTCGTCGGAGGCGTTCGAGCCGATGGTGACCGTGCCGAGCCCGCCGCCGGACGACCTGCCGGGCGCGGGGGAGGGGCTGCCGGACCCGCAGCCGGCGAGCACGGCGGGCACGCCGAAGGCGGCGGCTCCGAGGAGTAGACGGCGGCGGGAGATCGGCATACGTCGGTCCATGGTGGTTCCTCCTTGCCGGACCCTTCAGATTCCCCCGAGTTCGCTCACACCCATTCATCGAAAGACGAACTTTCACTGCTGTCAACGCACTGTTTCATGACGTTTTCGACGCATTCACCAGGTCGCTGTCATGTCATGATGCGAACGGGATGGTGTCGGAACCTGTTGGGATCTGGTGATGCGATGCTCGCCCCGCAGCGTCAGCAGGCGATCCTGGACCTCGTCCGGCAGAACGGCGGCGTCAGGGTCGTGGACCTGGTGCGCACGTTCGGCGTCTCCGACATCACGATCCGACGCGACCTGGAGCTGCTGGCCGAGCGCGGCCTGCTGGCCAAGGTGCACGGCGGCGCGACCACCATCGGCTCCACCAACGAGCCCGGCTTCGCGGCCAAGTCCGTGCAGCAGGAGGAGGAGAAGCAGGCCATCGCCGGGCACGCCGCCGCGCTCGTACGTCCGGGCACGGCCGTGGCCCTGTCGGCCGGCACCACCACCTGGACGCTCGCCCACCACCTGGGCCAGGTCCCGGGGCTGACCGTCGTGACGAACTCCGTCCGGATCGCCGACGTCTTCCAGCACGCCGGCCGCCCCGACCAGACGGTCGTGCTCACCGGCGGCGTGCGCACCCCCTCGGACGCGCTCGTCGGCCCGGTCGCGGTCGCCGCGATCCGCCAGCTCAACGTGGACCTGCTGTTCCTGGGAGTGCACGGCATGACCGCCAGGGCGGGCTTCACCACGCCCAACATGATGGAGTCCGAGACCGACCGGGCGCTGGTCGAGGCGGCCTCCAGGCTCGTGGTGCTGGCCGACCACACCAAGTGGGGCACCGTCGGCATCAGCACGATCGCCCGGCTCGACGAGGCGGACGTGGTCGTCTCCGACACCGGCCTGCCGGAGGCGGCCAGACAGGCGCTGTCGGAGCGGGCGGGCCGGCTCGTCCTGGCACAGGCGCGGCCCGTCACCGGGTAGCGGGCCCGTCATCCGGCGACGGGCCCGCCCCCGGACGGCGGCCTCAAGCGACCGCCGCCGACAGCCGGTCGTACTGCTCGTCGGAGAGCTTGACCGACAGCGCCGCCACGTTCTCCTCCAGGTGGCCGATCGAGGAGGTGCCCGGGATCGGGATCACGGTGGGGGAGCGGCGCAGCAGCCAGGCCAGCGACGCCTGGGCCGGGGTGATGCCGATCTCGGCCGCCACCGCCGCCAGCGGCGTGCCGGGCCCGGCGTGGGAGCCCGCCGCGATCGGGAAGAAGGGCAGGAACGCGATGCCGTGCGCGGCGGCGTGGTCCACGACGTCCTCGTGCTGCCGGGTGGCCAGGTTGTACATGTTCTGCACGGCCGCGATCGGCGTGATCTCCGCCGCCTGGCGCAGCTCCTCGGCGCTCACCTCCGACAGGCCGATGTGCCGGACCTTGCCCTCGTCCCTGAGCTGCTTGAGCGCGCCGATCTGGTCGGCGAGCGGGTAGGCGGGGTCGAGGCGGTGGAGCTGGAGCAGGTCGATGCGCTCCACCCGCAGCCGGCGCAGGCTCAGCTCGGCCTGCTGGCGCAGGTAGGCCGGGTGGCCGAGCGGCACCCACTCGGCGGGCGAGGGCCGCAGCACGCCGATCTTGGTGGCCACCGCCACGCCGTCCCCGTACGGGTGCAGCGCCTCGGCGATCAGCTCCTCGTTGGCGCCGAGCGCATAGGAGTCGGCGGTGTCGAAGAGGTTCACCCCCAGCTCGGCCGCCCGGCGCAACACGGCCACGGCGCCCGCCCGGTCCGCCGGCGCCTCCCAGACGGGCGCCTCCAGGGCCGAGCGCGAAGGGTCGGGGGCGTCGGCCAGCCGCATCGACCCGTAGCCGATCCGGCGCACCTCAAGGTCTCCGCCAATGGTGAACGTCTGTACAGTTTCGCGAGGAATTTCTCTCATGGACGTCACGCTAGAAGCTCACATGGATGTGAGATGCAAGCGGGTGTGAGGAGCATCACGTGAAGATCGGCGCTCTCTCGGCGGAGACCGGGGTCAGCCCCCGGTTGCTGCGCTACTACGAGGAGCAGGGCCTGCTGACCTCGTTCCGGGCCGACGGCGGTCACCGGCGCTACGGCACGGACGCGCCCGTCGTGGTCCGCCGCATCCGCACCCTCCTGGCCGCCGGCCTGCCGACCAAGGTCATCAAGGACGTGCTTCCGTGCGCCTCCGGCTCCGGCGACGTGCTGGACGCGTGCACCCTGGGCCAGTTGCGCGGCCGGCTCGCCGGCCTGGACGAGCAGCTGGCCGAGCTCCAGGCCACCCGCCAGGCCCTGGCCGCGATCCTGACCGCGACCGAGCGGGCCGGCGAGCTGGTGGGGGCCGCCTGACGGCTCAGTGGCCGTAGAGCTCGTCGATCTCCTTGGCGTAGTCGCGCATCACCAGGTTGCGCTTGACCTTCAGCGTCGGCGTCAGGTGGCCGCTCTCCTCGGTGAGGTCGGCGTCGAGGATCGTGAACTTCTTGATCTGCTCGGCCTTCGACACCGTGCTGTTGGCCCGGTCGACGGCCTCCTGGACCTGCGCCAGGATCGCCGGGTCGGCGCGCAGCTCGGCCACGCTCCGGCCGGCGGGCGTCGCCTCGGGGTCGAGCGTGACCAGCGCGGCGACGAAGGGACGGCCCTCGCCGACGATCATGGCCTGGGAGACCAGCGGGTGGGCGCGCAGCGCGTCCTCCAGCGGGCCGGGGGCGACGTTCTTGCCCGCGGCCGTCACCAGGATCTCCTTCTTGCGGCCGGTGATGCGCAGGTAGCCGTCGGCGTCGAGCTCGCCCACGTCGCCCGTGTGGTACCAGCCCTCGGCGTCGACCGCCTCGGCGGTGGCCGCGTCGTTCTTCCAGTAGCCGTGGAAGACGTTGCGGCCGCGGGCCAGGATCTCGCCGTCGTCGCCGATGCGGATCGAGACGCCGGGCAGCGGCTTGCCGACCGTGCCGATCTTGTTGGCGCCCGGCATGTTGACCGAGACGGGGGCGGAGGTCTCGGTCAGGCCGTAGCCCTCGAAGACCTCGATGCCGACGCCCCTGAAGAAGTGGCCGAGACGGTCGCCGAGCGCCGAGCCGCCGGAGACCGCGGCCGACAGCCGGCCGCCGGTGGCCGCGCGCAGCTTGGCGTAGACCAGCCGGTCGAACAGCAGGTGGCGCAGGCGCAGGCCGAGCGGCGCGCCGCCGGACGCCTCGGCCTTGCTCCAGGCCACCGCCACGTCGACGGCGCGGGCGAAGATCTTGCCCTTGCCGCCCGCGGCGGCCTTCTGCTCGGCGCCGTTGTAGACCTTCTCGAACACGCGCGGCACGCCCAGCAGGAACGTCGGCTTGAAGTCCTGGAGGTCGGGGGCGACGTTCTTCATGTTCGGGGTGTGCGCCATGATCGCGCCGGCCTCGACCAGCACCACCTGGATCATCCGCGCGAAGATGTGCGCGAGCGGCAGGAACAGCAGCGCCGCCGGGTCCTTGGAGCTGAACAGCGGCTCCAGCGGGCCGCGCAGCACGTTGAGCGCGGTGAACAGCAGGTTGTCGTGGGTGATCCGGCAGCCCTTGGGACGGCCGGTGGTGCCCGAGGTGTAGACGACGGTGGCCAGGTCGGAGGCGACGACCCGCTTCCTGCGCTCCTCAACGGCCGAGTCGGGCACGCCCTCGGCGTCGAGCCGCCCCTCGACCCGCCAGACGGCCTTCAGTCCGGGCGCGGCCTCCCGGACGGTCTCCTCGTGCGCGTCGAGCTCGACGAAGGCGGCCTTGGCCTCGCTGTCGGCCAGGATCCACCGGACCTGCTCCACCGACGAGGTCTCGTAGATCGGCACGGTGACCGCGCCCACGGACCAGAGGGCGTAGTCGACCAGCGTCCACTCGTAACGCGTGCGCGACATCAGCGCGACCCGGTCGCCGTGCTCGATCCCCGCCGCGATGAGACCCCTGGCCACCTCGACCACCTGGTCGCGGAACTCGCCCGCGGTCACCACGGGCCAGCCGTCGTCGGTCTTGCGGCGCATGATCACGGTGCCGGGCTCCCGCTCGGCCCGGTCGAAGACCGTGTCCGGCAGGCTCGCTGAGGCAGGCACATCGACCAGGACGGGGACGCTGTACTCGCGCACGAACTTTCAACTCCTCTACAGGGACCGCCTGGACGTTACCGCCTTAAGTTACGCGTCGGTAGCATCGTCATGGGAGCGTTATGAAGGGCGTTCATCACGCTAGCAGCCGTCCCACCTAGGATTTCCCCATGAGGGTCCACGTGGTGAGTGACGTGCACGGCAGGGCCGACGCGCTGGCCCGGGCGGGCGACGGCGCCGACGCGCTGGTGTGCCTGGGCGACCTGATCCTCTTCATCGACTACGACGACCACTCCAACGGCATCTTCGCCGACCTGTTCGGCGCCGAGCGGGCCGCCGAGTTCATCGCCCTGCGCACGGCCAAGCGCTTCGACGAGGCCAGGGCCATGTCGGCGCGCCTGTGGGCCTCCCTCGACGGCGACCCTCGCGAGCACATCGAGCGCAACGTCCGCGCCCAGTACGCCACCCTCTTCGCCGCCATGCCCACCCCCGCCTACCTCACCTACGGCAACGTCGACATTCCCCGTCTGTGGCCCGACTACCTCAAACCGGGTCATCAGGTGCTCGACGGCCAGGTGGTGGAGATCGGCGGCCTGCGTTTCGGCTTCGTCGGCGGCGGCCTCAAGACCCCCTACCGCACCCCGTACGAGCTCGGCGACGACGAGTACGCCGCCAAGGTCGAGGCGATCGGCGAGGTCGACGTGCTGTGCTGCCACATCCCGCCCGCCCTGCCCGAGCTGCTCTACGACGTCGTGGCCAGGCGCTTCGAGCGCGGCAGCGAGGCCACGCTGGAGGCGATCCGGCGCACCCAGCCGCGCTACGCCCTGTTCGGCCACGTCCACCAGCCCCTCCACCGCCGCGCCCGCGTCGGCCGCACCGAGTGCGTGAACGTCGGCCACTTCCGTGGAAAGGGTGAGCCGTTCGTCCTGGAATGGTGAGCCAGGCGGCCGGTGACCGGCGCTCCGCCGCAACGGGCGGATTCTGCATTACGGTGGTCGCATGGCTGATCGCACCACTTCGAGCACCACCGTCGGCGCCGCCCGCGCCGAGGTCATGGCGGTCATCGCCGACTTCCCCGCCTACCCGGAATGGGCAGGTTCGATCAAGAGCGCCGAGGTCGTGGGCATGGGCCCCGACGGGCGTGCCGAGCGGGTGCGGTTCGTCCTCGACGCGGGCGTGATCAACGACACCTACACCCTCGCCTACACCTGGGAAGGCGACGAGGGCGTGCGCTGGCAGGTGGTCGAGCCGGGCAAGATGGTCGGCGACCTGCGCGGAAGTTACCAGCTTGCCGAGACGGGCAGAGGCACCGACGTGACGTACGAGCTCACCGTCGACCTCACGGTGCCCATGATCGGGATGATCAAGCGCAAGGCCGAGAAGGTGATCGTGGACACCGCGCTCAAGGGCCTGAAGAAGCGCGTAGAGGGCCGTCCGAGGTGAGCCCCCGGGTCCTGCTCTTCACCGGCAAGGGCGGCGTGGGCAAGACCACCGCCGCCGCCGCGACCGCAACACTGGCCGCCGAGCGCGGGCTCAAGACGCTGATCGTCTCCACCGACACCGCCCACTCGCTGGCCGACGCGCTCGCCGTCGAGCCCGGCGAGATCGCGCCGGGCCTCCACCTGCACCAGGTCGACACGCAGAAGACGCTGGAGCGCCACTGGGGAGAGCTGCAGCACTACGCCAGGGGCGTGCTCACCGAGCTGGGCCTCGACGAGATCACCTCCGAGGAGATCACCGTGCTGCCCGGCGCCGAGGAGGTCATCGCCCTCCTCGAACTGCGCGAGCACGCCCGCCACGGCGCCTGGGACGTCATCGTGATCGACTGCGCCCCCACCGCCGAGACGCTGCGGCTGCTGGCCCTGCCCGAGGCGCTCGACTGGCACGTCACCAGGCTCATGCCGGTCGGCCGCAAGCTCGTCAAGGTCGTCTCGCCGTTCATGCGCAGCGTGGCCCGGGTCAGCGCGCCGGGCGAGGACGTCATGAGCGCCGCCGAGCGCTTCCACCGCGGCCTGATGGAGGTGCGTGAGCTGCTCACCGGCGACAGCGCGTCCGTGCGGCTCGTGCTCACCCCCGAGGCCGTGGTGCTCGCCGAGGCCAGGCGCACCCTCACCTCGCTCAACCTCTACGGCTACCGCGTCGACGCGGTCATCGCCAACCGCGTCTTCCCGGCCGGCGGCGCCGACGAGTGGCGGAGCAAGTGGGTGGACGCCCAGTCGCGGCTGCTGGCCGAGGCCGAGGAGTCGTTCGCGCCGCTGCCCATCCACACCATTCCCTACCTGCCCGCCGAGCCGGTCGGCCGGCGCGCGCTGGCCGAGGTGGGCGCCTCCGTCTACGGCGAGGCCGACCCGTTCGCGGCGCCCGCCGTCGAGCCGCCGCTGCGGCTGAGCGCCGACGAGCTGACGCTCGCCCTGCCCGGCGCCGACCGCGACGACGTCGACCTGGCCCGCAAGGGCGACGAGCTCATCATCACCGCCGGTCCGTACCGCAGGATCCTGGCGCTGCCGGCGGCGCTGGCCCGCAGGAGGATCGGCTCCGCCGTGCTCCGCGACGGCGTCCTGAGAATACGGTTCAGTGTGGGGAGCGAATCCGCCTCCGAATGAGTTGAGCAGGATGAGCGAACCGTACTCAGGGAGGGCCAGATGACCGAGAACAACGACAGGGATCCCATCGGCACCGTCGCCGACGAGGCCCGCAAGCTGTTCGAGACGATCCAGGGGCGCGCCACGCGCCACGTCGGCAAGACCGTCTACAACTCCTTCACGGGCGGCGGCGCCCGCAAGGAGAAGGACGTGTGGAGCGAGGCGGTGTCCGAGCCCCACGACGAGTACATCTGCCGCGCCTGCCCGGTGTGCCGGGCGATCGCGGCCCAGCGGGAGTCGGGCTCCGACGTGACCGGCCACCTGGTGGCCGCGGGTGGCGAGCTGTTCGCCGCGGTGCGCGGGGCGTTCGACGCGCTGAGCAGGCCCGCCCCCCGCGGGCCGCGCGACACCCGTGACCGCGATCGCGGCGACGTGGAACACATAGATCTGGGATAGGGAGACACGCGGCATGCTCACGATCGGTGTCGACATCGGCGGTACCAAGGTCGCCGCGGGCGTGGTCGACGACAACGGCGAGATCGTCGAACACACCCTCAGGCCGACCGCGGCCGACCGGCCCGACGTGGTCGCCGAGACGGTCGCGGACGTCGTCCGCGAGCTGTCACGCGACAGGGACGTCGAGGCGGTCGGCGTCGGCGCGGCCGGGTTCGTCGACGAGACCCGCTCGATCGTGCGTTTCGCCCCCAATCTCGCCTGGCGCGAGGAGCCGCTGCAGAAGAAGATCAGCGATCTGGTCGGCCTGCCTGTCGTGATCGAGAACGACGCCAACGCCATGGCCTGGGGCGAGACCACGTTCGGCGCCGGGCGCGGCCAGTCCCACGTGGTGTGCCTGACCCTCGGCACCGGCATCGGCGGCGGCATCGTCATCGACGGCGCCCTCTACCGCGGCCGCTGGGGCATGGGCGCCGAGCTCGGCCACATGCAGGTCGTGCCCGAGGGCCGGGTGTGCGGCTGCGGCAACCTCGGCTGCTGGGAGCAGTACGCCAGCGGCCAGGCCCTGGTCAAGGAGGCCAGGGAGATCGCGGCCCGGCAGCCCGAACGCGCCGAGATCCTGCTCGGCCTGTCCGGCGGCCGGATCGAGGGCGAGGAGGTCACCGAGGCCGCCCGGCTGGGCGACAAGGTCGCGCTGGCCGCCTTCCGCAGCCTGGCCGACTGGCTCGGGCAGGGCATGGCCGACCTGGCCGCCGTGCTCGATCCCGGCTGCTTCATCGTCGGCGGCGGCGTCTCGCGGGCCGCCGACCTGTTCCTGGACGAGGCCCGCGAGGTGTTCGCCAGGCAGCTCACCGGCCACGGCCACCGGCCGCTCGCCGAGATCCGGCTGGCCGAGCTGGGCGCGTCCGCGGGTGTGGTCGGGGCCGCCGACCTGGCCCGGCGGCGCTAGCGCGTGCTGGTCAGGGTCGCCTCGTACAACGTGCGGAGCATGCGTGACAGCGTGCCCGCGTTGCGCCGGGTGCTCGCCGCGATGCGGGCCGACCTGGTCTGCGTCCAGGAGGCGCCCAGGTTCGCCCGGTGGCGGGCCAGGCGCCGGGCCCTGGCCGAGGCCGGCGGGCTGCGCGTGGCCACGCCGGGGCGCGCCGGCGGCGTGTGCGTGCTGGCCGGGCCGCGGGTCCGGGTGCTGGAGGCGCGGCTCCACCGGCTCAAGGCGTTCCCCGGCCTGGAGCGGCGGGTGCTCGCCGTCGCCGTCGTCGAGATCGGCGGCGCGCGGCTGGCCGTCGGCTCGCTCCACCTCGACCTCCACCTCGCCGCCCGGTTGCGGCACGCGGGCGAGGCCATGTCCCTCATGGAACGGGCGGCCGCCGCGCACGACGCCGCGATCGTGGTCGGCGCCGACGTCAACGAGCGGCGTCACCAGCCGGCCTGGCGTTTCCTGGCCGCCCGGCTCACCGACTGCCACGCCGTCGCGCCCTCGGGCGACGGGCTGACCTTCCCCGCCGCCCGGCCCGCCGAGCGCATCGACGCGGTGTTCGCCGCGCGCGGGACGAGCGTCCTGTCCTGCGGCGGAGTGGCGGCCGGGAACGCCGATCTGGCCGGGGCCAGCGACCATCTGCCGGTGCTCGCGGAGTTGCAGGTTGGACTCTGACGGGCGAGCCGCCCGGGGCAGCCCGTAGCATTTGCTCATGACCCGTCGCTCTCAGCGGCGTGCGCTCTCCGTCCTTCTGGCGACGTCCGTGGCCTTGCCGCAGGTCACGCCCGCCGCGCATGCCGAGCCCCGTCCCGCCGCCGAGGCGTGGCAGAAATCGACGAGCGCGCGCCTCGACGCGGACGGCTCGCTCTCCGACGTGCTCGCCGTCTCGCCGGGCGACGTGTGGGCGGTCGGCCAGCAGGAGATCTGGGACGTCTGGAAGAACCGCGGCACGATCCGCCACTGGAACGGCACCGCCTGGAGCGAGGTGGCCGTGCGCGACGCCACCGCCGCCGGCAACCTGCGCGGCCTGGCCGCCGCCGGCGCCTCCGACGTGTGGGCGGTCGGCGACGGGCACGACGGCCTGCCCTACCTGGCCCACGGCGACGTCACCGGCTTCGACCGGGTCCGGCCGCAGGGGCTGCACGCCGGCGACTGGCTGGGCGGCATCGACGCCAAGCAGGGCCGGGTGGTCGCGGTCGGCAGCCGGGAGAAGTCCGGGCTCATCCTCACCGGCCAGGGCAACAGCTGGACCGTCCAGCAGACCAAGGAGAAGGGCGCGCTCTACGCGGTCGCCTCGGGCTTCGCCGTCGGCGACACCGGCGGCGCGCCGCTGATCATGCACTACACGTCGGGGGCCTGGAAGTCGATGTCCGTGCCCGCCGTCCCCGGCGGCTACCTGCGCGACATCCAGGTCGACAGCTCCAAGCGCGCGGTGGCCGTGGGCGGCGTCTACCACGGCCCGGGCGAGATCTCGCCGCTCGTGCTCACCTGGAACGGCAAGCGCTGGCAGCGCCTGGCGATCCCGGCCACCGGCGCCCGCCTCTACGGCGTCACCGGCGACGGCAAGGGCCGCTACTGGATGACCGGCTACGACCCGGAGCAGGCGGCCCAGCCGTTCGTGATGCGCTGCGAGAAGGACGCCTGCCAGATCATCCGCGGCGCCGCCGAGAAGGGCCGCGACAGCGTGCGCCTCCAGGCGGTGGCCTACCTGGCCGGCAAGGGCGCGCTGTGGGCGGTCGGCCACGCGGTCGACACGGCCGACCGCTACTCCGACGTGGTGGAGTCCTTCGCCCCCCGCACCACCACGGCCAAGTCGTAACGGACCGGGTCGCGAGGGCCGCCCCACAGGGCGGCCCTACAGGACGGCGCCGTCGTCCCAGCCGGAGTCGTTGGGCGGGCCGTCGCCCATGCGCACCACCAGCGCCACGAACCCGCCGATGAACGCCGCCACCGCGGTGAACAGCGCCCAGCCCTCCATCTGCCAGCTCGCCATCGCGGCCACCAGCAGGTAGGCGGGCCCGCCGAACAGGGCCACCCACGCCAGCTTGGTGGGCAGGTCGAGCTTGGGCAGCGGCGGCGGGGGCGGGGGCTCGAAGTGCCCCTCGTCCTCGTCGTCGTCCCGGTTGTGGTCGGGTTCGTGGTCGGACTCGCGGTCGGGCTCGTCCTGGTCGAGTTCGAGCTCCTCGGAGGGTTTGACCACCCTGCGGGTGGGCTCGGCGGGCACGTTCTCGCTGTCCGGCCATGGCTGGTCGGCCGAGTCGCGCTCGGCTGTGTCGTTGAAGGACGCGACGATCTGCCGCCAGACCTCGTCCTCGTCACTCTGGGGCGTCACCTAGATGGGCCTCTCCGCAGCGATCGCGACTTCCCCCTGGGTGCGATCAGTCCCTCTGCAAGGGTACCGAGGCATGTGTCCGGATGAAGTCGAGGCTACCGGCAAAGATCCTGTCGGCATCGTTGTCCAGCGTCGCAACATGGTAGCTATCGGTAAGCTCCTCGATCGTGGCCTGCGGGACCTTCTGGCGAATGATCGCCACACTCGTCGGTTTCACCACGTGGTCGTCGCGGCTGTGGAAGACCAGCAGCGGCTGGGTGACCTTCGCCAGGTCGGCCCGCACCAGCGACCACAGCCCCGGCAGCGACGCGGCCGCCTTGACGGGCGTGCGGGCGTAGGCCAGCTCGGTCACGCCGGGCTTCTTGACGTCGTTGGCGACACCGGGCACCGACGGCAGGAACCACTTCAGCAGCGGCGCCAGCCTCAGCAGCGGCACGTCCACGGCGATGGACGGGTTGACCACCACCACGCCCCCGACCGCGTCCCCGTGCACCTCGGCCAGCCGCAGCGCCAGGCAGCCACCCAGCGACAGGCCCGCCACGAACACCTCCGCGCAACGCCCCTGGAGGTCGGCGAATGCCTTCTCCACCTCGGCGTACCAGTCTTCCCAGCGGGTGCGGTTCATCTCCTGCCACGTGGTGCCGTGGCCCGGCTGGCGGGGGAGCGACACGCTGACCCCGTGACCGGCCAGGTACTCGGCCCACGGCCGCAACGACTGCGGCGTGCCGGTGAACCCGTGGCAGAGCAGCACACCGACCTGACCCGCTTGGTGGTGGTAGGGCTCCGCGCCTGGCATGAGCGGCATAACAGCTCCTCCACGCAATTTCATCCCGGATCTGCCCGATCGTCGCACGTTCCGGGGTGATTGTGCGAGAGCTGATGTAGTTGCATCTCGCCAGGGATGGGAAGATGACTCTGCTCCATCATGATGTCCTGCGGAAGAGGTGGCCGGGTGTTCTACTGGGTGGTCAAGGCCATCTTGAAGCCGATCCTCATGCTCTTCCGTCCGTGGACGGAGGGTGGCGACAACGTACCCAGGCAGGGGCCCGCGATCCTGGCCGGAAACCATCTCTCCTTCGCCGACCACTTCTTCGGCCCGCTGCAGATCCGCCGCAAGGTGATCTCGCTCGGCAAGGCCGACTACTTCACCGGCACCGGCCTCAAGGGCTTCTTCACCCGGCTGTTCTTCAGCGGCGTCGGCACCGTGCCGATCGACCGCTCCGGCGGCAAGGCCAGCGAGGCCGCGCTCCGCACCGGCCTGCGCATCCTGCGCGAGGGCAACATCCTGGGCATCTACCCCGAGGGCACGCGTTCGCCCGACGGCCGCCTGTACAAGGGCAAGACCGGCGTGGCCCGGCTCGCGCTGGAGTCGCGCGTGCCGGTCATCCCGTGGGCCGTGGTCAACACCTACGAGATGATGCCGCCCGGGCGGGTGTTCCCCAAGCTCGGCATCCGTCCGGGCGTCAGGTTCGGCAAGCCGCTCGACTTCTCCCGCTACTACGGCATGGAGGACGACCGGCTGGTCCTGCGCGCGGTCACCGACGAGATCATGTACGCGCTGATGGAGCTGTCCGGCCAGGAGTACGTCGACAAGTACGCCGCCAGCGCCAGGGTCGAGATGGAACGCGCCGCCCGCGCCGCCGCCAAGGCCGCCTCCTAAGAGGCGGGCCCGCTTCCCCGTCAGGTCCTGAGGGCCTGTTCGCTCTTCGTCATCGCGCTGGTCAGTGAGGTCAGCTCCGCGCTGCTGAGCCGGTCGATCAGGTAGTCCCGCACGACCGCCACGTGGCCGGGCGCGACGCGTTCCAGGCAGCGCTCGCCCGCCTCGGTGAGCACGGCCAGCACCCCGCGGTCGTCGGAGGGGCAGGTGGTGCGCTCCACCAGCCCCGCCTTCTCCAACTGGGTGATCTGGTACGTCAGCGCGCTCTTCGACACCACCACGCCCCGGGCCAGCTCGGTCATGCGCATCTGACGGCCGGGCGCGTCCGACAGCCGCGCCAGGATCTCGTACTGCGGGTGTGTCAGCCCGGCCGTGGCCTTGAGCTGCTCCTCGATGCGCCGTTCGAGCAGGTGGGAGGCCGACAGGAAGGCGCGCCAGGCGGCCATCTCCGTGTCGTCGAGCCAGCGGGAGTCCGTCACGTCCCAAGTGTACTTGTTGTTCAGTTTTGAACTACCGGTAGAGTGGTTGTTCAAATCTGAACGACTCCATCTGGAGGTTCCATGATCGACCGGGCGCGTCCCATCGCTCTGCTGCTGGCCAGGATCGCCGTCGGGGTGATCTTCCTGGTGCACGGCTACCAGAAGTTCGCCGACATGGGCATCGCGGGCACCACGAAGTTCTTCGAGTCCGCGGGCATCCCGCTGGCCGGGCTGGCCGCGCCCGCCGTGGCCGTGCTGGAGGTGGTCGGCGGCATCGCGCTGATCCTCGGCGCCGCCCTGCCGGTCGCGGGCACGCTGCTGGCCCTGAACATGATCGGCGCGGTGGTGTTCGTCCACGGCGCCAACGGCTTCGGCGCGGGCGACGGGGGTTACGAGTTCGTCCTCGCCCTGGCGGCGGCGAGCCTGGCGGTGGGCTTCACCGGGGGCGGCGCCCTGTCCCTCGACACCGTCCTCGACCGCCGCCGCACCACCGCCCCGGTGACCGTCTAGAGACCGTCCCGTCCGGCCGCCTCACGGCCTTCGCGTGCGCCCTCTTCGGTGTGGCGTGCGCGAGGGCCCCGCGGCGCTCAGGTCAGGTGGGCGCGGATCTGCCTGATGTGGTCGGGGGTCGTACGGCAGCAGCCGCCGATCAGCGACGCCCCGGCGCGCTCCCACTCCTTGGCGGCCAGGCCGTACTCCACCGGGTCGGACAGGCCCAGCCAGCGGCGCCGCCCGGCGTCCCACGTCTCGCCGGAGTTGGGGTAGACCACGACGGGCAGGCCGCCGGACAGGCGGGCGACCAGGCCGGGGATGTGCCGCGGCGCCGTGCAGTTGACGCCCACCGCCACCACCTGCGGGTTGCCCGAGAACAGCGCGGCGGCCCGGTCGATCGGGGTGCCGTCGTTGATGTGCTCGGCGTCGCGGCAGGAGAAGCTCACCCACGCCTTGACCTCCGGCGTGGCGGCCAGCAGCCTGGCCAGCGCGCGCGCCTCGGCGTAGGACGGGATGGTCTCGCAGGCCAGCAGGTCGGCGCCGGCGGCGGCCAGGATCTCCCAGCGCGGACGGTGCCAGGCCAGCAGGCCGTCCTCGTCGAGGTCGTAGTCGCCGGTGTACTCGGCGCCGTTGGCCAGGTAGGCGCCGTAGGGGCCGACCGAGGCCGCCACCAGGCCGTGACCGGCCTCGTCGCGGGCCTGCCCGGCCAGCTCGACCGACAGCCTGATCAGCCGCTCGGCCTCGGACCGGTCGAGCCCCCGCCGCTGGAAGCCGGGGATGGTGGCCTGGTAGCTCGCCGTGGTCGCCACGTCGGCGCCCGCCGCGTAGTAGTCGGCGTGCACCCGCCTGATCAGCTCGGGCTGCTCCAGCAGCAGGCGCGCCGACCAGAGCTCGTCGCGCAGATCCGCGCCGAGCGACTCCAGATGCGTGGACAGGCCGCCGTCCAGGACGAGTGTGCTCACCCGTCCAGAATAGGAGGCCGCGGGCGATGATGGCGCACGAGAATGGCACGCCTTTTCCTGGGGACGTCCGAATATCGCGGCGAAGATATCGCGGGGCGTGAAATTCATAATGCTCGCGCGAGGATTCGGGTGGCGTCCGCGTCATGGGAGGCCGGTCGGCGGGTGGGAGTGCGCTGCGGCGTATTGCGCGGGGATCGCGCGTTATCGGGCTGATTGTTCGTCGAAATCGGCAAAGACTGTTGGATTCCCGGGTTCGGGGCGAACGGCGGCTTTGAAGGGATGCCGTGCGACATGGTCGGCCGCCTTTTCGTCATTCTCCAGGAGTGTCCCCGGGGTGCGGTTCCACCGCCCGCCCGGCGTCACGCGTGGCAGCGCCGCGTGATTCCGCAGCGCTGCCACAGGTGTCAGCGGCGTTTCCAGAAGGGGCCGCGGCGCGTTCCTGAGCCGGGGTCCCCCGGAAGGGCGGGACCGGCGGCGTCGTCGGCGGACCCTGGGGCACCGCCGGTGAGGCCGGTGAGGAGGTCGACGGCGTGGTCGTGCAGGGCCCGGAGGTCCGTGCCCGGACGCTCGGCCGCCTCCAGGTCGCGGGCCAGCGCCGTCAGCGCCTCGTTCCCGCCCAGGTACGCCGCCAGCGCCGCCAGCCGGGAGCCCAGGTCGGCCAGGTACAGCGCGTCCGGGACGCGCATCGCCGTGAGCCGGTCCAGTTCGGCCTTCAGCTGCGGCCTGACCGACTCCAGCCGGTGCGCCGGACGCGGTGACACCGGAGGCGCGAACATCGGCGAGCCCCCGAACCCCGACCCACCGGAACCCGGCGCGGGCGGCGGCGGACCGGCGGGGCCGCCGGCCGAGGGCGGCGCCGGGAAGGGGGCCTCGGCCGAGGAGGCGGCGGGCCCGCCGCCGGCCGGCGGCGCGAAGCCCTGAGGCATCATGCGGGGAGCGCTTGCCGGACGGGCCATCGTCATGGCCTGCGCCACGAACCCTCCGCCCATGGACGGGTTCGGCGGCAGCTCCCACCCGCTCGGCGGCTCGACCGGCTGGATGACCCGATGCTCGGGCCCGCCCTCCGCGACCTGCCGGGTGTCGATCGCCACGTACGCCGTGAACCTGCACAGCACGCCGTTCTCCAGCGAGACCCCCACGATCCGCGACTCCAGACCGTGCTCGCCCATGGCGTACCGGTCCTCCAGTTCGCGCAGATGGGCGCGGGCCCAGACGGCACGGAGGGCGGGACCGTCCGTGGTCACCCCCGTGACCCGCTCCTCCCACGGCCCCTCGGCCGACGTCCCGCGTACGGTGACGGCCTCGGCGCCCTCGCGGCACCGCCCGTACACCCGGAGCGGCACGCCCGGGAAGATCGAGCCGAGATGGGTGACGGTGTCCGGGTCGGTCTCCAGCCCCTTCAGGGACAGGTCCGTCACCAGCGGCGCGCCGATCCTGCGGTGGATCTGCTCCATCGCCGCGTCGAGCCGGTCCTCGGACTCCACCAGCTCGCACCGGCCCGCGCCCAGCCCGGCGAGCCTGCCGAGGAACCCGGCGTTCACCGCCCGGTCGATCCCGACCGTGTGCACCCGCATCGCCGACAGCGCGCCGCCGGTCTGTTCCAGGATCTGGTCCTCGTTGCCCACCTGGCCGTCGGTGACCAGCACCAGCACCCGCTCCCTGTCGCCGGGCGCGCCGAGCAGCGCGATGGCGCGGCGCAGCGGTTCGAGCAGTTCGGTGCCGCCGCGCGCGTCGACCCGCGCGAGGTGCTCGACCGCCCGGTACCGGTTGCGGTCGGACGCCTCCACCAGCCCCTCGAACGCCGCCTCGACCACCGAGTCGAACGTCAGCACGTCGAAACGGTCGTGCGCGGTCAGCGTGTCGACGATGCGCGCCGCCGCCCGCCGCGCCGCGACCATCTTCCAGCCGCCCATGCTGCCCGAACGGTCGAGCAGCAGCACCACGTCCCGCGGCGCGCGGGGGGCCTGGAGCGCGGGCGGGACGACGGTGAGCGCGAACGTCCCCCGGCCGTCGAACTGCAGCGACGTGGACGCCTCGAACGACAGGCGCAGCACGAAGTCGCGGTCGAGCCGCTCGCCCGGACGCAGCCGTACGGTGTGGTTCTCCTCCTCGACCACGTGCAGGCTGGAGGCCAGCTCCCGCAGGTCGAGGCCGGAGGCGTCGACGCGGGCGGTGAGCGAGAGGCGCACCGGGCTGGGGAAGCCGGGCAGCAGCACCGGCGGCGTGATCCTGGACGCGTCGGGCACGGCGTCGGTGTCCGGCGCGACCCCGGACCCCGCCGGGTCGCCGTCGAGCGGGGTGCCCGGGACGTACCGCGGGGCCACGACGAGCGGGAAGCGGAACGTCGCCGCGCCGTCCTCGTAGGGGAGGGGCTGGCTCATGCTCAGCCTGACCGAGACGCGTTCGCCGGGCAGGATGTTGCCCACCCTGATCGTGAACACGTCGGGCCGGTCCTCCTCGGCGATGGCCGCCCGCCTGCCCTCGCGCAACGCCTGGTCGTAGTCGGCCCTGGCCTGGCCGCGCTCCTTCAGCACGCCCTCCACGACCCGGTCGTCGGCCTCCATCCTGAACCCCGTCACCGCCGCCCGGTCGGGCAGCGGGAAGACGTAGGTCGCCTCCAGCGTGACGTCGAACGGGTTGCGGAACCCCTGCTCGACCTCGACCCCGGCGATGAGCCCGGCGATGTCGGCGTGGACGTCCACGCTCTCCAGCGGCAGGTTGCCGCGTTCGGTCAGCAGCGCGCCGAACCCGGCGTCCGGCACCGGCAGGCACCGTGCGGGCTCCAGCGAAGTGATCTTCACAGCAGTCTCCTCTCTACGAGCACCGCGAGCAGCGGTCCCGCCGCCGCCAGCACCGCCTGGACGTCCTCCTCGGACGGAGGCCGCCCCCCGTCCCACACGACCCGCACGCCGTCGCCGAGCGCGATCCCCGCGACCGCGCCTCCGGCGGCGTGCCCGCCCGTGTCCCCGGCCGCCGGTCGCGGCGCGGCTTCGGGGCCCCCCGGTTCCTGGACGGCGGCCGGGGTGGGACGGCTCGGCCGGTCGGCCCAGAACCGCCCCCGTCCCGCGTCGCCGCCGCCGTCCGGGCCGCCCGGTGGGGGACGCCGGACCGCCGGGCCCGGGGGCGGCGCGTCGGTCAGGCCGGCGGCCGTCGCCAGCGTCGTGTTCGTCGCCCCGGCCAGGGCCGTCTGGATCTCCGCGATCGAGTGCCCCGCGGCCTGCATGCGCTTGACGGCCACCAGTTGCAGCAGGTGCCGCCGGCCGTAACGGGCGATCCTGCCGCGCCGGGTCAGGGGCGGGTCCACGAGGCCGATGGTGGTGTACCACCTGATCAGGCGCTCCCCGGGCACATCGCGGACCCGGCCGTTGACCGGCTGCGCGCCGGCGCGCAGCGCGTGCGCCGCGTGCTCGGCCAGCTCGCCGATGGTCCAGGTGTCGCTCATACCTCCACAATGACACTGTCACTATTGCACTGTCAATGACGGAAAGATCGGAAGAATCGAGCCCCGAATGACGTTGTAAAAGGGGAAAAGCACTACTGAAGGGGAGGAAATACGACATGGCTACGATCACCGGTCCGCTCTCGGGTGACGCCAAGAACACTGTCGCCGAAGCCCTGCAGGGCGCCCTTGTCGATCTGATCGATCTGTCGCTGATCGCCAAGCAGGCGCACTGGAACCTCGTCGGCCCCCATTTCCGCCCGATTCACCTCCAGCTTGACGAGCTGACCGACCTGGCCCGTACCCATATGGACACCATCGCCGAACGCGCCGTCGCCCTCGGCGTGAACCCCGACGGACGGTCGGCGACCGTCGCCAAGTCCACCCAGCTCCAGCAGCCCGAGCGCGGCTGGCTGGAGGACGGCAAGGTCGTGGCGACCGTCACCGACATCCTCGACGGCATCAGCAAGCGCATGTACGAGCGCATCCGCGCCACCGACGAGGCCGACCCCGTCAGCCAGGACCTGCTCATCGCCGTGACGCAGGACATCGACAAGCAGCACTGGATGTTCCAGGCCCAGCGCTGACCGCAGGCCGACCGCGCAACCGAAAGGCCCGGGCACGAGCCCGGGCCTTCGCGCGTCCGGGCCTTCGTGTGTCCGGGCGTTTGTGTGTTCGGGTGGGGAAGTGGGCGATCTTCCGCGCAGTGGGTACGGACTGTCACGCATCGTCCAGGGACCGCCGACGATCTCCCGTCGCGACGGAGCGCGGGGTTTGCGCAGAGTTTGATGTCGCGAGTCCTTGCCATTCATGTCGATGCGGTCGACTAGCGTGGCACCTAGAGGGAGGCCCCACGATGTCCCACAAGACTCTCCTCCGCACGGGCCCGCTCTTGCAGGGCGGCATCAGCCCGTACGGGCCGCTCACGCCGGCGTCCGCCGACGGGCTCGCGCTGCCGCCGGGCTTCACCGGCCGGGTCGTGGCCCGCTCCGGTGACAAGGTGGCCGGGCTCACCTGGCACGCGGCGCCCGACGGCGGCGCCTGTTTCCCCGACGGCGCCGGCTGGATCTACGTGTCCAACTCCGAGCTGCCCCTGCTCGGCGGCGCCTCCGCGGTGCGCTTCCAGGCCGACGGCACGGTCGCCGACGCCTACCGCATCCTGTCCGGCACCGACCTCAACTGCGCGGGCGGCGCCACGCCGTGGCACACCTGGCTGTCGTGCGAGCTCGGCGACCGCGGCCGCGTCTTCGAGTGCGACCCCTACGGCGCCCGCGCCGCCCGTCCCCGCCTGGCCATGGGCCGCTTCAGGCACGAGGCCGCCGCCTGCGACCCCGAGCGGCGCGTCGTCTACATGACCGAGGACGAGCAGGACGGCTGCTTCTACCGGTTCCGGCCCGGCGACTGGGGCGACCTGACCGAGGGCACGCTGGAGGTGCTGTGCGCGTCGGGCGGATGGCGGCCGGTGCCGTCCCCGGCCGCGCTGCTCACCGCGGCCCGCCACCAGGTCGAGGACGCCCGCCACTTCGACGGCGGCGACGGCTGCCACTACGCGGGCGGCGTCTGCTACTTCACCACCAAGGGCGACACCGGCCTGTGGGCCTACGACGCGCAGACCTCCACGCTCGACCGGCTGTGCGAGGGCGTGCGCGCGATCACGGCCGCGCCCTCGGGCGACCTCTACGTGGCCAGGGAGACGACGGAGATCGACGTCATCGCCCCCGACCGGGCCGTCACGCCGTTCCTGCGGCTCACCGGGCACGACGGGGCCGAGCTCACCGGGCTGGCGTTCTCGCCGAGGGGCGACCGGCTCTACTTCTCGGCCAGGCGCGGCCGCACCGAGGGCCACACCTTCGAGGTCGGCGGCCCCTTCCGTCCCTGACCGGACGTCCTCGGCCCAGGCCGGGCAGCGGACCGGCATCAGCTTCAACTCGGCCACGAGCTGCCCCACCAGCGCCTCCAGCGGGCCGTCCGGGGTGACCCCCGCCGCCCAGAACCCCTCCCGGTCGTCGGTGTGCCGGGCCGCTCAACCGGTGGCCCCGAGGTCGAGCGACCACATCTCCTCCGTGACCTCGGCGCCGTTCTCCACGCCCCGTTCGGCCGACTCCAGCTCGAACCCGGCCGCCTGGTAGATGCGCCGCGCGCTCACCAGGCAGTCGCGCGTCCACAATGTGATCCGCCGGTAGCCGCGCGCCCTGGCGTGGCGCAGGCACTCGGCCACCAGGCGCCGGCCGATCCCGAGCCCCCGCGCCGACGGCTCCACCAGCAACATGCGCAGCTTGGCCGTCGTGTCGTCCTGGTGCACGCAGAACACGCATCCGGCGCGCTCGCCGTCGACCTCGGCGATCCAGCCGGCGTCGCGGGCGGGGTCGTAGGCGCCCACGATCCTGGCCACGAGCTGCTCGAACTCGGTGCCCCAGCCGTACTCCTCGCTGTAGAGGGCGCCGTGCCGGTAGGCGACCCAGCCCAGGTCGCCCGTCCGCGGGGGCCTGATCACGTACGAGCGCTCGGAGGGCTCGCCGAGCAGCCGCCTGATCGTCGCCATGCCGCCGACCAGCAGCGCCTGGTCCTCCTCGGGCAGGCCGCCGAGCAGGCGCTCGATCTCCTCGGCCGACCGGCGGTCGAGCCCGGCGAAGGTCGCGGCGCCGGCCTCGGTCAGCCGTACGAGCTGCTTGCGGGCGTCGGCGGCCGACCGCTCGCGCGACACCAGGCCGTCGCCCTCGAACCGGGCCAGGATCCGGCTCAGGTAGCCCGCGTCGAGGTCGAGCAGGCCGCGCAGCTCGCCGGTCTCCATGCTCTCGGCGTGCGCCAGCTCGAACAGCACCCGGACTTCCGTCAGCGAGTAGGGCGAGTCGAGCATGCCTGCCTGGAGGACGCCGATCACTTTCGTATAGAACCGGTTGAAGGCTCTGATCTCAGAAACCCTTGCCTCCGTCAACGAATTCATTGCTCCAGTCAACCATAAGAAGGATCCCGTTGTGAACCTGTACATAGGCGGCTACGGCCCCGGCATCGTGACCGCGGACGGCGAGCTGACCCGCGTGGCCTCGCCGTCGTTCCTGGCCGCGCACCCCACCCTGCCGGTGTTGTACGCGGTGGGCGAGTTGCGGCGCGGCTGGCTCACCGCCTTCACCATGGACGGCGGCCTGTCCCCGCTGGACGAACGCTCCAGCGACGGCGACAGCCCCTGCCACCTGGCGGTCCACCCCTCGGGGACCCTGCTGGCCGTGGCCAACTACGGCGACGGCACCGCGGGCCTGCACCACCTGGACGAGCGGGGGGCCTTCGCCGGCGACCCGATCGTCCTGAGGCACGAGGGCTCGGGCCCCGACCCCGACCGCCAGGCCGGCCCGCACGCCCACATGTGCGTCTTCCACGAGGACGTCCTGCACGTCTCCGACCTGGGCACCGACGAGATCCGCCGCTACCGCCTGGACGGCTCCCCGCTCGACCCGATCACCCTGGCCCCCGGCACCGGCCCCCGCCACTTCGCCTTCGCCGGCGACCGCCTGTACGTGGCCGGTGAGCTGGACGGCACCGTGACGCTCGTCGAGGGCGAGCGCCGCACCGTCGTCCCCGCCTCGCGCGCCGGGGGCGACAACGCGCCCTCCCACCTGCAGCTTGACGGTGACCTGGTCTACGTCGCCAACCGCGGGCCCGACACGGTCTCGGTGCTGCGCGCCGCCGACCTGACCCCGGTGGCCGAGGTGCCCTCGGGCGGCGACTGGCCCCGGCACTTCGCCATCGCGGGCGACCGCCTGTACGTCGCCAACCAGAACTCCGGCCAGGTGACCGTGTTCACGCTGAACGACGGGGTGCCCGAGCCGGCCGGGCAGTCGTACGAGGTGCCCAGCCCGTCCTGCGTGCTGCCCGCCTAGGAGGGCACGGCCTGTGCGGGGAGGCGGGCCCGTGTAAGAAGTTGACCAAGTGGTGGCCCGGCGCCCCGCCGGGCCACCACGATGGCCGGGTGCGCAAGATCCTGTCGCTCCTCGCCCTGCTGATCGCCGTCCTGCCCGCCGCCGGGTGCGGCGGCG
Organism: Nonomuraea sp. NPDC001699; assembly: GCF_053596455.1. Taxonomy (NCBI): domain Bacteria; kingdom Bacillati; phylum Actinomycetota; class Actinomycetes; order Streptosporangiales; family Streptosporangiaceae; genus Nonomuraea; species Nonomuraea sp. NPDC001699. The sequence goes on along the minus strand of NZ_JBSFGF010000003.1, from coordinate 421,168 downwards.
CCCCCGTGCGGCCGGTGCCGTCCGCGGCGCCCGCGCCGCCCGCGCCGACGCCCTCGGAACCGGGCCGCCCGTCGCCGCCGCCGGTGAACGCGGGGGAGTCGTGGCGGATCACCACCCGCGGGGCCGAGCACGAGATCGAGGGCTACGCCGACCACGTGAGCGTGCTGCCCGGCGAGCGCTTCGCCCTGCATGTCTCCACCACCGCCCCGCGCTTCACCGCCGCCGCCTTCAGGATGGGCGCGCACCCGGCGAAGGTGTGGGAGTCCTCCCAGGTCAAGGGCGTACGCCAGCCCCCGGCCAGGACCGTGGACCGCATGGTGACCGCCGCGCACTGGAAGCCCTCGCTCACCGTGGACACCCGAGGCTGGACGGAGGGCGCGTACCTGATCAGGCTGGACGCCTCGACCGGCGCCCAGCGGTACGTGCCGATCACCGTGCGCTCGGCCTCGACCCGGGGCCGCGTGGTGGTGGTGAACGCGGTCACCACCTGGCAGGCGTACAACCTGTGGGGCGGGCGCAGCCTTTACCTCGGCCCCGGCGGCTTCGCCGACCGCTCGCGCGAGGTCACCTTCGATCGCCCGTACGACGGCGCCGGCGCCCGCCTGTTCCTCGACTTCGAGCAGTCGGCGCTGGACGTGGCCGAGCGCAGCGGCGTGCCCCTGGCCTACCTCACGAGCCTCGACCTCGGTCCCGGCGTGCTGGACGGCGCCAAGGCCGTGCTCTCGCTGGGCCACGACGAGTACTGGTCGCCCGCCATGCGCACGGCCGTCACCCGGGCCAGGGACAGCGGGACGAACCTCGCCTTCCTCGGCGCGAACGCCGTCTACTGGCGGATCGCGATCAAGGGCAGGACGGTCGCCTGCGACAAGGAACGGCTGTGCCCGCTGTGGCGGGACTCCCGCCCGGAGAGCGCCCTGGTGGGGCAGATGTACGACTGCTTCCCCGCCCAGGGCGCCTACACGGTCACCAGGCCCGGTCACTGGATCTTCGACGGCACCCGGGGGCGGCGTTTCCCCGGCATGGTCGGCCCGGAGAGCGACAAGGTCTCGCGCGGCTCGCCGAAGGGCGTCGAGGTGCTGGCCGACTCGTCGTTCTCGTGCGGGGGACGGGCGACGACGTCGCAGAGCACGTACTACACCGCGCCGAGCGGGGCCGGGGTGTTCGCGTCCGGCACGATGCGCTGGGTGTGCGCGATGCGCGGCAAGCGGTGCGGTCACGGCGTCCCCGAGTCCGCGGCCGCCTTCACCCGCCGCGCGACGGCGAACGTGCTGACCCGCTTCGCGGCGGGCCCCGCCGGCACGCCCCGGGAGGCACCCCTGAAGGCCCCCAGGAAGGCCCCCAGGAAAGCTAGGAGCGGCGCTCGCGCAGGATCGCCTCCAGTCGCTTCCTGATCTCCTGTTCGGCCGCCTCCTTGCGCACGCCGAGGTCGGCGAGGGCCTGCACCACCGGGCCCTCCTCCAGGGAGAGCACGCCGAGCAGCAGGTGCTCGGTGCCGACGTAGTTGTGCCCGAGCCGCAGCGCCTCCCGCAGGGTCAGCTCCAGCGCCTTGGCGCTCTGCGCGGCGAACGGCAGGGTGACGGGCGACTGCCCGCCGCCCGGCCCCATGGCCGCCGTGACGGCCTCCCTGACCGCCTCGGCGGACGCGCCGAGGGTGGCCATGGTCGAGGCGGCCAGCGCCTCCGGCACGTGCAGCAGCCCGAGCACCAGGTGCCCGACCTCGATGTGGTCGTGCCCCGACAGCCGCGCCTCCTCCTGCGACTTGACCACCGCGACCCGCGCCTTGTCGGTGTAACGGGCGTAGTTGCGCAGGTCGTCGGCGAGCGAGCTGCCCTCCTTGACCACGAACCGCTTCTGCGCGGCCTGTTTGGTGACGCCCATGCTGCGGCCGATGTCGGTCCAGGAGGCGCCGGAGTGGCGGGCGTTGTCCACGAAGTGGCCGATCAGGTGGTCGGCCACTTCGCCGAGGTGCTCGCCGAGCGTGACGGCGTCGGTGAGCTGGCCGAGGGGGTCGCCGTCCGGGTGGCGGCTCTTGATGGCGGCGATGAGGTCGTCGAGACGTACGGTTCCATCCATGCGTCAACCATAGGTTGACGTTCTCTCTTCGTCAACCCTTGGTTGACGAACGTGGTTCCTCTTCGGAAATGATCTGCGCCTGGCGTTTGGTCTAGACCACTGTGCGCCCCGGCAGGCACAATGCGAGCTGTCACCGAGCAATGGTTCGTGAACCCCATCGGGAGGAACCCGCCATGCGTATAGGAGTGCTCACCGGAGGCGGAGACTGTCCGGGTCTCAACGCCGTCATCAGGGCCGTGGTGCGTAAGGGGGTGAGCGCGTACGGCCATGAGTTCGTGGGGTTCCGCGACGGCTGGCGCGGCCCCCTCGAAGGCGACACGATGCCGCTCGACATCCAGGCCGTACGAGGCATCCTGCCGCGGGGCGGCACCATTCTCGGATCCTCCCGGACCAACCCGATCAAGATCCAGGGCGGCGTCGACCGCATCAAGGAGAACCTCCTCGCCACCGGCGTCGACGCCCTGATCGCCATCGGCGGCGAGGACACGCTCGGCGTGGCCAAGCAGCTCTACGACCGCGACGTGAACGTCGTGGGCGTGCCCAAGACCATCGACAACGACCTGTCCGGCACCGACTACACCTTCGGCTTCGACACCGCGGTCAACATCGCGATGGAGGCCATCGACCGGCTGCACACCACCGCCGAGTCCCACCACCGCGCGCTGATCTGCGAGGTCATGGGCCGCCACGCGGGCTGGATCGCGCTGCACGCGGGCATGGCCGGCGGCGCCAACGTGATCCTCATCCCCGAGAAGCCCTTCGACATCGACCGGGTCTGCGAGTACGTCGAGTCCCGCTTCCGCACCCGCTACTCGCCGATCATCGTCGTGGCCGAGGGTGCCCACCCGATCGAGGGTCAGATGGAGCTGCAGACCGGCACCCTCGACGCGTTCGGGCACGTCCGGCTCGGCGGCGTCGGCGAGGTGCTGGCCAAGGAGATCGAGAAGCGCACCGGCAAGGAGGCCCGGACGACCGTGCTCGGGCACATCCAGCGCGGCGGCACCCCGACGGCCTACGACCGGGTGCTGGCCACCAGGTTCGGCCTCCAGGCGATCGACGCCGCGCACGAGGGCGACTACGGCAAGATGGTCGCCCTGCGCGGCACCGACATCGTCCGGGTCGGGCTCGACGAGGCGACGGCCGAGCTGAAGACCGTGCCGGTGTCCCGGTACTCCGAGGCCGAGGTCTTCTTCGGCTGAGGTCTTCTTCGGCTGAGGTCTTCTTCGGCTGGGTGAAAGCGGCTTGCAAGCGCCGGGCCGTACCTTCTGGACAGCGGGGTTACCGCTTACAACCCCCCTCGGGGTACGGCTTGGGGCGCAGCGAGTCGGCGGCCCACTTCGCGCCGCAAGCCGTACCCAGGAGATAGCTCAACCGCGGGGCGCGCCGGGGAGATCCACCTCCGGCGCGCCCTCGTCGCGTTCACGGGGAGCGTCCGGGCTCAGCGGCGGGGCGTCCGCATCATCTGCTGCTGCGGGCGGGGGGCGGCCGGGGGCGCGGGGTAGGCCAGGCGCTGCTGCTGGGCGGTACGCCGGCGCAGCTCCAGGCGGGCGACCATCTCGGCGTCCTCGTGCAGTTCCTCCTCCGAGGGCGCGAGGATCACCATGAGCAGCATGGTCAGCGTGATCAGGCTGATCACGGTCATGAGGGGGACGAGGAAGTCCAGGGCGTCGGCGCCGGTGACCATGCCGGGCTCGGCGTCGACGGAGACCCGCATGGCGTACATGCCGGTGTAGTGCATGCCCGAGACGGCCACGCCCATGACCATCGCCGCGCCGGTGATCCAGATCGTCCTCTTGACCCGCAGGGTGAACCAGAGCGCGGCGGTCGCGGCCACGACGGCGATGACCACGGACGCGGCCACGGTCGTGCGGTCGTAGGAGACGTGGGCGCTCATGTTCATGGCGTACATGCCGAGGTAGTGCATGCTGGCCACGCCGAGCCCGGTGAGCAGGCCGCCGCCGAGCAGCGCCAGGGCCCGGCCGCGGCCGTAGGACACCAGGAACAGCCCGGTGCCGACCACCACGATGGCCACGGCGGCCGAGGCGACGGTGAGCGGCACGTCGTACTTGATCTGCGTGCCCTCCACCGCGAAGCCCATCATGCCGACGAAGTGCATGACCCAGATCCCGGTGCCGCCTATGGAGATCGCCGCGCCGATCAGCCAGCGCATCCGCGACGCGCCGCGGCTCGCGTGGGCCTGGGCGGTCAGCCGCAGTCCGAGCATCGAACCCAGGCACGACATCAGGTACGCGAGCAGCGGAGTGAGCGGTCCGTGGGTGAAATGATTAACAGCGGTCATATATCGACATTCCTTGTGATTAGGGGTTCACGGATTGTGCCATCCGTCCCGTCCCTATCGCATAGATAACGCAACTATCTGTCAACCGCCGTGTCGGAAACATGAAAAGGTCTCATGAGCATCGAGGGGCCCTTCTGGCGGGCGATCGCGGTCTTCCGCGTCGCGTCGCTGCTGTACGCCGCCGTGCTGATGGCCCAGTACCGCGGGTACGAGGAGCCGGTCATCGGCTGGCTGGTGATCGCCCTGATGGCCCTGTGGACGGCCGGGGCCACGTACGCGTACTCGGTCGAGGGGCTGCGCGGGTGGCCGCTGCCGGCCATCGACCTGCTGGTGGCCCTGGCCTGCCTGCTGGCCTCGCCGTACGTCGAGGGCGCCCGGCAGGGCGCGGCGGGCACCATGCCCGTGCCCGCCACCTGGATCGCGGCGCCCGTCCTGGCCTGGGCCGTGTACGGCGGCAGGCGCGCGGGCGCGGTGGCGGCGGCCGTCGTCGCCGCCGCGGACCTGTGGCTGCGCGTGCGCGCCCCGGACGCGCCCGTGATGATCAACGGCGCCGTCCTGCTGTTCCTGTCAGGAGTGGTGGTCGGACACGTGGCCCGGCTGGCCAAGGAGGCCGAGGAGCGCATGCAGCGCGCGGCCGAGATGGAGGCCGCCCAGCGCGAACGCGACCGGCTGGCCCGCGACCTGCACGACTCCGTCCTCCAGGTGCTGGCCCTGGTCCAGCGGCGCGGCCGGCAGATCGGCGGCGAGGCGGCCGAGCTGGGCCGGCTGGCCGGCGAGCAGGAGGCCGCGCTGCGCGAGCTCATCGCCGCCCGCCCGGCCCCGACCGGCTCCACCGACCTGCGCTCCCTGCTCATGCGGCACGGCTCGCCGCTGGTGACGGTCTCCACCCCGGCCACGCCGCTCGTCCTGCCCACCCCGGCGGCCGAGGGCGTGGCGGCCGCGGTCGGGGCCGCCCTGGACAACGTGCGCAGGCACTGCGGCCCGGACGCGCGGGCCTGGGTGTTCGCCGAGTCCTGCGACGACGTGGTCATGGTGACCGTCCGGGACGAGGGGCCCGGCATCCCCGAGGGCCGCCTGGAGCGGGCCGCCGCCGAGGGCCGCCTGGGCGTCGCGCAGTCCATCCGCGGACGCGTCGCCGACCTGGGCGGGACGGTCGCCGTCACCTCCGCGCCGTCGGGGACCGAGATCGAGATCAGCCTGCCCGCCGAGCGGACGCGGAAAGGCGCGGGCGGCCCCGGTTAGAGTGGCGTCATGGTGCGGGTCATGGTCGTGGACGACCATCCCATGTGGCGCGACGGCGTGGCCAGGGATCTGTCCGAGGCGGGCTACGACGTCGTGGCGGTGGTGGGGGAGGGGCGGCAGGCGATCCGGGCGGCCGGGGCCGTACGTCCCGAGGTCGTGGTGCTGGATCTGCACCTGCCCGACATGTCCGGGGCCGAGGTGGCCGCCGGGCTGGCCGGGGCCGACCCGGCGCCGAAGGTCCTGGTGTTGTCGGCCAGCGCCGAGCAGGACGACGTGCTGGCCGCGGTCAAGGCCGGCGCGTCCGGATATCTGGTGAAGTCGGCGAGCCGGGAGGAGTTCCTCGACGCCGTCCGCCGCACCGCCGACGGCGACGCCGTCTTCACGCCGGGCCTGGCCGGGCTGGTCCTCGGGGAGTACCGGCGGCTGGCCGCGGGTCCGGCCGCAGCCGGCCGCGCGGGCGACGAGGGGCCGAGGCTGACCGAGCGCGAGACGGAGGTGCTCAGGCTGGTCGCCAAGGGCCTGACCTACCGGCAGGTGGCCGACCGCCTGGTGCTCTCGCACCGCACGGTCCAGAACCACGTGCAGAACACGCTGGTCAAGCTCCAGTTGCACAACCGGGTGGAACTGGTCCGATATGCGATCGAGCAGGGCCTCGACGCGGACTAAACTCGATGGGTCGCGGCGTTGCCTTCCTACGGCCGCGCTTTCCCCGTCTTCCCCGGAGGTTCCACCATGACGATGTCCGCCCTGGGCGAGCCATGCGTTCTGCTCAAGCTGGGCGAGATCGTCCTCAAGGGCAAGAACCGTGAGCTGTTCGAGCGTCGCCTGATCGACAACATCCGCTTCGCGCTCCAGGATCTCGGCCTCAAGACGGACGTGCGCAGACGCCACGGCGTCGTCGCGATCTTCCTGCCCGAGGGTTCGGGCGTCGAGCAGGCCGAGGCGGTGGCCCGGCGGGTCGCCGACGTGCCCGGCCTGGTGTGGATCCACCAGACCTGGCGGGTGGCCAAAGACCCCGACAGCGTGCTCAAGGCCGCCCTGGAGCTGATCCGCGACCGCGAGGAGGTCGCCCGCGGGGCCCGCTTCGCCGTGCGCTCCCGCCGCCGCGACAAGCGCTTCCCGCTGCGCTCCAACGAGCTCGACCGGCTCGTCGGCGGCGCGATCAACGACGAGTACCACCTGCCCGTCGACCTGAAGAACCCCGAGCTGACCGTGCACATCGAGGTCGACAGGGACGAGGTGTTCGTCTTCACCGACGGCATCCCGGGCCAGGGCGGCCTGCCTGTCGGCAGCAGCGGCCGGGCGCTGGTGCTCATGTCGGGCGGCATCGACTCGCCGGTGGCGGCCTACCGGATGATGAAGCGCGGCCTCCACGTCGACTTCCTGCACTTCTCCGGCATCCCGTTCACCACCTCCGAGTCGATCTACAAGGCGTACGCGCTGGTCAGGAAGCTCGACAGGTTCCAGGGCAGGTCGCGGCTGTGGGTGGTGCCGTTCGGCAAGGCGCAGCAGTCGATCCGCAACTCGGGCCAGGACCGCCTGGCGGTGATCGCCCAGCGGCGGCTCATGCTGAAGACGGCCGAGGAGGTCGCCCACCGCATCCGCGCCGGCGCCCTGATCACCGGCGACGCGCTCGGCCAGGTCTCCTCCCAGACGCTGGCCAACATCACCGCCCAGGACAACGCGGTCGACCTGCCGATCCTGCGCCCGCTCGTGGGCTGGGACAAGACCGAGATCATGGCCGAGGCCCGGCGCATCGGCACGCTGGAGATCTCGGAGCTGCCCGACGAGGACTGCTGCTCCCTGCTGGCTCCCAAGCGCGCCGAGACCCGGGCCAAGATCGAGGACCTCAAGCAGATCGAGAAGCGGCTCGACGCCGAGGAGCTGTGCGTGCAGCTCGCCGACTCGATCCAGGAGTACACGCTGTAGGTCAGGCCGCGTCGACCTTGAACGGGTCGTGCTCGGCCAGCAGCTTGTCCAGCCTGGCCTGGTCCACGCGGTTGGTGACCTCCGCCAGCTCCTGCCGGTCGCGGACGACCTTGCACAGGTTGACCGTGGAGGTGACCACGTACAGCAGGCCGAGCGCGAGGAAGGCCCGGATCCAGCCGGAGGCCGGCAGGTAGATCAGGGCGATCACCACGGACGACACGGCGACGGCGAACGACAGGATCGCCTGGACGTAGAACGCGGTGGTCTGCGTGGTACGGATGGGCTTGGTCATGAGCTCATGGTGATCCCGCAGGCCAGGCCGCCGCATGAGGTCTCGTACTCAAGTTACTCCTGAGTACGACAAGGCCAGGGCCCAGCCCCGGGCGCGGGGCTCGGCCGGGCCGATGGCAGGATGGCCCAAGACGCGAGATCGGTGAGGGGAGTGATCGTGGAGGAGTCGCGCCTGCCTCCAGGCCAGTACGTCCCGCGCGGCCGCCCCGTGATCCACTACGGCAGGGTGCCCTCGTTCAAGCCGGACAGCTGGGACTTCCGCGTCTTCGGGGCCACGGCCTCCGGCGAGGAGCACTGTCTGACCTGGGCGGACTTCGAGAAGCTGCCCCGGGACACGCGCATCGCCGACTTCCACTGCGTCACCAAGTTCTCCCTCATGGCCAACGAGTGGCGGGGCGTCACCCCGGCCACGATCATGGAGCTGGCGCCGCCCGACCCCGGCGTGCGTCACGTCATGATCTGGGCCGAGTACGGCTACAGCGCCAACCTCCGCATGTCCGACTTCGCCGCCCCCGACACCCTGCTCGCCACGGAGCTGGACGAGAAGCCGCTCAGCCCCGACCGCGGTTACCCCGTACGCATCGTGGTCCCCCACCTGTACGCCTGGAAGAGCGTCAAATGGGTGCGGGCCATCGAATATCTCCTGGAGGACCGGCGAGGTTTCTGGGAGGAGCGCGGGTACCACAACCTGGCCGATCCCTGGCGCGAACAGCGTTACTCCTACCAGGAGGAACCCGGCGAGGGTCCACCCTAGACTTCACTCCGGGTTTCCGCCCGAACACGACCGGTTATTGGCTACGGTTTTGCGCATGCAGACCACCGCATGCGTGGCGCTCTCCCTTCTGACCTTCGTCCTCGGCTACGCCTGTGCCAGGGCGCGCCGCCGGCCGCTTCCCGGAGGCGGCGGCAAGGACGAGGCGACCTTCACCGCGTTGCACGTCGCGGGGCTGGCCGCGCCCGCCCTGCGTACCGGGCTCGACCGCGACTCGGCGCGCAAGGCCGTACGCCACCTGCACACGCTGCTCGGCACCCGGGCGGTCGCGATCACCTCCATCGACGCCGCGCTGGCCTGGGACGGCCCGTGCACCGACGACGTGCTCACCTACGCCCGCACCACCCTGGCCGCCGGGCGGGCGCAGGTGTTCGCCGGGCGGCCGTACGGGGCCGTGGTCGTGCCGCTGACCGTCGACGGCACGGTCGTGGGCACGCTGGCCGCCTTCGACGAGGAGGTCAGCGCGACGCTCGTGCGTACCCTGACCGAGCTGGGCCGCTGGGTGTCCGGGCAGCTCGAACTGGCCGACCTCGACGCCTCGCGACGGCGGGCGCTGGAGGCCGAGATGCGCGCGCTGCGCGCCCAGATCTCGCCCCACTTCGTCTACAACGCGCTGACCACGATCGCCTCGTTCGTCCGCACGAACCCCAAGCGCGCCCGCGAGCTGCTGCTCGACTTCGCCGACTTCTCCCGCTACGCCCTGCGCAGGGCCCACGACTTCACCACCCTGGCCGACGAGCTGACCTGCGTCGACCGGTACCTGCTGCTGGAACGCGCCCGCTTCGGCGACAAGCTGCGCTTCAGCATGCAGGTCGCGCCCGAGGTGCTGCCGGTGCCGGTGCCCTTCCTGTGCCTCCAGCCGCTGGTGGAGAACGCCATCAAGCACGGCATGCGCGGCCGGCGCGGCGGCGGCGAGGTGCGGGTCGTGGTCCGCGACGCCGGCCCCGAGGCCCACATCACCGTCGAGGACGACGGCACCGGCATGGACCCCGAGTGCGCCAGGCGCATGCTCGACGGCGAACCGGCCCGCGAGGGCGGCGGCATCGGCCTGGCCAACGTCGACCTGCGCATGCGCCAGATCTACGGCGACGGCTACGGCCTCGTCGTGGAGACCGCGCTCGGCGCCGGCACGAGGGTGCGGCTGCGCGTCCCGAAGACGCAATTTAGCTCATTGTAGTCTTTTCCTTACGCTGGGCTGGCGTGTCGCGGCTGACCTTTGCTTTCATACGGGAGCGTGGAGGCCATGCTGAGGGTCCTGGCAGTCGACGACGAGGTGCCCGCTCTTGAGGAACTCGCCTATCTGCTGCGCCAGGACACCAGAATCGAACACGTCGCGACCGCGGCCGACGGCGTCACCGCGCTGCAGGACATGGTGCAGATGATCGGCGGCGGCGAGCGGCTCGACGGGATCTTCCTCGACATCCGGATGCCGGGCCTCGGCGGGCTCGACCTCGCCCGGCTGGTCGGCGGCTTTCCCAGCCCGCCCAAGCTGGTGTTCGTCACGGCGCACGAGGAGTGCGCGGTGCAGGCGTTCGAGCTGGAGGCCGTCGACTACCTGCTCAAGCCGGTCCGGGCCGAGCGGCTGTCGGAGGCCGTCAGGCGGCTGGAGGCGGCCTCCGCGCCGCCCGCCGAGCCGAGCCAGGACGACGTCATCCCGGTCGAGCTGGGGGGCCGCACCAGGTTCGTGCCGCAGCAGGCCGTCTGGTTCGCCGAGGCCAAGGGCGACTACGTGCGGCTGCACACCGGCGACGGCAGCTACCTCGTCCGCATGTCGCTGGCCGCGCTCGAACGCCGCTGGTCGGAGGCGGGGTTCATCCGCGTCCACCGCAGCACGCTGGTCTCGGCGCGGCACGTCAGCGAGCTGCGTTTCGAGGGCGGCCGGGTCACGCTCACCGTCGGCACCGAGACGCTTCAGGTCAGCCGGCGTCACAGCCGCCAGGTGCGCGAGCAGCTCGTCCGCCAGCATCGCGGCGTCTTCTCCTGACCCTCGCCCGGCACGAACGGGCGGGCGTGAAGCAGGGCGTGCCGGCGGCCGGTCCACGGCCGGTCGCCGAGCCCGTCGCGGCTGCCCGATGGTAAAAGTTTTCCCAGGTCACATGGGTCGGGCGCCGTGCGGGCAGGGCCCGGCCGCGTCGCGCGGCCTCCGTGGAGAACCCAGGGAGCAACCGTTCGTCGCCGGTGGGTGACCGTTCATCGGGCAGACACCCTCCGTATGTCGATGACTACAGACCGTTCAGCGAGCTGACCGTGAACGGGGTGTCTCCTACAAGATCGCGACCGTAGTGTTTCGGCATCGGAAGCCACCCGGCGCATCGGGGGGGACGGGTCGCGAGGCCCAAGCAAGGGCCTGATGCGTCGGCTTCACCGGTGACCAACCAGGTCACCACGGCTGTCGGGCCCTTGACCGGGGGGTAGGGCCCGCCTGCCGATCACGTGAAGGGGCGCCTGCGGAGGCCACGGACCCCGGCCCCGCGATCCGGCCTTCGGGGGCGGCCGGATCGCGAAAGCAGGCGCCCCTCTCACGATCAGGAACCAGGCGCCCGTCACCGGGGGAACGCCGGATCAGCCCTCGTCGCGGAGCTTCTTCAGCAGCTCGATGTCCTCGCGGTGCCTGTCGGCCTTGCCGGGCGTCTCGATGCAGATGGGCACCCCCGCCACCGCCGGATGCCGCATGATCTCGGCGAACGGCTCCGCGCCGATGTGGCCCGCGCCGATGTTCTCGTGACGGTCCTTCTTGGCCCCGCACACGTCCTTCGAGTCGTTGGCGTGGATGAGCTTGAGCCGGCCGGGCGCGAGGGCGTGCAGCGCGTCGAACGTCTCCCGCACCCCGCCCTCGGCGGCCAGGTCGTGGCCGGCGGCGAAGGCGTGGCAGGTGTCGAGGCAGACGCAGGCCCGCGGGTGCCAGTCGAGCGCCGCGAGATAGGGCTCCAGGTCCTGGACGGTCGCGCAGAGCATCGCGCCCTGGCCCGCCATGGGCTCCAGCAGCAGGTCGGGGCCGCCCTCGGGGATCTCGTCGAGCAGCGGCAGCAGCGTCTCGCGCACCTGGCGCAGCGCGTCGTCGCGCGACTGGGTGACGGCCGAGCCGGTGTGGACGACGACGCCCTTGGCGCCGGTCTCGACCCCGCGCCGCAGCCCGTGGCGGACGACCGCGATGGAGTTGGCCAGCGTCTCGGGGTTGGGCGAGCCGAAGTTCACCAGGTACGGCACGTGGATGAAGGCGGTGACGCCGGACTCGGCCAGCTTGGCGTCCTCGGCGGGTTTGCCGTCGTTGAGCGCCCAGCCGCGCGGGTTGGTGACGAACACCTGGATCATCTCGGCGCCGATCTCGGCCATGTACTTCAGGCCGCCGGTCGCCAGGCCGCCGGTGACGGACACGTGCCCGCCGATCAGGGATGTCAAGGTCATGATGGCTCCCAGTGTAGGCGCAGCTCAGCGGCGTCCCGGCCGGGGCCGGGTTGGAGCATGACACGAAAAGTCCTGGCCATCCCGTTGCGTACTTGGGAGTTCTCACGGATGGACCGGGGAGCAGGCCCCTGTGTGTACTGCTGACATGCCCAACTCCTTGGCCCGGTTCAACCGGCGGCCGTGTGAGGAGGCGGAGGCCGAGCTGCTGGCCTGCTGCGCCTCCCGCGCCTTCGCCGCGGCGGTGGCCGCCCGCAGGCCCTACGCCGGCCGCGAACGGCTCGCCGAGGCCGCCGAGACCGCGGTGCGCGAGCTGAAGTGGCCCGACGTGCTGGAGGCGCTGGCGGCCCACCCGCGGATCGGGGAACGCCCGTCCGGGGACGGCCGGGAGTCACGCTGGTCGCGCGAGGAGCAGGCGGGCGCGCACGAGGACACCTCCGAGGAGGCTGCGGAGCTGCGGGCCGCGCTGGCCGCGGGCAACCGCGCGTACGAGGAGCGTTTCGGGCACGTCTACCTGGTGTGCGCGACCGGCCTGAGCGGGGCCGAGCTGCTGGCCCGGCTGCGCGCCCGGCTGGGCAACGACGAGGAGGGCGAGCGCGGCGTCGTCCGCGACGAGCTGGCGAAGATCACCCGGCTCCGGCTGGGGAAGCTCATGGAAGGGGAGGGGAGATGAGCTTCTCGACGCACGTCCTGGACGCGGTCGCGGGCCGGCCGGCCGCCGGCGTCCGCGTACGGCTGGAGCGCGAGGGCCGCGTGCTCGCCCGGGGCAGCACCGACGCCGACGGCCGGATCACGGGCTGGGTCACCGAGGAGGGCGTGCACCGGGTCGTCTTCGACACCGGCGGCTACCTGGCCGACACCTTCTACCCCGAGGTCGTCATCGCCTTCACCGTCACCGACCCCGGCGCGCACCACCACGTGCCGCTGCTGCTCAGCCCGTACGCCTACTCCACCTACCGAGGGAGCTAGATGACCGTCAAGCTCGGCCCCAACCGCTACGGCAAGGCGGAGACCAGGCTCGTCCACGTGGTCAGGGACGGAGACGTCCACCACGTCAAGGACGTCAACGTCAGCTCCTCGCTGTCGGGCGACATGGAACAGGTGCACAGGAACGGCGACAACGCCGCCGTCCTGCCCACCGACACGCAGAAGAACACCGTCTACGCCTTCGCCAGGAAGCACGGCGTCGGCGAGATCGAGGACTTCGCCCTCTTACTGGCCCGCCACTACGTCTCGGCGCACGCCTCCATCCACCACGCGCGGGTGGAGATCGAGGAGTACGCCTGGAACCGCATCCCCGGCCGGTCGCTGCACTCCTTCGTGCGCGACGGCGGCGAGGTGCGCACGTGCGTCGTCCACCACGACCGGGACGGCCGCACCACCGTCGTGTCCGGTCTGAAGGACCTGGTCGTGCTGAACTCGACCGGCTCGGAGTTCCACGGCTACCTCGTGGACGAGTACACCACCCTCCAGCCGACGACCGACCGTGTCCTGGCCACCGCGGTCACCGCGCAGTGGCGGCACACCGGGACGGGGGAGCGCCCGCCGTACGCGCGGGTGCGCGAGGGCCTGCTGGACGCGTTCGCGCAGACGTACAGCCTGTCGTTGCAGCAGACCCTCTACGCGATGGGCGAGCGGGTGCTGACGACCTGCCCGCAGGTCTGCGAGGTCCGGTTCGCGCTGCCGAACAAGCACCACTTCCTGGTCGACCTGTCGCCGTTCGGCCTGGACAACGAGAACGAGGTCTTCTACGCCGCCGACCGCCCCTACGGGCTGATCGAGGGCAGCGTGCTGCGCGAGGACGCGCCGGACGCGGGATTCGCCTGGGAGTGAGGACGATGGACTTCTTGCGGCCCACCACGTGGGCTGAGGCGCTGGCCGCCAAGGCGGACCGGCCCGGCGCGCTGCCCGTCCAGGGCGGCACGGACGTGATGGTGGAGATCAACTTCGACGTGCGCAGGCCGGAGGCGCTGCTCGACCTCAACCAGGTGGCCGAGCTTCGCGAATGGGGCATGACCGACGGGGTCTGCCGGATCGGGGCGGGGGTGACGTACGCGACGGTCGTCGACGAGCTGGACGGCGTGCTGCCGGGCCTCGCGCAGGCCGCGCGCACGGTCGGCTCGCCGCAGATCCGCAACCGCGGCACGGTCGCCGGGAACCTCGGCGCGGCCTCGCCCGCGGGCGACAGCCACCCGCCGCTGCTGGCGGCGGGCGCGGTCGTCGAGGCCGAGTCGCGCGACCGGGGCATCCGCCTGATCCCCGCGCACGAGTTCTACCTCGGGGTCAAGCGCAACGCCCTGGAACCGGACGAGCTGATCAGGGCCGTGCGCGTCGGGCCCGCCCCGGGACCCCAGTACTTCTCCAAGGTCGGCACGCGCAACGCCATGGTGATCGCGGTGTGCTCGTTCGCGGTCGCGTTGCACCCCGGCGAGCGGCGGGTGGGCACCGGGATCGGCTCGGCCGCGCCCACGCCGCGCCGCGCCCTGGAGGCCGAGGCCCTGCTGGCCGCGGAGCTGGACTGGGACGCGCCGCTCGCCCCCGCGCTGCTGGCCCGCTTCGGCGAGCTGTGCGCGGCCGCCGCCGCGCCGATCGACGACGTGCGCGGCACGGCCGCCTACCGGGTGCACGCCGTCGGCGTGATGGCCCGGCGCACGCTCACCTGGGCCTGGAACGACCACCTCGCGAGGAGGGCCGCCTGATGCGCCTCAACGTCACCGTCAACGGCCGCGACCAGTGCGTGGACGACGTCTGGGAGGGGGAGAGCCTGCTGTACGTCCTGCGCGAGCGGATCGGGCTCCCCGGCTCCAAGAACGCCTGCGAGCAAGGCGAATGCGGCTCGTGCACGGTCTATCTCGACGGGCTGCCGGTCTGCTCGTGCCTGGTCGCCGCCGGGCAGGCCGAGGGGCGGCGGGTGCGCACGGTCGAGGGGCTGGCGGAGGGCGACCGGCTCGACCCGGTGCAGGAGGCGTTCGTCGAGTGCGGGGCCGTGCAGTGCGGCTTCTGCACCCCCGGGCTCGTCGTACAGGCCCACGACCTGGTCGAACGCGTGCCCCGGCCCTCCGACGCCGAGATCCGCGAGGCCCTGGCGGGCAACCTGTGCCGCTGCACCGGCTACGAGAAGATCCTCGACGCGGTACGGCTGGCCGCCGCGCGGAAGGCGGCCCGATGACCCTGCTGATCGAGAACGCGCACATCGCGCCCGTCGTCGGCCCCGAGATCCCCTCCGGCCACATCGTGGTCGAGGGCGACCGGATCGCCGCGCTCGGCCCCGGCCCCGCGCCCGCGACCCCCGGCGCCCGGCGCGTGGACGGCTCCGGCTGCCTGGCCACGCCCGGCCTGGTCAACACCCACCACCACCTCTACCAGTGGGCCTCGCAGGGGCTGGCCCAGGACGCCACCCTGTTCGAGTGGCTGGTGGCCCTCTACGACGTGTGGGCCGCCATGGACGCCGAGGTCGTCAGAGGCGCGGCCACGGCCGGGCTCGGCTGGCTGGCGACGGGCGGGTGCACCACCTCCAGCGACCACCACTACGTCTTCCCCAAGGGCAGGGGCGACCTGTTCGCGGCCGGGGTCGAGGCCGCGCGGGAGATCGGCGTCCGCTTCCACCCGGCGCGCGGCTCGATGGACCGCGGCCGGTCGCACGGCGGGCTGCCGCCGGACGAGGTGGTCGAGGAGCTCGACGACGCCCTGGCGGCGACCGCCGAGGCGGTGGACGCCCACCACGACCCGTCGCCGTCCTCGATGGTGCGGGTCGCGGTCGCGCCGTGCTCGCCGTTCTCGGCCAGCGCGGAGCTGATGACCCAGTCGGCCGCCCTGGCCAGGGACAAGGGCGTGCGCCTGCACACCCACCTGGCCGAGACCCTCGACGAGGACGAGCACTGCATGGAGCAGTTCGGTCTGCGTCCGGTCGACTACATGGACAAGCTCGGCTGGCTCGGGCCCGACGTGTGGCTCGCGCACGCCGTGCACCTCAGCGACGCCGACATCGCCAAGCTGGCCCGCACCGGCACGGGCGCGGCCCACTGTCCCTCCTCCAACGGCCGCCTGGGCGCGGGCATCGCCCGGGTGTCGGAGATGTTGCGGCGGGGCGCGAACGTCGGCCTCGGCGTGGACGGCAGCGCCTCCTCCGAGCTGACCTCACCGGCCGGGGAGATGCGGCAGGCCCTGCTGTTCCAGCGGGCCAGGTACGGCCCCCGCGCGCTGTCGGCCCGTCAGGCGCTGGAGCTGGCCACCCTCGGCGGGGCGCGCAACCTGGGCCGCGAGGCCGAGCTCGGCTCGCTGGAGCCCGGCAAGCTGGCCGACGTCGTCCTGTGGCGGACCGGCGGCCCCTTCACCGCCGCCGTGGCCGACCCGGTGTGCGCGCTGGTGTTCGGGCCGCCGCCGCCGGTGGCCCGCGTCCTGGTCGGCGGCCGGACCGTGGTCGAGGACGGCGAGCTGCGGACGACGTCCCACGACGCGGCCGGGCGGGCGGGCGCCGACGCCCATCGCAGGCTCATGCGGTTGGCGGCCGAACGCGGGCTCTCGGCGGAGAGGGAGATCCATCACTAAGGTGTGAATGTCCGGAACGTGGCATCCAGCACTGAAAGGCGGTCCCGTGTCGGCAGAACTCCCCGGCGAGCGGCTGGCGCAGCTCAGAAGCACCTTCGCCGAGATCGACACCGACGGCGACGGCTTCGTCAGCGAGGCCGAGCTGAAGCGGCACTTCCCCGACCTGCCCGCCGAGGCCCTCGGCGCGCTGAGCCAGGAGGCCGACACCGACCAGGACGGGCGTTACTCGCTGGAGGAGTTCATCCGCCTGGTCGCCTGACGCCCTCGGGCGCGCCGCCTACGCCGACGGCGCGCTCCGGAGGGCGCTCCGACAGCGCCGCGCCTCGGCGGCGGCGGCCTACTCCGACAGCGCCGCGACGGCGGCGGCGGCCTACTCCGACAGGGCGCGCTCCAGGGGCGTGCGGAAGCGAGGGGTGATCCGTGCGCCGCCGAGCCAGGAGGCCAGACCGGCGATCTCGGCCTCCACGGCGGTCACGGCGTCGGAGCCCACGTCGGTGAGCGCCCGCCACACGATCTCGCCGCCGGGACGCTGCCCCCAGCCGCCGACGACCCGGCCGTCCCACCACACGGTCGGGCCGACGTTGCCGCTGCGGTCGAACAGCTCGGCCCGGTGCTCCTTCGGCAGGTACCAGTCGCGGCCCTGCCAGCCCATCGGCGTCGGGTCGAGGGCGGGCAGCAGCGCCGCCCACGGCTCGGGCTCGGGCGTCTCGTCCAGGTCGCCGGGCAGGACGTACCCCGGGCCCTCGTCCAGCTCGACCTCGACCGCGCCGACGGCGGCCAGCGCGGCGCGCACCTCGCGCAGCGTCCAGCCGGTCCACCACTTGACGTCGGCCTCCGTGCCGGGGCCGAACGCGGCCAGCCAGCGGCGTACCAGCTCCGCCTGGGCCTGCGGGACGGCCAGGTCGTCCATGGGCAGGGCGACGGCCCACAGGTGCTGCGTGCTCGTCCAGGAGCCGGACGGGCGGCCCTGCCGGACGAGCCGGCCCTCCATGCCCATCAGCGTGATCAGCCGCTGCCCGACGCTGTGCACGGCCTCGTACGGCTTGCCCACGGCCACCCGGAACTGCTCGCGCAGCCGCGGCTCCAGCACCCCCAGCCGGGCCGCCGTCGCCGTGCCCTCCTCGGCCAGGACGCGCAGCACCGACGACTCCACCTCAGCCAGCCACGGCTCGTCCCAGCCGCCGGCCGCGGTGAGCTCCTTGACCAGCGCCCTGCGCACCCTCGTGGCGACCGCGAGCGTGGAGGAGTGGTGCACGACGGGCACCAGCGCGGCCGGGACCACGAACACCGTGCGCCGCATCCCGTGCATGCGCACCAGCGTGCGGTCCTCGTACAGGGCCCGCTCGACCGGCGCCGGGCCGGGGGCGGTGAGCCGCGCGCCCGCCGACAGGAACACGGTCGCCGGGTCGGTCGCGTGCAGCGCCACCACGGAGGCCGTCGCCTCCTCCGGGCTCGCCGCCTTGGCCGCCAGGCTGTGGCGCACGCCCAGACGACGCCGCCGCTCCCGCTCAGAAATGCGCATGAAACGCCTCCTTACGGGATGTGAGCCTAGTTGGAGGATCAACCACCTCAGAACCCGTCAAGACCGCTCAGATTCGCGGCTGCTTCAGGGAGGCTGTTCGCTGAGGGCACCCACCCTGGGCCGCCCTCGGTCAGGGGCCTGATGTGATGATGAGTCACGCCTTCCTGCCCGCTCGCACCGGGCAGGAAGGCGTGTCCGGCCATTGTTCAGCATCTTGTGGGAGTTCGTAGTGGTTAAGCAGGTTCTGGTGGCACCCGACAAGTTCAAGGGCTCCCTCACCGCCGCCGAGGTCGCGGCGCGGGTGTCGGCCGGGCTCGGGGTGCCCACGGTCGAGCTGCCGGTCGCCGACGGCGGCGACGGCACCGTCGAGGCGGCCGTGGCCTGCGGGTTCGACCGGGTCACCGCGGAGGTCACCGGGCCCACCGGCGAACGCGTGACCGCGGCCTACGCCTGGCGGGCCGCGGATGGCACGCCGACGGCGGTGGTCGAGCTGGCCGAGGCGTCCGGGCTGCGGCGGCTGCCCGCCGGGCTCGCCCCGCTGACCGCCACCTCCTACGGCACCGGAGAGCTGATCGCCGACGCCCTGCGCAGGGGGGCGCGGCGAATCGTCCTCGGGCTGGGCGGCAGCGCCTGCACCGACGGGGGAGCGGGCATGGTCCGGGCGCTCGGCGCGCGCCTGCTCGACGACGACGGCGCCGAGCTGCCCGACGGCGGCGCCGCGCTGCGCGGGCTGGCCCGCATCGACCTGTCCGGGTTCGCCGACGTCGCCGGGGTGGAGTTCGTCGTGGCCGGCGACGTGGACAACCCGCTGCTCGGCCCGCACGGAGCCGCCGCCGTCTACGGGCCGCAGAAGGGCGCCACCCCCGACGACGTCAAGGTGCTGGAGGCCGGGCTGTCCCGGCTGGCCGCGGTCGCCACGCAGACCCACGGCCTGGTCGGCGCGGTCGAGCACGACGACACCCCGCGCGCCATGGGCGTGGCCGGAGCCCCCGGGGCGGGCGCGGCGGGCGGCGTCGGGTTCGCGGCGCTGGCCTTCCTCCAAGCCGAGCTGCGTCCCGGCATCGAATACCTGCTCGACCTGCTCGGCTTCGGCGCGCTCGTCCAGGGCGCGCGGCTGGTGATCACCGGTGAGGGGTCGCTCGACGAGCAGTCCCTGCGCGGCAAGGCGCCGATCGGCGTGGCCCAGGCCGCGGCCAGGGCGGGCGTGCCGGTCGTCGCGGTCTGCGGCCGGCGCACCCTCGGCGACACCGAGCTCAAGGACGCGGGCATCGAGGCCGCCTACGCCCTGACCGACCTGGAGCCCGACCCGGCCCGCTGCATGGCCGAGGCGGGCCCGCTGCTCGAACGCCTGGCCGCTCGCGTGGCGGCCGACCATCTGGAGGGCAGATGACCGCTTACGACGTCGTCGTCCGCTCCCGCCGGGCCGTCACGCCCGAGGGGGAGCGGGCGGTGGCCGTGGCCGTGCGGGGCGAGCGCATCGAGGCCCTGTACGACTACGACGCGCCCCTCGATGCCGTCGAGGACGTCGACCTGCGTGACCTGGCCTTGCTGCCCGGCCTGGTGGACACGCATGTGCACGTCAACGAGCCGGGCCGTACGCACTGGGAGGGGTTCGCCTCGGCGACCAGGGCGGCCGCCGCCGGCGGGGTGACCACGATCGTGGACATGCCGCTCAACTCCGTGCCGCCCACCGTCAGCGTGGAGGCGCTGGAGGTCAAGTTGCGGGCCGCGCGCGGGCAGTGCCACGTGGACGTCGGGTTCTGGGGCGGCGCGGTCCCGGGCAATCTCAAGGAGCTGCGGCCGCTGCACGAGCGTGGCGTGCGGGGTTTCAAGTGCTTCATGTCGCCGTCGGGTGTGGAGGAGTTCCCACCGCTGGGCACGGCGGAGCTGCGGGCGGTGCTGGCGGAGGTGGCCGGGTTCGGCGGGCTCGTCGTCGTGCATGCCGAGGACCCGGAGCTGCTGGCCGAGCCGGGCGGGCCGACGTACCGGGAGTTCCTGGAGTCGCGGCCGGGGGCGGCCGAGGCCAGTGCGGTGGCGCGGGTCGTCGCGCTGGCCGCGCAGACCGGGGCACGGGTGCACGTCCTGCACGTCTCCAGCGCCGAGTGCCTGGAGGTGCTGGCGCGGGCCCAGGCCGAGGGGGTGGCGGTCACGGCCGAGACCTGCCCGCACTATCTGACGCTGGAGGCCGAGCAGGTTCCCGAGGGGCGCACGGCCTACAAGTGCTGCCCGCCCATCCGGTCGCGGGCCAACCGCGAGCTGCTGTGGGAGGGCCTGGCCGGCGGTGTGCTGAGCTGTGTGGTCTCCGACCACTCGCCCTCGCCCGCCGAGCTGAAGGTGCCCGACTTCGCCGCCGCCTGGGGTGGGGTCGCCTCTCTCCAGGTCGGTCTGCCGGCGGTGTGGACGGAGGCCGCCCGGCGCGGTCACACCCTGGCCGACGTCGTCGGCTGGATGTCGTCGGCGCCCGCCGCGCTGGCCGCGATCCCCGGCAAGGGCGCGATCCGCCCTGGCAACGACGCCGACCTGGTCGCCTTCGACCCCGGCGCCGACAACCCGGTGGACGCCGCCCGTCTGCACCACCGTAATCCCGTCACCCCGTACCACGGCCGGGTGCTCAAGGGCGTCGTCCTGACCACCTGGCTGCGCGGCCGTCCCGTGGACACGCAGCCGCACGGCCGCCTCATCTTGGGAGAACAGTAGATGTCCGGCTTCACCACCCTGCCCGACCTGGCCCTGCGCTCCCTCGGCGGTTCGGTCGTCGCGGCCAGCGACGAGTCCTTCGCCGAGAAGGAGAGCCTGATCAGGCCGGGCCGCCCCGGGTTCCGCGCCGAGACGTTCGGCAACAAGGGGCAGGTGTACGACGGGTGGGAGACCCGCCGCCGCCGCACGCCCGGCCACGACTGGGCGCTGGTGCGGCTGGGCCTGCCGGGGGCGATCCGCGGCGTGGTGATCGACACGGCCTGGTTCAAGGGCAACTACCCGCCGCACGCGTCGGTCGAGGCCGCCGCCGTGCCCGGCCATCCCTCAGCGGCCGAGCTGGCCGCCGCCGACTGGACGGAGATCGTCCCCAGGACGGGGCTCAAGGGCGACGCCGAGCATCACGTCGAGGTCACCGGCGACGACACCCGGTACACCCACGTACGGCTGAACATGTATCCCGACGGCGGCATCGCCCGCCTGCGCGTGCACGGCGAGGTACGCCCCGACCTGTCGGTGTACGACGGCCTGAGCCTCGACCTGGCCGCGCTGCAGAACGGCGGCCTGGTCACCGCCTGTTCTGATGAGTTCTACTCCGCGCCCAACAACGTCATCGCTCCCGGGCTGGCCCGGCATCAGGCCGAGGGCTGGGAGACCGCGCGCCGCCGGGAGCCGGGCAACGACTGGCTGCTGATCCGCCTGGCCGGGCCGGGCCTGGTGCGCCTGGCCGAGATCGACACCACGAACCTGATCTTCAATGCCCCCGGCCACGTGGCGCTCACCGGGCTGTCCGGCGGACGTGAGATCGGGCTGCTGCCCAAGACCCGGTTGCAGCCCGACCTGCCCCACCGCTTCCGCCTCGACCACTCCGAACCGGTCACCCACGTCCGGGTCGACATCTACCCCGACGGCGGGCTGGCCAGGGTCCGCCTGCACGGCCACCTGGCCTGAGGAGGGCTACTGCCAGAGGTAGACGGTGGCGCCGGGCGGCCGCTCGCTGTTCGGTAACGGCCGCTGGTACTGGACGACGCCGCCGTTGGCCAGCCGGCTGACCCGGACGTGGAAGCCCAGCGACTCCAGCTCCGACTTGGCGTCCTTGACGTTCTTGCCGATGACCGCGGGCACCAGGCGGAAGTCCTGGTCGTCGCGGGCCTCGTTGTCGCCCTTGAACCAGTCCCAGAAGTCGGTCTGGCAGCGCGCCACCGTGATCATGGCGGGCGTGCCCTTGTCGACCTCGGACTTGGCCTTGGGCGCCTGGGCGATGACCGTGCAGGGCTCGGCGTCGTCGTCGACCTCGTTGACCTGCACCTGGAAGCCCTGGCCGCCCAGGTAGGCGGCGGCCTCGTCCTTCGGCATGCCGGTCACGTCGGGCATCACCATGCCGGCGCTCACGAAGATGCCGACCTTCGCGCCCTCCTTGACCTTCTCGCCCGCCTCGGGGGAGCTGCGGATCACCTTGTTCCGCTCGACCTCGGCGCTGGGCAGGCGCTTGACGCTGCCCACGGTGAGCCCGGCCTCGGCGATCTTGACGCGGGCCTCGTCGCTGGTCAGCCCCTTGACGCTGGGGACGATCACCCGCTTGGGGCCGAGCGAGGGCACCAGCGTGATCGTGCCGCCGCTCTCCAGCTCGGTCTTGCCCTCGGGGTCGGTACGCAGCACCAGCCCCTCGGCGGTGTCCTCGTCGTACTCGCCCGCGACCTTGTGGATCTTGAAGCCCTTGCTCGTGGCGGTCCGCTCGGCGACCACCATGTTCTGGCCGACCAGGTCGGGCACCTGCACCATCTTGGTCTGGGAGAAGTACCAGCCGGTCAGCGCCACCGCGACCACCATGACCGCGGCGAGGGTGACCAGGAACCAGTTGGGCTTGAACGAGCGCGTGGACGGCGGCGGCGACACCGGCGGCACCGGCGGCGCCATCTCGGCGCGCGGCTGGATCAGCGTGTGGGCGGGCGCGGCCATCGGCATCGACGGGGCGCCCGCGCCGCTCGGACGCGGCGGGATCGACTGGTTGAACACCGCCGTCATGGCCGGCGGGGTGCTCAGCCGGGGCAACATGCGATGGGCCTCGACCGCCTGGACGAGCATCGCCGTGGCGTCGTTGGGGCGGTCGTGCGGCTCGCGGGCCGTGGCGTGCGCGACGAGCGTGTCGATCAGCGGCGGCACCTCGGGCACCAGCGCCGACGGCGGAGGCACCGTGTCGTGGACGTGCCGGTAGGCCACCGACATCGGCGTCTCGCCGTCGTAGGGCTGCTGCCCGGTCACCAGCTCGAACAGCATGATGCCCGCGGCGTAGACGTCGCTGCGCACGTCGGCGCCGCCGGTGGTGACCTGCTCGGGCGACATGTAGCCGATCGTGCCGATCATCACGCCGGTACGGGTCTGGTTGGTCGCCTCGATGGCCCTGGCCAGCCCGAAGTCGACGACCTTGACCCGGCCGTCGTCGGTCATCAGCACGTTCTCGGGCTTCACGTCGCGGTGGACCATCCCGGCCTGGTGGGCCGCGCCCAGGGCGGCGAGCACCGGGATCATGATCTCCAGCGCCTCGCGGGCGGGCAGCCTGCCGCGCTCGCGCAGGATGTCGCGGAGCGTGCGGCCCGGCACGTACTCCATCGACAGGTAGACGACGTCGGTGTCGGTGCCCTGGTCGAAGACGTGCACCACGTTGGGGTGGGACAGACTCGCGACCGACTTGGCCTCACCGATGAACCTGCGGACGAAGGCCGGGTCCTCGGCGAGCGAGGAGTGCATGACCTTCAGCGCGACAGTGCGGTCCAGCCGGACGTCGAGCGCCAGGTAGACGGTCGCCATACCGCCCCGGGCGATCCGGCTCTCGATGCGGTAGCGCCCATCGAGGAGCCGCCCGACCAGGGGGTCCGCAGTCGTCTTATCCACCACCCCCCTGAGTTTACGGGCGTTTTGGCACCGGCAGGGCCCGCGCGCCCGAAACCGATGCGGAGACGTTCCCAGGAGGGCGGCCCCGACCGGCGGGAGGACCCGGCGCGAGCCGAGCCCTCCGAGGGATCTGAGGGGGATCCTACGCGGCGAACTTCCGGCGGGCCCCTACGGGGTCGTCGGCGAGGACGCCTCCGCGTAGCGGCGGCGCGGGATCCTGCCCGCCTGCCGCGCCTGGCGCCCCGCCGCCACGGCCGCCCTCATCGCCGAGGCCATGAGCTCGGGCCGCTGCGCGCGGGTCACCGCCGTGGCCAGCAGCACCGCGTCGCAGCCCAGCTCCATGGCCAGGGCGGCGTCGCTGGCCGTGCCGATGCCCGCGTCGAGGATCACCGGCACCGCGGCGGCCTCCACGATGAGCTCGATGTTGTGCGGGTTCCTGATGCCGAGGCCCGACCCGATCGGCGCGCCCAGAGGCATCACGGCCGCGCAGCCGGCCTGCTCCAGCCGCCGCGCCAGCGCCGGGTCGTCGCCGATGTACGGCAGCACCACGAACCCGTCGGCCACCAGCCGCTCGGCCGCGTCGAACGTCTCGATCGGGTCGGGCAGCAGCGTGCGCTCGTCGGAGATGACCTCTAGCTTGACCCAGTTCGTCCCCAGGGCCTCGCGGGCCAGCCGGGCCGTCAGGACGGCCTCGCCCGCGGTGAAGCAGCCCGCGGTGTTGGGCAGCACCTTGATGTCGCGGCGGCGCAGCACGTCGAGGACCGAGCCGCGGGCGCCGGGGTCGAGCCGCCGCATGGCCACCGTGGTCAGCTGGGTGCCCGAGGCGGCCAGCGCCTGGTCGAGCACCTCCAGGGAGGGCGCGCCGCCCGTGCCCATGATGAGCCGGGAGGAGAACTTCTCCCCGGCGATGATCAGCTCATCCACCCTGCACCGCCGTCAGCACCTCGACGCGGTCGCGGTCGCCGAGCGCCGTCGTCTCCCACGAGCTGCGCGTCACCACCTCGTCGTTCACGGCCACCGCGACCCCGGTGGTGGCGGTGGTCAGCGTCCGTACGGCCTGGGCCACGGTGGTGCCGTCGGCCACCTCGTGCGCGGCGCCGTTGATCGTCACAATCATGAAATATCCCGAAATCTCGCGGGCGAGCACAGCGCGGCCAGCTCGCCCTCCTCACCCGTCAGAATCCCCGCACCCGGCAACGACCCCGCCCCGCGTGACGCCACCCCTGAGGACGCTGCCGCCCCTGGAGACGCCGCCCCTGAGGACGCGGGCCCCCCTGGAGACGCTGTCCCTCGGGACGCTGCCGCCCCTGCAGACGCCGCTCCTGAGGCCGTTGGCCCCTTGGGGGCTGCCCCTGATGGCGGCGTCACCGTGGTGGGGGTCGCAGGGGACGGTGTCGCCCCGGCAGGTGTCGTGAGGGTTGCTGTGACCAGGGCCGCCGTGAGGGGGGCCAGCAGGACCCCGCCCCGGTGGTGGCCGGTCGCCAGCACCAGCCCGGGAGCCGCGCCCGGCCCGATGATCGGCAGGTTGTCGGGGGTGCCCGGCCGCAGCCCGGCGACCACGTCGGCGACCTCCAGCTCGGTGACGCCCGGCACCAGCTCCCTGGCGTCCCGCAGCAGCTCGTAGAGCCCGCCGGCGGTCACCCGGGTGTCGAACCCCAGCTCCTCCTGCGTGGCCCCGAGCACCAGCTCGCCGTCGCCCCTGGGGACGAGGTAGACGGGGGCGCCGTGCACCATCCCGCGTACGCACCGCCCGAGCAGCGGCTGCGGCGAGCGCAACCGCATGATCTGTCCCTTGATCGGCCGTACCGGCACGCCGGCCAGTTCTCCGCTCCACGCCCCGGCGGCCAGCACCACGCGATCGGCCGCGATCTCCCGCACGGCGGCGCCAGGCTGACCCGGGTCGGGTTCGAGGCGCACACCGATCACGGCACCCGCCGCGGCCCCGGTCATCGCCCCGATCCCAGCGCCGGTCCCAGCACCGATCCCAGCGTCGGTCCCAGTGCCGGTCGTGGTGTCGCCGTCGCGCAGCAGCCCGGTCACCCGCGCCCGCACCAGGGGCACGCCCAGCCGGTCGAGCGCGGCCAGCAGCGCCGCCGTGACGCGGCGCGGGTCGACCCAGGCGTCACCGGGGGCCAGCAGCCCGCCGCGCACCGACGGGGCCAGCATGGGCTCCAGGCGGCGGCACTCGCGCCCGGTCAGCCGCTCCACCCGGAGCCCCAGCTTGTCCATGAACGCCGCCAGGTCGTCGAGCGCCGCGAGGTCGTCGGCCCCGAAGGCGACGTCGAGCGTGCCGTCGGCGCGCAGGTCGAGCCCCCGGCGCGCGGCCTCCATCGACCCCGCCTCCCCGGCCACCCGCCCGAACCCGCCGCCGAATCCCGCGCCGGACCCACTGGCGAGCCCCGCGCCGAAGCCCGAGCCGGTGCCACCGGCGAGCCCTGTGGCGAAGCCTGCGGCAGACCCGTCGTCCAGCCCCGCGTCGGCGGCCAGCTCGGCCGCGAAGGACGGCCACCGGTTCAGCGACGCGGCCCCCAGCCGCAGCAGCGGCTCCTCGGTGTAGGCGACCTCGCTGACGGGGGCGAGCATCCCGGCCGCCGCGTAGGAGGCCCCGCGGCCCGGGGCCGGGTCGACCACCGTGACGGGCGACCCCGCTCGGGCCAGCCGCCAGGCGATCGACAACCCGACGACCCCGCCGCCCACGATCACATTCATCCGCGCTCCCTTCGCCGGCATGATCCGGATCAGGTGTCTTGCGGTCGAAGGCCCGTTCAAGCCTTCCTCTCAGCCCGGTGACGGCCGGACTCCCGCGCGTCTTGCCCTCCCAGCCTACGGCCTCGGTGCGACGCGCCGGCACGGCCCCCGTTATGGTCATGAACGTGAACCATGTCGTAGTGGTGGGAGCGGGCCTGGCCGGGCTGCGGAGCGCCGAGGCGCTGCGCGGGCGCGGCTTCACCGGACGGATCACGCTGATCGGCCAGGAGCGCCATCGGCCCTACGACCGCCCGCCTCTGTCCAAGGCCGTCCTGTCGGGCGCCGCCGACTCCAGCTTCCTGGAGGCCGACCTCGACGCGCTGGAGATCGACTTCTGGCCCGGCGTCACCGCCAAGGCCCTGCGCCAGGGCGTCCTGGAGACGACCGAGGGCGAGCTCGGCTATGACGGCCTGGTGATCGCCACCGGCGCCGAGCCGATCACCGTGCCCGGCGACGGCCCCCAGCACGTCCTGCGCACCCTCGACGACGCCCACGAGCTGCGCGCCGGGCTGGTGGCCGGGGCGCACGTCGCGATCATCGGCGCGGGCTGGATCGGCGCCGAGGTCGCCACCGCCGCCCGCAAGGCCGGTTGCACGGTGACCGTGATCGAGGCCGGCCCCACCCCGCTGGCCAACGCCGTGGGCCCGGAGATCGGCGCCCGCACCCTGCACTGGTACGACGGCATCGACCTGCGCCTGAACACCATGGTCGACGAGGTGGACGAGGGCGGCGTACGGCTGGTGGGCGGCGAGTTCGTCCAGGCCCACGTGGTCGTCACCGGCATCGGCGTGCGGCCCGCCATCGAATGGCTGGCCGGTTCCGACATCGACCTGCACAACGGCGTCGTCACCGACGAGCACCTGCGCACGTCCATGCCGGGTGTGGTCGCGGCCGGCGACTGCGCCGCCTGGTGGTCGCGCCGCTACGGCACCCGGCTCCGCGTCGAGCACTGGGACACCGCGCTCGGCTCGCCTGAGGTCGCCGCCGCGACCCTGCTGGGCGAGGAGGCCGTCTACGATCCGGCGCCCTACTTCTGGTCCGAGCAGTTCGGCCACATGGTCCAGTACATCGGCCACCATCCCTCCGGCGACCGCCTGGTCTACCGGGGCGAGCCCGAGGGCAAGTGGTCGGCCGTCTGGCTGACCTCGGGCGACACCCTCGCCGCGGTGCTCGCCGTCGACCGGCCCCGGGACTACGTGCAGGGCCGTAGGATCATCGAAGGCGGTCACCGCCTCGACACAGAACGCCTGGTAGATCCAGAGGTCCCCCTACGGGATTGTGTTGTTTGAGCAAGGACGGCATGTGGTAGTTGTGGTTTCGTGACGCTTTCTGTTGCACAGATCGACCGGGAGACCGACCAGCTCGTCGACGAGTGGCTCACTCTCCCCGAAGTGGCCTCACGCCTCGACCTTTCGATCGGGCGGGCCAAGCAACTCCTCAAGGACCACAAGCTGCTCGGCGTACGCCGCGGCGGCGGCGGGCCGCAGGTGCCCGCGGTGTTCCTCGACGGGAAGGACGTGATGAAGGGCCTGCCCGGCACACTGACCGTGTTGCTCGACGCCGGCTACGACGACGTGGAGTCGCTGCGCTGGCTCTTCACCCCAGACGAGTCCCTGCCGGGGTCGCCCATCGAGGCGATCAAGGCCGGCCGTCACACGGAGGTCAAGCGGCGTGCCCAGGCCCTCGGTTTCTGAGGCCCGCCTCTATCTCTGCACCGACGGCCGCCGCGACCGCGGCGACCTGGCAGAGTTCCTCGATGCGGTGCTGGCCGGCGGCGTGGACATCATCCAG
This sequence comes from Nonomuraea sp. NPDC001699, assembly GCF_053596455.1. Classification (NCBI taxonomy): domain Bacteria; kingdom Bacillati; phylum Actinomycetota; class Actinomycetes; order Streptosporangiales; family Streptosporangiaceae; genus Nonomuraea; species Nonomuraea sp. NPDC001699. Next base: position 392,965 of record NZ_JBSFGF010000003.1, on the reverse strand, counting down.
CTGCGGGAGAAGGGCCTGGAGGCACGCGAAGAACTCGCGCTCCTGGAAGTCTTCCGCGACGCCTGCGACCGGCACGGCAAGCTGCTGGCCGTCAACGACCGGGCGGACATCGCCTACGCCGCCCGGCCCGACGTGCTCCACCTGGGGCAGGACGACCTTCCCGTGACGGTCGCGCGAGAGATACTCGGCGACGACATCGTCATCGGCCGGTCCACCCACTCCATCGCCGAGGCGTCCGCCGCGGCCGTGGAGGAGGGCGTCGACTACTTCTGCTGCGGCCCGATCTGGCCCACGCCGACCAAGCCGGGCCGCCACGCGCCCGGCCCGGCGCTGCTGCGGCACGCCGCGTCGCTGGGGTCGGCCTCGGACCCGGAATCGCCGCGGCCGTGGTTCGGGATCGGCGGCATCGACCTCGCCAACCTCGACGAGGTCATGTCGTACGGCGTGAGCCGCGTGGTGGTCGTACGCGCGATCACCGACGCGGAGGACCCGGGGGCGGCGGCGGCCGAGTTCGCCAAGCGCCTGAGCCCCTGAACCGACCGGGCGCCCGTCCTCGACGGGCGCCCCAGGCCAGGTGCCCGGCCAGAGTGCCGGGGTCAGGTCTTGCGGGACGTCGCGGCGATGGCCAGCTCGGTCAGCGCCGTGCGCGCCTCGGCGGTGACGGGCGCCTCGTCGAGCGCGGTCAGGGCGTCGGCGAGATAGCCGGCGATCAGGTCTTCGCACTCCCGCAGCGCGCCGGTGTCCGTGATGATCTCGCGCAGGGCGGTCACTCCGTCCTCGTCGAGCGCGGGGTCGCCGAGCAGCCTGCGCACCGTCGCGGCCGACTCCGGCGTGGCCGCGGCCAGGGTACGGGCCACCAGCATCGTGCGCTTGCCCTCCCGCAGGTCGTCGCCGGCCGGCTTGCCGGTCTGGGCCGGGTCGCCGAACACGCCGAGGATGTCGTCCCTGAGCTGGAAGGCGATGCCGACGCGGCGGCCGTAGCCGGTGCACAGCTCGTCCATCCACGGCTCCAGGGCGGCGGCGGCGAGCACCAGGCCGAGCCGGAGCGGCTGCTCCACCGAGTACTTGCCGCTCTTGAACAGCGCCACCCGCAGCGCCGACTCGAAGGTGTTCTCGCCGTGGGCCTGCTCCAGCAGGTCGAGGTACTGGCCACACATCAGCTCGGTGCGCATGTGGTCGTGGACGGGCTGGGCGGCGGCCAGCGACGCCGGCGGCAGGCCGCTGGTGCGCCACATCTCGCCCGACCACACCAGCAGCAGGTTGCCCAGCAGGATCGCGGCGCCCTCGCCGAACTGGTCGGCCGAGCCGTGCCAGCCCTCCTTCTCGTGCAGGGTCTGGAAGCGGCGGTGGGCGGCCGGCATGCCCCTGCGCAGGTCGCTCTTGTCCATCACGTCGTCGTGCACGAGCGCGCTGGCCTGCAACAGCTCCAGCGACGCGGCGGCGGTGAAGATCTCCGGCACGTCGGTGCCGCCCGCGCCGCGCCAGCCCCAGTAGCAGAACGCGGGACGCAGGCGCTTGCCGCCGGCCAGCAGGTCGCCCGCGGCGGTGCGCAGCGGTTCGAGTTCGGCGTCGCCCGAGGCGGGCAGTTGCCGTTCGACGAACTCCCCCAAGGCGCGCTCCACCTGGGTGCGCAGGGCGTCCATGCTCGCGGCGTCAGTGGTCATGCCTTGAGACTAGTGGGCGCGGACTCGGGTTCGGGTCCCCGGTCTAGGGGCGGTCGACCCGGACACCGGCCTGTACGCTTGGTGCATGGCGCTTGGTCGACCCTCCGTCCTGCCCGATCGTGTCCCCACCGTCCGCGAGCTGCTCGCCACCGGTGGCCGGTCGTTCTCCTTCGAGTTCTTCCCCCCGAAGACCGACGAGGGCGAGCGGCAGCTCTGGAAGGCGATCAGGGAGCTGGAGTCGCTGCGGCCCACATTCGTCTCGGTGACCTACGGCGCCGGCGGCTCGACCCGCGACCGCACGGTCGACATCGTCGAGCGCCTGGCCCACGACACCACGCTCACCCCTGTGGCGCACTTCACGGCGGTCAACCACTCGCTGCGTGAGCTGCGTCACCTGGTCGGCCGCTTCGCCGACGCGGGCGTGCGCAACATCCTGGCCGTGCGCGGCGACCCGCCCGGCGACCCGACCGCCGAGTGGGTGCGCCACCCCGAGGGCGTGCTCTACGCCGAGGAGCTGGTGCGGCTCATCCGGCAGGCGGGTGAGTTCTGCGTGGGCGTGGCGGCGTTCCCGTACAAGCATCCGCGATCGCCGTCCGTCGAGTCCGACACCGACTACTTCGTGCGCAAGTGCCGCGCGGGCGCCGACTACGCGATCACCCAGATGTTCTTCCAGGCCGACGACTACCTGCGGCTGCGCGACCGGGTGGCGGCCCAGGGCTGTGACACGCCGATCATCCCGTGCATCATGCCGGTCACCCAGATGAGCACGATCGCGCGTTCGGAGCAGCTGTCGGGGGCGCCGTTCCCGTCCGACGTGGCGGCCCGCTTCGAGGCGGTCGCCGACGACCCGGCCGCGGTGCGGGCGCTGGGCATCGAGCACGGCGCGGAGCTGTGCCAGCGGCTGCTCGACGAGGGCGCGCCCGGGATCCACTTCATCACGTTCAACCGGTCCAGCGCCTCGCGCGAGGTGTTCCAGCGCCTGACGCCGGTCGCCGCCACCGCCTGACCCCGTACAAACCCCCCGTACAAGGCGGTGCCCGTCACCCGCCCGCAGGGGGACCGGGCGGGTGACGGGCAAGGGGTGGTATCCGGTAGGTAACGTGTCCGTCACTTTCTGTCACCAAGATGCCCGGCGGCATGCTCAGGCAAACCCGTCAAGCCCAGGGCTTTACCCGCGGTGACGTGCGACGCGTTCAGTCGAGGGGGAGTGGGCGGCCCACGATGGCGTACTCCTCGTGGCCGCCGGGGAAGACGAAGCGGGTCAGCAGGTCGGTGAAGCCCAGGCCGGCGTAGAGGTGGCGGGCGGCCGTGGGGCGGTCGTGGGTGGACAACACGGCCGAGCGTTCGGGGCGGCCGGCGCACAGGGTCCTGATCATGGCCCGGCCGATGCCCTTGCCCTGGTGATCGGGGTGCACGTGGATCTCGGCCAGCTCGAACGCGTGGCCCATCCAGGCGTGCGCGGCCTCCTCGCCGGCCTCGTCGGCCAGCGCCCTGCTCACCACGTCGTGCCACCACTGGCCGGTCGCGCCGCGGAATCCGTAGGCGAAGCCGACGATCCGGGGGCGTTCCGTGCCGGTCGGATCCCGCAGCTCTGCGAAATAGCACTGGAAATGGGGATATGTCCCGTGATTTCGCATGATGGTCTTGCGGCCGGAGATCTGCTCGGGGGGCGGGTTCATCGCCGCCGTGTAGATGTCGATCACCGTGTCCAGGCGCTCGGTGAACTCGGCCGGGCCCGCCCCGCGAAACTCGATCACCCGTCGCACATTACTCGACGTCGACCGCGGTGCCCCCGGTGATCGTCACCAGCTCCTCGAACGTCGTCGGGAAGACCGTCAGCGGGTGGCCGCCGGCCGCCCACACCACGTCGTGCTTGCTCAGCCAGTTGTCCACGAGGGTGCGGACCGGGGCCGGATGGCCGACCGGGGCCACGCCGCCGATCGGCTGACCGGTCGCGGCCCGGACGAACTCGGGCGTGGCCCGGCGCACCCGGGCGACGCCCGCCGTGCGGGCGATGAGCTCGACGTCCACCCGGTGGGCGCCGCTGGTCAGGACCAGCAGCGGCGCGCCGTCGGCGTCGAAGATCAGGCTGTTGGCGATCGCCCCCACCTCGCAACCGAGCTGGGCGGCCGCGGTCGCCGCGGTCGGCGCCTTCTCGGGCAGGACGACGATCTCCCCGGCGGCCCCCACCGCGCGCAGGGCGGCCTCCACGACGACGGCGTTCGCCGGCAACTTCTCAGACATGAGGACACTCTAAACAGGTTGACCGCCTTATTACCTGTTCGTGGTAGGTGGTGTAGGGTCCATCGATCCGGAGTGTTCGTGACAAAAGAGGTGGTACCGGTGGGGGCTCGACGGCTGCCCGGAGTGGCTGCTCTTCTGACGGCTGGGGCCGTCGTACTCACGGGCTGCGCGCAGACGGTCACACCCGCCGCGCCGACCGGCCTGACCGGTACGGCGAGCACCCCCGGCACCGCGGGGGCCAAGGCGGGCCCGGCGGCGGCATCCGTCACCGCACCCGTCACGGCGCCCGTATCGGCGCCGCGCAAGACGCTGAAACTGGGCGCCAAGGGCGAGTCCGTCACCTGGCTGCAGCGGCGGCTGACCGCCCTGGGCTACCTGCCCGGCAAGGCCGACGGCAGTTACGGCGGCACCACCCTCGCCGCCGTCTGGGCCTTCCAGAAGGTCAACGGCATCACCCCGACCAGCACGATCGCCCGCAGGACGTGGGAGGCGCTGGAACGGCCGAAAAGCCCGAAGGTCCTGGTGGCCAACGGCAAGCCGACCCGCGCAGAGGTCAACCTGACCAAGCAGATCATGGTCCTGTACGTCGGCGGCCAGGTACGGCTCATCACCCACGTCTCCTCCGGCAGCGGCGTCCCGTACTGCGAGACGACCGCCTGGCAGGGCAAGGAGCAGCGCTTCTGCGGCTCGGCCCGGACGCCGACCGGCGACTACCGCACGACCTGGCGCGCCGGCGGCTGGCACAAGTCCTACCTGGGGCAGCTCTACAACCCGATCTTCTTCAACGGCGGCATCGCCTTCCACGGCGCGCTGTCGGTGCCGCTCTCCCCGGCCTCGCACGGCTGCGTGCGCATGCCGATGAACGTGGCCGAGGTGCTGCCCGGACTGCTCGGCAAGGGCGTTCCGGTGCACGTGAGAGGTGCGTTCAGGCGCGCATAACGTCCGCATAACCGGATCCGGTGACGGCCGGGTTATCCGCCTCTTGCTGGACTTCCCCCGACTTCTAGGGGGATTCCATGGCGACGACGTCCATAGTTCGTGTTCCGGCCCCTGCTCCGCACGTGCGGCGCGGGGGCCGGTCGCTTCTGCGGTGGACCTTGGCGATCGGCTGGGTGGCGCAGGTCGTGCTGCGGCTGTGGTTGTTCCGGCAGCACACCGGGCCCGTGGCCAACCCGGACGAGACCGGGTACCTGCTCGCCGCCCGGTGGCTGACCGGCGGGCCCGGCGCGGAGCTGACCGGGTTCACCTTCTACCAGGGCGGTTATCCGCTGCTGCTGGCGCCGGTGTTCTGGGTCACGCGTGACCCGGTGGTGGCGTACCGGCTCGTGGTCGTGGTGGGGTCGATGGTGGCGGCGGGGGCGTTCCCGCTGGCGTACCTGCTGCTGCGGCGCCTGGGGGCGGGCCGTCGGGCGGCGATGGCCGCGGCGTTCGCGGGCGGGCTGTCGCCGTCGCTGCTGCTGTTCTCGGGGCTGGCGCTGGCCGACGCGATCCTGCCCACGCTCGTCCTGGCCTGGCTGGTCGCGCTGCACGACCTCGCGGCCAGAGGGTCGGCCGGGGCGGGGGTGCCGGCGGGCGGGCTCGCGGGGTTCGCCATGACGGTGCACCTGCGCGGCACCGTCGTCCTGGCGGTGACCGTACTGGCCATGCTGGCCATGACGGCGCTGCTCCCGGCGCGCCGCCGGGCGGCCGTGGCCGGGCTGGTGACCGCCGTGGTGGTCGCGGTCGCCGGGACGGTGCTGAACCGGGCGCTGTCCGCGGCGCTGTACCCCGGCGGGCCGCGTGACCTGTCGGGCATCCTGGCCGGACGGCTGGCCGGGCTCGACGGGCAGGCGTGGGCGCTGGCGGGGGCGGCCGGGCAGCTCTGGTACCTGGTCGTCGCGACCTGGGGGCTGGCCGGGGTGGGGATCGCGGGCGCGGTCGCCGTCGTGGCCAGGCGGTCCGCGCCGGGGCCGCGGCGTTTCCTCGCGGCCGTCCTGCTCGTCACGACCCTGGGCATCGCGTACGCCTCCTCGGCCGCGCTCCCCGACGAGCACCGGGTCGGCAACTACGCCTACGGCCGCTACCTGGCCTGCGTGGCGATCGCCTGGACGCTGGCCGGGCTGCTCGTGCTGGCCCGAGCCGGCCGCCGGGCCGTCGTGCGGCACGCCCTCGCGGCGGCCGGGCTGCTCGCGGTGACCGGCGGCGTGGTCGTCTGGTACGCGGGGGACCGGCTCCAGCGGTACGCGTTCATCGCCTTCGACTTCCCGGAGGTGATCTTCCTCACCCGGGTGCGGGACTCCTTCGACCTGGTCGCCGCCTCCGCCGTGACGCTCGCCCTGCTGGCGTGCCTGACGGGAGCGGCCCTCCTGACCGCCCGCAGGGCCTGGCCGGCGGTCGTGGCCGCGCTGGCGTTGACCAACGTCGTCTTCGCCGCCGATCTGGCGCCGAAGTCCGCGCCCGCCGCCGGGCCCGACTGGCTGCCCGTCATCACCGGGCCCGGACGGGTGGCCGTGGACCGGCAGGTGAAGTGGAACGTCCGGGCCCTGCTGGCCTACCGCGTGTCCTGGACCGAGATCGAGCACTTCGACCGTACGCCGCCGGACGGCGTCTGCACCGCCGTCGTCCCGCCCGACGCGGGGCCGCCGCCCGAGGGGTGGACCGCGACCGGCGCGGGCGGCGCCTGGCAGGGCTGGACGACCTGGGTCGACGACCGCTGCCCCGGCGGCACGTCACCGCGGGGGAGCTGAGGCCGTCCGCGCCTCGCTGTGCGCACGGACCATGCCCACCGCCTGGGCCAGGGCGGCCACCACCACCAGCAGGGAGGAGGCGTACTGCCACGGCGGGAGCGCGTCCTCGAAGGCGACATCGTCGTAGAACCCGGCCAGCCTCGGCGCGGGGTTGTAGACGGCCGCCATGACCCCGAGCGTGTACGGCAGGATGAGGACGCCCGACAACACCAGCAGCGCGCCGCGCCGCCGGGTCGCGCGGCGGAGCAGCAGGCCCACCACGGCGAGCCCCACGGCCGCCACGGCCGCCACCAGCGCGACGCCCCGCGTGATCCACCAGAGGTCCGAGCTCAGCGACGAGAGGCCGCCGGACGTGATCCGGCCACGGGGGGCGCCGACGCGCGCCTGCGAGGCCGTGCGGAGGGCCGCGTAGTTGACGGCCGCGTATGCCGCCACGAGGACCGGCCCCGACAGCAGCAGCACGAGAGTGCCCGTCCGTCCCCGCATCGATCCCCCTCGCGTCGCCGCCCCGTACGGCCGGTCCGTCCGCAGCCCGGCACCGCGCGGTCAGCCTGCCAGACGCGAGCCGTCGCGCGCCACCCCGGGACGCCCGGGCCAGGGGTCAGCGGGGGAGGCCGTGGACGGCGACGTCGGCCGCGCGGCGGGCGGCGTCGCGGGCCTGCTCCACCGGGAGGCCGTCGATGAGCGTGGTCATCACGGCCAGCTTCACCGCGCCGATCAGCGACCCCACGGCCGCCGCCGCCTCGACCCGGTCGAGCCGGCCGGGGAAGGCCGCCGACAGCGCCGCCGCCAGCCGGAGCTGGCTGTCGAACAGCAGGTGCAGCGCCCGCGCCTGCAGCGGCGGCTCGCGCATGATGAGCTCCAGCCGCAGCGACGACTGTTCCGACCAGCTCTCCCGGCCGTCGTCCGACGTCGACAGCGTGTCCTCGATGAAGTCGCGCAGCAGGTCGGCCGGCGTCTGGCCGGGAGCCGGCGCGGCCAGGTACGCCAGCGCGCGCTCGATCTGCTGCTCGGAGTCGTAGAAGAGCACGTCCTCCTTGCCGGCGAAGTAGCTGAAGAAGGTGCGGGTGGAGACCTCGGCGGCGGCGGCGATCTCCGCCAGCGTGGTCTCCTCGTAGCCCTTCTCACTGAACAGCCGGAGCGCGGCCTCGATCAGCGCCCGGCGCGTGCGCTGCTTCTTGCGCTCCCGCAGTCCTACCATGACGGAACTCTACACCGGTAAACGAATTTCATGCATTGAAGTTTTGCATCGAGTGAGGTTTTCTGGAGGGGAGCTCGGAAAGGAGCCAGCATGTCCGACCTGACCTTTCCCATCACCCGTCAGCAGCCGTTCGATCCGCCTGAGGAAGCCACGGCCCTGCGACAACAGGGCGCCATGCACCGCCTGACCTTCGCCGACGGCCACCTCGGCTGGCTGGTCACCGGCTACTCGGCCGCCCGCTCGATCCTGGCCGACCCCCGCTTCAGCAACCGTCCGGAGCGGCTGCACCCCGTGGTGCCCGCCCGGATGCAGCTCCAGCGGGACGTGCCGCCCGGGTTCTTCCTGCGCATGGACGCGCCCGAGCACACGCGTTACCGCAAACTGCTCATGGGGCAGTTCACCGTCCGGCGGATGAAGGCGCTCGAACCCAGGATCGAGGAGATCACCCACTCCTGCCTGGACGCCCTGCAGGCCGCCGGGCCGCCCGCCGACCTGGTGGAGTCCTTCGCGCTGCCGATCCCGTCGCTGGTGATCTGCGAGCTGCTCGGGGTGCCGTACGAGGACCGCGTGGAGTTCCAGGAGGCCACCAAGATCCTGGTCAACCTGGAGACCAAGGCCGACGACGCCCTGGCCGCGTTCTCCAGGATCGGGGCGTACCTGTCGGAGCTGATCGGGCGCAAGCGGTCGGAGCCGGCCGACGACCTGCTCAGCGGGCTCGTCGAGGACCTGAACCACGAGGAGCTGACCGGGGTCGCGTTCCTGCTCCTGCTGGCCGGGCACGAGACGACCGCCAACATGCTGGGGCTGGGGACGTACGCGCTGCTCACCAACCCCGGCCAGCTCGCCGCCATGCGCGACGACCCGTCGGTGGTGGAGAACGGCGTGGAGGAGCTGCTGCGCTACCTCACGATCATCCATCTCGGCCCGGTGCGCAGCGCCCTGGAGGACGTCGAGGTCGAAGGTCACCTCGTCAGGGCGGGGGAGTCGATCGCCCTGCACCTGCCCACCGTGAACCGGGACCCCTCCCGCTTCCAGGACGCCGACCGCCTCGACCTCCACCGGCCGGCCGGCGGGCACCTGACGTTCGGCCACGGCATCCACCAGTGCCTCGGGCAGCAGCTCGCCCGGGCCGAGATGCGCATCGCGTACCCGGCGCTGCTGCGGCGCCTGCCTGGCCTACGCTTGGCCGTATCACCCGAGGAGGTGCCGATGCGCTCGGACATGAGCATCTATGGAGTGCACCGCCTCCCTGTCACTTGGTAGGTCACGATGAAGATCACAGCGGATACGACGGTGTGCATCGGGGCGGGCATGTGCGCCCTGACGGTGCCGGAGGTGTTCGACCAGAGTGAGGACGAGGGCACGGTGGTGCTGCTGCGCGAGGTGCCCGAGGAAGGGCAGGAGGAGGCCGTGCGGCGTGCGGTGTCCTTGTGCCCGTCGGGGGCCATCTCCGTCTCCTGAACCGCCCCCCGCCCGCCCCGCCGCCGTCACCGCCTCCGGTGGCGGCGGTTTCGTGTGCGGCGGCCCGGGCCTCTTGGGAGCCTTCTGAGGGCCGGACGCCACCCGCAAGGGATCACGCGCGAACAGGGTGACGTCACGAGCCGGATCGATCACTTCGATCCTTGGTCATCGAACCTGTGTTCGTGGAACAGGTTGACACCGAGCGTGATCGAAATTATGTTCGACCTAGTGGCGGTGAGGCTCGCGGCTCAACGTCACCCCAGGACCTGGTCGCGGGCCGTTCGCTTCCCCAAAGCGATCCCCGCGGCCGGGTTCCACGGGCGAAGGGCGCGTCCTCGTCGTCGGCGGAGACGAGTGGGCGTGTCCTGGCCGGACGGGGAGAGGGGAAGCTCCTCGTCCGGCCGGCTCGGCGGAAATGTCGGTGGCGTCTGCAAGTGTTGACCTCACCGGCGGAGACGCCGGCCGCCGCCCACGACTCCAAGGAGGCGCGCAAGATGGCACCACGGCCTAGAGAAACACCCGGGCCCCGGCTGTCGCCTGCGGTTCGGGCACACTTGACCGATTCACGTTCCTGCCTGGCGGAGGCGACCGCCGCCCGCACCCCGGCGTCCCGATACGTGGCCGCTCACCTGGCGGCTCTTCGGGCGGCTGCGGCGATCCTGGCCGCCCGTCCCCGTCCCATGGAGGGCCGCAGGCGCCGTCTGCGCAGCGCGTGGGAGTTGCTGCCCGAGGCCGAGCCCCACCTTGCCGAGTGGGCCGCCTACTTCTCCGTGAGCGCCGCCAAGCGCGCGGCCGCGGAGGCGGGCGTGGTCCGCGGCATCAGCGCGGCCGACGCCGCCGAGATCCTGGCCGAGGCCGAGACCTTCGTCTCCACGGTGGAAGAGCTGCTCGGCGTCCCCGTCCAGGCCCAGCTTCCCGTGGACGTCCCGCTGGCGGGCTGACCCCGCCGTCCGGCTCTCCGGGCGACGCCGCCGAGCGGAGAAGCGCGGGTGGCGGGGTCTAACGGCGCGAAGAGGCAGGCAGGGCGGCTGTGGCCTTGACGCATGCCCAAAAGCGGGCGCGGCTTCGGCGGGCTCCCGGCGCTGTCGTTTCCCCGGGCCGTTGTTCGCAATAGCGGGTTATCGGGGTAAAAGGGCGTAATGTCCATGTATCGGGCCGAAGAATTCCCAGCCGGTACGGCGGAGGGCCCGCCAGGGGAATGGGCGAGCCCTCCAGTGGTGAAGCGGTAGGTCCTAGAACGACTCGACGGCCCGGCGCGCCTCGGCGTCGAGCACGCCCCAGCTGATGAGTTCCTCGGTCAACTCGCTGGGCGACTTGTCATAGATCACAGCCAACGAACGCAGGTCCTCCTGGCGGATCGACAGGACCTTGCCGTTGTAGTCGCCACGCTGGCTCTGAATGGTGGCGGCGTAACGGGCGAGCGCTCCGGCCTTCTCCTTCGGCAGTGTCGCCAGGCGCTCCAGGTCGATCACAAGCTTGGGAGTGGGCCCGAGCGGACTCGGAGCGGCGCCCCCGGGCAGCAGCTCGGAGACAGGCACTCCGTAGAAATCGGCAAGCTCGGCAAGCTTCTGCACGGTCACGGCTCGGTCGCCACGCTCGTAGGAGCCCACGACCACGGCTTTCCACCGGCCGCGCGACTTCTCTTCGACTCCATGCAGGGACAGCCCCTGCTGGGTGCGGATGGCGCGGAGTCTTGCACCCAGCGACTTTGCGTACTCAGACGGCATCGTGTGGCCCCCCGGCTCTCGTATGTAGCGCTCTCAGTAGATTGTGCTCCCTTGCGGCATATGCCCCAGCCACCGGGGGGTACAGTGCCAGGCTCGGCACCATCGGTAGCCGTGGCCCTGGGTTTACCCCAGAACGCCGCGCGGTGTGGTTACGCACAGTGACGGTAAAGGGGTGGGAGCCTAAGGTCAAGCTGATTGGAAAAAAGATGCCGAATCCGGTCCGGGAGGGAACGCAACAAACGCCCCTCTTGTACCGATGGCAACACTACTTCGTCATAGTTTGACGAGTGAAATCGAGCGTCAGGTCTCGCGGGTCAAAATCATGACCGGGCAGGTCGCGGCCTGGACGATCTTGATGGACGTGTCGCCCAGGAAGACCCGCCGCAGCGGCCCGGCGTCGCTGGAGGCGCACACGAGCAGTTCCCCGGGCAGCCAGGTGGTCGTGCCGAGCGCCTGTGCCACGTTCCGGCCCTCGAGGAGCTCCACCTCGACCTGGAGCCTGCGCCGCTGCCCCCGGGCCGCGGCACGCAGGTCCGCGGCGGCCTGGTCGCGCAGCCGGACGAGCATGTCCTCCTCGATCTGCACGCGACGGCCGGTCCTGACCACCAGCGTGACCAGCCGCAGCGGGATGTTTAGGGTGACCGCGGCCTTGGCCGCGCCCTTGACGGCGGCGTCGGCGCCGGGCCCGCGGCGGTAGGCGACCGTGATGCGCTCGAACGCGGCCGGCGGGTCGTCGCCGTAGCCGCGCGGGGCCAGCAGCACGGGCACCGGCGAGGAGTGCAGGAGCTGGTCGGCGGTGCTGCCGACGGTGATGCGGGACCGTCCGCCGCCGGGCGCCGAGCCGATCACCACGACGTCGGCGCCGCGCCTGCGGGCCACCTCCACCAGCCCGCGCCCGCTGCCCCTGTTGGTCTGGCGGACGTACTCGACCTGGTCGCCGGCCAGCTCGCGGGCCTGCGCGAGCGCGGTCTCGGCCTGTTCGCGCAGGTAGGAGCGCCAGGCGCCCTCGTCGGCGCGGGCGGGGCCCGGCGTGGTGGTCACGGGCGGCTGGACGGTCGCCACCGTCAGGCTCCCCCCGGTCTGCCGGGTCAGCAGGACGGCCAGCGCCAGCCCGTCCCTGCCGCGTGGCTCGGCGATGTACCCGGCCAGCACCTTCTCGAACTTCATGTCACCGCACCTCGGCATTCAGCCGCGAATGCCCGTAGCCGTACAGGAAATAGCAGATCAGGCCGACCAGCATCCACAGGCCGAAGGCGGCCCACGTGACGCCCGCCAGCCCGGCCATGACGATGACGCAGAAGACCGCGCCGAGCACCGGGGTGAGGGGGAAGAGCGGCGTACGGAAGCTGCGCGGCAGCTCGGGGCTGCGGTGGCGCAGGACCAGCACGCCGACGTTGACGATGAAGAAGGCGAACAGCGTGCCGATGCTGGTGGCCTCGGCGAGCTGGCCGAGCGGCACCAGCCCGGCCAGGACCGAGATGAACAGGGCCACGATCAGCGTGTTGGCGACCGGCACCTGGTGACGCGGGTTCACCCGCTGGAAGATCCGGGGGATGAGCCCGTCGCGGGACATCGCGAACAGGATGCGGGTCTGGCCGTAGATGACGGTGAGCACGACGCTGGCGATGGCGATCACCGCGCCGAAGGAGACGATCACGCCGGGCCAGGTGGCGCCGGTGGCCTGGTCGACGATCTGCGACAGGCTCGCCTCGGTGCTCTCCGGGTCGAACTCGGTCCACGGCTTGGCCCCGATGGCGGCCACGGCGACCAGGACGTACACGGCGGTGACGATGAGCAGGGACAGCAGGATGGCCAGGGGCAGGTCGCGCTTGGGGTTCCTGGCCTCCTCACCGGCGGTGGAGGCGGCGTCGAAGCCGATGTAGGAGAAGAACACCTGCGAGGCGGCGGCCGTGATCCCGGCCACCCCCAGGGGGGCGAACGGGGTGAAGTTCCCGGTCCGGAACGCCGTGAACGCCACCACGCAGAAGAACACCAGCACCGCGATCTTGATCAGCACGAACACCGCGTTGGCCCTGGCCGACTCCGAGGCCCCGTAGAGCAGCAGCCAGGTGGCCAGGAGCACGATGAGGATCGCGGTGACGTTGACGACGCCGCCGTCCTGGCCGGGGGAGCGGGTGATCGCCTCGGGCAGCGTCCAGCCGAACAGGCTGCGCAGGAACGCGTTGAGGTACTCGCCCCAGCCCACGGCCACGGCCGCGACGGACACGGCGTACTCCAGCATCAGGCACCAGCCGCACACCCAGGCCACCAGCTCGCCCAGCGTCGCGTACGCGTAGGAGTAGGACGACCCGGACACCGGGATCGTCCCGGCCAGCTCGGCGTACGACAGGGCCGAGAACAGCGCCGTGATCGCCGCCAGCACGAACGACAGCACCACCGCCGGCCCCGCCTTGGGCACCGCCTGGCCGAGGATGACGAAGATGCCGGTGCCGAGCGTGGCGCCGACGCTGAACAGCGTGAGCTGCCACAGCGTCATCGTGCGCCGCAGCTCGCCGCCCTCGCCCTGCCCGCCCTCGGCCACGATGCGCTCGGTCGGCTTGGTGCGCAGCAGCCGTGCGGCCAGTGTCACGTCGGTCTCCTAGAGGGTGCTCGTCAGCGGCCACATCCCGTTGGGCGTGACGATCGTGCCCGCGGAGCCGGCGAGTATGTCCGCCGCCTCGTCGAGCCTGCCGATGGCGGCCATGTCGCCGGTCGTCTCGACGAACCGGCACACCGCCTCGACCTTCGGCCCCATCGACCCGGCCGGGAAGCGCAGCCCGCGCAGCTCGTGCGGGGTGGTGCAGGCGATCTCGGTCTGGCCCGGCGCGCCGAAGTCGCGGTACACCCGCGGGACGTCGGTCAGGATGAGGAAGGCGTCGCACTCCAGCGCCTCGGCCAGCATCGAGGCGGTCAGGTCCTTGTCGATGACGGCCTCGACGCCCGCCAGCCGGCCGCGGGCGTCGCGCACGACGGGGATGCCGCCGCCGCCCGCGCAGACCACCACGACGCCCTCGCGGATCATCTTGCGGATCAGCCGGGTCTCCACGATGCGCTGCGGCGTGGGCGAGGGCACGACGCGCCGCCAGCGGTCGCCGTCGGGCTTGACCGTCCAGCCGTACTCGGCGGCCAGCTTGCGGGCCTCGTCCTCCTCGTAGACCTGGCCGACGAACTTGGTGGGGTCGTCGAAGGCCGGGTCGACGGCGCTGACCAGGGTCTGGGTGACCATGGCGAGCACCTGCCGGCCGGGCAGGGCGTTCTGCAGCGCCTGCTGCATCCAGTAGCCGATCATGCCCTGCGTCTGCGCGCCGAGCGTGTCGAAGGGGTAGGGGCGGCTCAGGTTCGGGTCCGCGGCGCTCTCCAGCGCCAGCATGCCGACCTGGGGGCCGTTCCCGTGGGTGATGACCAGCTCGTGCTCGCCGGCGAGCCGGGCCAGCGTCCTGACGGCGGTGGCGATGTTGTCCCTCTGCGCCTCGGCGTCCGGCTTCTGGCCGCGTTTGAGCACCGCGTTGCCGCCGAGTGCGACGATGACCCGCATTCAGTCCCCCAGGGTTGCGACCATGACCGCTTTGATGGTGTGCAGCCGGTTCTCGGCCTCGTCGAAGACGATGGAACGCGGCGACTCGAAGACCTCGTCGGTCACCTCCAGGGCCTCCAGGCCGGTCCTGGCGTAGATGTCGGCGCCCACGCCGGTCTCCCGGTTGTGGAAGGCGGGCAGGCAGTGCATGAACTTCACGTCCGGATTGCCGGTGGCCCGGACGACGTCGTCGTTCACCTGGTACGGCAGCAGCAGCTCGATCCGCTCGTCCCACACCTCCTTCGGCTCGCCCATCGAGACCCACACGTCGGTGTAGAGGAAGTCGGCGCCCCTGACGCCCTCGGCCACGTCCTCGGTGATGGTGATCCGGGCGCCGGTGGACCGGGCCAGCTCCTCGGCGGGCCGCACCGCGAGGTCGCGGTCGGGCCGCAGCGCCGGCGGGGTGACCAGCCGGATGTCCAGGCCGAGCAGCGCGCCGGTGACCAGCAGCGAGTGGCCGGTGTTGTTGCGCGCGTCCCCGAGGTAGGCGAGGGACACCTCGCGCAGCGGCTTGTCGCTGTGCTCCCGGATGGTGAGCATGTCGGCCAGCATCTGCGTGGGGTGCCACTCGTCGGTCAGGCCGTTCCACACCGGCACGCCGGACAGCGCCGCCAGGTCCTCGACGTAGGACTGCTTGCTGCCCCGGTACTCGATGCCGTCGAACATCCGGCCCAGCACCCGCGCGGTGTCCTTGACCGACTCCTTGTGCCCGATGTGCGAGCCGGCCGGGTCGAGGTAGGTGACGTGCGCCCCCTGGTCGTGGGCGGCCACCTCGAACGCGCAGCGGGTGCGGGTCGAGGTCTTCTCGAAGATGAGCGCGATGTTCTTGCCGTGGAGCCGCTGCCGTTCGACCCCGGCGTACTTGGCGGCCTTCAGCTCTGCCGACAGGTGCAGCAGGAAGCCGAACTCCTCCGGCGTGAAGTCCAGTTCCTTGAGGAAACTGCGGTTGCGCAGGTTGAACGCCATGTCACCCCTTCTGGATGCCGTCCTAGATGCCGTCGCGCTCCAGCGGGCAGCTCATGCACCGCGGCCCGCCGCGTCCTCTGCCCAGCTCGCTGCCCCGGATCGTGATGACCTCGATGCCGTTGTCGCGCAGGTGGTTGTTCGTGGTGGTGTTGCGCTCGTAGGCGACGACGACGCCGGGCTCGACGGCCAGGCCGTTGCAGCCGTCGTCCCATTGCTCGCGTTCGGCGGCGTACACGTCCTGGTGGGGGGTCAGGACGGTGATGTCGTCCATGTCCAGGGCGTGGGCGATGGCCCTGTGCATGTCCTGGGGCGGATGGTCGGTGACCCTGAGCTCCTTGGAGGTGTCGCCCGGCTCGATGGTGTACGCCGGCAACATCCCGAGCCCGGCGTACTTGGTGAACACCCCGACGTCGAGCATGGTCATGACCGTGTCCAGATGCATGAACGCGCGCGCCTTCGGCATGTCCAGCGCCACGATCCGGGTCGCGGACCCGGCGCTGAACAGCCGCTGGGCCAGCATCTCGACCGCCTGCGGCTGGGTGCGCTCGCTCATCCCGACCAGCACCGCGCCGCGCCCGATGACCAGCACGTCGCCGCCCTCCAGGGTGGCCGGCGCCATCGCGTGGCCGGGCAGCCAGCAGTGGAAGCCGCCCTCGTAGGGCCGGTCGAAGCCGGCGGCGAACATCGGGTGGAACCGGTAGACGGCCTCCAGGTTGACCGTCTCGCGCATGCGGGCCTTCTTGCGCATCGCGTTGATCGACACGCCGTCGTAGATCCAGCAGGAGGTGTCGCGGGTGAACAGGTGGTTGGGCAGCGGCGGCAGGATGAAGTCGTCGTCGGCGGTGGAGTGGAAGGCCACCGACTTGGGGTCGCAGCCCATCGCGACCAGCTCGCGCTTGGTGATGCCGCCGGTCAGGTGCACCTGGAGGGTGGTGGCGTCCATGCCGTCGAGGGTGTTGCGGATGTCGTCGATGGCGACCGGGCCGAGCCAGCGCTCGTCGATGACGGCGTCGAGGATGTGCTTGCGGGCCTCGGGGATGTCGACCACGTCGCGCAGCAGGTCGGCCAGCATGTGGACGACGATGCCGCGATCGCGCAGCACCCGCTCGAACTCCTCGTGCTCCTCCACCGCGCGCTGCACCCACAGCACGTCGTCGAACAGGAAGGCGTCCTTGTTGCTCGGGGTCAGCCGTTTGAGGGCCAGTTCCGGCTTGTGCAGCAGGACCTGGCGCAGCCGGCCGACCTCTGAATCGACATGAAAGGTCATTTTTCAGATATCCCCTCAGCGCGGCGGACATCACGCGGTCCGTACTCGCCGTGCCTGGCCTTCAGCCAGATGTAGACGGGCACGCCGACCAACAACATGAGCGTGCCGCCGAGCACGGCCGGGGGCCCGGAGCCGTACGCCATCCAGAACGAGAACAGCAGCGCGAGCACCGCGACGGCCAGGTCGCGGGCCAGCCGCCCCCGGTCGATCCGCCGCTCCCGGGTCACCAGCCAGAACAGCTGCGCGGCGGCCGAGAAGAAGTACGGGATGACCGTGGTGAAGGAGGCCAGCAGCACGATCGTGTCGAAGGCGTTGGCGGAGGCGTAGCCCACCAGCAGCATGAGCGAGGTGAGGACGGTCCCGGCCAGGATGCCCGTCAGGGGCGCGCCGCGGCGGGTGACCACGGCGAAGGCGGGCGGGAACAAGCCGTCCTTGGAGGCGGCCAGCGGCATCTCGGCGACCAGCAGGGTCCAGCCGTTCAGCGCGCCGATGCCGGAGATCATGGCGCAGACCGCCATGAGCAGCCCGCCGCCGGTGCCGCCGAACATGTGGTCGAGCGCGGCGGCGAACGGCGCGGTGGACCCGACGAGCTCCTCCTGCGGCACGGTGCCCATGACGGCGACCGTGCTGAGGATGTACATGACGGCGCAGGCCAGCACGCCGATGACGCTGGCCCGGCCGATGGTGCGGGCGGGGTCCCTGACCCGGTCGGCCGCGATGGCGGCGCTCTCCACGCCCGAGTAGATGAACAGCGTGACCGCCCCCGCCAGGGAGACGGCCGAGACCCAGCCGTCCCCGGTGGCGTTGAACGGGGGGTAGTTGTCCTGGTGCACGAAGAACAGGCCCACGACCGCCACGAACAGCAGCGGCGCGAACTTCAGGATCGTGGTGACCACCTGGAAGGCGGCCGCGTTCCGCACGCCCGCGAGGTTGACCACGGCCGGGATCCACACCCCGGCCAGGCCGATCAGGATCGCGCTGAGCGTGCCGCCCCAGTTGAGCCCGAACAACCCATGGGCCAGGTACTGGACGTAGCCCACCCACGCCACGGCGATGGCCGCGTTGCCGATCCACGCGGTCAGCCAGAACGACCAGGCGATCCAGAACCCGGCGAACTCCCCGAACGCCTCGCGGGCGTAGGCGTAGGGGCCGCCCGCCGCCGGGACGCGCCCGCCCAGGCGGCCGAAGACGATCGCCATCGCGATGGCGCCCGCGGTGACCAGGACCATGGAGACCAGGCTCACCGTCCCGAACGCCGCCAGCGAGGCGGGCAGCAGGAAGATGCCGGTGCCCACGACGTTCCCCATGACCAGCGCGACGGCCGCGCCGAGGCCCAGGCCGCCCGCGGCCGACGAGCGCGTCCCGCGCGCCGCCGTCCGCACGCCGTTCGAGGGCGGACGTGGTTCCCCCATGCGTGCCCCCCGCGCGAGTCCCCAGGAAGAGCCGCCGCCGAACGCGTACGGCCCTCGGGGACGTGCCCTACGCGAAGGACGCCGACACGGGGAGTGGCGGGGGTTTTACCTGATCGCGGGGTGCGGCAGGGTGTCGGGCGAGCCCGTCAGCAGCAGCACGACGGCGAACACCGCCAGGCACAGCGCCATCAGCGCCAGCGGCCAGGCCAGCGACGCGGGGGCGCCGTGCCGGGACATGGCCGCGAACAGCTCGGGGTCCTCCTGCCGGACCTGCCGGGCGATGGCCTTGAGCACCGACTGCTCGCGTGCCGACAACGCCATGTGAAACCTCCCCCGAGAAGACTTAGAGGAGGTTTTATACCTGTATGTCGGCAATTGCCAAATTCGCTGGTGTGGCGGGACGAAAGGCCGGTCAGGAGGGCCCGCCGCACCCGGAGGGCAGGGCGGGGTGCTCGCGTTGTACCAGGTAGTGCCTGGTACTGTGTGTCCCGACCAACACCCTTTTAAGACCCGTCCCGTGAGGCGGGAAAGGTGGTGAGATCCTCCATGTCCGATTCCAGGGCCGTGCTTGAAGGCCCGGACATCCACCGGGCGCTGACCCGTATCGCGCACGAGATCCTCGAACGCACCAAAGGCGCCGGTGACGTCGTCCTCCTCGGCATCCCGACCCGCGGCGCCACGCTCGCCCGCAGGCTCGGCGACCGAGTGGAGCAGTTCGAAGGGCTCAAGATCCCCGTCGGCTCGATCGACATCACGATGTACCGCGACGACCTGCGCAGCGGTCCCGTCCGCCCGCTCGGGCGCACCGAGCTGCCGCCCGACGGCATCGACGGCAAGGTGGTCGTCCTCGTCGACGACGTGCTCTACTCCGGCCGCACCGTCCGCGCCGCGCTCGACGCGCTCAACGACCTCGGCCGTCCCACCGCCGTGCAGCTCGCCACGCTGGTCGACCGCGGCCACCGCGAGCTGCCCATCCGCGCCGACTACGTGGGCAAGAACCTGCCCACCGCCAAGAGCGAGAAGGTCAAGGTCTACCTCTCCGAGATCGACGGCCGCGACGCCGTCCTGCTCATGAAGGAGGACGACAGATGAACCGGCATCTCATCTCGGCGGGCGACCTCACCAAGGACGACGCGCTGCTCATCCTCGACACCGCCGAGGAGCTGGCCAGGGTCTCGGAACGGTCCATCAAGAAGCTGCCCACGCTGCGCGGCCGCACGGTGGTCAACCTGTTCTTCGAGGACTCCACGCGCACCCGCATCTCCTTCGAGGCGGCGGCCAAGCGGCTCTCGGCCGACGTCATCAACTTCTCGGCCAAGGGGTCGAGCGTGTCCAAGGGCGAGTCGCTCAAGGACACCGCGCTCACCCTGGAGGCCATGGGCGCCGACGCCGTCGTCATCCGCCACGGCTCCTCCGGCGCGCCGCACCGGCTGGCCGGCTGGGTGCGCGGCAGCGTCGTCAACGCCGGCGACGGCACCCACGAGCACCCCACGCAGGCGCTGCTCGACGCCTTCTCCATGCGCCGCCGCCTCGGCGGGCTCGACGGGCGCCGGGTCACCATCGTCGGCGACGTCCTGCACAGCCGGGTCGCCCGCTCCAACGTGCTGCTGCTCAACACGCTCGGCGCCGAGGTCACCCTCGTCGCGCCGCCCACGCTGCTGCCCGTCTCGGTCGGCACCTGGCCGTGCGAGGTGTCCTACGACTTCGACGCCGTGCTGCCCAAGTCCGACGCGGTCATGATGCTGCGGGTGCAGAAGGAGCGGATGAACGCCGCCTACTTCCCCAGCGAGCGCGAGTACTCCCGCCGCTACGGCCTCGACCGCGACCGCTTCGCCAAGATGCCGGACGAGGCCATCGTCATGCACCCCGGGCCGATGAACCGGGGCATGGAGATCGCCGCCGAGGTGGCCGACTCGCCGCGCTCCACCATCGTGGAGCAGGTCGCCAACGGCGTGACCATCCGCATGGCCGTCCTGTACCTGCTGCTCGGGGGAGAGATCCAGTGATCATCAAAAACGTCAGGATCCTCGGCGGGGAGCCGGTGGACCTCCGGATCGCCGACGGGCGCATCGCCGAGATCGGCGCCGGCCTCGACGCCGGTCCCGGCGGCGAGACCGTCGAGGGCCGCGGCGCGATCGCGCTGCCCGGCCTGGTCGATCTGCACACCCACCTGCGCGAGCCCGGCCGCGAGGACGCCGAGACCGTCCAGACGGGCACCCAGTCCGCGGCCCGCGGCGGCTACACCGCCGTGCACGCCATGGCCAACACCTCGCCCGTCGCCGACACCGCCGGCGTGGTCGAGCAGGTCTGGCGGCTCGGCCGCGAGTTCGGCCACTGCGACGTGCAGCCGGTCGGCGCCGTCACCGTCGGCCTGGAGGGCAGGCAGCTCGCCGAGCTCGGCGCGATGGCCGACTCCGCCGCCCGCGTCCGGGTCTTCTCCGACGACGGCAAGTGCGTCAGCGACGCCGTGCTGATGCGTCGCGCCCTGGAGTACGTCAAGGCGTTCGACGGCGTCGTCGCCCAGCACGCCCAGGAGCCCAGGCTCACCGAGGGCGCCCAGATGAACGAGGGCGTCGTCTCCGGCAGGCTCGGCCTGACCGGCTGGCCGGCCGTGGCCGAGGAGGCGGTCATCGCCCGCGACTGCCTGCTGGCCGCGCACGTCGGCTCCCGCCTGCACGTCTGCCACGTCTCCACCGCCGGCTCGGTCGAGATCATCCGCTGGGCCAAGTCCAAGGGCTGGAACATCACCGCCGAGGTCACCCCTCACCACCTGCTCCTCACCGACGACCTCGTCGAGGAGTCCCCGGTCGGCGCCTACAACCCGATCTACAAGGTCAACCCGCCGCTGCGCACGCACGCCGACGTCCAGGCGCTGCGCGCCGCGCTGGCCGACGGCACGATCGACGTCGTCGCCACCGACCACGCCCCCCACCCGGTCGAGGACAAGGAGACCGAGTGGCCGGCCGCGGCCATGGGCATGATCGGCCTGGAGACGGCGCTGAGCGTCGTCCAGGAGGCCATGGTCGAGACCGGGCTGCTCGACTGGGCCGGGGTCGCCGAGCGCATGTCGCTCACCCCCGCCCGCATCGGCCGCCTGTCCGGCCACGGCAGGCCGCTGGAGCCGGGCGCGCCGGCCAACATCACGCTGTACGACCCGTCGGCCCGCACCGAGGTGGACCCCTCCGCCTACGCCTCCAAGAGCAGGAACACCCCGTACGAGGGGATGACGTTGCCCGGCCGGGTGGTCGCCACGTTCCTGCGCGGCACGCCGACCGTTCTCGAAGGGAAGCTGGTTTGAACACCGCGGTGCTCGTCCTGGAAGACGGCCGCGTCTTCCACGGAACCTCTTACGGCGCCGAAGGCGAGACGTTCGGCGAGATGGTCTTCAACACCGGCATGACCGGCTACCAGGAGACCCTCACCGACCCCTCCTACCACCGGCAGATCGTCGCCATGACGGCCCCGCACATCGGCAACACCGGCGTCAACGACGAGGACCCCGAGTCGGGCCGCGTCTGGGTCGCCGGGTACGTCGTGCGCGAGCCGTCCAGGATCGTCTCCAACTGGCGGGCCGACCGCTCGCTCGACGACTACCTCAAGCAGCAGGGCGTCGTCGGCATCGCCATCACCGGCACCCGCGCCCTGACCCGCCACCTGCGCGAGCGCGGCGCGATGCGGGCCGGCATCTTCTCGGACCCCTCCGCGACCGTCGACGAGCTCGTCGAGCGGGTGCGGAACTCGCCCGCCATGGAGGGCGCCGACCTGGCCGCCGAAGTGGCCACGGCCGAGCCCTACGTCGTGCCCGCCGTCGGCGCCAGGCGCTTCACCGTCGCCGCCGTCGACCTGGGCATCAAGGGCATGACCCCGCACCGCATGGCCGAGCGCGGCTGCGAGGTGCACGTGCTGCCCGCCACGGCCACGTACGAGCAGATCATGGCGGTCGAGCCCGACGGCGTGTTCTTCTCCAACGGCCCCGGCGACCCCGCCACCGCCGACGTGTCGGCCCTCCAGAGTGTCCTCGCGGCCAGGGTGCCGTTCTTCGGCATCTGCTTCGGCAACCAGCTCTTCGGCCGCGCGCTCGGCCTGTCCACGTACAAGCTGCGCTACGGCCACCGCGGCGTCAACCAGCCGGTCCAGGACGTGCGCACGGGCAAGGTCGAGATCTCGGCCCACAACCACGGGTTCGCGGTCGAGGCGCCGATCGGCGAGGCGTTCGAGACCCCGTACGGTCCGGCCGAGGTCAGCCACGTCAACCTCAACGACCGCTGCGTGGAGGGCCTGCGCCTGCTCGACGGGCGGGCCTTCAGCGTCCAGTACCACCCCGAGGCCGCCGCGGGTCCGCACGACGCCGCTTATCTCTTCGACGAGTTCTGTGAGGTCATGAGCCGTGCCCAAGCGTGAGGACATCCGGTCGGTCCTGGTGATCGGCTCCGGCCCGATCGTGATCGGCCAGGCGTGCGAGTTCGACTACTCGGGCACCCAGGCCTGCCGGGTGCTGCGGGCCGAGGGCTTCCGCGTCATCCTGGTCAACAGCAACCCGGCCACGATCATGACGGACCCGGAGTTCGCCGACGCCACGTACGTCGAGCCGATCACCCCCGAGTACGTCGAGAAGATCATCGCCAAGGAGCGCCCCGACGCGCTGCTGCCCACCCTGGGCGGCCAGACCGCGCTGAACACCGCGGTCGCCCTGCACGAGTCGGGCGTGCTGGAGAAGTACGAGGTCGAGCTGATCGGCGCCGACTTCGACGCGATCCAGGCGGGCGAGAACCGCGAGAAGTTCAAGGAGATCGTCGCCAAGGTCGCGCGCGAGCACGGGCTCAACGCCGAGTCGGCCAAATCGGTCATCTGCCACACGATGCAGGACTGCCTGGCCGCCGCCGGCGAGCTGGGCTACCCGCTGGTCGTACGGCCCAGCTTCACCATGGGCGGCGTCGGCTCCGGCTTCGCCTACGGCGAGGACGACCTGCGCCGCATCGCCGGCGCCGGCCTCGACGCCTCGCCGACCACCGAGGTGCTCCTGGAGGAGTCCATCCTCGGCTGGAAGGAGTACGAGCTGGAGGTCATGCGCGACAAGGCGGACAACGTCGTCATCGTGTGCTCCATCGAGAACATCGACCCGATGGGCGTGCACACCGGCGACAGCGTCACCGTCGCGCCCGCGCTGACCCTGACCGACCGCGAGTACCAGAACATGCGTGACGTCGCCATCGCGGTCATCCGCGAGGTCGGCGTCGACACCGGCGGCTGCAACATCCAGTTCGCCGTCGACCCGCGCACCGGGCGCATGATCGTCATCGAGATGAACCCGCGCGTCTCCCGCTCCAGCGCCCTGGCCTCCAAGGCCACCGGCTTCCCGATCGCCAAGATCGCCGCCAAGCTGGCCATCGGCTACACCCTCGACGAGATCCCCAACGACATCACCAAGGAGACCCCGGCCTCCTTCGAGCCGACGCTCGACTACATCGTGGTCAAGGTGCCGCGCTTCGCCTTCGAGAAGTTCCGCGGGGCCGACCGCACGCTGACCACGCACATGAAGTCCGTGGGCGAGGCCATGGCCATCGGCCGCTCCTTCACCGAGGCGTTGCAGAAGGCGCTGCGCTCGCTGGAGAAGAAGGACTCCGCCTTCACCTGGGCGGGGCCCGTCCAGGACAAGGACGAGCTGCTGGCGGCCTGCCGCACCCCGCACGACGGACGGCTGCGCACGATGCAGCAGGCCGTGCGCGCGGGCGCGACCGCGGCCGAGCTGTTCGAGGCCACCAGCGTCGACCCCTGGTTCCTCGACCAGCTCCTGCTGCTGGAGGAGGAGGCCCAGGAGATCGCCGCCGCGCCCGAGCTCACCGCCGGCGCGCTGACCCGCGCCAAGCACCACGGCTTCTCCGACGCGCAGATCGCCGAGATCCGCGGCGTCGAGGAGGCCCACGTGCGCGGGCTGCGCCACGCGCTCGGCGTGCGGCCGGTCTACAACACCGTCGACACCTGCGCCGCCGAGTTCGCCGCCAGGACGCCGTACCTGTACTCCACCTACGACGAGGAGACCGAGGTCCCCTACGGCGAGCGGGAGAAGGTCATCATCCTCGGCTCCGGGCCCAACCGCATCGGGCAGGGCATCGAGTTCGACTACGCGTGCGTGCACGCCTCGTTCGAGCTGTCGCGGGCCGGGTTCGAGACCGTCATGGTCAACTGCAACCCCGAGACCGTCTCCACCGACTACGACACCTCCGACCGGCTCTACTTCGAGCCGCTGACGCTGGAGGACGTCCTGGAGGTGGTGCACGCCGAGCAGCAGACCGGCCCGGTCGTGGGCGTGATCGTGCAGCTCGGCGGGCAGACGCCGCTCGGCCTGGCGCAGGCGCTCAAGGACGCCGGCGTGCCCGTGGTCGGCACCTCGCCCGAGTCGATCCACCTGGCCGAGGAGCGCGGCGCGTTCGGGCGGGTGCTGGCCGAGGCCGGCCTGCCCGCGCCCAAGCACGGCACCGCGCTGACGGTGCCGGAGGCGCTGGAGATCGCCGGCGAGATCGGCTACCCGGTGCTGGTGCGGCCCTCGTACGTGCTCGGCGGGGCCGGCATGGCCATCGTCTACGACGACAGCACGCTGACGACGTACATGGCGGCCCAGGAGGGCGGCCACCCGGTCCTGGTGGACAAGTTCCTCGACGAGGCCATCGAGATCGACGTGGACGCGCTCTACGACGGCGAGGAGCTGTTCCTCGGCGGCGTCATGGAGCACATCGAGGAGGCCGGCATCCACTCCGGCGACTCGGCCTGCGCGCTGCCGCCGCTGACGCTCGGCAGCCACGACGTCAAGCGCATCCGCGCCGCCACCGAGGCCATCGCCGCCGGGGTGGGCGTGCGCGGGCTCCTGAACGTCCAGTACGCCATGTCCGCCGGCGTCCTGTACGTCCTGGAGGCCAACCCGCGGGCGAGCCGTACCGTGCCGTTCGTGTCCAAGGCCACGGCCACGCCGCTGGCCAAGGCGGCGGCCCGGGTGATGCTCGGCTCCTCGATCGCCTCGCTGCGCGCGGAGGGCATGCTGCCGGCCACCGGCGACGGCGGCACGCTGCCGATGGAGGCGTCCATCGCGGTCAAGGAGGCCGTGCTGCCCTTCAACCGCTTCCGGGGCGTCGACATCGTGCTCGGGCCCGAGATGCGCTCCACGGGCGAGGTCATGGGCATCGACGCGTTCTTCGGCGTGGCGTACGCCAAGTCCCAGGCGGGCGCTTATGGGGAACTCCCGACCAAGGGACGCGCGTTCGTGTCCGTGGCCAACAGGGACAAGCGTGCGATGATCTTCCCTGTGAAGGCACTGGCCGACCTCGGCTTCGAGATCCTCGCCACCGAGGGCACGGCCGAGGTGCTGCGCCGCAACGGTGTCCATGCCAAGATCGTGCGAAAGCACAGCGAGGGGACCGGGCCCGGAGGTGAGCCTACGAGCGTGCAGGCGATTCTCGACGGCGAGGTGGACCTGATCGTCAACACGCCGTTCGGCAGCCCGGGCCAGTCCGGGCCGCGCCTGGACGGCTACGAGATCCGCACCGCGGCGGTGCTGCGCGGCATCCCGTGCATCACCACCGTCGCCGGGCTGGCCGCCGCGGCGGCCGGGATCCAGGCGATCGTCCGCGGCGACGTCGGGGTGCGTTCACTCCAGGAGCACGCACAGGCACTACGCGGCTGACCCGCGCGGGAGGTGAAGACGACTGGCCGGCACACCTGTGCAGGTGACGGGCACGGTGCTGACGACGCGCCGGGTCGACGCCTACCATGCGCTGACGGTGGTGGCGCCCGGCATCGCCGAGCGTTACCGCCCCGGCCACTTCGTCTCCGTGGCGGTCGGCGGGCCCCACACGTCGATGGTGACGCGCCGCGCGCTGTCCATCCATGACGTCAAGTCCGACTACGGCGGCACGGTCGAGCTCGTCTTCACCGCCGCCGGGCCGGGCACGTCCTGGCTGGCCGAGCGGCGCGCCCGCGACACGCTGGACCTGGTCGGGCCGCTCGGGAGGCCGTTCCCGCTGCCGCGCGACCCGGTCAACTGCGTGCTGGTCGGCGCCGAGTACGGCTCGGCCGTGCTGTTCCCGCTGGCCGACGCGCTGCTGGCGCGCGGCTGCCGGGTCGACTTCGTGCTCGGCGGCGCCGGGGCCGACCGCGTCTTCGGCGCCATGCGGGCCCGCCGCATCGCCGAGACGACGACCCTGACCACCGAGGACGGCTCGCTCGGCCTGCGCGGCAAGGTCACCGACGCGCTGCCCTCGGTGATCGCCGACACCCGGGCCGACGCCGTCTACGCCTGCGCGCCCATGCCGGCGCTGCGGGCGGTGACGGCGGTGGCGATGGAGTTCGACATCCCGGTGCAGGTGGCCGTCGAGGAGTCGATGGCCTGCGGCATCGGCGTGTGCATGACGTGCGTCATCCCGGTCATCGGCGACGACGGCGCGACCAGGATGGTCCGCGCGTGCGCGGAGGGGCCGGTGTTCCGGGGGGAGCGGGTGCGGTTCGAGGACGTGGGAACGATCCCGTTCGACGCGCTCGGCGCCCCCGGAGGCGGTGCACGACATGTCAGTTGATATGCGTACATTTCTGGCGCACGTGGAGCTGGGGAACCCGATCACCACGGCCGCCGGCTGCGCGGGTTCGGGCCAGGAGCTCGCCCAGTTCTTCGATCTCCACCGGCTCGGCGCGCTGACCACCCGGTCCGTCACCATGGCCCCGCGCGCGGGCCGTCCGACGCCGCGCATGGCCGAGACGCCCTCAGGCATGCTCAACGCCGTCGGGCTCCAGGGGCCGGGCATCGAGGCGTACCTGGAGCGCGAGCTGCCCTGGCTGGCCCAGCGCGGCATCAAGACCATCGTCTCGATCGGCGGCGGCACCGTCGCCGAGTACTCCGAGCTGGCCCGCAGGCTCGCCGACGCGCCCGGGGTGACCGCTCTGGAGGTCAACCTTTCTTGCCCGAACATGGAGGACCGAGGGCGTGTCTTCGCGCGTGAGGGCAGCGCCGCGGCCGAGGTGATCGCCTCGGTGCGCTCCATCATGCGCTACGACGTCCCCGTGGTGGCCAAGCTCGCGCCCGACGTGGCCGACATCGTCTCCGTCGCCCGCGCCTGCGTGGACGCCGGCGCGGACGCGCTGTCCATGATCAACAACCCGCTCGGCATGGCCATCGACACCGAGGCGCTGCGCCCCTCGCTGGCCGCCGTCACCGGAGGGCTGTCGGGGCCCGCCATCCTGCCCCTGGCCGTCCGCTGCGTGTGGCAGGTGCACGCGGCCCTGCCCGGGGTGCCGCTGATCGGCATGGGCGGCGTGATGACCGGCAGGGACGCCTTCCAGCTCATCCTGGCGGGCGCCTGCCTCGTCGGGGTGGGCACCGCCCTGTTCCACGACCCCTACGCGTGCCTGCGCATCGAGCGCGAGCTTGAGGACCTGCTGCGGGCCCGCGGCTTCCAACGCCTCGCCGACGCCGTCGGCCTGGCCCACCGACCGCCGGGGAGCGCTCCCCGGCACCTTCTGGCCGACTCCGAGGAGATCTCCCCTTGACGCCCGCACCCATCGCCGTCGCCCTCGACGCCCCCGACCTGGAGACCGCCGCCCGGTGGGCGAGCCTGGTGACGCCGCACGTCAGCACCATCAAGGTGGGCCTGGAGCTCTACCTGCGCTACGGCCCCGACGTGATCGCCTCCGTACGCGGCGCCAGCGGCGTGCAGATCTTCCTCGACCTCAAGCTGCACGACATCCCCAACACCGTCGCGGGCGCCGCCAAGGCCGTCTCCCGCCTGCGCCCGGCCATCCTGACCGTGCACGCGGCCGGCGGCGCGGCCATGATCCGGGCCGCGGTCGAGTCCGCGCCGCAGACCAAGATCGCCGCTGTGACGATCCTCACCTCGCTGAACGAGTCCGACCTCGACCGCATCGGCCTGGCCGGGCCCGCGGACGAGGCCGTGCGCCGCCTGGCGGCCCTGTCGGTCGAGGCCGGCGCCACGGCGCTGGTGTGCTCGCCCCACGAGGTCGCGGCGGTGCGGGCCGAGGTGGGGCCCGGCATCACCCTCATCACGCCCGGCGTGCGCCCTCAGGGGGCCGACGTGCAGGACCAGGTACGCGTGGCGACCCCCGAGCAGGCGTTGGCCGACGGCGCCGACCTGCTCGTGATCGGCCGCCCGATCACCGGCTCGGCGGACCCGGGAGCGGCCGCCGCCGCCATCGCCGCCTCGCTGCGCCGCACGACCGCCTCCTGACCCGGTTTCCCGGCCCGGTTCGCCCGGTTCACCCGGGCCGTTTCCGGGCCGGTCTTCCGGCGCGCGGGCGGGGCATGGCGGCAGGCGTCGCCGGACCGTCCGCACAGCCCTCGCTCACAAGATCGTAATGCATCCGGCGGGCGTTCGCGCACCCTTCCCGAATCGGGTTTCGGTCCTGGTCCGGCCCTGGTTTCGGACATGATCGGCCGGCGCGCGGACGATCTTCGCCGTGTTCCGGGACGCCGTCCGGGCCGCTCGCGTGAAGCGGGAAGTGAGGGCGATTTGATCAGCAGTGGGTAATTTTACGCTCACGGACAGTGATGAAGTGGATTTTGTGAGGAGAGAAACTGCTCTTGACGTTGCTTAGGGGGCGATGACCAGCTAGTTTCCCTTCCCGTCCGAGTACATCGACAGAAATTCGAGGTGACCCGGCGTGGCTCTTCCTCCCCTGACCCCTGAGCAGCGCGCCGCAGCCCTTGAGAAGGCTGCCAAGGCCCGTAAAGAGCGTGCCGAGGTCAAGAACCGGCTCAAGCATGGCGCGGTTTCTCTGGCTGAGGTGCTCAAGGATGGGCAGACCGACGACGTCATCGGCAAGATGAAGGTGTCGGCACTGTTGGAATCGCTCCCCGGCGTGGGCAAGGTCCGCGCCAAGCAGCTCATGGAGCGGCTTGCCATCGCCGAGTCCCGCCGCGTGCGGGGTCTCGGTGCGAACCAGAGGGCCTCCCTCGAGCGCGAGTTCGGTGGCAACGAGAGCTAATCTCTGTTCCACAAGAAAGCGCAGGTTCAACGGGGGGTAGGAAGTGACCGAGAGGTCCTGGTCCGGCGAAGCAAGGGCCCACGAGGCAGTCGGATCGGGAGCGAAGGTCGGCTTCCTCCCCCTGAGCAAGAGGCGGCTGACGGTCCTGTCAGGGCCGTCGGGCGTCGGCAAGTCCACGGTCGTCGCCGAGCTCCGGCGGGCACACCCCGAGGTGTGGCTGTCGGTCTCGGTGACCACCAGGAGGCCCCGTCCCGGCGAGGTCAACGGGGTCCACTACTTCTTCGTCGACGGCGAGGAGTTCGACCGGCTCGTCGAGGCCGGTGAGCTGCTGGAGTGGGCGGAGTTCGCGGGCAACCGCTACGGCACCCCGCGCGAGGCGGTGCTGGACAAGCTCGCCCAGGGCGTCCCGACCGTCCTGGAGATCGACCTGGAAGGCGCCAGGCAGGTGCGTGGCACCATGCCGGACGCCCTGCTGGTCTTCCTGGCCCCCCCGACGTGGGAGGAGCTGGAGAAGCGGCTGCGCGGCCGCGGCACCGAGCCGGAGGACGTCATCGAGCGCCGGCTCCAGGCCGGACGGGTCGAGATGGCGGCCGAGTCGGAGTTCGACCTCACGCTGGTGAACACGAGTGTCCATGAAGTGTGCCACCGGCTGATAGCCTTGATGACTGACCCTCAGGGGGTCACCACCACCATCAACCGAGAGGTCTGACAATCGTGGCAGGCACCACCCCGGCCGCGGAGGGCATCACCAACCCGCCGATCGACGCGCTGCTCGACATCGTCGACAGCAAGTACTCCCTGGTGATCATGGGCGCCAAGCGCGCCCGCCAGATCAACGCCTACTACTCCCAGCTCGGCGAGGGCCTGCTGGAATACGTCGGGCCGCTGGTCGAGACGCACGCTCAGGAGAAGCCGCTGTCCATCGCGCTGCGCGAGGTCTCCGAGGGCCTGCTCAACGCCGAGCCCATCGAAGGCGCGGTCTGACCCCTTCGATGAAGGTCGTCCTCGGCGTCAGCGGCGGCATCGCCGCGTACAAGGCGTGTGAGCTGCTGCGGCTGTTCACCGAGTCAGGTCACGAGGTGCGGGTCGTGCCGACCCGCGAAGTCCTGCGGTTCGTGGGCGAGCCCACCTGGGCCGCCCTGTCGGGCAACCCCGTGACCGCCGACGTCTGGGACGACGTTCACGAGGTGCCCCACGTCCGCATCGGCCAGCGCGCCGATCTCGTCGTGGTGGCGCCGGCGACCGCCAACACCCTGGCCAAGGCGGCCCACGGGCTCGCCGACGACCTGCTGACCAACACGCTGCTGACGGCGCGCTGCCCGGTCGTGTTCGCCCCGGCCATGCACACCGAGATGTGGCAACATCCGGCCACCCGCGCCAACGTCGCGACCCTGCGCGAGCGCGGGGCCGTCGTGATCGACCCGGCCGTGGGGCGCCTCACCGGCGCCGACACCGGCCCCGGCCGCCTGCCCGACCCCGCCGAGATCTTCCAGGTCTGCCTGCGCGTGCTGCGCGGCGGGCCGCGCGACCTGGCCGGGCACAAGGTGGTGATCTCCGCCGGAGGCACCCGCGAGGCGATCGACCCGGTCCGCTTCATCGGCAACCGCTCGTCCGGGTTGCAGGGGTACGCCCTGGCCCGTACGGCGGTCGCGCGCGGCGCCGAGGTGACCGTCGTGGCCGCCAACGTCGCGCTTCCCGACCCCGCGGGGGCCACCGTGGTGCGGGTGGGGTCCACGGCCGAGCTGCGCGAGGCGGTGCTGGCCGCCTCGGAGAAGGCCGACGCCGTCGTCATGGCGGCCGCGGTGGCCGACTTCCGCCCGGCGTCCCGGCACGACACGAAGATCAAGAAGACCGACGGCGAGCCCGATCCTATCCACCTGACGAAGAACCCCGACATCCTGGCCGAGCTGGGCCTGCTGCGCCGCGAGTCCGGCACCGGCCCCCGGGTGATCGTCGGGTTCGCGGCCGAGACCGACGACGTGCTCGCCAACGGGCAGGCCAAGCTCGCCAGGAAGGGCTGCGACCTGCTGGTGGTCAACCAGGTGGGGGAGGGGCTGGCGTTCGGCACGCCCGACAACGCCGCCACCGTCCTCGTCGCCGGCGGCGATCCCGTCGAGGTGCCGCGCGGCCCCAAGGAGGACGTCGCCGACGCCGTCTGGGACCTGGTCGCGCCCCGCCTGTCCTAGCGCCCGATTTTCGGCGGGAACGATTACCTGATCGCCAGTTGCGACACCCCGGACGCCTACCGATACTTGGGGGCAAAGGGGGACGGAATGCCGGTGGGTTCCGCTGTCAGGGATCGTTGCAGGAGATTGCTAGAGGACCAGGGAGGAATCCGTTACGTCTTCCCCGCGTTGTCCGTGGGGCCGACGGGAACGGGCCACTTCCTCATCGTCGTCACTGATTCGTCCGTCTCGGTGCTCACCACCAGGACCCTCCGGAGTGACCGGCCGGTCGCGGTGTTCGCCACGTATCCGAGGCACACCAGGCTCGGGCCGATCCTGCCCGGACCGTTCATCGAGCTCGGCAACACCGTGTTCGAGTTCGACGAGGAGTACGCGGCGGTGGTGTCCGCGGCCGACGCCGAGGTCTTCGCGCCGGAGACGCTGCCCCCCGATCCCCTCCCCGACCTGTGACCGGACACGGACACGGGACGGTTTCGCGACCGGGCGCCGGGTAGGGCTAGACTTCGGCGAGGCCCTGGCGTGTACTTCCGTCCCGGGCCCAACATCCGTCAGCAGCCGCTGCATGAGGAGCCACTGAGTTGTCACGTCGCCTGTTCACCTCCGAGTCGGTCACCGAAGGCCACCCGGACAAGATCGCCGACCAGATCAGTGACGCGATTCTCGACGCCATGCTCAAGGACGACCCCAAGAGCCGGGTCGCCGTCGAGACGCTGATCACTACCGGCCAGGTCCACGTCGCAGGCGAGGTCACGACCGAGACCTACGTCGACATCCCCGGCGTCATCCGGGAGAAGATCCTGGAGATCGGCTACGACGCCTCCCACAAGGGCTTCGACGGCGCCTCCTGCGGCGTGTCGGTGTCCATCGGCGCGCAGTCGCCCGACATCGCCCAGGGCGTCGACGACGCCTACGAGCACCGCGTGGGCGGCGGCGACGCCGACGAGCTCGACCGCCAGGGCGCCGGCGACCAGGGCCTGATGTTCGGCTACGCCTGCCGCGAGACGCCCGAGCTGATGCCGCTGCCGATCACGCTCGCGCACCGGCTCGCCCAGCGCCTGTCCGACGTCCGCAAGACCGGCAAGGTTCCCTACCTGCGCCCCGATGGCAAGACCCAGGTCACCATCGAGTACGACGGCGACAAGCCCGTCCGCCTCGACACCGTGGTCGTCTCCACCCAGCACGCGGCCGAGATCGACCTCAAGGAGATGCTCGCCCCCGACATCAAGGAGCACGTGGTCGACCCCGTGCTCGACGGGCTGGAGATCGAGACCGAGGGCTACCGGCTGCTGGTCAACCCGACCGGCCGCTTCGAGATCGGCGGCCCGATGGGCGACGCCGGCCTGACCGGTCGCAAGATCATCATCGACACCTACGGCGGCATGGCCCGCCACGGCGGTGGCGCGTTCTCGGGCAAGGACCCGTCCAAGGTCGACCGTTCGGCGGCGTACGCGATGCGCTGGGTGGCCAAGAACGTCGTCGCGGCGGGGCTGGCCGACCGGTGCGAGGTGCAGGTCGCGTACGCGATCGGCAAGGCCCAGCCGGTGGGCCTGTTCGTGGAGTGCTTCGGCACCGAGAAGCTGCCGGTGGAGCAGATCCAGGCGGCCGTGCTGCGCGTCTTCGACCTGCGTCCGGCGGCCATCATCCGCGACCTCGACCTGCTGCGCCCGATCTACTCCGAGACCGCCGCTTACGGACACTTCGGCCGTGAGGGCTTCTCCTGGGAGTCCACCGACCGCGCCGAGGCCCTTCGGACGGCTGCCGGTCTCTGACCTCTCCCGGTTCTTGTTCGACGCAGGTGCCGCATCCGGCCCATCGGGGCGTGGATGCGGCACTTGTCGTCGGCTGAGGTCGGTGTGAGGCGGGTTCTGCTCGGCTGTCCGTCTCTTCGCTGAGGGCGGGTTCGCCTTCGGGGGCTCGGTCGCAGGTCCCGGCGGATGTCGGGTGTCCGGCGTCCTGCGGTGTGGTCTGCCTGCATGCCTGTTGTCGTGTGCTCCTTTTCACGGTCGAGTCGGCGTGGGGATGGCGGGGCGCGGGGTCTGGTAGACGTTAGTGCGTGACCCACTCCGACGACGCCCTTCTGCCGCTCGACGCCGTGCGGCCCCCGGCGTCGTCCAAGGACACCAAGGGGGCCGTGGTCGCGGCGCCCGAGCGGCCGGTGGCGCGAGTGGTCGTGGACAGCCCGCTGCCGCACCTCGACCGTCTCTTCGACTACCTGGTGCCCGCCGCCATGCACGAGGCGGCCCGGCCCGGGGTGCGGGTGCGCGTCCGGTTCGCGGGCAAGCTGATCGACGCGTTCCTGCTGGAGCGGGTGGACGAGAGCGATCACGAGGGCAGGCTGACCCCGCTGGAACGGGTGGTCTCTCCCGAGCAGGTGCTCACGCCGGAGATCGCGGGTCTGGCCCGCGCCGTGGCCGACCGTTACGCGGGCACTCTGACCGACGTGCTCCGCCTGGCCGTCCCGCCGCGCCATGCCAAGGCCGAGGCCGAGATCCCGCCCCCCGCCGGCCCGGCTCCCGGCTCCTCCCACGAGGCCGGCTCGCCGGACACCGTCGAGGAGACGCCCGGCGGTGCGGGTGACATCGGGGAGCAGCGAGCAGCCGACGGCGACACCGGCGTCGTGGGCGGCGGTTCCGCGGGTGACGGCCGCGGGGACGCCTCGGAGCATGCGGGGGAGGGGCGTGAGAGCGCCTGGGACGCCTATCCGACCGGGCCGTCCTTCCTTGACGCGCTGCGCCACGGTCGCGCCCCACGCGCCGTGTGGTCGGCGCTGCCCGGCGCCACGGGCTGGGCCGGGGCCATGGCGGAGGCGGTGCTCGCGACGCTGGAGGGCGGGCGGGGAGCGGTCCTCGTCGTCCCCGACGGCAAGGACGTCGCGCTGGCGGACGCCGAGTTCGAGCGGCTGCTCGGCCCGGGCAGGCACGTGGCGCTCACGGCCGACCTGGGTCCCGCCGAGCGCTACAGGCGGTGGCTGAAGGTCCTCAGAGGCCAGGTACGCGCGGTCGTGGGCACGCGGGCCGCCATGTTCGCCCCCGTGGCCGATCTCGGCCTGGTGGCCATCTGGGACGACGGCGACGACCTGCACGCCGAACGCCTGGCCCCCTACCCCCACGCCCGGGAGGTCCTCGGCCTGCGTGCCCACCGGACCGGCGCGGCCATGCTGATCGGCGGCTACGCGCGTACGGCCGAGGCCACCCAGCTCGTCGCGACGCGCTGGGCCAGGCCGATCGTGGCCGCCCGCACCATGATCAGGACCGTGGCCCCGCGGGTGCGTCCCGCCGGTGAGGACGCCGAGCTGGCCAAGGACCAGGCGGCCCGGCAGGCGAGGCTGCCCAGCCTGGCCTGGCGGGCGCTGCGGCAGGGGCTGGAGAGCGGGCCGGTGCTGGTGCAGGTGCCCAGGCGCGGTTACCTGCCGGCGCTGGCCTGCCGCCACTGCCGTGCCCCGGCGCGGTGCGTCCTGCCGCCCACCAGGATCGCTCCGCACCTCGCCGCACCACCGGCCCCCGCCGCCGCGCCGACACCCGTCCGGGGTGGCGCGGGAGCGCCTGCCGGGGCCGAGGGGCGGGGCGGGCCGTTGCCGGTCGCCGGTGAGGCGCTCACCCTGTCGGCGGCGGCGTCCGGGGCGGTCCCGCTCGGCCTGCCCCTGCACGCGCCGGGGACAGGCGCCGGGGCTCTGCCGCCCGCCGTCGACGGGTTGGCCGGGATGCCGGATGGGTCCGCGGCGCACGGCGGCGGGGAGTCGCTGTGCCATGGGCCGCTGGCGCTCAGGGCCGGGCACGCCGCCCCCTACTGCCGCTGGTGCGGCCGGGTCGACGCCGACTGGCGATGCCCGTCCTGCGGCAGCCCCCGCCTGCGGGCGGTCGTCACGGGGGCCAGGCGCACCGCGGAGGAGCTGGGCCGGGCCTTCCCGTCGGTGCCGGTGCGCACCTCGGGCCGGGACGGCGTGCTGGCCCGCGTGCCCGCCGCCCGCGCCCTGGTGGTCGCCACGCCCGGCGCCGAACCCGTGGCCGAGGGCGGTTACGCGGCGGCCGTCCTGCTCGACGGGTGGGCGCTGCTGGGCCGGGCCGACCTGCGGGCGGGGGAGGAGACGCTGCGCCGGTGGATGAACGCCGCCGCGCTGCTGCGGCCGTCCGCCGAGCTGGTGGTGCTCGGGGACGCCGGGCTGCCCTCCGTCCAGGCGCTGCTGCGGTGGGACCCGATCACGCACGCCGAACGCGAACTGGGCGACCGGGCCGAGCTGGGTTTCCCGCCCGCGGTGCGGATGGCGACGCTGACGGGTTCGGCCAGTGCCGTGCGGCAGATGCTCGACGAGGTACGCCTCCCGCCCGACGCCCAGGTGCTCGGCCCCGTCCCCGTGGACGAATCCGGCCTGGAACGGGCCATGATCCGGGTACGGCGCGGCGGCGGGGCGGCGTTGTCGGCCGCGCTCAAGGGGGCCAGTGGGGTGCGTGCGGCGCGTAAGACACCAGATGTCGTGAGGGTGAGTGTCGACCCACTCGACCTGATTTAGACCGTTTCCCCGATTCGCTCATCTGTTGGTCAGCCGTTAGCGTGCCCCTGTGTCGATCGAATGGGTGAACCAGGCCATCGACGACCTGCGCGCATGGGGGCGCGCGCGGGAAGTCGAGGTGGACGCGGACGAGGTCCGCCTGCTCTGCGACTACGCCAGCGACTACCTCGACGTCGACGAACTGAGCGACTTCACGCCGGAGACCTTCGACGAGCTGCTGCTGTCCATCTATCCGCGCAAGGTGATCGCGCCGCCCGAGAGCGCGCCCGAGACCGTGGCGGCCGCCCGCACTCTGGTCGACTACCTCGGCGACGCCGGCCATGTCGGTCCGGACACCGTGGCGGGCATGCGCGCGCGGCTCGACGAGATCGCTCCGCGCATGCCCGAGGCCCTGGCCGACACGGCCAACTTCGGCATGGCCAAGAGCCTGTTCAGCTCGATCGGGCCCGAGTCGCTCGAACAGGCGGTGCCGGTGCCGTCCGGGGAGCTGCCCGACCTGGGCGAGGCGCCCTGCGACTGTCCGGGCTGCACCCCGCTGCCCGCCGTGCGGCTGGCCTCGGAGGAGGAGCTGGCCGAGGCGCTGCGGGCCGTTCCGGGGCTGGCCGGCGGCCCGCCCCCGGGCGACCCGGCCGACGGCGGGCCGCTGCGCGCCTGGGCCGAGACCGTGGCCCGCCTGCTGGAGGACGACACCGGCGGCGAGATCACCGGCCACGCCGAGCTCGACGAGGGGCTCTACGACCTGTTCGACATGCTCTACCGCCTCCAGGCGCCGGTGCCGCTCCAGGTCGTCGCCGACTACCTGGAGGAGGTCTCCGGCGAGGGCGGCGTCGACGTGGGCGGAGCGCTCGACCGGCTGGCCGGGTGGGGCCTGGTCCGCCTCACCGGCGAGGCCGCCGAGCTGACGCCCCTGGCGGTGTGGGGGCTGCGCGAGCACTACCTCTCGCTCGGCCTCGACGCCCCGATCGCCCCCGACCTGGGCGAGGCCGACGCGCGCGGCCTGATCGAAGGGCTGCTCGAAGGGCTGCCCGCCGAGCTGGCCGAGCAGGACATCTCCCGCTGGCTGTCCGGCCGCGCGGCGGGCGAGGCGGCGGCCGAGCTGCTGACCGCCGCCTCCGGCGCGCCCGCCGTGGCCCGCGGCATCGCGATCACCATCGTCGACCGGCTGGGCGCGGAGGCCGAGCCGCAGGTCCGCGAGCACCTCGACGACCAGGAGCTGCGCCCGCACGTCATACACTGGCTGGCCGCACGTGGTCTCGGCGCGCCGCCGCTCACCCAGGAGGAGTTGCTCTGGGTCAGCGTCGACATGCTCGCCCTGGCGATGCCGGCCGCTCGGGAGGATCCGGAGATCTTCGCCGAGAACATGGCGGCGTCCGGTCCGCCGGCCCACCTCATCGAGGAGATGTGGCGGGTCGACCACCCCGACGTGGTCGAGGTTCTGGAGCTGCTCGGACGCTCCATCCCCGACGACACGGTGGCCAAGGCGGCGCGCAAGGCGGCGTTCAAGGCACGCTCCCGGGCCATCCGTTGAGTACGCCCTTGTGACTGCTGTGCAGTAAGTTTCGTGGGTGGCAAACAACGTCTTCGACCTCGCCGAGCTGCGCAAGCTGATCGATGAGCAGGCCGCCGTGCCTCCACGGCCACCTGAGGAGACCTCTGTGGAGCACGAGGCGCTGACCTTCCCGCCCGTCCTGCTGGCGAGCGACGCCGAGCTGGCCCGGGCGGTGCCCGCGGTGCCGCTCGTCGCCGACGCCATCCGCCTGACCGCCTGGACGGGCAGCCGCGAGGTGGGCGCCGACGGCATGCTGGGAGAGTCCGACGCCAGGGCCGCCGCGGAAGAGCTGGGGCTCCAGGAGTCCCGGATGCGGCTGATCTGGATCGTCGCGGTCAACACCGGCCTGCTGCGCATCCTCGGCGGCCGGGCCTCGCGCGGCCCGCTGTCGATGCAGCTCACGGTCGAGGCCACGCTGGAGTTCTGGGACGGCGTGGTGATGGACGTCCTCGACCGCGCCGACGAGGGCCTGACCGGCTCGGCCGTGGTCGACGACCACCTGGCCGAGATGCTGGCCACGATCTACTCGGTGCGCTCGGGCGTGGCCGTGGGCAACCTGGCCAGGGGCATTTTGCAGTCGCACGAGGTGGCCTGCGCGCCGGGCCAGGTCGAGATGCGCAGGCTGGCCGCCGCGCTGCCGGCCGAGCTGCTGGAGGCGGTGTCGCTGCTGACGTACTGCGGGCTGGTCGAGCAGACCGAGGCCGGGCGCACGGCGCTCACCCCGCTCGGGGTGTGGGCCGTCCGGCGCGACCTGCTGCGCGAGGGCCACGACGCGCCCACCGCCGCCGAGGTGCAGGTCTTCGCCGACCTGTCGGCCGCCGAGCTGGTCGAGGCGCTGGTGAGGGGCACGGCCACGCAGAGCGCCGTGGCGGGCTGGCTGGAGCGCCGGCCGCCCGAGGCGGCCGCGCGCGACCTGATCGAGATCGCCGCCTCCGGCACCGCCGGGCAGCGCGGCGCGGTCGGCGCCATCCTGGAGGAGCTCGGCCCGGAGGCCGAGCAGCCCGTGCGCCAGGCGCTCGACCACCCGCTCACGCGCCGCTACGCCGCCTCCTGGCTGCACATCCGCGACCTGGAGGCCCCGCCGCTCAGCGCCGAGGACCACACCTGGATCGCGGTCGACAACCTCGCCGCGCTCATGCACCTGTCGGGCCCGGCCGCCGGCCGCCTCGACATGCCCGAGCCGGGCGAAGACCTGATCAAGCTCGTCGGCGAGATGCCCGCGGTCGGCCATCCCGACACGCTGGCCGTGCTCGACATGCTCGCCGGCACCCACGACGACCGGGCGGTGGCCAAGGCGGCGCGCAAGGCCGCGATGAAGGCTCGCTCCCTGGGCACGACCGGCCGCCGGCCCACCGCCGGTAAACTGGGCTGATCAACGTTCGAGAACAGGAGTGAGCCCCTTGGCGATCCAGTCGATCCGGCTGTTCGGAGATCCGGTGCTGCGCACCGCGGCGGCCCCGGTCGTCGACTTCGACAAGGAGCTGCGCAAGCTGGTCAAGGACCTCACCGACACGATGATGGACGCCCCGGGCGCGGGCCTGGCGGCTCCGCAGATCGGCGTCGGCCTGCGGGTGTTCACCTACTACGTCGACGACCAGCTCGGCCACCTCATCAACCCCGACCTCGACCTGTCCTCCGACCTCGACGAGGACGGCGAGGAGGGCTGCCTGTCCTTCCCCGGCCTGAGCTACCCGACGCCGCGCGCCGTCCGCGCCGTGGCCAAGGGCTTCGACATGCACGGCGAGCCGGTCACGCTGGAGGGCACCGACCTGATGGCCCGCTGCTTCCAGCACGAGACCGACCACCTCGACGGCATCCTGTTCATCGACCGCATGGACCCCAAGCAGCGCAAGCTGGCCATGAAGGCCATCCGCGAGGCCGAGTGGAGCGGCCTGTCCGCCCCCGTGATCAAGATGTCGCCGCACGCTACCGGCGGAAGGGCGCTCTGACGATGCGGCTGGTCTTCGCGGGCACACCCGAGACGGCGCTGCCGTCGTTGCGCATGCTGATCGACTCGCCGCGGCACGAGGTCGTGGCCGTCGTCACCCGTCCCGACGCCCAGTCCGGGAGGGGGCGCAAGGTCCACCCCTCGCCGGTGGCCGAGCTCGCGGAGGAGGCCGGCATCGAGGTGCTGCGCCCGGCCAAGGTCGGCGATCCCGCCTTCCTCGACACGCTGCGCGCGCTGGAGCCCGACTGCTGCCCGGTGGTGGCCTACGGCGCGCTGCTGCCGCAGTCGGCGCTCGACGTGCCCCGCCACGGCTGGATCAACCTGCACTTCTCGGTGCTGCCCGCCTGGCGCGGCGCGGCGCCCGTCCAGCACGCGGTGCTGCACGGCGACGAGATCACCGGCGCGACCACGTTCCAGATCGTCAAGGAGCTCGACGCGGGCCCGGTCTACGGGGTCGTCACCGAGGAGATCCTGACCCACGACACCAGCGGTTCCCTCCTCGAACGCCTGTCGGTCTCCGGCGCCGGCCTGCTGGCCGCCACGCTCGACGGCGTCGAGGACGGCGCGCTGGAGGCCCGTCCCCAGCCGCTCGACGGCGTCACCACCGCGCCCAAGATCAACGTCACCGACGCGCGGGTCGACTGGTCCAAGCCCGCCATGCGGGTCGACCGCCTGATCCGCGCCTGCACCCCCGCTCCGGGGGCGTGGAGCGAGTTCAGGGGCCAGCGGGTCAAGCTCGGCCCGGCCAAGGTCGCCGTCCAGGCCGACCGGCTCGCGCCCGGCCGGATCGTCGCCACGAAGAGCGCCGTGCTCGTCGGCACCGCCACCGACCCCGTCGAGCTGGGCGAGGTGCAGCCGCAGGGCAAGCGGGCGATGGGCGCGGTCGAGTGGGCGCGCGGCGTCCGGATCGCGGGTGACGATGCCTTCGCGTGACCGGGGCGGCCCCACGGGCACCAAGCCCCGCGGCGCCGGCCGTCCCCGCCGCCCCGCCCGCGACCACGCCCGCAACGCCGCCTTCGACCTGCTGCGGGCCGTCGACGAGCGCGACGCCTACGCCAACCTGCTGCTGCCGCGCCTGCTGCGCGAGCGCGACATCCGGGGGCGCGACGCGGCGCTGGCCACCGAGCTGGCCTACGGCACGCTGCGCGGCCTCGGCACCTACGACGCCATCATCGAGATGTGCAGCGACCGGGCGCCCGACCCGGCCGTGCGCGACGCCCTGCGGCTGGGGGCCCACCAGCTCCTGCGCATGCGCGTCCCGCCGCACGCCGCCGTCGGCACCACCGTCGATCTCGTCCGCCTGCGCATCGGCCAGGGCGCGGCCAAGTTCGTCAACGCCGTGCTGCGCAAGATCGGCTCACGCGAGCTGGAGGACTGGATCCCGATCGTCGCGCCCGACGCCGAGAAGGACCCCGTCGGCCACCTGGCCGTCGCCTACGGACATCCCCGGTGGATCGTCTCGGCCTTCCGCGACGC
Organism: Nonomuraea sp. NPDC001699; assembly: GCF_053596455.1. Classification (NCBI taxonomy): domain Bacteria; kingdom Bacillati; phylum Actinomycetota; class Actinomycetes; order Streptosporangiales; family Streptosporangiaceae; genus Nonomuraea; species Nonomuraea sp. NPDC001699. Next base: position 352,074 of record NZ_JBSFGF010000003.1, on the reverse strand, counting down.
GCTGGGCGGCGGCGGGGAGCTGGCCGACCTGCTCGACGCCGACAACGTCCGTCCGCTGGTGACCCTGGTCGCGCGGCCGGGGCGCAGCTCGGTGGCGGAGCTGGCCGAGGCGGGGGCCGATCCCGGCCGCTACTCGCCGTACGCGGCCTACCTGCGCGAGGGCGATCCCGGTCAGATCGAGGCCGTGGCCGAGACGCGCGCGGCCGTCCAGGACGAAGCCAGCCAGCTCGTGGCGCTGGCCCTGACCCGGGTGCCGCTGGAGGGCGAGGACGAGCTCTGGCTCGACATGTGCGCCGGGCCGGGCGGCAAGGCGGGCCTGCTCGACGCCGTCGCCACCTACGGCGACCTGGCGGGCCTCGACGGCGAGCGCCGCGACGGTCTCGACGGCACCGGGGTGGCGTTCCCGGGCGGGGCCCGGGTGCTGGCCGCCGACGTGCAGTACCACCGGGCGCGGCTGGTCTGGCAGACCACCAGGACCGCCTCGGTGGTCACCGCCGACGGCACCGAGCCCGCCTGGCGGCCCGGGGTGTTCGACCGGGTGATGCTCGACGCCCCCTGCACGGGGCTGGGCGCGCTGCGGCGGCGTCCGGAGGCCAGGTGGCGGCGCGACCCGGCCAGCATCGCCGAGCTGGGCGCGTTGCAGCGGCGGCTGCTCGGCACGGCCCTCGACGCCGTGCGTCCGGGTGGCGTGGTGGCGTACGTGACGTGCTCGCCGCACCTGGCCGAGACGCGCGTGGTGGTCGGCGACGTCATGGGCCGCAGGGGCGACGTGGAGCAGCTCGACGCGCGCGACTACCTGCCGGAGGCCGAGGGGCTCGGCGACGGCCCGCACGCGCAGTTCTGGCCGCACCGCCACGGCACCGACGCCATGTTCCTCGCCCTCCTCCGCAAACGCCCCTGACCTCGGAGCCGCCCGCGCGATGGCGCAGGGGGGAGGGCCGTCCGGGGTCCTGAACCCCGGGGGGCCGGCGTCGTGGGAGGGGCGTTCGGGGTGGATCGGGCGGTTCAATAGACTGGCGCATCATGGCCGTACAGATCTCGCCCAGCATCCTCGCCGCCGACTTCGCGCGGCTGGCCGACGAGGCCGCCGCCGTGCCGAACGCCGACTGGCTGCACGTGGATGTCATGGACTACCACTTCGTGCCCAATCTCACCCTCGGGCTGCCCGTGGTCGAGTCCCTCCGCAAGGCAACGCAGACCCCTCTCGACTGCCATCTCATGATCGCCGACCCCGACCGTTGGGCCCCCCAGTACGCCGAGGCCGGGGCGGGCAGCGTGACCATCCACGCGGAGGCGTCCAAGGCGCCGGTGCGGACGTTGCGCGAGATCCGGTCGCTCGGCGCCCGGGCGGGGCTCGCGCTCAACCCGGCCACGGCCGTGGAGCCGTTCGAGGGGCTGTTCGGCGAGGTCGACATGCTGCTGCTGATGACGGTGGAGCCCGGGTTCGGGGGGCAGAAGTTCCTCGACATGGTGCTGCCGAAGGTGCGGGCGGCGCGGGCGATGATCGAGCGGCACGGCGGGTCGGTCTGGCTCCAGGTCGACGGCGGCGTGACGGCCGAGACGATCGAGCGCTGCGCCGAGGCGGGCGCCGACGTGTTCGTGGCCGGCAGCGCCGTCTACGGGGCCGACGACCCGGTCGCCGCCATCGACGCCCTGCGCGCCGCCGCCACCCGCTGACCTTCCCCCGCCACGGCGCGTCCCCCCGCCACGGGGGGGCGTCCCTTCCGCGCCACGGGCGTGCTCGCGCACTCCCGTGGTGCCCCCGTCCCTCCAAGAGCGCCCCACGGTGCCGCACGTCGGCACCAGACCCGCGCCGGGCCTGCGGCACCACAGCCGCGCCCGGCCCGGTGCAGCACCAGGGCCGTGCCTGGCCTGGGGGCGTGGCATCAAGGGCGTGCTCGGCGAGGCGCGGTGACGCGTCTACGGGACGCGGTGCGAGGCCCAGCTTCAGGGGCGCGGGTTGGCTGGCCGTCGGGAGAACCGGGCCTGCCGCTTCGTGCGGGCGTGTGGCGCTTCCCGACGGGTGTGGGGCGCTGTGGGAGGACCTCGGTGTCGCGGACGGGCGTTCGGCCGCGGTGGATGGACGCCCCCGCGCGGCCGGCGGTTCGTCGGGCGCGGGGTGGTGAGCGGAGCGTGAGCGCGTGGCGATCGTCCTGGGGACGGCTCCGGGGCGGGCGGCAGCGTGCCCTCAGACCGATCCACTTCGGCCGCCCACCTGAGATCAAAAGCCGCGACATCGCGAAATTTCAATCCCTACCCTATTGATCAGTATGACGTGCGTCACTTCGGGATTGGGTTATTTTTTGTCAGGATTCTGTGACATAGCCTGATCCGATAGCGCGCGTTACCGATCTTGATAGCTCGCGTTTCCCCAGGTCAACCCCCTTATCGACCCGTGATCACCGGCGGGGCCCCACCATGCGAAGTGACCTTTCTGTTATGTCGAACTATTGCTGACTGTGATGTTTGGCTAGATATCCTGCGTTTTGATCGCCGTTCCGCGTCATCACTTTTCGCGGCGTAAGACGGTCTTTTACCATTGCGGGGGTCTTCTCCTACCGGGGTTTCCGGGCCCTCGTTCAGTGCGAACGGAGGGTAATGGGCAAGTACCTGCTGCGCAGGTTGGCGATCAATCTGATCCTGGTCGCGATCGCGGCCAGCCTGGCCTACATGCTCGCCGCGACGACCATGAACCCTCGCGGTGCGTACGAGGGCCGCCAGCCTCCTGTCGCCGAGGAAGTCATCGACGCCACGCTCGACGCCTACAACCTCAACGACAAGACGCCCGTCCTGGAGCGCTACGGAACCTGGGTCAAGGGCGTCGTCACCGGGGACTTCGGCAAGACCTGGAACGGCGGTTCGGTCAACGACGAGATGGGCCGGCGGATCTCCGTCAGCCTCCGGCTGCTGCTGGTCGGCACCATCGTGGGATTCGTCCTGGGAGTGGCGCTCGGCGCGTTGTCGGCGATCAAGCAATATCGGATCACCGACCGGGTGATCGGTGTCGGCTCGTTCGTGATCATGGCGGTGCCGGTGTTCGTGCTGGCCACGCTGCTGGCGATCAGCGCCTACAACCTCAACCGAGGGCTCGGCTTCACGCTGATCGAGTTCACCGGCGAGTACAACCCCAAGCTGTCCGGCTGGGACCAGTTCACCAACCGGCTGAACCACCTGATCCTGCCGACCATCTCGCTCAGCCTGGGCTCGATCGCCTTCTACAGCCGCATCCAGCGCAACATGATGCTCGACGTGCTCGGCCAGGACTTCGTCCGCACGGCGATGGCCAAGGGCCTGCGGCGCAGGACGGCCCTGATCAAGCACGCGCTTCGTACCGCGCTGATCCCCGCGGCGACGTACTTCGCCTTCGCCTTCGGGACCATGCTCACCGGCGCCACCTTCACCGAGAAGATCTTCGCCTGGAACGGCATGGGCGCCTGGCTGGTCGACTCGATCAACCAGAACGACGTGAACTCGGTCGCCGCGGTCAGCATGTTCGCCTCCGTCTGCGTCCTGTTCGCCGGCTTCCTGTCGGACCTGCTGGTGGCGGCCCTCGACCCACGAGTGAGGGTGAGCTAAGTGCGTTCCAAGGTTGTTCTCGGGCGGATGCTGCGCAACCGGCAGGCCCGCTACGGCTTCATCGCCCTCGTGCTGCTGGTGGCGCTGGCCTACATCGGGCCCCTCTTCGGCGCCTACGACTGGACGGACAAGGACTTCCTGTCCTTCCTGTCGGCGCCGTCGTCCGACCACTGGTGGGGCACCACCACGATCGGCCAGGACATGTACGCCGTCACCCTGCGCGGCATGCAGAAGTCGATCATCATCGGCCTGCTCGTGGCGCTCATCTCGACCGGCCTGGCCGCCGTGGTCGGCGCCTTCGCCGGGTACTTCGGCGGCTGGGTGGACCGTGTCCTCATGTGGGGCGTGGACCTGCTCCTCGTCCTGCCCAGCTTCCTGATCATCGCGATCGCCTCGCCGCGCCTGCGCGGCGCCTCCTGGCTCTGGTTCGTGGTCCTGCTGGCGGCGTTCGCCTGGATGATCACCTCCAGGGTGGTCCGCAGCATGACGCTCTCGCTCCGTGAGCGCGAGTACGTGCAGGCGGCCGTCTACATGGGCATCCCCCGCTGGAAGATCATTTTCCGGCACATCGTGCCGAACCTGTCCTCCTTGCTGATCATCGACGCCACGCTGAACGTCAGCGGCGCGGTCATCGGCGAGGCCGCGCTGTCCTTCTTCGGCTTCGGCATCCAGCCGCCCGACGTCTCGCTCGGCACGCTGATCGCCGAAGGCTCCCGCAACGCCACCGGCTACCCCTGGCTGTTCGCCTTCCCCGCCGGGCTCCTGGTGCTGCTGGTGCTGAGCATCAACCTCATCGGAGACGGCCTGCGCGACGCACTCGACCCGGGGAGCAACTCATGAGCATCCTGGAGGTCCAAGACCTCACCGTGACCTTCCCCGGCGGCATCGAAGCCGTCCGCGGCGTCAGCTACGAGGTCGGCCGCGGCGAGGTCCTGGGCATCGTGGGCGAGTCCGGTTCGGGCAAGTCCGTGACGTCCCTGGCGATCATGGGTCTGCTGCCGCGCAACGCCCAGATCAGCGGCTCGGTCAAGCTCCACGGCCAGGAGCTGATCGGGATGAAGGAAGAGGACCTGGTCAAGGTCCGCGGCAAGTCGATGAGCATGATCTTCCAGGATCCGCTGTCGGCCTTCACGCCCGTCTACACGATCGGCGACCAGATCTCCGAGGCGCTGCGCGTCCACCAGAAGCTGGGCAAGGACAAGGCCGCCAAGCGCGCCGTCGAACTGCTCGACCTGGTCGGCATCCCGCACCCGGACGTGCGCGCCAAGGCGTTCCCGCACGAGTTCTCCGGCGGCATGCGGCAGCGCGCGATGATCGCCATGGCCATCGCCAACGACCCCGACCTGCTGATCTGCGACGAGCCCACCACCGCGCTCGACGTGACCATCCAGGCCCAGGTGCTGGAGGTGCTCAAGACCGCCCAGCGCGAGACGGGCGCCGGCATCGTCATGATCACGCACGACCTGGGCGTCGTCGCGGGCATGGCCGACCGGGTGCTGGTCATGTACGCCGGCAAGCCGGTCGAGCAGGGCAACGTCGACGACATCTACTACCGGCCGCGGATGCCGTACACGATGGGGCTGCTCGCCTCGATCCCCAGGATCGACGGCGAGGAGGGGCCGCTGGTGCCGATCGAGGGCAACCCGCCCTCCCCGGCGGCGCTGCCGCCGGGCTGCCCGTTCGCGCCGCGCTGCCCGATGAAGATCGACTCGTGCGACGACGAGGAGCCGCCGCTCACCGACGTCGGCGGCGGCAGGCACGTGGCCTGCATCCGCTCCCGCGAGATCGAGTACAAGGGCCTGACCGGCGCGGACGTGTTCCCGGTCCCGGTCATCCCGGTCAGCGAGGTGGTCCGCGTGCCGCGCGAGCAGCGCGCGACCGTGCTGGAGCTCGACAACCTCATCCGGCACTACCCGCTGATGAAGGGCGCGGTGTTCAAGCGCCGCGTCGGCACCGTGCACGCCGTGGACGGCATCAGCTTCGACATCGCCGAGGGCGAGACGCTGGCCCTGGTCGGCGAGTCGGGCTGCGGCAAGACCACGACGCTGCAGCAGATCATGCAGCTCGCCCCGCCGCAGAGCGGCCGGATCGTCGTGCTCGGCCAGGACAGCGCCAAGCTCGGCCCGTCCGGGCGCAAGGCGCTCAGGGGCGACCTGCAGATCGTCTTCCAGGACCCGATGGCGGCGCTCGACCCGCGCATGCCGGTCGGCGACATCGTCGCCGAGCCGCTGCGCGCCCACGGGCGCAAGAACGTCAAGGAGCGGGTCGCCGAGCTGCTCGAACTGGTGGGCCTGGCGCCGGAGTACGCCGAGCGTTACCCGCAGAGCTTCTCCGGCGGCCAGCGCCAGCGCATCGGCATCGCCCGCGCGCTGGCCCTGGAGCCCAAGCTGCTGGTCCTGGACGAGCCGGTCTCGGCTCTCGACGTGTCCATCCAGGCCGGTGTCATCAACCTGCTGGACCAGCTGAAGAACACCCTGGGGTTGTCGTACCTGTTCGTGGCGCACGACCTGGCCGTGGTCCGGCATCTGGCCGACCGCGTCGCGGTCATGTACCTCGGCAGGATCGCCGAGATCGGCACGGTCGAGGAGGTCTACGACCGCCCCGCCCACCCCTACACGCAGGCGCTGCTGTCAGCGATCCCGCTGCCCGACCCCGAGATGGAACGCACACGCAAGCGGATCCTGCTCGAAGGTGACCTGCCCAGCCCGGCCGACCCGCCATCGGGTTGCCGGTTCCGCACCCGCTGCCCCAAGTTCGCCCTGCTCACCGAGGCCGAACGCGGGCGCTGTGTGGACGAAGAGCCCTCGGTTGCCCGGCTCGCGAACGCCGTCGACCACGGCGCCGCCTGCCACTACGCGGAGGAAGTCGAGGTCATCACGGCCTCGGACGATCAGGAGGAAAAGTGAAGGTTCGTTACCGGGCGGCGGCGGGAATCGCCGTCCTCGCCATGGCCGCGGCGGCTTGTGGCGGTGGTGGCGGCGAGGCCAAGAAGCCGAGCGCCGAGCAGTCGCAGCAGGCTCAGCAGCAGATGTCGGAGACTCCGGGCATCTCGATCAACCCCGTCGCGTACGAGCAGGTCAAGGACGGCGGCACGCTCACCCTCTCGGTCGGCCAGTGGCCGAGCCAGTGGAACGGCAACCACGTCGACGGCAACCAGCGCGACACGGCGGACATGCTCGACTCGCTGATGCCGCAGCTGATGGTCGCCGACTCCGAGGCCAACTTCAAGGCCAACCCCGACTACCTCACCGACGTCAAGATGGACCTGTCGTCGGGCAAGCAGGTCGTCACCTACACGCTGAACGACAAGGCCCAGTGGTCGGACGGCACGCCGATCACCTGGAAGGACCTTGAGGCGGCGTGGAAGGCCAACAGCGGCAAGGACAAGAAGTTCAAGCCGGCCTCCACCGACGGCTGGGACCGCATCGAGTCGGTCACCAAGGGTGACTCCGACAAGGTCGCCATCGTGACCTACGCCAAGAACTACCCCGACTGGCAGGGGCAGTTCTCCCGTTCGCCGCACCTCTACCCGGCCTCCCACATGGAGACCCCGGAGAAGTACGAGAAGGACTACCTGCAGAAGATCCCGGTCACCGCCGGGCCCTTCAAGGTCGAGAGCATCAACGAGGGCACCAAGACCCTCACCGTGGTGCGCGACGACAAGTGGTGGGGCCGCAAGGCCAAGCTCGACAAGGTCATCTTCCGGACCATCGAGACGCCCGCCGCGCAGGTGAACGCCTTCGCCAACGGCGAGCTCGACGCCGTGGAGATCCCGCCGGGCAGCCCCGCCGACCTCAAGCGGGCCAAGGAGGTCCCGAACGTCGACGTCCGCAAGGCGCTCAGCCCGAACTGGCGGCACATCACCGTCAACAACCAGAGCGAGTTCCTGAAGGACAAGTCGGTCCGCCAGGCCGTCGCGTACGCGATCAACCGTGACGTGATCACGCAGTCCGACCTCAAGGACATGGACTGGCCGCTGCAGACGCTGGGCAACCACGTCTTCATGAACAACCACAAGGCGTACGTCGACAACTCCGGCGACCTGGGCAAGTACAACCTGCCCAAGGCCAAGGAGCTGCTCGACGCGGCCGGCTGGAAGCAGGAGGGCGACGTCCGCAAGAAGGACGGCAAGGAGTTCTCGCTGAACTTCGTCGTCCCGGCGGGCCTGCCCTACGCCAAGACCGAGGGTGAGCTCACCCAGGCGATGCTCAAGGAGGCCGGGATCAAGCTGACGATCCGCCCGGTCCCCGATGACAAGTTCTTCACCGACTTCATCATCAAGGGCGACTTCGACCTGGTGCCGTTCTCCTGGATCGGCACGCCGCTGCCGATGGGCTCCCTGCCGCAGATCTACAAGTCGGGCTCCGAGTCCAACTTCCCCAAGGGCAGCGACCCGGCGCTGGACGCCGCGATCGACGCCGCGGTCGGCGAGATGGACCCGACCAAGTCCGCCGAGCTGGCCAACGCCGCCGACAAGCTGATCTGGGACCAGGTGCACACCATCCCGCTGTACCAGCGTCCTGACATCCAGGCGACCAAGAAGACGCTGGCCAACTACGGCGCCTTCGGCTACCAGGCCGCCGACTACACGGCGATCGGCTTCACCGGCTGATCTCCGTCCCGCACGACAGCCTCACGAAACCCCCGGCCGTTCTCGGCCGGGGGTTTTCGGCATGCTTCACCGCCTATATGGGTAACTGTTCACTTATGGACGACTATGGGATCTTCGGCCCCGAGTCGGTGACCTGGCGGGTGATGGGGGAGCCGATCCAGCTCGTCGGCGGCTTCCGCGCGCTGCTCATGCAGGGGCTGCACCCCAGGGCGATGCGCGGCGTGCTGCAGAACTCGGCGCTGCTCGACCCGGCGGAGGCGTGGGCGCGCTTCCTGCGGACCAGCGAGTTCGTCCGGGTGCGCACGTACGGCACGCGCGCGGAGGTCGAGCGGGCCGGCCGCCGGGTGCGCGCGATCCACGCCAGGCTGACCGCCCATGATCTTGAGACCGGCGAGACCTACCGTCTGGACGACCCCGAGGCGCTGCGCTGGGTGCACGTCGGCGAGGTCGACTCCTACCTGACGGTCGCCCGTCGCGCCGGCGTGCGGCTGTCCGACGCCGACGCCGACCGCTTCGTCGCCGAGTGGCGGCGCGCCGCCGAGGTCGTGGGCCTGACCGGGGACGACGTGCCGGGCTCGGTGGCCGAGCTGCGCGACTACATCGCCGCCCGGCGTCCCGAGCTGCGGCTGGTGCCCGAGGCCGCCCATCCGCTGCGGTTGTCGCTGCACACCCCGCTGCCCGGCGCGCTGTCCGCGCTGCGGCCCGCGGTGCCCGCGCTGACCGTGCTGGCCCTGGCCACGCTGCCGCGCTGGGCCCGCCGCCTGTACGGCCTGCCCGCCACGCCCGTCGGCGACCTGTGGGCCTCGGCCACGTTGCGGGCCCTGCACACCGGCATCGGCCTGGTCCCCGCGCAGGTCCGCTACGCGCCCTCGGCCCGCCGGGCGCGCAAGCTGATGGCTGCCTGAGCGAGCGCTTGTTCAAATAGCACGGGGGCGGTCGCGCTTTCCGTAGGCGGCATGGCAAACTGGTACAAGAAGAGAGCTAGCGTGCTCCGGGGTCGGTGAAAGTCCGAACCGGCGGTTACAGTCCGCGACCCGGCCGATGCCATCGGCCGGTTGACCTGGTGAAATTCCAGGACCGACGGTTAAAGTCCGGATGGGAGGAAGCGCGCGAGGTGTCCGGCGTCCCAGCCGGGCTCCTGACGTGGTGCCGTGCAGGCGCCCGAAAACCCCCCGGGGCCCGCCGTGGCTTGAAGCTACTGGCGAGTAGGAGACCCGGGTGGACATCTCAGTCGCCGACGCCGCGCACATGGCGCGCGCCGTCGAGCTGGCCGCGCGCGGACACGGCGGCACCAGCCCCAACCCCGTCGTCGGCTGCGTCGTGCTGTCGGCCGCCGGGCAGGTCGTGGGCGAGGGCTTCCACGCGTACGCGGGCGGGCCGCATGCCGAGGTCGTGGCGCTGGCCCAGGCGGGGGAGCGGGCGCGGGGCGGAACGGCGTACGTGACGCTGGAGCCCTGCGACCACACCGGCCGCACCGGGCCGTGCAGCCGGGCGCTGCTGGCCGCGGGCGTGGCCCGCGTGGTCGTCGCCGTGGCCGACCCCAACCCGAAGGCCGCCGGCGGCGCGGCCCGGCTGCGCGAGGCCGGGGTGAGCGTGACGCGGGGCGTGCTGAGCGAGGCGGCCGAGCGGGTCAACGAGGAATGGCTCACCTACGCCCGGCTCGGCAGACCCCACGTGACCTGGAAGTTCGCCGCCACCCTCGACGGCAGGTCGGCCGCCGCCGACGGCACCAGCCAGTGGATCACCTCCCCGCAGGCGCGGGCCGACGTCCACCGGCTGCGCGCCGCCTCAGACGCGATCGTGGCCGGCGTCGGCACCGTGCTCGCCGACGACCCCCACCTCACCGTCCGCCTCCCCGAACCCGCGCACGACGCCGAGGAGGGCGACGCGGGGGCGCTGCTGGCCGGCAGCCCGCCGCTGGCCGGCCGGCCCCTGGGCGCCCGCCCGCCGCTGCGGGTCGTCGTGGACACCGAGGGCCGCACGCCGCCCACGGCCCGCGTCCTCGACGACGAGGCCCCCACGCTGGTCGCCGTCGCCGACGACGCCGTGACGGAGCTCAAGGCCGGCCTGCTGCGCCTGCCCCGGCATGCGGAGAGCGGCCTCGACCTGCACGCCCTCCTGCGTGAGCTGGCCGCCCGCGAGGTGGTCAGTGTGTTCCTGGAAGGCGGGCCCACCCTCGCCGGCGCGTTCCTGCGCCAGGGCCTGATCGACCGCGTGTACGCCTACCTCGCCCCCGCCCTGCTCGGCGAGGGCAGGGCCGCGCTCGGCCCGGCGGGCGTCGCCACGATCAGTGGCGTCCACCGCCTCACCTTCGACGAGTTTTCCCCCATCGGGCCGGATCTGCGGCTGACCGCGCGGCCCGCTCCGCATCAAGGCAGGGAGAAGTGATGTTCACCGGAATCATCGAGGAGAAGGGCGAAGTCGTCGCCATCGAGCCGGCGGGCGGCGGCGCCCGGCTGTCCGTCCACGGCCCGCTCGTCACCTCCGACGCCGCCCACGGGGACTCGATCGCCGTCAACGGCGTGTGCCTGACGGTCGTCGAGGTCAAGGACGACGTGTTCACCGTCGACGTCATCAGGGAGTCGCTCGACCGCAGCTCGCTCGGCGGCCTCACCGCGGGCTCGGCGGTCAACCTCGAACGGTCGGTACGCGCCGACCAGCGCCTCGGCGGCCACATCGTCCAGGGTCACGTCGACGGCACCGCCCGCCTGCTGTCCCGCGCCCCCGGCGAGAACTGGGACGACCTGCGCTTCTCCCTCCCCGGCCCGCTCAGCCGGTACGTGGCCGAGAAGGGTTCGATCGCGATCGACGGAATCAGCCTGACCGTCACGACGGTTGACGACGACAGCTTCGGCGTGAGCCTCATCCCGACCACGCTGAAGCTGACCACCATGGGCGACCGCCAGGTGGGCGACGTGGTGAACATCGAGGTCGACGTGATCGCCAAGTATGTGGAGAGGCTGGTGGGCACCCGATGAGCTGGGTGGACGCATCGATTGACATCCTGGGTCGGCCGGTGAAGTGGACCGACCTGATCGGCAACGTGTTCGCCCTCGCCACGGTGGCGTTCGCGATGCGCAAGTCCATGTGGACCTGGCCGGTGCAGTTCACCGGCTCGGTGTTGTTGTTCCTCGCCTCGATCAGCGCGCACGTCACCGGCAACGCGCTCAAGCAGGCCCTGTTCGCCGTGCTGGCCGTCTACGGGTGGTGGAAGTGGCGGCAGGGCACCCAGGAGCAGGCCCTGGCCGTCCGGCCCGCCACGGGCGGCGAGCGGTGGCGGATGCTGGCGGCGCTCGCGGTGGGCACCGTGGTGGTGACGATCCTGTTCAAGGCGTTCGACCTGTCGTGGTACCCGGGCGCGCCGGTGGCCGTGGTGGCCTCCGACGCCTACATCTTCGTCGGCGGCGCGGTCGCCACCTGGGCGCAGGGCCGGGCGCTGGTCGACTTCTGGGTCGTCTGGGTGCTGGTCGACCTGGTGGGGGTGCCGGTCGCGTTCAAGTCCGGCCTCTACGTCTCCGGCGCCGTCTACGGCGTGTTCTTCGTCATGGTCCTCACGGGCTTCGCCAAGTGGCTGCGCGAGTACCGCGCCGCCGCCCGTCCGGAAGTGGTGGCAGCGGCATGAGCGAGTTCAAGCTGGATCCGATCGAGCGCGCCATCGAGGACATCCGCCAGGGGCGTCCCGTCGTGGTCGTGGACGACGAGAACCGCGAGAACGAGGGCGACCTGATCTTCGCCGCCCAGAAGGCCACGCCGGAGCTGTGCACGTTCCTGATCCGGCACACCAGCGGCATGATCTGCGTGGCCATGGACGGCAAGGAGCTCGACCGGCTCGGCCTGCCGCTCATGGTGGCCCAGAACCGCGAACGCCTGCGCACCGCGTACACGGTCACCGTGGACGCCCGTGACGGCGTCACCACCGGCATCTCCGCCGCCGACCGCGCCAGGACCATCCGCACCCTCGCCGACTCGGCCACCGAGCCCAACGAGCTGGTCCGGCCCGGCCACGTCTTCCCGCTGCGCTACCGCGAGGGCGGCGTGCTGGCCCGGCGCGGCCACACCGAGGCGGCCGTCGACCTGGCCAGGCTCGCCGGGCTGTCGTCGGCGGGGGCGCTGGCCGAGGTGGTCAACGACGACGGCACCATGGCCAGGCTGCCCCAGCTGCGCCGCTTCGCCGACGAGCACGACCTGGCGCTGGTCTCCATCGAGCAGCTCGTCGACCACCGCCGCCGGGCCGAGAGCATGGTCACCAGGGTCGCCGAGACCCGGCTGCCCAACGCGTACGGCATGTGGCGGGCCTACGGCTACGCCAGCGCCCTCGACGGCGGCGAGCACGTCGCGCTCGTCTACGGCGACCTCGGCGGCGGCGAGAACATCCTGGTCAGGGCCCACTCCGAATGCCTGACCGGCGACGTGTTCGGCTCGTTGCGCTGCGACTGCGGCGTGCAGCTCGACCACGCCATGGGCGCCATCGCGCAGGAGGGCCGCGGCGTCGTCGTCTACCTGCGCGGCCACGAGGGCCGGGGCATCGGCCTGCTGGCCAAGCTCAAGGCCTACAGCCTCCAGGACAACGGCAGCGACACCGTCGATGCCAACGTCGAGCTGGGGCTGCCGGTGGACGCCCGCGAGTTCTCCAACGCCGGGCAGATCCTCGCCGACCTCGGGGTGCGCTCGGTGCGGCTGCTCACCAACAACCCGGCCAAGCTCAAGGGCATGGACGGCTACGGCATCAAGGTGCTCGGCCGCGAGCCCATGCCCGTGGCCCTGAACCCGCACAACGAACGGTACCTGGAGGCCAAGCGCGACCGGCTCGGCCACGACATCGCCTCCAGCGTCCCGCACGAGATCTCGGAGGCGTCATGAGTGGAGAAGGCCGTCCAGGCGTGGCCGTGGTGGACGCGGCCGGCCTGGTCGTGGGCGTGGTGGCGGCGAGCTGGCACGCCAAGATCACCGACCAGCTCGTGGCGCGGGCCGTGCAGGCGTGCGACGACAGCGGCGCCACCGCGACCGTGGTCCGCGTGGCCGGTTCGCTGGAGATCCCCGTCGTGGCGCAGGCCCTGGCCCGGCGCTGTGACGCGGTGGTCGCCCTCGGCGCGGTCATCAAGGGCGAGACCGCCCATTTCGACTACGTCTGCGACTCGGTCACCAGCGGGCTGACCCGCGTCTCGCTCGACGAGGAGACGCCCGTCGGCAACGGCGTGCTCACCTGCGAGACGATGGACCAGGCTCTCGACCGTTCCGGACTGCCCGGCAGCAAGGAGGACAAGGGGTACGAGTCGGCCATGGCCGCCCTGGAGACCGCACTCCTCCTGAGGGACCTCCACTGAGCTGCGGTAGGTTTCCCTCGTGCCCGAGCCCGTTACCCCGCCGCCCCTGCCCGTGACCTGGCGTCCCAGCCGGGGCCGGGTCGTGCCCTATGTCTTCGCCGCGCTGGTCGTGGCGGGGGCGGTCCTCATGGCGATCTTCATCGCCGACCCGTTCAAGCTGCCCGACCGGGTGGCGATCGTGGGCTTCGGCCTGGCGGTGGCGTACGTGCTCCACCTGCTGGGCCGGGTCCGGGTGGAGGCCGACGAGAAGGGCCTGACGATCGTCAACGCCCTGCGCGTCCACCGCTACACCTGGCCCGAGGTCATCGACGTGACCCTGCTGGTGGGCGACCCGTGGCCGAAGATCGACTTCTCTGACGGCCGGACGATCGGCGCCATGGGCATCCAGGGCTCGGAGAAGGCCCGCGCCCGCCGGGCCACGGCCGAGCTGGCCGCGCTGATCCGCGAACGCGGCGAGGCCGCCGAGTCCGGCGACTGAAACCCCCGGGACTGAAACCCGGCGCCTGAAACCCGGCGATGAAGGCGAGCCGATATCGCCGGACCGGGGTGGCGACGTAGCCTGAAGGCGTGCTGCGGCGGACAATCAGGGCAATGGACATCGAGTCGCCGGACAAGCTCACCGAGCTGCTCGACCGGCACGACTACCTGGCCGACCGAGGGCTGGCCACGGCCGCCTTCCTGGCGCTGCGGATGGGACGCCCGCTGTTCCTCGAAGGGGAGGCGGGCGTCGGCAAGACCGAGCTGGCCAAGACCCTGGCGACGCTGCTGAAGGCCCCGCTCATCCGGCTGCAGTGCTACGAGGGCCTCGACGCGTCCCAGGCCCTGTACGACTGGGACTTCGCCCGCCAGCTCCTCCACCTCAAGGCCGCCGAGGCCGCCGGGATCACCGACGCCGCCCGGCTGGAGGGGGAGATCTACGACCGCCGTTTCCTGATCGCCCGTCCGCTGCTGAAGGCCGTGGAGACCCAGCCGAGCGTGTTGCTGGTGGACGAGATCGACCGGGCCGACGACGAGTTCGAGGCGTTCCTGCTCGAAGTGCTCTCCGACTTCACCGTCTCCATCCCCGAGCTGGGCACGATCAGGGCGAAGACGCCCCCGGTGGTCGTGGTGACCTCCAACCGCACCCGCGAGGTGCACGACGCGCTCAAGCGGCGCTGCCTCTACCACTGGCTGGAGCACCCGAGCTTCGACCGCGAGGTCGCGATCCTGCTGCGCCGCCTGCCCGGCTGCACCGAGGAGCTGGCCCTGCAGGTCGCGAAGGCGGCCGAGCGGCTGCGGCGGGCGGACCTGGTCAAGCCGCCGGGAGTGGCCGAGACGCTCGACTGGACCGAGGCGCTGCTGACGCTCGGGGCCAGGGAGCTCGACCCCGACCTGGCCGCCGCCACGCTGGGCGCGGCGCTGAAGTACCGCGAGGACGTCGCCGCCGTCCTGGGGAACGGGCTGCTGTCGCATGGATGAGCTGGTCCGGACCGTGACGGGCTTCGTCAGGACGTTGCGCGCGGCCGGGGTGGACGCCGACCACGAACGTACGCGGAGCCTGTTCCAGGCCCTCGGCCACCTCGACGTCGAGGACCGGGACGAGGTCTACTGGGCCGGCCGGCTCACCCTGTGCGCCACGCCCGACGACCTGCCCCGCTACGACCGCTGCTTCGCCGCGTACTTCGGGGGGCGGCGGGCGACGGCGGCCCGTACCGGGACGACCAGCGTCACCAGGCACCTGGCGGCCGGCGACGGCGGCGGCACGGAAGAAGGCGAGGACGGCACGGCCCCGGCCACGGCCAGCCGCGCCGAGGTGCTGCGGCACCGGGACGTGGCCCGGCTCACCGAGGCCGAACGGGCTGAGGTGCACCGCTTGCTGGCCCTGCTCAGGAACGGCCGGGCCGCGCGCCGCTCACGCCGTTTCGAGCAGGCGCACCGGGGCGGGCTGGACCGGCGTCGCACGGTGCGCGAGGCGCTGCGGACCGGCGAGGTGGCCCGGCTCCGGCGCCGGCGGCACACGACCAGGCCCCGGCGGGTGGTGCTGTTCGTGGACGTCAGCGGCTCGATGGCGCCCTACGCCGAGACCCTGCTGCGCTTCGCCCACGCGCTGGTCAGGAGCGAGCCGCGGGCCACGAGGGTCTACTCGGTCGGCACCCGGCTCACCGAGGTCACCGCCGGGCTGCGCCACCGCGACCCCGGCACGGCGCTGAACGAGGTGTCGGCGGCCATCCCCGACTGGAGCGGAGGAACCAGGCTCGGTGAGGAGTTCAAGGAGTACCTGACCCGGCACAGCGCCCGGGGGGCGATCGTGGTCATCGCCTCCGACGGCTGGGAACGGGGTGACCCCGCCCTGCTGGGCGCCCAGCTCGCCAGGCTGGCCCGGCAGGCGTACCGGCTCATCTGGGTCAATCCGCACAAGGGGTATGAGGACTACCAGCCGCTGACCGGGGGGATGCGGGCTGCCCTGCCGTATCTGGACGACCTGGTGGCCGGGCACAGTCTGGCCGCCTACGAGGAACTCAGCGAAAGGCTCGCCCATGCGTGACGTGCTCCCGGAGATCATGCGGTGGTGGAGGTCGGGGCTCAGGTTCGGGCTGGCGACCGTGGTGAGCACGTTCAGCAGCGCGCCGCGCCCGCCGGGGGCGGCGATGGCGGTGCGCGGTGACGAGGTGGTGGGCAGCGTCTCGGGCGGATGCGTCGAGGGCGCGGTCTTCGAGCTGGCCTCCGAGGCCGACACGCCCGTCCTGCAGCGCTACGGGGTCAGCGACGACGACGCCTTCGCCGTCGGCCTGACCTGCGGCGGCATCATCGACATCCTGGTCGAGCCGGTCTCCATCGAGACCTTCCCCGAGCTGGGCGAGATCGCGGCGTCGGTCGAGGCCCACCACCCGGTCGCCGTCGCCACGATCGTCTCCGGGCCCGGCACGATGGGCGCCCGCCGGATCGTCTGGCCCGACCGCTCCTCGGGCACCCTGGGCCTCGACCGCCTCGACGAGGCCGTGGACGACGACGCCCGCGGCATGCTCGCCCAGGGCCTGACCGGCATCAGGCACTACGGCGGCCGCGGCGAGCGGCGGCTGGACGACCTGTCGGTGTTCGTCCAGTCGTTCGCGCCGCCGCCGCGCATGCTGGTGTTCGGCGCGATCGACTTCGCCGCGGCCGTCGCCCGGGTGGGCAAGTTCCTCGGCTACCACGTCACCGTCTGCGACGCGCGGCCGGTCTTCGCCACCGCCAAGCGCTTCCCGGAGGCCGACGAGGTGGTGGTCAAGTGGCCGCACGACTACCTGGCCTCGGTGCAGGTGGACGAGCGCACGGTGATCTGCGTGCTGACCCACGACCCCAAGTTCGACGTCCCGCTGCTGGAGGTGGCCCTGCGGACGCGGGCGGGCTACATCGGCGCCATGGGCTCGCGCCGTACGCACGAGGACCGGCTGGCCCGCCTGCGCGAGTCCGGGCTCACCGAGGCCGAGCTGGACCGGCTGAGATCGCCCATCGGCCTCGACCTGGGCGCCCGCACCCCGGAGGAGACGGCCGTGTCGATCGCCGCCGAGCTGATCCAGCTCCGGTGGGGCGGCTCGGGCCGGCCGCTGTCGCAGACCGGCGGGCGCATCCACAGGGAGTCCTCGTGATCGCCGGGCTGCTGCTCGCCGCGGGGGAGGGCGCCCGGCTGGGCACGCCCAAGGCGCTCGTGGAGTTCGGCGGCGAACGGCTGGTCGACCGCGGGGTGCGGCTGCTGGCGGAGGGCGGCTGCCATCCGGTGGTGGTCGTGCTCGGCGCGGCGACGGCGCAGGTGCGCGGGGCGGTCAGCGTGCGCAACCCGGACTGGCGCACCGGTATGGGCTCCTCGCTGCGGACCGGGCTGGCCGCGCTGCCGCCGGAGGCCGAGGCCGTGGTGGTCGCGCTGGTGGACCAGCCCCTCGTACGGGCCGGCGCGGTGCGGGCCCTGGCGGAGTCGGGGGCCGGGCTGGCGGTGGCCACGTACGGCGGGCGGCGGGCGAACCCGGTGCTGATCGCCCGCGAGCACTTCGCCGGGGTGGCGGAGCTGGCGGTGGGCGACGTGGGGGCGCGGGCGTTCATGAAGGCGCACCCCGAGCTGGTCACCGAGGTCGCCTGCGACGAGCACGGCGACCCGGCCGACATCGACACGCCGCAGGACCTGGACCTGCTGAAAGACCGCTAGACGCGCGGCAGGGCCCGGACCTGCTGGAAGGCCGTCAGAGGCGCAGGGAGGCGATGGCGGCGCGGTGGTCGCTGCCGGTGGCCGGCGCCACGCCCGCCTTGGTCGCCGTCATGCCCCTGAACAGGATGTGGTCGGGACGGGTGATCGGGAACTCGGCCGGCCAGGTGAAGCCGAACCCGTCGCCGGCCACGCTCTGGGCATCGGTCAGCGGCGGGGTCAGCCCGCGCATGCCCCGGTCGGTGGTGGCGGTGTTGAGGTCGCCGAGCAGCAGGACGCGCTTGCTGGGGTCGGCGTCGACGAGTTTGCGGGCGTGGGTCAGGGAGGCGTCGCGGGAGGCGGTGTGGCCGGGCCTGGCCGAGGCCAGGTGCATGACGTAGACGGTGACCTTGCCCTTGGGGGTGCTGACCACCGCGCGCAGCGCCCGCGGCCAGCCCATGCCGACGTCGAGCGGGCTGGTCTCGCTGAGCGGGTAGCGGCTCCACAGACCGACCGTGCTGACCGGGTAGTGGTAGCGGAACATCTTGTTGAGCTGCTTGGCCGCGGGCCCGCCGGGGGTCAGCTCCTGCGCGGCCAGCAGGTCGAGGTCTTCGGCGATGGCCTTGACCGCCTCGCCGGACGCGCTGTTGCGCACGCCGACGTTGACCGTGCCGACGGCCAGGTCGCTGGGGCCGCCGGGCGACGTGGCCAGCAGCGTCGAGCCGAACATCGCCGCCCACACCAGGCCGGGCGCCAGCGCCGCGAGCGCGGCCGCCCTCGACCGCGCCAGGACGGCGAGCAGCAGCAGCAGCGGAACCGCCAGCCCCATCCACGGGAGCAGGCTCTCCAGGACGGGCGTGAACCCGCCGAGCGCCGGGATCAGCGAATGCCCCGCCAGGGCCAGGGCGACCGCTGCGGAGACGACGACGACCACCCGGCTCAGCACCCGAACCAGGCTAGTGCTTCGCCGCGCGACACGCCGACGCGCTAACCTGTGGACGTCGCAACGGAACATCATTCGGTTCATCGGGAGCCCGGCATGCGCATCGGTATGGCACTCAACTACTCGGGCGGTTTCAAGGAGACGGTCGCCGAGTTGGCCGACTACGAGAAGGCGGGCCTCGACATCGTCTTCGTGGCCGAGGCGTACAGCTTCGACGCCGTCAGCCAGATGGGGTACATCGCGGCCAAGACCGAGCGGGTGCAGATCGCCTCGGGCATCCTGCCGATCTACTCCCGCACGCCGACGCTGCTCGCCATGACCGCCGCGGGCATGGACTTCGTCTCCGACGGGCGCTTCACGCTGGGCATCGGGACGTCGGGCCCGCAGGTCATCGAGGGGTTCCACGGGGTGCCGTACACCGCGCCGATCGGGCGTACCCGGGAGGTCATCGAGATCTGCCGCAAGGTGTGGCGGCGCGAGCGGCTGGAGCACGCCGGCCGCAACTACAACGTGCCGCTGCCCGCCGGGGAGGGCACCGGCCTGGGCAAGCCGCTGAAGATCATCAACCACCCGGTGCGCCCGCGCATCCCGATCGTGGTCGCCGCCATCGGCCCCAAGAACGTGGAGATGACCGCCGAGCTGGCCGAGGGCTGGGAGCCGATCTTCTACTACCCGGAGAAGGCCGCGCAGGTGTGGGGCCCGTCGCTGGCCGCGGGCAAGGCCAGGCGCGACCCCGAGCTGGGCGAGCTGGACGTGATCGCTCAGGCGACGCTGGCCATCGGCGACGACGCGGCCGGGCTGCGCGAGTTCGGCCGGCCGATGGCGGCCCTGTACATCGGCGGCATGGGCGCCAAGGGCAAGAACTTCTACAACGACCTGGCCAGGCGCTACGGCTACGAGAAGGAGGCCGAGCAGATCCAGGACCTCTACCTGGAGGGCAAGAAGGACGAGGCCGCCGCGCTGGTCCCGGCCGAGTTGCTGGAGAACATGTCGCTGATCGGCAGCGAGGGCTTCGTGCGCGACCGGATCGCGGCGCTGAAGGAGTCGGGGGTGACGACGCTCAACGTCGCGCCGCTCGGCCGTACGCACGAGGAGCGTGTCCGCCTGCTGGAGAAGGTCAAGGAGCTGGTCGCCTGATCCACCGGGCTCCGGAAGGGGTGTGACGCACATCACAATGTCGAGCGGGAATATGCCCCGTTTCGCACGGTGTTGTACGTCCTCGTGAGGTTCTCTGTGGTTATCGTGCGGCTCGTCGAGCGTCTGCACGTGGATCTGTGCCGTCTGCACGGATCCCTCTGTCGCTGATCAGCGCGTCCCCGGACCCCCCTTCCTCACCTGCGTGCCCACCTTCGCTGTGGCATGCCTGACTTCCGGAGCCTTCCTCCCGTGAAGAGATTCACCTTCTCCCTTCAGCTTCTGCTCGGCCTCGCGGCCGGCATCGCCCTGGGGTTCGTCGCCAAGATCTGGGACGTGGCCTGGCTGGCCGAGACGCTGACCCAGGTCGGCAAGCTCTTCGTCCAGCTGCTCAAGCTGGCCGTGCCGCCGCTGGTGTTCACCGCCGTGCTGGTCAGCGTGGCCAACCTGCGCAACGTCAACGGCGCGGCCCGCCTGGCCTCCAAGACCCTGCTCTGGTTCCTGATCACCGCTTTCATCTCCGTCGCCTTCGCGATCGCGCTCGGCCTGATCATCAACCCGGGTCAGGGCGTCACCCTCGACACCGGCGCCGCCAAGGCCGTCGACATGGAGGGCGCCGGCACCTGGCTCGACTTCGTCACCGGCATCCTGCCCACCAACATCGTCACGGCCTTCACCGAGGTGAACGTCCTCCAGATCGTCTTCCTGGGTGTCGTCCTCGGCGCGGCGGCCCTGGCCGTGGGGGAGAAGGCGGAGCCGTTCCTCAACCTCAGCCGTTCGGTGCTCGAACTGGTGCAGAAGGCCCTGTGGTGGGTCATCCGCCTGGCCCCGATCGGCACCGCCGGCCTCATCGGCAAGGCCGTGTCCACCTACGGCTGGGACCTGCTGGCCCCGCTGGCCAAGTTCAGCGTCGGCGTGTACATCGGTTGCTTCATCGTCCTGCTGGCCGTCTACCCGACGCTGCTGGCGGTCTGGGGCAAGGTCAACCCGATCACGTTCTTCCGTAACGCCTGGCCCGCCATCGAGCTGGCCTTCGTCTCCCGTTCCTCGGTCGGCACGCTGCCCCTGACCCAGCGCGTCACCGTCGAGCGCAACGGCGTGGACCGCGACTACGCCTCCTTCGCGGTGCCCTTCGGCGCCACCACCAAGATGGACGGCTGCGCCTCGGTCTACCCGGCGCTCGCCGCGATCTTCGTGGCCCAGGTGTTCGGCGTGCACCTCGGCGTGGGGGACTACCTGCTGATCGCGTTCGTCTCGGTCGTCGGCTCGGCCGCCACCGCGGGCCTGACCGGCGCGATCGTCATGCTGACGCTCACGCTCAGCACGCTGGGCCTGCCGCTGGAAGGCGTCGGCCTGCTGCTCGCCATCGACCCGATCCTCGACATGATCCGCACCGCGACCAACGTCGCGGGCCAGATGGTCGTCCCGGTCCTGGTGGCCCGCTCGGAGGGCCGCCTGGACGAGGCGGTGTTCAACGCGCCGCCGCAGCCGCTCGACGACGCCCCCGCCGCGGTCCGCCCGTCGCGCGGCCCGGAGCCCGCGACGGCCTGACCGACGTCGCTTCGAGGGCGGGTGGCCGTACGGCCGCCCGCCCTCAGTCGTAGGTCAGCAGGTCTCCCGGCTGGCAGCCGAGGGCCTCGCACAGCCGGGTCAAGGTGGAGAAGCGGATGGCCTTGGCGTGGCCGTTCTTGAGTATCGACAGGTTCACGACGGTGATCTCGACCTGGTGCGACAGCTCGGTGAGCGTCATGCCGCGCTGGGCGAGCAGTTCGTCCAGGCGTACCCGGATGGTGCCTTCGGGCATCAGATCGTGGCCTCGACCTCGTCGAGCAGGACCACGCCCCGGCGGACGATCTCCGAGACCCCGAGCGCGCACAGGCCCGCGACGAGCCCTGCGAGCGGCGCGTCCGGCCGCAGGACGAAGGCCGGGCCGGTCGTCAGCAGCATGCCGGACAGTATGGCCTGCGCCGCCGTGCCGAGCACGGCCGACACGAGCGAACCGATGATCAGGATCCAGCCCAGCCGGCGCAGGTGCCCGGCCGTCACGGCGGAGAACAGCGCCCGGTCGCCCGACCGCGCCCTGCGCAGCGCGCGGACCACGGTGTACAGCGAGAGCAGCCCGGTCGCCGTGGGCGGCGCCCATTGCAGGAGGTAGAGCAGGGCCGCCGCGGGCGAGTGGCCCCGCGGGCGGAGGGTCACGTCCGCCGCGGCACTGACGATCTCCACCCCCGGGACGACGGGGACCACGGGCGGCGTCACGCCGGCGACGTGCAGCGGGACGCCGATGCCGTTGGCCGTGCCGAACACGGCGATCAGGACGGTGGCGCCCAGGGCGGTGAGCGCGCCCAGGCAGCCGAGGACGAGGCCGATGCTCAGCACGACCTCAAGCCGATGGATCCACTTCGTTGCCATAACGATAATCGTAAATAACGATAGTCGTTATGTCGAGGGGTGGCCGGCGCTGTGTGGCGCGGGGTGTGAAGTGTGGATCATGGGGCGGCGGGGGCCGGAGGGCCCTATGGTTGGTCGGAAATAACCCACTTTTCGAGTTTTTGGCGGGGGATATGTCCGACGCTACGCCTTCGATGGTCGCCGACCGGTACCGGCTTGACGAGCTCATCGGCAGCGGTCCGATGGGTGAGGTGTGGCGGGCCTACGACACCCGCGCCGACTGGGTCGTGGCCGTGAAGATCCTGGGCGCGGGGGCGGCCGGCGAGGCCGCCAGGGAGGCGCTGAAGCAGCACGCCCAGGCGGTGGCCAGGGTGATCCACCCCAACGTGGCCATGGTCCTCGACGTGGGCGACCAGGACGGCGCCCCCTTCCTCGTGACCGAGTTCCTCACCGGGACCAGCCTGGGTGAGGACCTGGCGGCCGAGGGGCCCCTGCGGATCGTCGAGGTCTGCGACCTGGTCGGCCAGGCCGCCGCCGGGCTGGACGCCGCCCACCGCGCCGGGGTCTTCCACGGGCAGATCGACTCCGGCAGCTTCCGGCGGGCGGCCAGCGGGGTGCTGAAGGTCGTCGGGTTCGGGCTCCCGGACGAGGAGCCGTCCCAGGCCGAACGCCGCTACCTGGCCCCCGAACGGGCCTCCGGCCGTCCCGCCACGGCCGCCGCCGACCTGTACGCCCTCGGCGCCGTCTGCTACGAACTCCTCTGCGGCCGCCCGCCCGGTTCCACCCCTGACCTGCCGGTAACCGGCATGCGCGCCCTCCCTGGCCAGACCCCCGGAACCACGGGCCCCGGCAGCGCGGCCCCCGGGACTGCGGGTCCCGAGACTTCGGGCCCTGGAAGCACGGCGCCTGGAAGCACGGCGCCTGGAAACGCGGCGCCTGGAAGCGCGGCACCTGGGAATGCGGGTCCTGGGGGTGCGGGTCCCGGGAGTGGCGGGCACGGCGTCGTCCCGCCCAGTGCGCTCCGGCCCGAGATCCCCGCCGAGCTGGACCGGCTCGTCCTCGCCATGCTCGCGCCCGACCCCGCCAGGCGTCCCTCCGGCGGCGAGGCCATCCGCCGGGCCCTGGCCGCCATCGCCCGCCCCGGCGCGGCCCCGGGCGCGGCCCCCGCTGCCGGAAACGCCGCCGGAAGCCCTGTCGGCGCCCCGGCCGGCGCGCAGGCGGGACGGCCGGGCGACACCCAGGTGTACGACTTCAACGGCGTCCCGCGCGCCGGCGACACCGCCGTCTACGAGTCCGCCGACCTGGACCCCGCACCTCCGCGCACCGGCAACAAGCTGCTGGTCCAGATGGGGATCGCCGTCGCGGTCATCGCCGTCGTGACCGTCGGCATGGTGATGTGGCTGGGCTCCGGCAAGGAGACCCCGGTGGCCGAGCCGAGCGCGAGCACGTCGCCCACGGCCGTCCTGTCCCCGGCCATCACCTTCACCGCCGGCCCGGCCCCCGAGGAGCCCGACCCCACGCCCACCGACCTCACCCCGGGCGACATCGCCACCGGCCTGGTCCAGACCGTCGGCCCCAAGACGACCCTGGGCGCCGACCGGCCCCCGGCGGGCGGCTGGGACTACTGGCTGATCAAGTTCGACCAGACGCTGACCTCCCAGGAGGAGATCGGCGACATCGACCCCAAGGTCGCCGAGAAGGCCCACGACAAGCTCAGGAAGGCCGCCAGGAAGCTCCAGGAGGGCCAGTTCAAGCCCGCCCGCAACCAGATCGCCGACGTCTACGAAGACCTGCGCCGCGCCCAGAGGAAGGGCGAGGCCCCCTCGTCAGGCCCGCTCGCCTCGTTCCTGAACGACTTCGCCCTCAACTGACCACCCCCACCCGACCGCCCACACCCGACCGCCCACACCCGACCGCCCACACCCGACCAGGCCCTCCCCGACCGGGCCCTCCCCGCCTGGGCTCTCCCGGCCGGGCTCTCCCGAGCGGGCTCCTGATCGGGTTCTCGGCCGGGGTGGGGGAGGGGCGGGGGCGCGCGTACATTGGCGGGATGACCATCGACTACCCGGCGCGCCGCGCACGCCTGGCCGCGGCGCTGCCGGCGCACGAGGTGCCCGCGCTCCTCGTCACCTCCCCCGTCAACGTCCGTTACCTCACCGGGCTGGTCAGCTCGAACGCGGCCGTCCTGGTCAGGGCCGACGGCTCGGCGCTGCTGGCGACCGACAACCGCTACATCGACATGACCCGCGCCCTGGACGTCACCGCGGTCGAGGCCCCCGACGTGGCCGGCAGGCTCGCCGAGCCGGGCGCGGGCATCGAGGCCGCCGCCATGAGCGTGGCCACCTTCCGCCGCCTGAACGCGGGCCTGAACGCGGGCCCGAACGCGGGCGGAGGCGAGGGCGGGGGCGGGGGCCTGGTGCCGCTCGGCCCGCTGGTCGAGGAGCTGCGCGCGGTCAAGGACGAGGCGGAGCTGGAGCTCATCCGCACCGCCTGCGCCCTGACCGACCAGGCCTTCGCCGACGTGCTCCCGCTGATCGCGCCGGGCCTCACCGAACGCGCCGTGGCCCGCCTGCTCGACAACCGCATGACCGAGCTGGGCGCCGACAAGCCCGCGTTCGACACGATCGTCGCCGCCGGCGAGAACGGCGCGATCCCGCACCACGCCCCCACCGACCGCGAGCTGCGCGCCGGCGACCTGGTCACCATGGACTTCGGCGCCCGATACCACGGCTACCACGCCGACATGACCAGGACGGTCTGCCTCGGCGAGCCCGCGGACTGGCAGCGCGACCTCTACGACCTGGTCAGACGCGCCCAGCGGGCCGGCCGCCACGCCCTGACCCCGGGAGCCGAGGCCAAGGACGTCGACGCCGCCGCCCGCGGCCTGATCGCGGCCGCCGGGCACGGCGACCACTTCCGGCACGGCCTGGGCCACGGCGTCGGCCTGGAGATCCACGAGGACCCGTTCCTGGGCCCCTCCAGGACCGGTAGACTAGAGGATCGAGTTCCGATCACCGTCGAGCCGGGGATCTACCTCCCCGAGCGGGGCGGGGTTCGCATCGAGGACACCCTCGTGACACGTGAGGGCGGTCCGGAACTTTTCACCAAGACGACCAAGGAGCTGCTCGTCCTTTAGAGCGGCCACACGCGGGAGAGAACGAGTGGCGACGACCAACGACCTCAAGAACGGCATGGTGCTGAAGCTCGAGGGCGGTGAGCTCTGGAGCGTTGTCGAGTTCCAGCACGTCAAGCCGGGCAAGGGCGGCGCGTTCGTGCGTACCAAGCTCAAGAACGTGCTCTCCGGCAAGGTCGTCGACAAGACCTTCAACGCCGGCGTGAAGGTCGACGTGGCCAACGTCGACAAGCGCGAGATGCAGTACTCCTACAAGGACGGCGACGACTTCGTGTTCATGGACACCGAGACCTACGACATGGTCAACGTGCCCGCCCGCACCGTCGGCACCGCCGCCAACTACATGCTGGAGAACACCCTCGCCACGATCGCCTTCAACGAGGGCTCCGCGCTCTACGTCGACCTGGCCGCCGCCGTCGAGCTGACGATCTCCAACACCGAGCCCGGCCTGCAGGGCGACCGCTCGACCGGCGGCACCAAGCCCGCCACACTGGAGACCGGCGCCGAGATCAAGGTGCCGCTGTTCATCACGACCGGCGAGAAGGTCAAGGTCGACACCCGTAGCGGCGAATACCTCGGCCGGGCCTGAGGTGTCTGCACGCGGCAAAGCACGCAGGCGCGCCCTTGACATTCTCTTCGAGGCCGAGCTGCGCTCGGAGGACCCGCTGCGGATCCTCGCCGAGCGCGTTGAGCGGCAGGAGCCGCCGGTCAACGAGTACACCTCGACCCTCGTCGAGGGCGTCGCCCGCCACCACGCCCGCATCGACGAGCTGATCACCACCTACTCCGAGGGCTGGACGCTCGACCGCATGCCCGCGGTCGACCGCAACCTGCTGCGCGGTGGCACGTACGAGCTGCTGTGGGTGCCCGACGTGCCGGAGGGCGTGGTCATCAGCGAGTGGGTGCACCTGGCGGGTGAGCTGTCGACCGACGAGTCGCCGCAGTTCATCAACGGGCTGCTGGCCCGGTTCAAGCAACTCAAGCCAAGCCTCACCCTTTAGACAAAGGCCGCGAAGGCCGTTTTGAGGTACGTTCCACTCACGCGGCCCGTACGGCTCGCGAGAGACGAGGGAAGGCGCGCCGCCGTGGGGTCGGGCCGCCTTCCGGGCGAGGCCCCCGGCCTGTCCGCGGGCCCCGAGCCGGTCCGGGGAAGTGGCGCGTCACCAGCCGCGACGCGCCCTTTCCGGCCCCCGTCCGCCCGTGGCAGCATCGGGTCCATGGTGACCGAAGACGAGGCGCGCGCCCTGGCCCTGGCGCTCCCCGAGACCGCCGAGAAGCCCATGTACGGCACGCCCGCCTTCTACGTGCGCGGCCGGTGGTTCGCGCGGATCACGGAGGAGGGCGGCGTGCTCGTCGTGCCCGTGGGCGGCGAGGAGCTCAAGCACGAGCTGATCGCCGCCGCCCCCGGCACGTTCTTCACCACGTCCCACTACGACGGGCATGCCGCGGTGCTGGTGCGCCTGGCGGCCGTGGCGGCCGGCGAGCTGGCCGAGCTGCTGACCGACGCCTGGCGGCTGAGGGCGCCCAAGAGGGTGGCGGCGGCGTTCGACGGTCAGGTCCGGCCTGCGGGCGACGGCGCGTACGGCGTAGGCTGGGCCCGTCCGCACAGGGCGAGGGCCGCCCGCGGAGGAGAGAGAGGCGAGCCGACGTTGCGAGCAGAAGGCGTCACCACGAAGACCCCGGCGGTGCGCACCGCCGTCGTCTGGGGCGCGTTGCGCTCGGTGCTGGCCGAGCGGGCCCAGGCCGTCGGCCGTGACGCGCTCGACATCGTCGACGCCGGCGGGGGCACCGGAGGGTTCGCCGTGCCGCTGGCCGAGCTGGGCCACACCGTCACCGTCGTCGACCCCAGCCCCGACTCGCTGGCCGCGCTGGAGCGCCGGGCCAAGGAGAAGGGCGTGGGCGTGCGCGGCCTGCAGGGCGACACCGCCGACCTCGGCGACCTGCTCGACCGCGACAGCGCCGACCTGGTCCTGTGCCACAGCGTCCTGGAGTACGTCGACGACCCGACCGCCGCGCTGGCCGCCGTGGCCGGGCTGCTGCGTCCGGGCGGCGCCGTCAGCGTCCTGGCCGCCAACCCCGTCGCCAGCGCGATCCACCGGGCGCTGGCCGGGCAGTTCGACGAGGCGAGGGCCGTCCTGGCCGACCCGCGCGGCACGTGGGGCGACCGCGACCCCACGCCCAGGCGCTTCACCGCCGAGACCCTGTCGCAGCTGCTGACCGCCACGGGCTTCACCGTCGGCGCGGTCCACGGGGTGCGGGTCTTCGCCGACCTGGTGCCCAGCAGGCTCGTCGACGGCGAGCCCGGCGCGGCCGACGCGCTCGTGGCTCTGGAGCAGGCCGCCGCCGTCCACCCCGTGCTGCGGGACGTCGCCACGCAGGTGCACGTCCTCGGCCGCCGCCCCTAGTCTGGAACGTCTGTTCGGATAGAATCGACGGCGTGTCCCGCAAGCAGATCACAGGCATCGGCCCCGCGCCGCGGACCGGGGCCGATGACAGCGGCTGCCCGATTCTCCATGTCGACATGGACGCCTTCTTCGCCAGCGTCGAGCTGCTCGACCGGCCGGAGCTGCGGGGCCGCCCGGTGATCGTCGGCTCGCCGGCCGGGCGCGGCGTCGTGCTCAGCGCCACCTACGAGGCCAGGGCCGTCGGCGTCCACTCGGCGATGCCGATGAGCCGGGCGCGCCGGCTGTGCCCGCAGGCCACGATCATCCCGCCCAGCCACGGCAAGTACTCCGAGGTCTCCCGGGGCGTCATGGAGATCTTCCACTCGATCACCCCGCTGGTCGAGCCGATCGCCTCCGACGAGGCGTTCCTCGACGTCGGCGGCGCCCGGCGGCGGCTCGGCCCGCCCGCGGCGATCGCCGCCATGATCAGGGAACAGGTCCTCGACCGCTACGGCATCACCTGCTCGGTGGGGGTGGCCGGCAGCAAATTCGTGGCAAAGCTGGCCTCCAAGCAGTGCAAGCCCGACGGGTTGCTGGTGGTGCCCGAGGGCGAGGTGGTCGACTTCCTCCATCCGCTGCCGGTCTCGGCGCTGTGGGGCGTGGGGGAGCGCACCGAGCAGTCCCTCGTACGGCTCGGCATCCGCACGGTCGGCGACCTGGCCAGGGTGCCCCTGAACACGCTCCAGCGCGAGCTCGGGCAGGCCGTCGGCGGCCACCTGGCGACGCTGGCCTGGGGGCGCGACGAGCGTCCGGTGACCGCGCACGTGCCCGACAAGAGCATCGGCAACGAGGAGACCTTCGCGGCCGACGTCGACGACCCCGAGGTGATCCGGCGCGAGCTGTTGCGCCTGGCCGAGCGCGTGGCGGCCCGCATGCGTAAGGGCGGACACGTGGGCAGAACTGTGAGTGTGAAGCTGCGCCGGGCCGATTTCACCACGATCACCAGGTCGCGCACCCTGCGGGAGCCGACCGACGTGGCCCAGGTGATCTACGCCACCGCCTGCGAGCTGTTCGAGGCCGCCGGTCTCCAGCGCGTGCGCCTGCGCCTGGTCGGGGTCCGGATGGAGAACCTCCGCCCGGCCGGCGAGGCCACCCACCAACTCGGTCTGGGCGAGCGCGAGACCGGCTGGCGCGAGGCCGAACAGGCGATGGACAAGGCGATCCGGAGATTTGGGCCCGATGCGGTGCTCCCGGCGTCGCTGGTACGTGGCAAGCTTGATGAAATAGAGACATGACGCCCATGTCCTACTTGATCGGTCAGTCGGGTAGGAGAAGGATGTCGCGATTTTGGGGAGAGGGGTGAGAGATGGTCCACAATGGAGCCATGACGTCACCTCCGGTTTGGTCTGCGTTGGACGTTTGCTTTCGCCTACGTCTACAGCCTCGTATTCTGGGGATAACCGACCGCGAGGTTCGGACACCCCGTGTCGTCCGTTGCCGTCTTCCCCGTCCTGGGGCTGTCCTTGGGAGGCGCCGTGCCGCTCTCTGAGCACGAGCAGCGCTTGCTCGACCAGATCGAGCAGGCCCTCTACGCCGAGGACCCGAAGTGGGCCAACACCGTACGGATCAGTGACCCGCGCAGCCATTACAAGCGTCGCCTGATCAAAGCCTCCATCGGCTTTGCCCTCGGCGTCGTCATCATGATGGTCGGCGTGGTCATGAGTCAGATCCCGCTCGGCGTCGGCGGTTTCGTGGTCATGCTCGCCGCGTGTCTGTGGGGTCTGTCCAGCTGGAAGCGCATGAACGGATTCGGCGACTCCCCGCCGGCTCCGGGCGCGGGCGCCCCGGGCAGGCAGCCCCGGCGCGCCAACCGGGGCACCTTCATGGAGCGCATGGAGGAGCGCTGGCGCCGTCGTCACGACGAGCGCTGATCGCCTCCCCGAACTTCCGGGCACAGACGAACGTGCGGCCGTTCCCCTTCCGGGGAGCGACCGCACGTCCGGTCCTGGACGAGCGGTTCAGGCGCCCTTCGACGCCGCCGTCCGCCGCAGCCTGATGTTCTCCAGCAGGTCGAACCCGTCGAGCAGGCGCTCGCCCAGCGCCCGCAGCCGCCGCAGCGTCGAGGGCGGCAGCAGCACCGCCCGGATCCGCCGTCCCCGCGACACCGTCGCCGCCAGGGCCTGCCGCACCTTGCGCAGGTCCTTTCTCATGGGCCCGATCGTGCCCGGGTCCCTGGCGAACAGCACCCGCTCGACCGTCGTCGCGATGGCCGTCATGGCCGCCGTCGAGTCGGCGTCGAACTCGTACTGCTCGCTCAGCCGCCTGGCCAGCGCCCTCGGGGTCTCGCTGACGCCGCGGGCCATGCCGTAGTCGTGGAGCACGTCGTCCAGTTCGGCCCACACGGCCGCGATCGACGGGTGGTGAGCGGTCGCGATCCTGGCCGTCAGGTCGTCGGCCGGTCGCGAGACCTTCCAGCCCAGCGCGCGCACCCGCCGGTTCCTGGTGAGCAGCCGCAGCGCCGCCGGGACGAGCAGGAGCAGCAGCAGCGCGCCCGCGCCGATGCCGATCTTGCCGATCAGCGGCATCGAGTCGTCCGGCGGCAGGCCGCCCGTCGCGATCAGGCCCTCACGGTCGAGCTCCCGCGGGTTGCGCCGGGTGGAGGGGTTGATCGGGTCGTCGGCGCCGGAGTCGGTCGCCCCGCTGGTCGGCGAGGTGGACGGCGTCGTCGAGGGCGCCGGCGGGACCGTGTAGTCCGGCACCCGCGCGCTGCCCTGCCCCAGCGACCCGGACGGCGTCGGCTCGAACGGCAGCCAGCCCACACCCTCGAAGTACAGCTCGGGCCAGGAGTGGGAGTCAGCCGTCGTGACCGTCCAGTTGTCGCCGGCCTTCGTGCCGCCGGTGTAGCCGATCGCCACCCGCGACGGGATGCCGACGATCCTGGCCAGCACCGCCATCGAGGCCGCGAACTGCTCGCAGTAGCCCGTACGGTCGCGCAGCAGGAAGTCCTGGAGCGCGGAGTTGCCGTGCCCCTGCGTCCTGAGGTCGTAGCGGAAGTCGCCGTCCTTGGTGAAGAACTGCTGGAGCTTCACCGCGGCCTCGTAGCTGGAGTTGGTCTGCGCCGTCAGCGAACGCGCCAGCCGGACGATCTCCGGCGGCAGGTTGTCCGGCAGCTTCAGGTACCGCCGGTCCACGCTCGGCTGGACGCCCTCCAGCGACTCCAGCAGCTCGGGCGTGGCGGCCGGCTCGCCGGTGGCGACCTCGTACTCCAGCCCGGCGGCCTCGTCGGGGATGGAGAAGACCATCAGCGTGGCGACGTCGGCGCGCCAGTCGCCGTCCACCCGGATCTGCCGCGGCGGGTACGGAAGCGGCAGGAACTGCAGCTTCTCGATCTCGTCGCTCATCCGGATCCTGGTCACCACGTTGGTGACCTTCGTGCTCGCGCTCAGCCCGGGAGGCGGCGGCAGCGGGCCGTTCTCCGTCCTGTTGTCCGGCGAGCCCTCCGGCTTGGTCATGCCGAACTGCTGGCCGTCGAAGGTGTCCAGCGCGTAGATCCGCAGATACCTGGGCTTGTCGTCGTTGTTGTTGTAGGTGAGCACCACGCGCCGCTCGGGCAGTTCGAGCTGGCCCCTCAGGCTGGCGATCGGGTTCGCGATGCTGATCGAGTTGCCCTTGCCGCCCCCGCGTCCGCCCACGCCGAACTGGAAGAAGGAGACCGGCTCCATCACCGGCAGCGCGGCGGGCAGCAGGATGGCCAGCGCGATGGCGGCGAACCCGATGCGCTTGCCCGACAACCTCAGGCCGCTCGTGTCGGCCCTGGCGCCGTCGTTGTCCGGGCGCGGCCCGGTCGCCACCCGGGTCCGGCGGACGAGCACCGCCCGGCCCCAGTGCCCCACCCGCTCGCGGCCGTCGGCGATCAGCAGGCTGACGAAGCCGAGCGCGGCGATGATGAAGGCGGGCCAGCTGATCGGCTCGGCCAGGATCGTCGCCGGGACGGTGGCCAGCGCCAGCAGCGGCAGCCCGGCCAGCGCCGCCCGCCGCAGCCGCGCGGCGAGCAGGTCCACGGCGACGGCGATGACGCCCACGCCGCCCGCGGTCAGCAGCGTGATGCCGTCCGTGGGCGGTACGGGAGCGGCGTAGCGCTGGATGTCGGCCCAGCCGACGCCGAGCAGCCTGCCCAGCTCCCACACCGACTCCTTGGTCGGGACCACCAGCGCCCACGCCTTGCCGGAGGCGAAGACCACGGTCAGGAAGATCCACAGCGCGGCCAGCCCCACCAGCGGCGCGGCCCAGGCGGGCAGTGACAGGCGGGAGCTGAACAGCCCGGCGGCCGTCACGGCCAGCACCGCGCCGAGGGACGTCCAGAACCAGGCGCCGCCCTGGAAGAGCGGATAGAGCAGGATCGCCGCGGCGAACGCGGCCACGCCCGAGGCGCCCGTCAGCCTCATGCCGCACCTCCCGTGGGGTTGAGCGCGTACCTGCCACGGTTGGCGGCGTCCGGCCAGACCGAGGCGATGGAGGTGCCGGCGGGCAGGCGGACGATCCGCCAGCCGTAGCCGGCCAGCACGCCCTGCACGGCGTCGAAGTTCTCGTGCGAGCCCCGGCCGGCGCCCTCCCAGGTGCCGGCGTCCAGCAGGACCGCGACGCCGGTGACGCCGCTGTGCCGTAACCGGGCCAGTTCCCTGGCCTCCTCGGGGTCGAGCGCGCCGAGCACGGCCACGATCAGGCCGTCGCCGCCGCCCTGGCGCAGGGCCGAGACGCCCATCTCCAGCGAGCGGGCCGAGCTGTGCCGCACCACGGCGAGCGTGTCGAGCAGCGAGTGGCTGAGCCCCTGGTCCGTCAGGTGCTCGGCGCCCTGGTCGGTGACCAGCCGCAGGCCCAGCCCCTCGTGGGCGAGGTGCACGCCGATCGAGGCCGCGGCCGAGACCGCCACCTCGAAGGAGGAACGCGGGCCCTCGCCGCGGTGGGCGTGCCTGCGGGTGTCGAGCAGGAGCGCGCCGCGGCTCTGCCACTGCTGCTCCTCGCGGCGCACCATCAGCTCGCCGTACCGGGCGGTCGAGCGCCAGTGCACCCGGCGCAGGTCGTCGCCCTGCCGGTACTCGCGCGGCGCCACGTCGTCGTCGCCCGCGGCGGCCACGCTCCGGGTACGGCTGTCGCCACCGCCCGTCCACTCGCCCGACAGCCGTACGTGCGGCAACGCCACGACCTGCGGCGTCACCACGAGCGTGTCACTGATCGTGAACGCCCGGGTCAGCTCCACCAGCCCGAACGGGTCGGCGATGCGCACCGACAGCGGCCCGATCGTGTACCTGCCGCGCAGGTCGGACCGGACCCGGTAGTCGATCTCGCGCACGCCCTTGGACTCGACCCGGTCGAGCACGAACCGCGGCCGCACGCCCAGCGCGTACGGCACGGTGTCCTCGATCAGCAGCAGCCCGGTCGGCAGCCTGGTCACGTTCTCCAGGCGCAACGTCACCGTGGCCTCCCCGCCCACCTCCGCCCGGGGCGGGTCCAGCCTCCGCGCGCAGCTCAGCCGGTACCTGGTACGTGCCACCACCAGCGCGGCCAGCAGCGGCAGCGCGGTGACCAGCACGCCGATCCTGAACAGGTCGTTCTCGCCCAGGAGCAGGGCCATCAGCAGCGCCGCGATCCCCGAGGCCAGGAACGACCTGCCGCGGGAGGTCAGCGCCCGCAGTCCGGCCCTCACGACGCTCGCGTCTCCGGCACCGGCACACGCCTGACGAGGTCGGTCACCACCTGCTCGGGCAGGCGGCGCTGGCCCTGGGCCTCGACGCTGGGCAGCAGCCGGTGCGCCAGCACGGGCACCGCCAGGTCCTGGAGGTCGTCGGGGATGACGTAGTCGCGCCCGGCCAGCGCCGCGTGCGCCCTGGCCGCGCGGACGAGCTGCAGCGTGGACCGGGGCGAGGCGCCCAGCCGCAGGTCGGGGGAGTGGCGGGTGGCCACTACGAGGTCGATGGCGTACTTCTTGACCGGCTGCGAGACGTACACGCCGCGCACGGCCTCGATCAGGGCGCGCACCTCGGCGGTCGTGGCGACCGGCTCCAGCTTGTCCAGCGGCGAGGTGCTGCCGTGCACGTCGAGCATCTCCAGCTCGGCCGT
Organism: Nonomuraea sp. NPDC001699; assembly: GCF_053596455.1. Lineage (NCBI taxonomy): Bacteria > Bacillati > Actinomycetota > Actinomycetes > Streptosporangiales > Streptosporangiaceae > Nonomuraea > Nonomuraea sp. NPDC001699. The sequence goes on along the minus strand of NZ_JBSFGF010000003.1, from coordinate 318,325 downwards.
CGGCTCCGGGTAGCCCATGGCGACCCTGGCGGTGAACCGGTCGCGCTGGGCCTCGGGGAGGGGATAGGTGCCCTCCATCTCGATGGGGTTCTGGGTGGCGATCACCATGAAGGGGGCGTCAAGGGGGTACGTCACGCCGTCCACCGTGACCTGGTGCTCCTCCATGCACTCCAGCAACGCCGACTGGGTCTTGGGCGAGGCGCGGTTGATCTCGTCGCCCACGACGATGTTGGCGAACACCGGGCCGGGCTTGAACTCGAACTCACGCGTCTGCTGGTTGTAGGCGCTGACGCCGGTGATGTCACTGGGCAACAGGTCGGGCGTGAACTGCACGCGGCGCACCGGGCAGTCGATGGACCGCGCCAGCGCCTTGGCGAGCATCGTCTTGCCGACGCCCGGCACGTCCTCGATCAAAAGGTGGCCTTCGGCGAGCAGGACGGTCAGCGTGAGGCGGACGGCGTCGCTCTTTCCCTCGATCACCGACTCGATGGCCTGCCGGATGCGGTGGGCGGTGGAGACCAGCTCGTCGAGCTGGGGAGGGACGTCATGGGTTAGTGCCACCAGGCCTCCATAGTGCGACGGCTGTCCCGCACTGTGCCATTACGGGAGCCATGCCATTCCTTTTCCATTGTCTGTACGACCCTACGACGCTGTGGGTTCTTCAGCGACATTTGTGGATATTCCAGGAGACCTCGCTGATGTTCCTGTTCTTGTCGCATAGCAGTGCGAATCCCGTGACACTGTCCCCCTCGGCCGCCCCACTTTCCTCCACCCGGCCTTCACGTCCGCTCGCGAGCCCCTATACCGCCGGACTTCGCAACCCTCGACACGCCCATGAGGGTTGCGCCGCCCCCCTGGCGCCCCCCACCCCGCTCCACCGCTCTGACCTGCGGTAACGCAACGGAAACGAATGGCGAAGACGGTTCAGATCAGTTGACGGTGGGGAGAAGTGGAGTATGGTGGTGCGCAGTGGAGGGCCCGGTGCGCCAGCGCTGAGCGCTTCGCTGAGGCACGGGAGGTGGCGCCGATGTTCCTCGGCACCCACCAACCGCGTCTTGACGACAAGGGACGGCTGTTCCTGCCGGCTAAGTACCGTGAGGAGCTGGCGGAGGGTCTTGTGATCACCAAAGGCCAGGAGCGATGCCTCTACGTCTTTCCAGTAGAGGAGTTCCAGCGCATTACCGAGGCTCTCAGCACCGCCCCGGTCACCGCCAAGGCGGTGCGTGACTACAGCCGCGTCTTCTTCGCCAGCGCGTCCGACGAGAAACCAGACAAGCAGGGACGCATCACGATCCCGCAGAGCCTGCGTCAATACGCCGGCCTCGACCGTGACTGCGTCGTCATCGGGGCCAACACCCGCCTGGAGATCTGGGACTCGCAGGCTTGGGACACCTATCTCAACGCGCAGGAGCAGGCGTTCGCCGATCTGTCGGAGGAGGTGCTGCCAGGGATCTTGTAGTGACCACGGTCGATCCGTCGGTGAGGTCGTTCGGCGAGGTCTCCACCCGCAACCACTGTCCGTCAACTGATGCACCTTCCCCGGTGTCAGAGGACGGACTCCACGAAGAGGGTGCGGATGGGGACCTGGCCGGACGGCGCCGGGTGGGGACCCAGGAATGACTGACGATTGACCGAATACGCGTCATCCGCGAGCAGGACGCGAGAGGGGGGTTGGAGATGGACGACAACGTAGGCACGAGCGGCCACGTTCCGGTGATGCTCGACCGCGTGCTGGAACTGCTGGGCCCGGCGCTGGCGGGGCCGGAGCCGGTCGTCGTCGACGCCAACCTCGGGCTGGGCGGCCACTCCGAGGCCCTGCTCGCCACCTTCCCCAAGCTGCACCTCATCGGGATCGACCGCGACCCGTTCGCGATCGACTTCTCCACCCGCAGGCTCGCCCCCTACGCCGGGCGCACCACGCTGGTCCACGCCTCCTCCGGCGACCTGGCGCAGATCGTCGCCGACGCCGGGCGTCCCGCCCTCGACGGCGTGCTGTTCGACCTCGGGGTCTCGTCGCCGCAGCTCGACGAGGCCGAGCGCGGCTTCGCCTACTCCTACGACGCCCCGCTCGACATGCGCATGGACACCGAGCAGGAGCTGACGGCCGAGCGCGTGGTCAACACCTATCCGGGCGCTGACCTGGTACGAATCCTGCGCGACTACGGCGAGGAACGTTTCGCGCCAAGGGTCGCGGGGCTTATCGTCAAGGAACGCGCCAAGGAGCCCATCACCTCCACCAAAAGACTCGCCGACATCGTGCGCGACGCGATCCCCGCGGCGACCAGGCGCACCGGCGGCAACCCCGCCAAGAGGACTTTCCAGGCGCTGCGCATCGAGGTCAACGCGGAGCTGTCCGCCCTGGAGGCGGCGCTGCCCGCGGCACTCGACGCGCTGGTGCTGGGTGGGCGGGTCGTCGTGCTCTCCTACCACTCCCTTGAGGACCGGCTCACCAAGCAGGCCCTCACGGCGCGAACCAAGGACACCAGCCCGCCGGGGCTGCCTGTCCCGCTACCGGCACACCAGCCGAGGTTCCGCCTGCTGACGAGGGGAGCCGAGCTCCCCAGCGATGAAGAGCTCGCCCGCAATCCGCGGGCGGCCTCGGCCCGGCTACGGGCGGCAGAGAGGATCCGCGTTGACGATTGAGCAGGAGACCGGCCGGGTCACGCCCGTCCGCCGTGCCGTGCCCAAGCCGGGCACGCGCAGGCCGGGCGCCTCGCACCAGACCAAGCCGCGGCCGCGTCCTGACACCGACGTCCGGCGGCCGGCCGCCGCGCGCCCCGGCGAGCCCGTCGCGTCCGCGCGCCGTCCCGCCGCGCGGCGACCCTCGACCAAGCGGCAGCGGGCGCCGTTCGTGCTGCTCGTCGTCGGATTGATGTGCGGTGGGCTGGTGAGCCTGCTGCTGCTCAACATCATGCTCAACCGCGACGCCATCACCGACGCCAAGCTGCGCGAGGAGATCGCGGCCGCCCAGCAGGAGAAGGAAGCGCTCCGGCTGGAGTACGAGCGCAAGATGCAGCCCCAGAACCTCGCGGACCGCGCCGAGGCGCAGGGCTACCACCTGGACAAGAACCTGCGGCCCTGGGACAAGGGCGAGCCGAGTGTCCCGGCGGTCCCGGAGCGGTGAGGGATTCAGGCGGCAGGGGACAGGGTCCCGGCCGCGGCGCAGGCGGCGCCGGCTCTCCTGGAGGGCCCGGCGCCGCTCGTCGTACGCCGGGCGGTCCGGGGCGGGCAGGGCGAGGAGGCTCTGCCCGTTCCGAGGGGGCGGGCCGCCCGGCGTCGCCGGACGACCCGCCGCGCAAGCGACCTCCGGACCCGTTCGACCTGCCGTTCGACGACGACCTGAGGGGGCGCCGGCCCCAGGACCCCGGCGACGACGCGCGAGACAGCGCCCGCCGCGACTCCGCGGGCGGCTCCCGCGGCCGGCAGCGCCGCGACGACGGCGACCGCGCGCGGCCCCGCGACGACGACGAGGGCACACGCTCGCGCCGCGACCCGGGCGACGGCCCCCGCCGCCGACCCCGCGACGACTCCGGCGGCTCCCGTGGCCGCGCCGCCTCCCAGGGGCGCGACGACGACGACCGCCCGCGCGGGCGCACCCCCCAGAGCCGCGACGACGACCGCCGGCGTGGGCGCGCTCCCCAGGGGCGCGAGGAGAACGACCGGGCGCGCGGACGCGCGTCCCAGGAACGGGACGAGGGCGCCAGGGGCAGGACGCCGCAGGAACGGCCGCGCAGGCGTGGCGACGGCCCCGGCCCCGACCAGGCCCGCGGCTCCAGAGCGGACCAGCCACGCGGTTCCCGGTCCGATCAGTCAGGCGGCTCCCGGCCGGAGCAGTCGCGCGGCTCCGGGCCCGGCCGGACGCGCGGTTCCGCCTCCGGCCGGTCCCGCACGTCCGGGCTGGACCAGGCGCGGGGGCGTGAGCACGGCGTGCTGCGCCGGGGCGCGGACGTGCCGCCCCCCAGGGGCCCGCGCCGCCCGCCCACCCCGCCGCGCCCGCCGAGGCCCCCGCTGATCCTGCGCCTGGGCAGCCCGCGCAGGCGCATCAACATCGGCCTCATCGGCATGACGTTCGTCCTGTCGATCTTCGCCGGGCGGCTGATCCAGATGCAGGGCCTCGACTCCAAGGTCTACGAGGCCGCCGCGGTCGGCCAGCGCCAGCACGTCGAGGAGATCCCCGCCAAGCGCGGCGCGATCACCGACGTCAACGGCAACGCGCTGGCCCGCACGTCGGAGGCCCGCGAGGTGTCCATCGACCCCTCCAAGGTCCCGGCGGACGTCCGCGCCAACGTGGCCACGATCCTGGCCAGGCAGCTCGGCAAGACCGTGGAGGAGATGACCGCCAAGCTGTCCAGGACCGAGAGCCGCTACCAGCTCCTGGCCAGAGACGTCGACCCGGTCGTGGCCACGCGCCTGCTCCAGGCCCGCGTGCCCGCCCTCAGCACGAAGAAGACCTACCGCCGCGACTACCCGGCCGGCGACCTGGCCGGCAGCCTCATCGGCTTCGTCGGCGACGAGGGCAACGGCCTGGGCGGCATGGAACAGGCCAAGAACCGCATCCTGGCCGGCCGCGACGGCAAGCAGCGCGTCGAGACGGGCCGCGACGGCCTGCGCATCCCCATGACCAGCAGCGAGCGCACCGCGCCCGTCAACGGCCAGGACGTACGGCTGACCATCGACCGCGACATCCAGTGGGCCGCCCAGAAGTCGGTCGCCGACCAGGTGCGCGAGTCGGGCGCCAGCAGCGGCGCGGTCATCGTCATGGACGTGCGCACCGCCCAGATCGTCGCCATGGCCAACGCGCCCGAGCTCGACCTGGGCAACTGGCGCAGGGCCCCCGCGTCCTCCTACGTCAACAAGGCCGCCGCCGACGTGTTCGAGCCCGGCAGCACCAACAAGGTGATCACCGCCGCCGCCGCGCTGGAGGCCAAGGAGGTCACCCCCGACACGGTGTTCCAGGTGCCCGACAACATCAAGTGCGCCGACCGGGTGCTGCGTGACGCCCACCCCCACAAGCCCGAGGCGATGACGTTCCGGCAGGCCATGGCCCAGTCCAGCAACGTGGCCACGATCATGGCCGCCCGCAGGGTCGGCAGCGAGCGTCTGTACACGATGCTCAGGGCGTTCGGGTTCGGCACGACCCCGGCGGGCGGCGTGCCGAACGCCGAGGCGGGCCTGCTGCCCAACTACAAGAACTGGTCGGGCAGCCAGAGCTGCACGGTCGCCTACGGCCAGGGCGTGTCGGTGACCGCCCTGCAGACGGCCAGTGTCTACCAGACCATCGCCAACGGCGGCGTACGCGTCGATCCGCAGATCGTGGCGGGCACCACCGACGCGACCGGCAGGTTCGTCCCGGCTCCCGCGGGCAGGCAGACCAGAGTGGTGAGCGAGACGACCGCCAAGGAGATCACGACCATGCTGGAGACCGCGGTGAGCGCCGAGGGCACCGGCGCGCTGGCCGCCATCCCCGGTTACCGGGTGGCGGGCAAGACCGGCACGGCCGACCGCTACGACGCCGAGCTGGGCCGCTACGACGGCTACACGGCCTCCTTCGTCGGGTTCGCGCCCGCGGACGCGCCCCGGCTGGTGGTGCTCTCGGTGCTCCAGAACCCCAAGAACGGCCATTTCGGCGGCCAGCTCGCGGCCCCCGTGTTCAAGGATGTGATGACGTTCGCCATCAAGAGCAGGAAGATTCCTCCCACAGGCTCGGACGTGCCCCCGGTGCGTACGCGCGCGGGACAGTGAGCAGGGAAGGTACGCTCTCGCCGTGCGTCCCCCGTCGTCTATGCGTCCCAAGACCAGCCCGCCCCGTCCGCTGACCGGGCTCGCGACCATGCTCGACGCCGATTCCGGCACGTCGAGGTCACCTCACGCCGCCCTGACCGGCGTCACCATCGATTCCCGTGCCGTGCAGCGCGGCGATCTCTACGTGGCGCTGCCGGGCAACCGCGTGCACGGCGCGACCTTCGCCGCCGAGGCGATGGCGCGCGGAGCCGTGGCCGTCCTCACCGATCCGGCCGGGCGGGAGGCGTCCGTGGCCACCGGCCTGCCGGTGCTGATCGTGCCCGATCCGCGCGCGCTGCTCGGGCAGGTCTCCTCCTGGGTCTACGGCCAGCCGGCCCACGACATCCAGGTGATCGGGGTGACCGGCACCAGCGGCAAGTCCACCACCACGTTCATGCTGGAGGCCGGGCTGAAGGCGGCGGGCCACACGACGGGCCTGGTCGGCGGCGTCGAGATCCACGCCGGAGACATCGGCTTCGAGCCCACCCTGACCACGCCCGAGGCCCCGCAGCTGCACGCGCTGTTCGCGCTGATGCGCGAGCAGGGGGTCACCGCGGCCACCATGGAGGTCTCCAGCCACGCGCTGGCGCTCGGCCGGGTCGACGGCGTCTTCTACGACGTCGCGCTGTTCACCAACCTCTCCCAGGACCACCTCGACTTCCACAAGGACTTCGAGGACTACTTCGCCACCAAGGTCAGGCTGTTCCAGCCCGAGCTGAGCCGCGTCGGCGTGACCAACATCGACGACCCGCACGGCCGGGAGCTGCTGCACCGGGCCAAGGTGCCGATGACCACGTTCTCGGCGCTCGGCGACCCGGAGGCGGAGTGGCGGGCGCTGGAGGTCAGGCTCGGCGCCGACGGCAGCGCGTTCCGGGTGGCCGGCCCCGGCGGGGTCGAGGCCGACGCGCAGATCTCGCTGCCGGGGCCCTTCAACGTCGCCAACGCGCTCGGCGCGATCGTCTGCCTGGTGGAGTCGGGGGTGCCGCTCCAGACCGCCGTGCACGGCGTGGGGACCCTCACGGGGGTGCCCGGGCGCATGCAGCGCATCACCTCCGCCGAGGAGGAGTTCCAGGCGCTCGTCGACTACTCCCACAAGCCGGGCGCCGTGGAGTCGGTGCTGCGCTCGCTGCGGGAGGTGACCGCGGGCACGCTGACGATCGTCCTCGGCTGCGGCGGCGACCGCGACACCGGCAAACGCCCGCTCATGGGCGAGATCGCCGCCCGGCTGGCCGATGTGGCCATTTTCACCAACGACAACCCGCGCTCGGAGGATCCGCTCGCCATCCTGGCCGCGATGATGGAGGGAGCGCTCGGCGTTCCGCCCCGCGACCGCGCTCATGTGATCATTGAGCCCGACCGCGCGGCCGCGATCGACCTGGCCGTCGGCCGGGCCGGCCGCGGCGACGTGATCGTCGTGGCGGGCAAGGGTCACGAGCAGGGCCAGTACGTCTCAGGCGAAGTGATCCCGTTCGACGACCGCGAAGTGGTCGCCGAAGCGATCGACGCACGCAAGGAAAGCAGGAAGCACCGATGATCCCGTTGCCTCTGGCCAGGATCGCCGAGATAACCTCGGGCGCCCTGTCGGGCATGGCAGACCCCCGCGCCGTGGTGCGCGGGCCCGTAGTGATCGACTCACGCGCGGTGGAACCGGGATCGCTGTTCGTCGCCCTCGCCGGGGAGCGGGTCGACGGCCATGACTACGCCGCGCAGGCGATCCGGGCCGGAGCGGTGGCCGTCCTGGCCTCCAGGCCGGTCGACGCGCCGGCGGTGATCGTCCCCGACGCCGCGGCCGCGCTGGCCGAGCTGGCCGCCGCGCAGACCGCGGCGCTGCCCCAGGCCACCGTGATCGGCGTGACCGGCTCGGCCGGCAAGACCAGCACCAAGGACCTGCTGGCCAGGCTGGCCGGCCGGATGGGGCCGACCATCGCGCCGGTGGGCAGCTTCAACAACGAGCTCGGCCATCCGCTGACCGTGCTGCGCGCCGACGTCGACACCCGGTTCATGGTGCTCGAACTGGCCGCCCGCAACATCGGCCACATCAAGGACCTCACCCGCATCGCGCCGCCCAGGATCGGCGTGGTGCTCAACGTCGGCACCGCGCACCTCGGCGTGTTCGGCGGCAAGGAGGCCATCGCCAAGGCCAAGGGCGAGCTGGTGGAGGCGCTGCCGCGCACCGGCGTGGCGGTGCTCAACGCCGACGACCCGCTGGTGGCGGAGATGGCCTCGCGCACCGAGGCGCGGGTGACGTACTTCGGGCGCGGCGAGGGCGCGGCCATCCGGGCCGAGGAGGAGACGGTCGACGCGCGCGGGCGGGCCTCGTTCCTGTTGCGCACGCCGTCCGGGGCCGCGCCGGTCACGCTCCAGCTCTACGGCGCGCACGCCGTGGAGAACGCCCTGGCCGCCGCCGCCGCGGCCTACGAGCTGGGCCTGCCGGTCGCCACGATCGCCGAGGAGCTGTCGGAGGCCACGCCGCGCAGCCGCTGGCGGATGGAGGTCACCGACCGTTCCGACGGCGTCACGGTGGTCAACGACGCCTACAACGCCAACCCCGACTCGATGCGGGCCGCGTTCGACATGTTCGGCGTGATGGGACGCGAGCGGCGGCGGTACGCGGTCATCGCGGCCCTGCGCGAGCTGGGCGACGAGAGCGCGGCGCTCAACGCCGAGCTGGGGCGGCTGGCGGGCGGTTCGGGCCTGACGGGCCTGGTCGTCGTCGGGCCGGACGCGGGCCCGGTGCTGGAGGGCGCGAACGAGGCGGTGTCGGCCGCCGCGGGACCGCCGGGTGGCGGAGGGCCATATGCTCCCCAGATGACCCGGATCGTACACGTCCCTGACGCCGAGGCAGCGGCGGCCGCACTGGCCGGCCTGCTGCGCCCCGGCGACGCGGTGCTCGTCAAGGGCCCCCGCGCGATGGGCCTGGAACGCACGGCGGAGCTCCTTCTCGGAGGTGCCGCTCAGTGATCAACATCGTCATCGCCGGCGCGGTGGGCCTGGTCCTGTCGATGCTGGGGACCCCCTTGGCGATCAGGCTGTTCTCCCGGCGCGGCTACGGCCAGGAGATCCGCGAGGAGGGCGTGCAGGCCCACCTCGGCAAGCGGGGCACCCCCACCATGGGCGGCATCGTCTTCGTGCTGGCCGCGCTGCTGGCCTACGGCGGTTCCCATCTGGCCACGCTCACGCCGCCGACGGTGTCGGGCATGCTCGTGCTGTTCCTGATGACCGGCCTCGGCGCGGTCGGGTTCCTCGACGACTTCATCAAGATCTACAAGCAGCGCAGCCTGGGCCTGCGCAGCGGCGCCAAGGCCCTCGGCCAGCTCGTCGTCGGCGCCGTGTTCGCCGTGCTGATCACCCGCCAGCCCAACGTCTACGGCATCACCCCCGCCGAGACCCGGCTGTCGTTCCTGCGCGACATCGGCCCCTCGATCGGCATCGTCGGCTTCACCATCTGGGTGCTGTTCATGATCGTCGGGTTCTCCAACGCCGTGAACCTCACCGACGGCCTCGACGGCCTGGCCAGCGGCGCGACCGGCGTCGTGCTCGGCGCGTACGTGCTGATCGGCAACTGGCAGCTGCGCAACAACTGCATCGACCAGCTCGGCCCCAACTGCTACTGGGTGCGAGATCCACTCGACCTGTCGGTGGTGGCCGCCGCCGTGCTGGGGGCGCTGGTCGGGTTCCTGTGGTGGAACGCGCCGCCGGCGAAGATCTTCATGGGCGACACCGGCTCGCTGGCCCTGGGCGGCGTGCTGGCCGGGCTGGCCATCGCCACCCGCACGCAGCTTCTGCTGATCATCCTGGCCGGGCTGTGCGTGATCATCACGGCGTCCGTCATCATCCAGGTCGGGTTCTTCAAGATGACCGGTAAACGGGTGTTCAGGATGGCGCCGCTGCAACACCACTTCGAGCTGAAGGGCTGGGCCGAGACCACGATCGTGGTGCGGTTCTGGCTGATCGCCGGGCTCTGCGCGGCGCTCGGGCTCGGGCTGTTCTACGTCGAGTGGATGCCCAAGTCATGACGTTCACGTGCGTGGCCGGGCTCGGCGTCTCCGGCACCGCGGTGGCCGAGGTGCTGGCCGAGCGCGGCGAGCGGGTCGTGGTCGTGGAGGCCGTGGAGGGCGAGCGGCAGCTCGCCGCCGCGGCCGCCCTGGCCAGGGCCGGGGTCGAGACCAGGTTCGGCGAGATGGCCCTGCCCGAGGGCGTGACCAGGCTCGTCACCACCGGCTGGGCGCCGCACCACCCGCTGATCGCCGCCGCGCTGGCCGCCGGCGTCGAGGTCGTGGGGGAGGTGGAGCTGGCCTGGCGGCTGCGCCCGCCGCACGCGGCCCCCTGGCTCGCGCTGACCGGCACCAACGGCAAGACCACCGCCGTACGCATGCTCACCTCGATCCTGGTGGCCGCCGGGCGCAACGCCCTGGCCGTGGGGAACGTGGGCGTCCCGGTCGTACGCGCCGTCGCCGAGCCGTACGACGCCCTGGCCGTCGAGCTGTCCAGCTTCCAGCTCCACTGGTCCAGCACCCTGGCCCCGCACGCGGCGGCGATCCTCAACATCGCCCCCGACCACCTCGACTGGCACGGCTCGATGGCCGAGTACGCCGCCGCCAAGGGCCGCATCTACGAACGCGCCGGCACCGTGATCTACAACGCCGACGACCCCGAGTGCGCCCGCCTGGCCGAGCCCTACGAGGGCGCCGTCGGCTTCACGCTGCGGGTGCCGCGCAGCGGCCAGATCGGCGTGGTCGAGGACCTGCTGGTCGACCGGGCGTTCGTGGACGACCCGGTGGAGGCGGCCGAAGAGCTGGCCACGCTGGCCGACATCCGGCCCCTGGCCCCCCACAACGTGGCCGACGCCCTGGCCGCCGCCGCCCTGGCCCGCTCGCTCGGCGTCCCGTCGGAGGCCGTACGCCTGGGGCTGCGCGCCTTCAAGCCCGACCCCCACCGCCTGTCCCACGTCGACCGGGTCGGCGACGTCGACTACGTCGACGACTCCAAGGCCACCAACCCGCACGCCGCCGCCGCCGCGCTGAGCGCCTACCCGTCGATCGTGTGGGTGGCCGGCGGTCAGCTCAAGGGCGCCGACGTCGACGACCTGGTCCGGCGGGCCGCGCCCCGGTTGCGCGGCGCGGTGCTGCTGGGCGCCGACCGCGCGGCGATCGCCGAAGCACTCGCGCGACACGCGCCGAATGTCCCCGTCGTGGACATCCCGGGCCAAGACACTGGTGTGATGGACACCGTCGTCACCGAAGCCGCGCGCCTGGCCTCGCCAGGGGACACCGTGCTGCTCTCCCCCGCGGGCGCCTCACTCGACATGTTCCCCGGCTACCCGGCGCGAGGGGAGGCCTTCGCCCGTGCCGTCCACGAGCTGAGGCGGCGGCGTGAGCAGTAGCACCGGGACCGCCGGCACCCGTCCGGCCGCGGGTCAGGGCAAGGCGCAGGAGAGCCCGGCGAGCTGGTTCCGCGAGCAGCGCGCCGTGCTGAAGGAACTGCTCGACAAGCCCCTGACGACCTACTACCTGATCATCATGTGCAGCGCGCTGCTGCTCGCGCTCGGGCTGATGATGGTGCTGTCGGCCTCCGCGATCGAGGCGCAGCAGAAGACCGGCAACCCGTTCTCGTGGTTCATCAAGCAGTCGCTGTCGGCCGGCGTCGGCGTGCCGGTGATGTACGCCTGCTCACGCCTGCCGCCGAAGTTCTTCCGCTGGGCGGGCTACCCGCTCATGGCGCTGGCGGTGCTGGCGCTGGTCATGGTGCTGTTCATCGGCGAGTCCGAGCTGGGCGCGCAGCGGTGGATCTACCTCGGCCCGTTCACCCTCCAGCCGTCCGAGCCGGCCAAGCTGGCGCTCGTGCTGTGGGGGGCCGACCTGCTGGCCAGACGGGCCAGGCAGGGCCGGATCGAGTGGCGGCAGATGCTGATCCCGCTCATGCCCGGCACCGCGATCCTGGTCGTCATGGTCCTGCTCGGCCGCGACCTCGGCACCACCCTCGTGCTCTTCATGATCTTCCTGGCGCTGCTGTGGGTGGTGGGGGCGCCGGTCAAGCTGTTCGGCGGCATCCTCGCGCTGGCGGTGCTGGCCGCGGTCATCATGATCAAGGTCGAGCCCTACCGGATGAAGCGCATCGGGGCCTTCCTCGACCCGTGGGCCGACGCCCAGGGCGCCGGCTACCAGGCCGTCCAGGGGCAGATCGCGATGGGCTCGGGCGGCTGGTTCGGGCTCGGGCTCGGCAGCAGCCGCCAGAAGTGGAGCTGGCTGCCCCACGGCGAGAGCGACTTCATCTTCGCCATCCTCGGCGAGGAGCTGGGGCTGATGGGCACGCTGATCGTGGTGGCGCTGTTCGGCCTGCTCGGCTACGCGGGGCTGCGGGTGGCGGTCCGGGTCAACGACGGCTTCGTACGCCTGGCCGCGGCCGCCATGGTGGCCTGGATCGTCGGGCAGGCGACCGTCAACATGGGCGCGGTGCTCGGCGTCCTGCCCATCACCGGAATCCCGTTGCCGCTGGTCTCCTACGGCGGATCGTCCCTGCTCCCCACGCTCGCGGCGCTGGGCATCCTGCTGTCGTTCGCCAAACGCGAGCCCGGCGCGCGCGAAGCCTTGGCCGCGCGTGGCCCCGGACCCGCCGCACGGGGCCTAAGCTGGCTTGGCCTGGGGGGTACGTCCAGAGGCCGAGTGAGACGTTAGGGAGTGACCGAGATGAGGGTGGTCCTCGCCGGTGGGGGGACGGCCGGGCACATCGAGCCCGCGCTCGCCCTTGCGGACGCGCTGCGCCATCTTGACCGGAGCGTCGGCATCACCTGCGTGGGCACCGAGCGCGGCCTGGAGACGCGGCTCGTGCCCGCCAGGGGCTACGATCTCGAACTGGTGCCGGCCGTGCCGCTGCCCAGGGCGATCACTCCCAGCCTGCTGACCGTGCCGGGCCGGCTGGCCGGGGCGATCAACGCCGTCTCCGGCGTGCTCGACCGGGTCGGCGCCGACATCCTGGTCGGCTTCGGCGGCTACGTCGCCACGCCGGCCTACCTGGCGGCCAAGCGCAAGGGCCTGCCGATCGTCGTCCACGAGGCCAACCCCCGTCCCGGCCTGGCCAACCGGCTGGGCGCCCGGCTGACCGACCACGTCTTCACCGGCTTCCCCGACGCCTCCCTGCCCAAGGCCGAGTTCATCGGCACCCCGCTGCGCCGCGAGATCGTCACGCTCGACCGGCTGTCCACCGGCGACAAGGCGCGCTCCTGGTTCGGGCTGGAGAACGACCGGCCCACGCTGCTGGTGTTCGGCGGCTCCCAGGGCGCCAGGTCGCTCAACGAGGCCGCGCTGGCCGCCGCGCCGGTGCTGCGCGGGGCCGGCATCCAGGTGCTCCACGTGCTCGGACTGAAGAACACCGTCGAGCACGAGCCGCCGCCCGGCGACCCTCAATACGTGCTGCTGCCCTACGTCGACCGCATGGACCTCGCCTACGCCGCCGCCGACGTCGCGCTGTGCCGCAGCGGAGCGCTCACCTGCGCCGAGCTGACGGCCGTGGGGCTGCCGGCCGCGTACGTGCCGCTGCCCCACGGCAACGGCGAGCAGACCGTCAACGCCGAGCGCGTCGTGCGGGGCGGCGGCGGCCTGATGGTCGACGACTCCGACCTGTCACCCGATTGGATCATCCAGAACGTGCTGCCCATCCTCCGCGACCCCGAGCGGGTCGTCGTCATGTCGGAGGCCGCCTCCCGACTGGGGCGCAAGGACGCCGATATCATGCTTGCCAGGAAAGTGTTGGAGATAGCCCGATGAGTCTCGTCAAGCTGGTCGATCCCGTAGCCGTCGAAGAGCTCGGCCGCGTGCACTTCATCGGCATCGGCGGGGCGGGCATGTCGGGCATCGCCCGCATCCTGCTCAAGCGCGGCGTCCGCGTCACCGGAAGCGACGCGCGCAGCTCCGAGCTGGTGACCGAGCTGCGCGAGCTGGGCGCGACCGTGCACATCGGGCACGCCGCCTCCCACATCCGCGACGTCGACACCGTGGTCGTCTCCACCGCCATCCGCGACTCCAACCCCGAGCTGGGCGAGGCGCTCAAGCAGGGCCTGCGGATCATCCCGCGGGCCGCCGCGTTGGCCTCGGTGATGGCCGGCCGCACCGGCGTGGCCATCGCCGGCACCCACGGCAAGACCACCACCACCTCCATGCTGACCGTGGCGCTGCAGAAGTGCGGCGCCGAGCCGTCCTACTGCGTGGGCGGCCAGCTCGTCACCACCGGGCTCGGGGCCGACGAGGGCACGGGCGGGGTGTTCGTGGCCGAGGCCGACGAGAGCGACGGCTCCTTCCTCATGCTGGCCCCCGACATCGCCGTGGTGACCAACGTCGAGGCCGACCACCTCGACAACTACGGCGACCCGCGCGCGGTGCACGACAGCTTCGCCCGTTTCGCCGACCGGGTGGGCTCGCTGCTCATCCTGTGCGCCGACGACCCGGGGGCCGCCGAGCTGGCCGGGCGGGCGCGCGAGCGCGGGCTGCGGGTCAGGACCTACGGCGAGAGCGGCGACGACTACCGGGTGACCGGCGTGCGGCCCGACGGCTTCGGCACGGTCTTCTCCATCGAGGGCAGGGGAGACGTGCGCCTGGCCGTCCCCGGGGCGCACAACGCCCTCAACGCCACCGCCGCCATCGCCGTGGCCGACGAGCTGGGGCTGGCCTTCGAGGACATCAGAGACGGCCTGGCGGCCTTCACGGGGGCCAAGCGGCGCTTCGAGGCCAAGGGCGAGGCGGGCGGCGTCGCGGTGTTCGACAGCTACGCCCACCACCCGACCGAGCTGGCCGCCGACCTGCGGGCCGCGCGCGACGTCGTGGCCTCCTACTCGGGCACGGGCCGGGTCATCGCGATCTTCCAGCCCCACCTCTACTCGCGCACCCGCTTCTTCGCCGACGACTTCGGCGCCGCGCTCGCGCTGGCCGACGAGGTCATCGTGCTCGACGTCTACGGCGCGCGGGAGGATCCCGAGCCCGGCGTGTCCGGCGCGATGGTGGCCGGGCGCGTGCCGCTGCCGGCCGAGCGGGTGGCCTACGCCCCCGACCGGGCGGCGGTGCCCGACCTGGTGGCCGGGCGGGCGCGTCCCGGCGACATCGTGCTCACGATGGGCGCGGGCGACGTGACCGAGCTCGGGCCGCAGCTCGTGGCGCGCCTGTCCTGAGCCGTACGGGCGTGGCGGGCGGGTGCCGGGCGGCCCGTGGCGTACGTTCGTAGCCGGCGTGCGAGGAGGGCGATGAAGGCGCGTAACGCGTTCCTGGTGCTGTTGACGGCCGGGGTGGTCGGCTCGGCCGCCTGGCTGGTGTTCTTCTCGCCGGTGCTGGGCGTGCGGTCGATCGAGATCGTGGGAAATCTCACAGTCACCAGCGAGCACATCAAGCAGCAGGCGGCCGTGCCCGACCTGCACCCGCTGGCCACGGTCGACCTGGCCGACGTCCAGACGCGGGTCCTCGGCATCCGGCAGCTCGCCACGGCGAAGGTCGACCGGGTGTGGCCCGGCACGCTCAAGATCGAGGTGGTCGAGCGCGAGCCCGTCGCCGCGATCCCCGCGGGCGGCCGGTTCGCGGTCGTCGACAGGCAGGGCGTGGTGATCGAGGTCAAGGACACGTTGCCGTTCATGCTGCCGTTGCTCAAGGTCGACCGGCCGGCGGCGGGCGATCCGGCCACCATGGCGGCGCTCCAGGTCGTCCAGGCGCTGCCGCCGGTGGTGGCGGGCAAGGTCCGGCAGGTGCGCGCCGCCTCGGCCGAGGGCGTGACGCTGGAGCTGTCCGACGGCCGGACCGTCCTGTGGGGCGGCGCCGACAGGCCGGAGGAGAAAGGCCGCATCCTGGTCTCGCTCCTGGGCCGCAAGGCCACCCTGTACGACGTCAGCTCTCCCGACGTCGTCACCTTGAAGTGATCACGAGTGTCAGGGTCTGGCAACTCCGTGGCAAGGGCATCGCGTGCCTGTGCGAGGTGGGGGTCGCGGCGTGAGAGCCTGTAGATCGGACCTTCGGAAGAGGAAGGCCCCGACCAGGCGCGACTTCGGAGCGAATCGGACAGCCCGCGACACGCCGGACGCGCTTGCGGCGCGGTTAGTTGACCCGCCTGGTAGGGGACTCCTACTGTCCGTATCAATCCTCAGGTTGACATAAATCTAAATCTCAACCTGAGGTTGAGAGTTACGAAAACTGAGAAAAAGCGGAGACGATCCGCACCGAAATGGCAAGTCAACGAGCGGAAAGGCCCCTCGTCGTGGCAGCACCGCAGAACTACCTCGCGGTCATCAAGGTCGTCGGCATCGGCGGCGGCGGAGTGAACGCCGTCAACCGGATGATCGAAGAGGGACTCAAGGGCGTCGAGTTCATCGCCATAAACACCGACGCCCAGGCGCTGCTGATGAGTGACGCCGATGTGAAACTCGACGTGGGCCGCGAGCTCACGCGCGGACTGGGCGCCGGAGCCAACCCCGACGTGGGGCGCAAGGCGGCCGAAGACCACCGTGAGGAGATCGAGGAGGTCCTCAAGGGGGCCGACATGGTCTTCGTCACGGCCGGCGAGGGCGGTGGCACGGGCACCGGCGGCGCGCCGGTCGTGGCCAACATCGCCCGGTCGCTCGGCGCGCTGACGATCGGCGTGGTGACCCGGCCCTTCAGCTTCGAGGGGCGGCGTCGCGCCTCGCAGGCCGAGGCCGGCATAGAGACACTGCGCGACGAGGTCGACACCCTCATCGTGATCCCCAACGACCGTCTGCTGTCGATCTCCGACCGGCAGGTGAGCGTGCTCGACGCGTTCAAGGCGGCCGACCAGGTGCTGCTGTCCGGTGTCCAGGGCATCACCGACCTGATCACCACGCCCGGCCTGATCAACCTCGACTTCGCCGACGTCAAGTCGGTCATGTCGGGCGCGGGCTCGGCGCTCATGGGCATCGGCCACGCGCGCGGCGACGACCGGTCGGTCGCCGCCGCCGAGATGGCGGTCTCCAGCCCGCTGCTGGAGGCGAGCATCGACGGCGCCCACGGCGTGCTGCTGTCCATCGCGGGCGGCTCCGACCTCGGCCTGTTCGAGATCAACGAGGCGGCCCAGCTCGTGTCGATGGCCGCCGCGCCCGACGCCAACATCATCTTCGGCACGGTCATCGACGACGCCCTCGGCGACGAGGTGCGGGTCACGGTGATCGCGGCGGGCTTCGACGACGTGCCGCCGCCGGTGGAGAAGCCTCTGCCCAGGCCCGCGGCCCGTCCGGCCGCCCAGCCCGCGGCGCCGGTGTCCTCCTCGGCCCTGCGGCCCGGCGTCCCGGCCTCGCCCAGCGTGAAGTCGGAGCCGCCCGCGCCGCGTCCTGAGCCGCGTCCCGAGCCGCGTGCCGAGCTTCGGTCGGAGCCCCGCCAGGAGTTCCGCGCCGAGCCCAGGCCGGAGGCGCGTCCCGAGCCGCGCCAGGAGTTCAGGCCGGAGCCCCGGCAGGAGTTCCGGCCGGAGGCGCGTCCCGAGCCGCGCGAGTTCAGGCCGGAGGCGCGTCCCGAGCCGCGCGAGTTCAGGCCGGAGCCGCGTCCTGAGGCGCGTCCGGAGCCCGTGCGCCCGGTGGAGCCGGTCCAGCCCGCCGAGCCCGTCGCCGCCGCACTCGGCGACGACGAGCCGCAGGCCCCCGTCTCGATCCCGAGGCCCACGCCTGAACCGGCCAATCCGCCCACGCCCATCACCTCCCGCATGTCGGAGCCTCCCAAACGTCCTCGGGTGATCTTCGAGGAGCAGGAGGAGGAGCTCGACGTCCCCGACTTCCTCAAGTAGCTCACCACCCACCGCCGCTCCCCGCAGGCATACGGGAGCGGCGCCGTCGTGTGTGCCGGGAACCGACCCGCGGCACGGAAAGGGGGCCATCGTGGCGTACGGCGTACAGGCCGAACTGCGGGACGATGGAGGCAGGGAGAGGGAGACAGGCGTGCGAAGGGACGAGATCGCGGCCGGCCTCGCCGAGGTCGAGACCCGCATCGGCGAGGCCTGCCACGCGGTGGGCCGCGACCGCGGCGAGGTCACCATGATCGCGGTCACCAAGACCAGACCGGCCGACGACGTGCGCATCCTGTGCGAGCTGGGCGTGCGCGACGTCGGCGAGAACCGTGACCAGGAGGCCGCGTCCAAGGCGCACGAGCTGGCCGGCCTGCCGCTCACCTGGCACTTCGTGGGCCAGTTGCAGACCAACAAGGTGCGGTCCGTCGTCGGGTACGCCGACGTGATCCACTCGCTCGACCGCCTCCGGCTGCTGGAGGCGATCAGCAAGGAGTCCGTGCGGCAGGGCCGCAACGTCGGCTGCCTGATCCAGGTGGCGCTCGACGACGACCCCAGCAGGGGCGGCGCCCGGCCCGCCGACGTGCTCGCGCTGGCCGACGAGGTGGCGCTGGCCGAGGGCGTGTGGCTGGGCGGCGTCATGGCGGTCGCCCCGCTGGGGGAGGAGCCCGCCCGGGCCTTCGCCGTCCTGCGCGATGTCGCCACCCGCGTCCAGGAGCAGCATCCGCGGGCCACGATGGTCTCCGCGGGCATGAGCCAGGACCTCGACGAAGCGGTCGCGTACGGTGCGACACACGTGCGGATCGGTACGGCGTTGCTCGGTCGTCGCAGGCCCTTCGTCAGGTAATGTCCCCTCAAGTGGGTCTTCAGGCCCATGATCAAGTAGAGGTCGATCCGCGGTGAGCTCCAAGGGGGTACGGCTGCCGCCTCGGCCCCGGCGACGGGTCCGAGCGAGTGCGACCATGAGCAGGAGGACGACTTAGCGATGGCCGGCGCGATGCGCAAGATGGCGGTCTACCTCGGTCTCGTGGAGGACGACCGCTACGAGAGGTACGAGACCTACACCGACGAGTACGCCTACGACGACGATGTCCAGCGGACCGGCGAGGAACGGCCCGTGGCGGTCCAGGACCGCGACGAGGAGGCCGAATCCGGGGTCCCCGCGCCCAGGCCCGCCACGACGATCCTGGAGCGCCGTACGACCGACCTGGCGCGCATCACGACCCTCCATCCCCGGACCTACAACGAGGCCCGAACCATCGGAGAGCACTTCCGCGACGGCACCCCGGTCATCATGAATCTGACCGAAATGGTTGACAGCGACGCGAAGCGGCTCGTGGATTTCGCGGCAGGTCTGGTCTTCGGGCTACATGGAAGCATTGAACGTGTTACCAACAAGGTGTTCCTGTTGTCCCCTGCCAATGTCGAGGTGACCGCCGAGGACAAGGCCCGAATCGCGGAACGCGGGTTCTTCAATCAGAGTTAGAGTCTCTGTATGTCCATCGCACCCAACCGGGTCCACGCGCGGCCGGGAGGGCACACCAGAAGTGGAGGCGCGGCCGGGCCGTGGAGATCGTGAGTGGGATCTTGGTCGTAGTCCTGTCTCTGTATTTGGTTCTGCTCATCGGCAGGATGATCTTTGAGACGGTACAGGCGTTCGCCCGGCAGTGGCGGCCTTCCGGGGTCGTGCTGGTGCTGGCGGAGGCGACATACACCGCGACCGACCCGCCTCTCAAGTTCCTCCGCCGTTTCATTCCCCCGCTCCGGTTGGGTACGGTGGCCTTTGACCTAAGCTTCACTGTCCTGTTCATCGTCGTCCTGATCTTGATCCAGATCGCTGGGTCACTGGGCGGCCGGTGAGGCGGGCTGGTGGGGTGCCGGTCGTGATCCAACTCGTGTCCGCGCTGAAGTGATTCGGGTTCACCGTCCCTCCGGACAGACTCCAAGCGCGCCAAGGAGACCAAAAAATGCCGCTGACGCCCGCTGATGTGCGGAACAAGCAGTTCAGTACCACCCGGCTGCGGCCGGGCTACGACGAGGAGGAGGTCGATGCCTTCCTCGACGAGGTGGAGGCTGAGCTCGACCGCCTGATCCAAGAGAACGAGGAGCTACGCGCCAAACTGGCCGAGTGCCTGCGTGGGAAGGTGCCGGGCGGCATGGGCATGCCCATGGCCTCCGCCCCCGTCCAGGAGCAGCCCAAGCCGGAGATGATGGCGCCGCCGCAGCCGGAGCCCATGCGGGCCCCCGAGCCGCAGCCGATGCGAGCCCCCGAGCCGCAGCCCGTGGCCATGAGCATGCCTCCCGCCGAGGACAACATGGACACCGCGGCCCGCGTGCTGGCCCTCGCCCAGCAGACCGCCGACCAGGCGATCTCCGACGCCCGCCGGGAGGCGGACGAGACGGTGACCCGCGCCCGCCGTGAGGCCGACGAGATCCTCACCAAGGCCCGCCGCCAGGCCGAGCAGGTCATCGGCGACGCCCGTGCCCGCGCCGAGACGCTTGAGCGCGACGCGCAGGAGCGCCACCGCCAGGCGATGGGCTCGCTGGTGCAGACCCGCGACGAGCTCGAGCGCAAGGTCGAGGAACTGCGCAGCTTCGAGCGCGAGTACCGCAGCCGCCTCAAGCTCTACCTGGAGAACCAGCTCGCCGAGCTCAACGTCTCCGCCGAGGGCAGCGGTGGGTTCCCGGTCATGTCCGGTCCGCAGGGGCAGGCTCCCGCCATGTCGCACGCGGTTCCCCAGGGTGGCCAGCAGCCTCTTCCCGGTGGTCCCAACCCGTTCGGCGGCGAGGCTCCGCAGGGCGCCTTCCCCGGCAGCGACGGCCCGCACAACGACCGCCGGTAAAGTAACGGGTCACTAGGACCTGTCACTCGAAAGAGCCCCCTGTGATCCTTATCAGTGCTGGTTTGGTGCTCGCGGCGGTCGTGCTGCTGATCGCGGGCTTCGTACTGGCTAAGCCGTTCCTGATCATGTGGTCCATCGTGGTCAGCGTGCTGTCCGCGCTGTTCCTGGTGATCGGGGCGCTGCTGCGGCGTCACGAGCTGTTTCCCGGTGGTGGGCGGGCCGCTGCGCCGGCCACCCCTCCGGCCCCGCTCCCGCCGCCTGGCCTGCCGTACAACCAGACCGGTCCTGCCGGGCCCCAGCCGCGGCCACAGCCCCACCCGCACCCGCAGACGCCTCAGCGGACCGCCGTTCCGGCCTCCGCGCCTCGCCGCCCCGCGGCGAGCGGCATCTCGCCGGACGCGATCGTGCTGGTGATCCCGGGCCGCAGGAGATACCACGTGCCAGGCTGCCGCCAGCTGGCCGGACGGGATCACGAGGAGCTCACCCACGAGGAGGCACGCGAGGAGGGCTTCACGCCCTGCACGACGTGCCTTCCAGACGCAGCGCTCGGCGGACGGCAGTTGCCGCCTGCCGCCGGCCCCGAGCCCGTCGTCACGCCCGGCCCCGGCGCCACCCCCTCCAAAGTGGCGGACAACCGGGCCGAGGCCTCCGCGGAGACCCGGGACCTGCGCCCGCCGGTCGCACCGCCGAAGCCCGACGCGAAGGCTTCCACCCCCACCCCGGAGCCCGCCGCCTCCCGCGAGGAGGGCACCACCGGGTGGTTCGGGCGTCCGGCCGCCGCCGCGCAGGCGGGCGACCAGGCCAAACCCTCTTCTTCCTCCTCCGCTGTCGCGCCTGACGCCGATGACGAGCAGGGGGACATCCAGACTTCGTACTTCCGGCCGCCGTCGGAGCGCGAGCGGCCCACGCGTCCCTCCTCCGAGGACGCCGCCAAGGGGGCGTCGGCCGCCGCTCAGAGCGCTTCCGCCTCGTCGGAGAGCCCGTCCGCCCCGGCCAAGAGCCCTTCGGCGCCGGCCAAGGAGGCGTCTGGGCCCGCCAAGGGATCCTCGGGTTCGGCTTCGGCCGAGGGCGAAGGCGCGGTCTCGGCGTCCAAGGGCGCGGCACCGGCATCGAAGGGTGCGGGGCCGGCGTCCAAGGGCGCGGCTGCGGCGTCCGTCGAGCGGCCCGCGTCGGCGGGCAAGCCGGGAGCCGGTGCGGCTTCCTCGGGCGGGACGGGCGCCGATGCGGCGACTTCGGGCAAGTCGGTCGAGAGCGCGCCGGGCAAGCCGTCTACCGCGGCCCGGCCGTCGCCCACCGACCAGCCCGCACGACCCGCCGGTTCACCCGCACGGCCCGCCGACGGGCCTGCACGGCCTGCCGATTCGCCCGTACGGCCCGCAAAGCCCGCCGAACCGGCCGCGCGGCCTGCCGATGAGGACGATTCCTCGGATCCCGACACGGCTCCGCAGCCTCGGGTGACGGCCTCCGGGCTGCCCGTTCAGGCGGAACCCTCGGGTGGGGCTGCTGGGGCGTCCGAGCGGCCTTCTGGGGCTGCGCCGGCCTCTTCTGGTGGCCCTGCGGCCCCGAAGGCGGAGGGCGCCAAGCCGCCCACCGCCCCTGCGAAGCGCGGCTCGGCCGGCGCCGGCAAGAAGGGCGAGGCGCCGGAGGGCGGTTCCGGAGACGGGCCCGCGCGAGCGGGTGAGCGTTCCGCGACGGTCAAGGTCATCGTCGGCACGCGCCGCTACCACGGCACCGCCTGCCCGCTGATCAGAGGCGCGGGGGACACGGGCGTGGAGACCATGACGGTCGCCGAGGCCGAGGCCGCCGGTCTCACCAGCTGCTCGGTGTGCCGGAACGACCGCGAGACGACCGACTAAAGAACTCCGCCGCTCCCGGCCCCGGCCCCGCTCCCGGCCCGGAAGGCTCTCCAGGAGACCGGGGTAGGGGGTGACTGGCGAAGGGGCCGTCCGCGAGGTCAGGGGCCCCAGAGGCCAGGGGAGCCGGAGGCTAGGAGCCCCGGAGGCCAGGGGCCCAGGGGGCAGGGGCTCTGGTGAGGGGCTCCTGGTCAGGGCGCCCGGAGGTCAGGGGGAGTAGGTGGGGGAGCCAGGGGTGGAGGGTGTGGTCGGTTCGGAGGGCTGTGGCCAGCCAGTGACGTTGGGCGTCGTTCATTAGGGGCAGGACGGTGGCGAAGTCGATCTCGTCCTTCGGGCGGCGATCCTTGGACTTGTAGAGCAGTTGCACTTCCGGGACGACGTACCGGAAGCCGTCCCGCCCGATGGTCAGGTCTGTCAAGGGACGGTGGATGCGCGGGTCGCGCCGGTAGATCCACTCGTCTGCCGCGGACTCGTCGAGCATGAGCTGGAAACGCCAGGGGCCGCCGGGGTGTTCGCGTACCCAGATGTCGTGGGCGGAGCCGGGGAGCGGTTCGTCCACGGGCCAGGGGCTGAGGGTGCCGGGGGTGATCGCGGCGTGGACGTCCCAGCCGGTCAGGAGGCGCCGGGCGGCGAGCTGGTCGCGGCGCAGGAGGGCGATGTCGACGTCCGCGTGCTCGCGGTAGGCGCGTCCGGCGGTCAGTTCCAGCGCGTGGCCGCCGGCCACCCACCAGGGCGCGGCCAGTCCGCGCATCAGCGCGACGACCTCGTCCAGGGGCAGGGCCTCCCACGGGCCCCACGGGGTCTCGATCCTCGTCATACGACCGATTGTCGCCGTTTCAGGGGGAGGCCCGGAGGGCCCCCGCGTCGGAGCGGGGGCCCAGGGCGGCGCGGTGTCAGGCGCGGCGGAGGTGGAAGGTCAGGCCCAGGTCCTCGTCGTGGTGGGCCGGGAGGTCTTCCCGGGGCCCCTCGGTGAGGGACGTGGCCAGCACCTCGTCGGCGACCGTCCCGCCGTCGGCGCGCAGGGCGGCGGCCAGGTCGGGGGAGGAGGCGGTCCACCACAGGTCGATGCGGTCGGTGATTGACAGGCCGGAGGACTTGCGGGCCTCCTGGACCAGGCGGATCACCTCGCGCAGCAGGCCCGCGCGGCGCAGCTCGTCGGACAGCTCCAGGTCGAGGGCGACGGTCTCGCCGGTGCCGGTGCCGATGGCGCCGCTCTCCACGGCCCAGCCCGCGCGCGGCTGCTCGGTGACGATCACCTCGTCGGGGCCGAGCATGATCTCGCCGAGCTCGTCCGCCTCGATCATGACGGGGGTGCCGCCACGCAGCGTACGGGCCACGCGGGTGGCGTCGGCGGCGGTCACCGCGGCGGCCACCAGCTTGGTACGCGACCCGAACCGCTTGCCGAGCGCCCGGAAGTTCGGCTTCACCGTGTACGACACGAGATCGGAGTCGAATCCGGACATGTCCTCAAGAGCCTGGACGTTCAGCTCGTCCGCCACCAGCCCGCGCAGCTCGGCGGGCAGCGACGGCCACCCGTGCGCGCCCACCAGCGCCCGGCGCAGCGGCTGCCGCGTCTTCACACCGGAGGAGGCACGGGCCGAGCGGCCCAGCTCGACCAGGCGGCGGACCAGCGCCATCTGGTCCGACAGCGCCGGGTTGAGCAGGTCCTCGCGCACCTGCGGCCAGGAGGCCAGGTGGACGGAGGAGGGCGCGCCGGGCGCGCGCAGCACGTCCCAGAGGTAGTCGGTGACGAACGGCGTGATCGGCGCCATCAGCCGGGTGACCGTCTCCAGGCACTCGTACAGGGTGGCGAACGCGTCGCGCGAGCCCTGCCAGAAGCGGCGGCGGGAGCGGCGGACGTACCAGTTGGACAGGTCGTCGAGGAAGTCGGCCAGGCGGCGGCCGGCGCGCTGGGTGTCGTACTCGTCCAGGGACGCGGTGACCTCGGCGACCGTCCGGTGCAGCTCGGCCAGCACCCAGCGGTCCAGCAGCGGACGCTCGGCGGCCGGGGGAGCCGGCTCGGCCGGCGTCCAGGACTCGGCGTTGGCGTACAGGGTGAAGAAGGAGGAGGTGTTCCACAGGGTCAGCAGGACCTTGCGGACGATCTCCTCCAGGGTGTTGTGCCCCACCCGGCGGGCCGACCACGGCGATCCGGAGCAGGCCATGAACCAGCGCAGGGCGTCGGCGCCGTGCTGGTCCATCAGCGGGATCGGCTCCAGGATGTTGCCCAGGTGCTTGCTCATCTTGCGGCCGTCCTCGGCCAGGATGAGGCCGAGGCAGAGCACGTTCTCGTAGGAGGACTGGCCGAAGACCAGCGTGCCGACCGCCATCAGCGAGTAGAACCAGCCGCGGGTCTGGTCGGTGGCCTCGCAGATGAACTGCGCGGGGTAGACGCCCTCGGGCTTGCCGCGCGCGCCCCACTGCGCGAACGGCATCGAGCCCGAGTCGTACCAGGCGTCGATGACGTCGGGCACGCGGGTGGCCGGCGCGCCGCAGGAGGGGCAGTCGAAGGTCACGTCGTCGACGTACGGGCGATGGGGGTCGAGCGCGGAGACGTCCTGGCCGGCCAGGGTGCCCAGCTCTTCGAGCGAGCCGACGCACGTGACGTGGCTCTCGTCCTCCGAGCACACCCACAGCGGCAGCGGCGTGCCCCAGTAGCGCGAGCGCGACAGCGACCAGTCGACGTTGTTGCGCAGCCACTCGCCGAACCGGCCCCACTTGATGGTCTCGGGGAACCAGTTGGTGCCGGCGTTCTCCGACAACATCTGGTCCTTGACCGCGGTGGTGCGGATGTACCAGGACGGCAGCGCGTAGTACAGCAGCGCGGTGTGGCAGCGCCAGCAGTGGGGGTAGGAGTGCTCGAAGTGGCTGCCGCGGAACAGCAGGCCGCGCCGGCGCAGGTCCTCGGTGAGCTCCTCGTCGGCGTCCTTGAAGAAGCGGCCGCCGACCATGGGCACGTCGTCGAGGAAGCGGCCGTCGGGGCCGATCGGGTTGACGATGGGCATGTCGTACCGCTTGATGACGGCCATGTCGTCGGCGCCGAAGGCGGGGGCCTGGTGGACCAGGCCGGTGCCGTCCTCGACGGTGACGTAGTCGCCGAGCACGACGTAGTGGGCGCCGGGGATGTCGACCAGGTCGAAGGGGCGGCTGTAGCGGGTGCGCTCCAGCTCGCGGCCGGTGCAGCGGGCCACCTCGGTGACGTCCTCGCCGAGGACGGACAGCAGCGGCTCGGCCACCACGAGCACCTCGCCGTCGGCGGTCCTGGCCGCGACGTAGGTGACGTCGGGGTGCACGGCGACGGCCGTGTTGGACACCAGCGTCCAGGGCGTGGTCGTCCAGATGAGCAGCGCGGCGCCCAGCTCGGCCAGCGGCCCGGACGTGACGGGCATGCGCACGTAGACCGACGGGCTGGAGACGTTCTCGTAGCCGCCGGGCTGGCCCAGCTCGTGGTCGGACAGGCCGGTGCCGCAGCGCGGGCAGTACGGCGTGATGCGGAAGTCGCGGAACAGCAGCCCCTTGTCGAAGACGGTCTTGAGTGACCACCACACCGACTCGATGTAGGACGGGTCCATCGTCCGGTACGCCTGGGACAGGTCGATCCAGTAGCCCATGCGCTCGGTCATCTGCTCGAACGCGTCGACGTGCCGCAGCACCGACTCGCGGCACTTGGCGTTGAACTCGGCGATGCCGTATTCCTCGATGTCCTTCTTGCCGGTCAGGCCCAGCTCACGCTCGATGCCGACCTCGACGGGCAGGCCGTGGCAGTCCCAGCCGGCCTTGCGCGGGACGCTGAAGCCGCGCATCGACTTGTAGCGCGGGAACAGGTCCTTGAACACCCGGGCCTCGACGTGGTGCACGCCGGGCAGGCCGTTGGCGGTGGGCGGGCCCTCGTAGAAGACCCAGGAGGGGTTGCCGGCGTTCTGCTCGACGGACCGCTCGAAGATCTTCCCGTCCCGCCAGCGGTCGAGGACCTCGCGCTCGAGCGCGGGCAGGTCGACCTGCGCGGGAAGAGAGCGGAAAGATGGGGAAGACATGTCGGGCAGGACCTCCACGCGTCAGCGGCCGGTTGTGGCTTGCGTGAAGGGACGAAGCCTCGCGGCTCCGCGGTACCACCCTTCTTGGCCTCGGGAGAGGCCCTCTTCATTCGCCTGCTGCCGGGTCTAGTGAGCTCTGCCGAGCCGTTCTTCCGGCGGCTCCGGGGTGATATCCCTCACAGCGGGCCCCATCAACGCCTTGCAGTCTCAAACCATAACGCAGAGTGGGGCCGAAGACTTCCAGAGCCCCCGGACGCCCGCCGCGTCGGCACACCGCGTTGGTACACGGGGAGGAAATTTGTGGGAATGGACGTGCCTGGGCAGGAGTTGAACGGGCGAGGCGGGATAGTACGGGTGAGGTAAACCATCCGGCGGGTCGTTTGCCGTTCCGTTATGAGGATCCTAAGCTGCCCGCACCATTCACGGCCTTGATCAGCATGGAGGCAGCCATGGCGGCAGTCACGCAGACCGCTACACCGTCGATGTGGTCGGAAGAGGAGCTGGCCGAGGTACGCGGCAGGCTGCGGACCGAGGTCGACGAGCTGGAGGCCGACATCCTCCGCCACGAGTCGGAGATAGCCTCGGGTGATGTCACCCAGGGCGCGGGCGACGACCAGGCGGACGCCGGCGCCAAGACGTACGAGCGCGAACGCGAGATCGCCCTTACCCTGAATGCGCGCGATCTGGTCGCGCAGAACGAACGTGCGATCGCCAGGATCGACGCAGGGACCTATGGAGTGTGCGAATCGTGCCACAAGCCGATCGGCAAGGAACGCCTTCAGGCGTTCCCGAGGGCGACGCTGTGCGTGGCCTGCAAGCAGAAGGAGGAACGCCGGTAGGCAGACCGCGCGGACGTCTCCTCGCGATCCTCACCGCGCTGGCGGTCGTCGTGTACGCGGCCGACCTGATCAGCAAGACGATCGTGTTGCGCACGCTCGAAGGCAAGGCACCCCTCGTCGTCCTCCAGGACGTCCTGCAGTTCCGGGTGATCTTCAACTCGGGCGCCGCGTTCAGCATCGGCACGGGGATGACGTTCGTGTTCACGTTCATCGCGGCGGGCGTGGTGGTGGCGATCGTGCGCACCGCGCGCAAGCTCCGCAGCCTGCCGTGGGCGATCACCCTCGGGCTGCTCCTCGGCGGGGCGCTCGGCAACCTGACCGACAGGCTGCTGCGCTACCCGTCGGGGTTCGGCCGGTCGTCGCAGCTGCAGGGGCACGTCGTCGACTTCATCGAGGTGCTGCCCGGTCACTTCCCGGTGATCGACTACTTCCCGGTGTTCAACGTCGCCGACTCGGCGATCGTCTGCGGCGGCATCCTGGCGGTGCTGCTGGCCTGGCGCAACGTGCAGATCGACGGCACCAGGGAGACCACGACCGGGAAGGAGGCCCAGGATGACTGAGCGGCGCAGCCTGCCCGTTCCCGACGGGCTGGAGGGCGAGCGGGTCGACGCGGCCATCTCGCGGCTGTTCGGCTTCTCCCGTACCCGCGCGGCCGAGCTGATCGCCGCCGGCGAGGTGCAGGTCGACGGCGGGCAGCCGGCCAAGTCCGACCGCGTGCACGCCGGCGCCTGGCTGGAGGTGACGCTGCCGCCGCCGGTCACCACGCCGATGCCGGTGGCAGAGCCGGTGCCGGGCATGACGATCGTCTACGAGGACGACGACATCATCGTGGTCAACAAGCCGATCGGGGTGGCCGCCCACCCGACCGTCGGCTGGACCGGCCCGACCGTGATCGGCGGCCTGCTCGGCGCCGGGCACACGATCGCCACCAGCGGCGCGGCCGAGCGGCAGGGCATCGTCCACCGGCTCGACGCCAACACCACGGGCGCGATGGTCGTGGCCAAGAGCGAGCACGCGTACTCGGCGCTGAAGCGGGCCTTCAAGGAGCGCACGGTCGACAAGCGCTACCACGCGCTGGTCCAGGGCCACCCCGACCCGTTCAGGGGCACCGTCGACGCGCCCATCGACCGCCATCCCTCGGGCGAGGGCAAGTTCGCCGTCGTCGCGGGTGGCAAGCCGTCGGTCACCCACTACGACACGATCGAGGCGTTCCGGGCGGCCTCGCTGCTCGACATCAAGCTGGAGACCGGCCGTACGCACCAGATCCGCGTGCACATGTCGGCCCTGCGCCACCCCTGCGTCGGCGACATGCTCTACGGCGCCGACCCCACGCTCGCGGCCCGGCTGGGCGTCACCCGGCAGTGGCTGCACGCGGTCGCGCTCGGCTTCGAGCACCCGGCCACCGGCGACTGGATGTCCTTCAGCACCGACTACCCCGAGGACCTGCAGAAGGCGCTCGACGCCGTCGCCGCCGACTCCTGAGCGGACCCGCGCTACTCCTCGCCGTCCTGTGACGGGTCGATCTGGCCCGGGGACCTGGAGGGGGCGTCGTCCTGCTTCTGCCGCTGCTCGTCCTTCTCGGTCGCGGACCTGGTGGGCGTCGGCTTCTTCGCGGGGGCGCTGGTCCGTTCGCCGCGCGGCGAGGGATCGGCCGATCGCGCGGGATGCGAGGTGGCGGGGGGCGGCTGCGAGCCGGTGACCGTGTCCTTCGGCGTGTCCTCCGGCGTGGTCTTCGGCGTGTCCTTGGGCGCGTCGCTGACGGGTGGGGTGACGAGCGCCGGGATCGTCGGGGCGCGGCCCTGCACCGGCCGGTCCGACTGCTTCGTCCACCACGCCGCGCCGCCGGTGACCAGGCCCACCAGCAGCGCGCCCGCCGCGACGGCCAGGATCGGCGTCCTGCGGGGGCGGCGCACGGCCATCGGGGGCACCGGGACCGGGCCGGTCTGCTCCAGTGGCCCGCCGGTCAGGATCAGCCTCAGCCGTTGCTCGGCCTCCTCCAGCGACATGCGTTGCGAGGGGTTCTTGCGCAGCAGCCCGAGGAGCACGGGGGCCAGCACGCCCGCGCGGGCCAGCGGTTCGGGCTCGGCGTGCATGACCGCGCCGAGCGTGGCCAGCGCGTTGTCCCGGTGGAAGGGGGAATGGCCCTCGACCGCCATGTACAGCGTCACGCCCAGCGACCACAGGTCCGAGGCGGGCCTGGCCTGGCCGCCGGCCGCCCGTTCGGGGGCCATGAAGGCGGGGGTGCCGATGAGGATGCCGGTCCTGGTGACGGGGGCCTCGTCCTCGGTGGTGGCGATGCCGAAGTCGGTGAGCACCGCCCGTCCGTCCTCGGTCAGCAGCACGTTGTCGGGCTTGACGTCACGGTGCAGCACGCCCGCCGCGTGCGCGGCGCGCAGCGCCTCCAGCAGTTGCATCCCGATGGCGGCGACCTTGCCCGGCGGCAGCGGGCCGTCGGTACGGATGATCTCGCCCAGGGTGCGGGAGTGCACGAGCTGCATGACGATCCACGGATGCCCGCCTTCCTCCAGCACGTCGTAGACGGCCGCCACCCCCGGGTGCGCCACCCGGCCGGCCGCCCGCGCCTCGCGGAACGTGCGTACGGCGAACACCTCGCGTTCGGGGCCGCTCAGGTCGGGAGGCGGGAGCACCTCTTTGACGGCCACGTCACGGCCGAGCACCTCGTCGTGGGCCTGCCACACGGTTCCCATACCGCCCTGGCCGATCGTCCTGAGCAGCCGGTAGCGGCCCCCGACCATCCCCGCAGAATCGGACATGCACGCCGACTACCCGAGAAACATCCGGGCAAGCGCGGTGACGACGGCCGCCGCCGCCAGGATGACGAGGAACGGCGCCCGCAGCAGCAGGGCGACCACGGCCGCCGCCAGCCCGGCCGTGCGCGCCGGGTCGAAGGCGGGCCTGCCGTCCTCGGTGAACATCTGCACCGCGATCAGGGCCGCCAGCAGCGCCACCGGCACGAGTTCGGCGAACCTGCGCACCGCCGGATGGTCCAGCACCCGGCGCGGCGCGGCCAGCCCGGCCAGCTTGAGCGCGTAGCAGCCGAGGCCGACCGCGACGACCGCCCACCACACCGTCATCGCACCATCACCACCAGCACCGCCACCGCCGACAGCAGCACCGGCACGCCGGGCGGGAAGAACGGGCTGGCCGCCAGCGCGACCGCGGCCCCGGCCACGGCCAGCACCCGCAGCCGCCCGCTGGCGGCCAGCCGCGGCCACAGGATGGCCAGGAACGTGGCCGGGCCCACGGCGTCGAGCCCGAGGACGCGCGGGTCGCCCAGGAAGGACGTGCCGACCGCGCCGGCGAGGGTGGTGAGATTCCAGGCGACGTACAGGCTGGCGAAGGTGGTGAGGAATCCGGTGCGCGCCGACGGCTCGTCCGGCTGGGCGAGCGTGACGGCCGTGGTCTCGTCGATCACGCCGTGGGCGGCCAGCAGGCGGCGCGGGCCGCGGACGTTCAGCAGGTCGGCCAGGCGCAGGCCGTAGAGGGTGTTGCGGCCGCCGAGCAGCAGCGCGCCCGCCGACGCCGCCACCAGGTCCCCGCCCGCGCCGATGGCCCCGGCCAGCGCGAACTGGGAGGCCCCGGTGAAGGCCAGCAGGCTCAGCACGCACGCCTGGGGCACGCTGAGCCCGGCGGTGACCGCCGCCGCGCCGAACGCGAGGCCGGACAGCCCCACGGCCAGCCCCACACCCAGGCCGTCCCGCACCGCGGCGGACCGGCGAGTTGTCTGTTCCATGAAGAAAAGTTTATGAACTGGGCAAATGTCCGGTCTTGTACGTTCCTGCGGCCCGTTGGTAGGCGGCGGGCGGCACGCCCACGACGCGTTTGAAATGCCGGTTCAGGTGGGCCTGGTCGGTGAAGCCGACGTCCGCGGCCACCTGCGCCGGGCGTATCCCCGCCAGGAGCAGCCGGCGCGCCTGCCGGATGCGCAGCGAGGTGAGGTAGGCGTGCGGCGGCAGGCCCGTCACGGCCTTGAACGCGCGCAGCAGCGGGAACGGCCGCACCCCCACCGCCTCCGCCAGCGCCTCCAGCGTCGGCGGGTCGAGCAGGCTCTCGTGCAGCAGCGCCATGGCCTCGCGCACCGCCTGCCGGCCGGCGCCCGGCGGTGCCGCGTCCGGCCTGGGGGCGGCGTGCCTGGTCAGCAGCCGGGCGAACAGCGTGCGCGACAGCGTGGAGGCGGCCAGCGCGTCGCCGCGCTCGGCCGCCTGGTGCGCCCGTTCGAGCAGCGCCGCCATCTCCGGGTCGCGCACCACCTGCTCGGGGAAGTACGGGGTGGCGAGCGGCGCGTCGAGCTCGGCCGCGATCCCGGCCACCGCCTCCACCGACGGATAGAGCATCCGGTACGCCCACCCGCCCGGCGTGCCCGCCTGACCGGTGTGCACCGAGTCCGGGTTGACCAGCACCAGCTCGCCCGCGCCCGCCCGGTGCAGCGTGCCGCGGTAGTCGAACTCCTCCACGCCCGCCACGATCAGCCCGATGGCGTACCCGTCGTGGACGTGCCGGGAGAAACGATGGGTGACGTAGCGGGCCTTGAGCAGGTCGGTCCCGGGGACCGCCGGATGCCGCCAGAACCGGGCCCGTTCGCGCGCGCCGTCGTGCTCCGGCGTCATTCCGGGCGGAAGGTCTTGGCGAAGGTGTCGAACCAGCGCCGGTCGGTGGCCCAGCGGGAGTCGAGGGTCTCCCAGTACAGGGCGTACGGGCGGCCGGCGGCGGTGTGGAAGCCGCGGTTGATCACGTGGATGAGCTCGCCCTCGCGCATGCGGGTGAACTCCCAGTCGGCGGCGCGCAGGCCGAGGTAGTCGGTGGGGGTGATGCCGATCCGGGTGTAGCGGTCGAACTCGCCCTTGGCCTTGATCTCCTTCTCCAGGCCGATCCAGTGCTGCTCCGGGTCCTTCCAGGGGATGTCGGGGACGGTCCACTCGACGATCAGCACGCCCGGGGTGCCGGGGCCGGAGATGCGGATGCTGTCCCTGGTCGGGTTCTTGGCGGCCTGCCAGGTCTTGGGGACGGCCATGGAGAAGTGGCCGGTGGCGCTGGTGAGGGGGCGCCAGCCGGCGGGGACGTGCGGGGCTGTGGTGGTGGGCTCGTCCGTCGGCTTCTCGGTGGGGTCACCGGAGCGGGTGGGCGTCGGTTCCTTCGACGGCGGCGTCGAGGGGGTGGGGACGTCGGTGGCGGGCGGCTGGGCGCCGATCGTCGGGGTGGGCGTGGAGGGGCCCGACAACTGCTGGTAGAGCAGCACGCCGCCGCCGCCCAGGAGCGCCAGGACGGCCACCGCGGCCGGCACCGCGACCCACGCCGCCCGGCCGCGCCGCCGCGGGGCTCCGGGGACCGTCCGGTGCGGCGGGCGCCCGTCATCGGTGACGGGCCTTGAGCCCTGCGGCGCGGGGTAGGGGCCGCCCGGCATGGGCTGGGGGCCGCTCGGAGCGGCGTGGGGGTTGTCCGGGGTGGTGTGGGGGTTGTGCGGGGCGGGGGCCGGGGGCGCGAAGGGGGTCGACCACATCGGGGTCTGGTCGGCCATCAGGGGTTGCCCGGTCGCCACCTGGTGGAGCAGGCGCGCGGCCTCTCCCGCGGGCATCCTGGCCGCCGGGTCACGCTGCAGCAGCCCCATGATGACCGGCCGCAACGCCGCCGAACGCACGGGCGGCTCGGGCTCGTCGCGCAGCACCGCCGCCACCGTCGCGGCCCACGAGTCGCGCTTGAACGGCGGCCGCCCCTCCACCGCCGCGTACAGGGTGGCGCCCAGCGCCCACAGGTCGGACTCGGGGCGGGCGGGCTCGCCGTTGAGCCGCTCCGGCGGCATGTACGCCGGGGTGCCCACCAGCCCGCCGGTCGCCGTCAGCCCGGACTCGGCCTCCAGGGCGGCGATGCCGAA
Organism: Nonomuraea sp. NPDC001699; assembly: GCF_053596455.1. NCBI lineage: Bacteria > Bacillati > Actinomycetota > Actinomycetes > Streptosporangiales > Streptosporangiaceae > Nonomuraea > Nonomuraea sp. NPDC001699. Next base: position 285,331 of record NZ_JBSFGF010000003.1, on the reverse strand, counting down.
GTCGGTGAGCACGACCCTGCCGTCGTCGGCCAGCAGCACGTTCTCGGGTTTGACGTCACGGTGGAGCACCCCGGTGGCGTGGGCGGCCCGCAGCGCGTCGAGCACCCGGCCGCCGACCATCGCCACCAGCGCCGCCGGGAGCGGGCCGCGCTCGCCGATCACCTCGGCCAGGGAACGGGACCGGACGAGCTGCATGACGATCCACGGCCGGCCGTCCTCCTCGACGACGTCGTGGATGACGATCACCGACGGGTGGTCGAGGCGGCCCGCCGCCCTGGCCTCCCTGATGGTCCTGCGGTTGAGGTCGGCCCGCTGGGCGTCACCGACGCCCGTGTAGCGGACCTCCTTGATCGCCACCGTACGGTCGAGCAGCTCGTCGTAGGCACGCCAGACCACCCCCATGCCGCCCTCGCCGAGGGGCTCGATGAGGCGATACCGGTTGCTGACCTGCCTTTCCACGCAGGGAAGCCTACTTCGCGGGTTTGAAGGTCGCGGCGAAGCCCTCGAAGAAGTGGTAGTCCTTCTTCCAGTGGCTGTTGAGGGTGTGCCAGTAGATGGCGTACGCCCTGCCGTTGTCGGTGACGAAGCCCCGGTCGCGCACCCGTGTCTTGCCCGTGTCGGTGTTCCAGGTGAAGTCCCAGTCGGCGGCGGCCTTCATGTAGTCGACCTTCTTGATGCCGAGCTTCTTGTAGCCGCCGAAGTTGTTCTTGAGCGACGGCTCCTGCCTCTTCCAGTCCTTGTACGGGTCCTTGCCGGGCTTGGCCGCCTCCTCGATCATGAGGTAGGCGTTCGGGGCGCCGCCCGGGCCCTTGAACTTGACCTGCCGGCCGCCGCGGGTCCAGACGTCCCAGCCCTTGGGCAGCCCGATGGAGAAGCCGAGCTGCTTGTCCTTGTACATCTTCCAGCCGCTGGGCAGCGGGTCGGACTCCTCCGTCTTGTCCGGCGTGGACGAGGGCGAGGAGGACGGCGTGACGGTGGGCGCGACGGTGGCGGTGGCCGTGGGCTTCGGCTCGGTGGCCGAGGCGGACGCGGAGGGCGAGTGGTGGACCTTGGCGGACTGCCTGGCCTGCGGCGAGCTGGACGACTGGTTCTCGGGGGCCGAGCTCAGCCCGAGGTAGCCGCCGATCCCGGCGACCAGCACGACGGCCCCGGCCGCCAGCGCGATCGGCCCGTACCTGCGGCCCTCCTGGCGGGCGCTCATCGTCGGCTCGCCCGTGGGCGCGGCGTCCCTGGTCGAGACCGTGGGACGCCGGCCGGTCTCGGGAGGCGGCGGCGTGCCGGTGGCCCTGCTCCTGGGCGTGGGCACGGGGGCGGGGATGGGCAGGTCGGGGTCGGTCGGGGTGTCGTCCTCGTCCTCGTCCTCGACGGGGGCGGGCGCGGGAGGGGGGACGCGCAGCTTCCGGCTGGGGAAGCGCCTGGTCTCCGGCGCGCTCGACGCGGTGGCGGCCTCGCGCAACATCCGCGCGGCCTCCTCGTACGACAGGCGCTGCACCGGCTCCTTGACCAGCAGCCCGCTGATCACCGCGGCCAGCGGGCCCGCGTGCGTCGCGGGGTCGGGCTCGTCGGTCAGGACGGCGTGCATCGTGGCCAGCGCCATGCCGCGCTCGTGCGGCGAGCGGCCCTCGACGGCCGTGTAGAGCGTCGCGCCCAGCGACCACAGGTCGGACTCGCGGCGCGCCGGCAGCCCCTTGAGCCGCTCGGGCGCGATGAACGCGGGCGTACCCGCCAGGCCCGTCACGGTGAGCTGCGTCTCGGTCTCCAGCGTGGCGATGCCGAAGTCGGTGAGCACGACCCTGCCGTCGTCGGCCAGCAGCACGTTCTCGGGCTTGACGTCGCGGTGGAGCACGCCGGCCTCGTGCGCCCGGTGCAGCGCGTCGAGCACGGCGATGCCGATCCCGGCCACCCGCTCGGGCGACAGCGGCCCCTCCTGCTTGATCACCGCCCCCAGGGAGCGCGACTGGACCAGCTGCATGACGATCCAGGGCCGGCCGTCCTCCTCGATCACGTCGTGGACGACGATCACATTGGGGTGCTCGAACCTGGCCGCGGCCCGCGCCTCGCGCATCGTGCGCCGGTTGAGCAACTGCACCTCGTCGCCCAAGGCGGCGGCGTAGCGGACCTCCTTGACCGCGACAGTGCGGTCGAGGAGCTCGTCGTGGGCTCGCCAGACGATGCCCATGCCGCCCTTGCCGATGGGCTCCAGCAGCTCGTACCGGCCGGCGATGCGGCGTCCGTCCTGCTTGCGATCCGACATCAACGGCCTCAAACCCTCCCTCTCGGCCAAGAAATACTCCCATAGCGAGGGATCATCGGCGACTCGCCAGAAGGTCAGTCCGGCATATGAGAAGGAACGTCCAGCAGGTGGAGGCGGGTGTAAGGTTTCAGACATGACTTGTCGCTACACCTTTACCGAGCCGGCTCCGGGAGGGCCGGTCGTCAGCTAGCGACCACCTGGAGTCGGCACAAGGCAGAGACGCCCCGTCTCTGCCTTTTTGGTTTTCCTGCCGGCTTCGCTGGGCCGGCCCGAGTGGGGAGTCGAGATGACATCGACCTTGGAGCGGCACATGGTGACGATAGGCGGGCTGCGCGTGGGTGACGGCCCGGCCGTGGTGATCGGCGGGCGGGTGAGCCTGCGCCCGCATCGGGGGCAGCTCGACGCGCGTGAGGCGCTGCGGGAGGGGGCCACGCTGGTGGAGCCGTACTCGGCGGCGGACCTGCCGGCGATCGCGGCGCTGGCCGCCGCCGTCGTGGTGGGGTCCGCGTGGACGCGGGACATCCCGCTGGTGCGGGCCGCCGCCGGGCTCGGGCTGCCGGTGGTGGTCGAGCGGCGGCCGTCGGCGTCGGTGGAGGAATGGGTGGGGCTGGCCGGCTACTGCGCCGCCGAGGGCAACGAGCAGGTGGTCCTGTGCGAGGGAGGCCGGCTGGACCTCGGGGTGCTGCGGGCGGCGCGGGCCGCGTCGGGGCGTCCGGTGCTGGCCGACGTCTCGCACGACCCGGGGCTGGCGGCGGCGGCCGTGGCGGCGGGCGCCGACGGTCTCGTGGTGGCCGGGCCCGGCGGCTCCGGCGCATCCGTCCAGGACGGCGGTCCGGGGGGCGCGGAGGCGGACGTGAGGGCCGCGGAGGAGGCCGTGACGCTGGTCGGTGCGCTGCTGCGGCCCGAGTCGCCCGCCACGCTGGCCGAGTGCCGGGAGGCGATCGACCGGGTCGACGCGGCGCTGGCCACCCTCCTGGAGCGCCGTGCCTCCCTGGCGGGCGTCGTGCAGCGGCTCAAGCCCGTCGGCGGGTTCGCCGGGCGGGATCTGGCGCGGGAGCGGGCGCTGGTGGCCAGGATGGCGGCGCGGGCGCCGCAGCTGGGTGAGGAGCGGCTGGCGGCCGTCATGAACGCGGTCATCGAGGCGGGCCTCCACCTGGCCGAGGAGCGCGCCCGTCGCTGAGCCCCGGCGGGCCGGCCGCCCGGGGGCTCAGCCGTCGGTGAGCCGGAAGTTGTGCAACGGGCGGCCGGGGCCGGTGGTGATCTGCCGGTTGATCAGCTCGGCGAAGCGGCGGTAGCCGTCGCCGGTGGGATGGTAACTGCGGGCGTTGACGGTCAGCGGGTCCATGTCCACGGCCAGGCTGTTGAGGTACGGCTGCGGCGTGCCGGCCTCGTGGCCCGTGAACGCCTCGTAGGCGTCGACGTACTCCACGCTGCCGGCGGCGCCGAGGCCGGCCAGGCCCCGGTCGTACTCGGCGGTGACGGCGCCGACGGTGTCGTTGAGCCTGCGGGCGACGGTGTTGAGCCAGCGCTGGTCGGCCACGCTCAGGTTGTCGACCGTGCGGACCGGCGAGGCGGGGAACGGCCTGGGGTAGCCCAGGACGATCACCCGGGCCCCCGGCGCGCGTGCGCGCAGCTCGCCGAGCACCCTGGACAGGCTGGGCCGCAGCTCGGCGATGCGCCGGGCGACCGCGGCGTCCTGGTCGACGCAGGCCGACGACCAGGGCAGCTTGACGATGCAGCCCGTCAGGACGTCGGTGAACCCGGCGTCGTTGCCGCCGATGCTGAGCGTCACCAGGCTGGCCGACGGGCCGACACGGGTGATCTGCGGCGGCTGGCTGTGCTGGCCGGACAGGAGCTGGCGGGTGGTGGCGCCGCTGCAGGCGTAGAAGGCGCTGCCGCCGCTGAAGGGATGGGCCCCGGCCACCAGCGGCACGTAGGAGCCCCGGGAGCGGTGGCAGCGGTCGGCGCCGTCGTTGACCGGTGTCGCGTCCTGCGCGTAGACGCCTTCACCGGAGGAGTAGGAGTCGCCGAGCGCGACGTAGGTGCCGCTCAGCGCCGCCTGGACGGGCGTCAGCCGGGTCAGCCGCGGCAGCCTGCCGCGCGGCTCCTGGAGCGGCTCCTCCGGGCAGCCGGGGGAGAACACCGCGCAGGCGAGCTTCGGATAGACGCCCAGCGGCACTCCGGCCAGCGCGAGCACGGCCCCCACCGCCGCGGCCACCGCCGCGACCCGCCAGACCTGCCGTCGCCGCCGCTCCGCGCTGCCCCCGACCGGGGCCGAGGCAGCGGGCACGGCGGACACGGGGGAGGGGGCGGGCCCGGCGGTGTCCGGCGGCCCGATGGCGGGGACGGCGGGGACGGCGGGGACGGCCGTCGCCGTCTCGTCGAGTGCGGGATCCAGTGTGTCGTCCAGCTTGTCCAGTGTGGCCTCCCCCGAGCGGCGACTCCTGCCCGGACGAGCCTAACCCGCCTCCTGCGCGGCCTCCCGCAGCCGCCGGCGGCGGCTCACGGCCACCCAGCCGAGCGCGATGCCCGCGACCAGGGCCGGGATCAGGAAGAAGGCCACCTGCTGATCGCGGTCGGCGAACGGCATCAGCAGGATCACCAGCACCAGGAAGCCCAGCGTCAGCCAGTTGGTGTACGGCGAGCCCGGCATCGGGAACGACGACCGGTGCCCCGTGGCGCGCAGCCGGATCTGGCAGTAGACCAGCACCCCCCAGGTGGTGATCACCCCCAGCGAGGCGACCGCCGTGGCGATGTTGAAGGCGCGCTCGGGCAGGTAGTAGAACAGCGCCACGCCCCCGAGGAACATGGCGGCGGTGAACACGATCCCGCCGATCGGCACGTGGCGGGAGCTGAGCTGGGCGGCGAAGGCGGGGGCCTCCCGTTTGGTGGCCATCGAGCGCAGGATGCGGCCGGTGGCGTACAGGCCCGAGTTGCAGGACGAGAGCGCGGCCGTGATCACCACGAGGTTCATCGCGTCGGCCGCCCAGGGCACCCCCAGCCCGGCGAAGAACGTGACGAACGGCGAGGTGCCGGCGCGGTAGGCCGTCCAGGGCAGGACCATGGCCAGCAGCAGCACCGAGCCGACGTAGAAGATCGCGATGCGCCAGATCACGCCGTTGATCGCCCGCGGCATGACCTCGTGCGGCCGGGCGGTCTCGCCGGCGGTGATGCCGACCAGCTCGATCGAGGCGTAGGCGAACACCACCGACTGCAGGCTCATCAGCACCAGGGGGAAGCCGGTGGGGAGGAAGCCGCCGTGCGCGACCAGGTTGCGCGGCCCGGCGTCGCCGACGGCGAACACCACCAGCACCAGCGCGACCACCAGGAAGATCACGATGGCCAGCACCTTCAGCATCGCGAACCAGAACTCCAGCTCGCCGAACAGCCTGACCGACAGCAGGTTGACCACCAGCACGAACCCCAGCGCGAGCAGCGCCGTCAGCCATTGGGGGAAGCCGCCGGCCCAGTAATGGATGTACGTGGCGATGGCGGTCAGCTCGGCGATGCCGGTGAAGGCCCAGTTGACCCAGTACATCCAGCCGCTGGCGAAGGCGGCCCACGGGCCGATGAACTCGCCCGCGTACTCGACGAAGGAGCCCGAGGCCGGGCGGTAGAGCACCAGCTCGCCGAGCGCCCGCATGACGAAGAAGGCGGCCAGCCCGGCGGTGGCGTAGGAGAGCACGAGCGCGGGCCCGGCGGCGGCCAGGCGGCCGCCCGCGCCGAGGAAGAGGCCGACGCCGATCGCGCCGCCGATCGCGATCATCTGGATCTGGCGGTTGCCCAGCGCGTGGCTGTATCCCTCGTCGGACTGCGTGCGCACCCGGTGTCTCCTTCATTACTTTGCGTGAGGGAGACGATATCGAGGCCGGTGGCCGCGACGCTTCCGGCGCGCCGGTTCCGCGGGGCGCGCGAGGCGGCTCCGGGATGTCGGTCCGGGCCACTAGAGTCGGAGCGCACCATCGCATCCAGACCCGGGGAGGCGCCGCTCCATGTCGTCCAGCGACTCGTTCGTCCATCTGCATGTGCACACCGAATACTCCATGCTCGACGGGGCCGCCCGGCTCAAGCAGATGTTCAAACAGGTCGGCGACCTGGGCATGCCCGCCATCGCGATCACCGACCACGGCAACATGCACGGCGCGTACGACTTCTACCGGCAGGCCACCGCCGCCGGCATCAAGCCGGTCATCGGCATCGAGGCCTACGTCGCGCCGGAGCTGCGGCACAACAAGAAGCCCGTGCTGTGGGGCGAGCCGCACCAGAAGAAGGACGACGTCTCGGCGGGTGGCTACTACACCCACATGACGATCTGGGCGCGCAACAAGACCGGCCTGCACAACCTGATGAAGCTCAGCTCGCGCGCCTACACCGAGGGCTTCGTGCGCAAGTGGGCCCGCATGGACGCCGACATCCTGGCCGAGCACGCCGACGGCCTGATGGCCACCACGGGCTGCCCGTCGGGCGAGGTGCAGACGAGGCTGCGGCTCGGCCAGTACGACGAGGCGCTCAAGGCCGCCGCGAAATATCAGGAAATCTTCGGCAAGGACAATTTCTTCCTGGAGATCATGGACCACGGCCTCGACATCGAGCGCCGGGTCCGCGACGGCCTGACCCGCATCAGCAAAGAGCTCGCCATCCCGCCGCTGGTCACCAACGACTCCCACTACACCTACGAGTCCGACGCCGCCTCCCACGACGCCCTCCTGTGCATCCAGACCGGCAAGCAGCTGTCCGACCCCGACCGCTTCCGCTTCGACGGCTCCGGCTACTACATCAAGACCGCCGACGAGATGCGCGCGGTCGACTCCTCCGACCTGTGGGCCGAGGGCTGCCGCAACACGCTCCTGGTGGCCGAGAAGGTCGACCCGGCAGGGTTCTTCGAGTTCAAGAACCTCATGCCCACCTACCCCATCCCCGACGGGCTGACGGAGAGCGAGTTCTTCCGCAAGACCGTCTGGGAGGGCATGGACCGGCGCTGGCCCGAGGGCTACGACGCCGAGCACAAGCGGCAGGCCGACTACGAGATCGGCATCATCGAGCAGATGGGCTTCCCGAGCTACTTCCTCGTGGTCGCCGACTTCATCATGTGGGCCAAGGAGAACGGCATCCCGGTCGGCCCGGGCCGTGGCTCGGCGGCCGGCTCGCTGGTGGCGTACGCGATGGGCATCACCGACCTCGACCCGCTCCCGCACGGCCTGATCTTCGAGCGCTTCCTCAACCCCGACCGCGTCTCCATGCCCGACGTCGACATCGACTTCGACGAGCGCAGGCGCGGCGACGTGATCCGCTACGTGACCGAGAAGTGGGGCGCCGACAAGGTCGCCATGATCGCCACGTTCGGCACCATCAAGGCGAAGGCCGCCATCAAGGACGCCGGTCGCGTCCTGGGCTATCCCTACGCGCTGGGCGACAAGGTGTCCAAGGCGTTCCCGCCGGCCGTGATGGGCAAGGACATCCCGCTGTCGGGCATCTTCGACAAGGACCACCCGCGCTACAACGAGGCCGGCGAGCTGCGCAGGCTCTACGAGGAAGACGTCGACGTCAAGGCGACGATGGACCTCGGCAAGGGCCTGGAGGGCCTGATCAGGCAGACGGGCGTGCACGCCGCCGGCGTGATCATGTCCCGCGAGGTCATCACCGACCACATCCCGATCATGCGCCGCGACTCCGACGGCGCGATCATCACGCAGTTCGACTACCCGACCTGCGAGACGCTCGGCCTGCTGAAGATGGACTTCCTGGGCCTGCGCAACCTCACGATCATCGACGACTGCCTGAAGATGATCGAGTCCACCACCGGCGAGCAGATCGACCTGCTGAAGCTGCCGCTCGACGACCGCAAGACGTACGAGCTGCTGGGCAGGGGCGACACGCTGGGCGTGTTCCAGCTCGACGGCGGCGGCATGCGCTCGCTGCTGCGGCTGATGAGGCCCGACAACTTCGAGGACATCTCGGCCGTCGGCGCCCTCTACCGTCCCGGCCCGATGGGCGCCAACTCCCACACCAACTACGCCCTGCGCAAGAACGGCCAGCAGGAGATCACCCCGATCCATCCCGAGTTCAAGGAGTCGCTGGCCGAGATCCTCGACACGACCTACGGCCTGATCGTCTACCAGGAGCAGGTCATGGCCATCGCGCAGAAGGTCGCCGGGTTCTCGCTCGGCAAGGCCGACCTGCTGCGCCGCGCGATGGGCAAGAAGAAGAAGGCCGAGCTGGACAAACAGTTCGAGTCCTTCGAGAGCGGCATGAAGGACAACGGCTACTCGGCCGCCGCCGTCAAGACGCTCTGGGACATCCTGCTGCCCTTCTCCGACTACGCCTTCAACAAGGCCCACTCGGCGGCCTACGGCCTGATCTCCTACTGGACGGCCTACCTCAAGGCCAACCACCCGGCCGCGTACATGGCGGCGCTGCTGTCGAGCGTGAAGGACGACAAGGACAAGTCGGCCCTCTACCTCAACGAGTGCCGCCGCATGGGCATCAAGGTGTTCCCGCCGGACGTCAACGACTCCGACTTCGACTTCACCCCGCGCGGCACCGACATCCGCTTCGGCCTGTCGGCGGTGCGCAACGTCGGCGGCAACGTCGTCGACGGCATCATCTCGGCGCGCAAGTCCAAGGGCCGCTTCGCCGACTTCAAGGAGTTCCTGCGCAAGGTGCCCGCGATCGTGTGCAACAAGCGCGTGATCGAGTCGCTGGTCAAGGCCGGGGCCTTCGACTCGCTGGGCCACGTGCGCAAGGGCCTGGTCATGGTGCACGAGCAGGCCGTCGACGCGATCATCGACATCAAGAAGAACGAGGCCATCGGCCAGGACTCCCTGTTCGGCGCGATCGACGGCGGCGAGGACCAGACCTTCGACGTGCAGATCCCGGTGGGGGAGTGGGACAAGAACACGCTGCTGCAGTTCGAGCGGGAGATGCTCGGGCTCTACGTCTCCGACCATCCGCTGTTCGGCGTGGAGCACATCCTGGCCGCGGGGGCCGACTGCTCGATCGCCGCCGTCCAGGACGAGAGCCGGGCCGACGGGCAGGTCGTGACGCTGGGCGGCATCCTGAGCGGGGTGCAGCGCAAGGTCACCAAGAAGGGTGACACGTGGGTGCTCACCCAGCTTGAGGACCTCGAAGGCGCGATCGAGGTGATGATCTTCCCGTCGTCGTACCAGCTGTGCTCGACGATCCTGGCCGAGGACGCGATCGTCTTCGTCAAGGGGCGCATCGACAAGCGCGAGGACGTCGCGAAGATCATCGCCATGGAGGTGACCGCGCCCGACCTGAGCCAGGAGGCGGGCGGGCCGCTGCTGGTGAGCCTGCCGCTGACCCGGTGCACGCCGCCGGTGGTCGGGCGGCTGAAGGAGATCCTCACCACGCATCCGGGCACCTCGGAGGTGCACCTCCAGGTGCACAACGGGCCGAAGACGACCGTCATGCGGGTCGACGACCGCCTCCGGGTGTCGCCGTCCCCGGCGCTGATGGGCGACCTCAAGCAACTCCTCGGCCCGGCCTGCCTGGGCGCCTGACCCGCAGGGCCTCCCCGCCCGGCTTGTGGGTGGGTGCCAAGCCGGGCGGGGGAGGTGGGCAAAGGTCGCCGTCGTGTCCCGGCCGGGAGGTGGGGCAGGATCGCAGGGTGAGCGAACTGCACTACCTGACCGCGACCGAGATGGCCCACCTGGTCAAGACCGGGCAGGTGAGCGCCGTGGAGCTGCTCCAGGCTCACCTCGACCGGATCGAGCAGGTCAACCCCCAGGTCAACGCGATCGTGACGCTGGTGGCCGAGCGGGCTCTGGCGGCGGCCCGGGAGGCTGACGCGGCCGAGCCCGAGGGGCCGCTGCACGGCGTACCGGTCGCGCACAAGGATCTGGTGGACACCGCGGGCATCCGCACGACGTACGGGTCGCCGCTGTTCGCGGGGAACGTCCCGGAGCGGGACGATCTGATCGTGCGCCGCCTGCGCGCGGCCGGGGCGATCACGGTCGGCAAGACCAACACGCCCGAGTTCGGCACCGGCTCGCACACGGTCAACGAGGTCTTCGGCGCCACCAGGAACCCCTACGACCTCGGCAGGTCCGCCGGCGGCAGCAGCGGCGGGGCCGCGGCGGCGCTGGCCACCGGCATGGTCCCGCTGGCCGACGGCTCCGACATGGGCGGTTCGCTGCGCAACCCGGCCTCCTTCTGCAACGTCGTCGGGCTGCGGCCCACGCCGGGCCGCGTCCCCGATCCCTCCGACACGGCCGCCTGGTACACGCTGGCCGTGCCGGGGCCGATGGCGCGCACGGTCGACGACCTCACGCTGATGCTGGAGGCCGTCGCCGGGTTCGACGCGCGTTCGCCGTTCGCGATCAAGGAGAGGTTCGCGCCCGAGCCCGAGCAGGGGGTGCGCGGGTTGCGGGTGGCGTGGAGCCCCGACCTGGGCGGGCTGCCGGTGGACCCGCGCACGGCCGCGGTGACCGCGACGGCGCCGGCCGTGTTCGAGGAGCTGGGGGCTCACGTGGAGGAGGTCGCGCTGGACCTGTCCGACGCCGAGGACGCCTTCCGGATCTACCGCGCCTGGTACTACGCCCTGTCCTTCGGCGACCTGACCGGCCTCGGCCCCAACACGAGCTGGAACGTCGAGCAGGGCCGCACGGTCACCGGCGCCGACCTGGCCCGCGCCGAACGGCTGCGCAGCGGCCTCTACCAGCGCATGGCCGCCTTCTTCGACACCTACGACGTGCTGATCGCGCCGGTCAGCCAGGTGCCGCCGTTCCCGGTGGAGCAGCCGCACGTGAGCGAGATCAACGGCGAGCGGCTGCCCGACTACCTGGCCTGGATGCGTTCGGCGTACTGGATCAGCGTGCTGCACGCGCCGGCGGCGTCGGTGCCGGCCGGGTTCACGCCCGAGGGGCTGCCGGTCGGGGTGCAGATCGTCGGGCGGCCGTTCGCCGACGCCAGGGTGCTGCGCGTGGCCCGCGCGTTCGAGCAGGCCACCGGCCACGGCCTGCGCCGCCCGCCGCTGTAGGTCCAGGGCAGGTCTAGGGCTCGATCCCGTACGGCTGCCGCAACGGCGACTCGCGGTAGCCGTGCATGCCTTCGAGCAGCCCGAACAGGCCGACCGAGAGCAGCGGCCAGGCCACCAGCACCCCTTGGGCGGTCAGCTTCAGCGCCCCGGGGACGATCCGCACCCCGGGCTCGGCCGCGGCCTCCACCACCACCGCGCCGATCGTGAACGTGGACCCGGCCCACAACGTGAGGAAGCTGCCCGCCACCCCGCCCGCGCACAGCCCGAGCAGCACCGGCAGCATCCACCGCCGCCCGCCGAACCACGCCAGACCGCCGCAGAGCAGCCCAAGAGCGCCCGTGATCACCGCGAACCAGCCGTCGGCCGCGATCAGCGCCTGCGTGGTGAGGTCGGCCAGCACGAGGCCATGATCGGTCACCTGGTACGGAGCCCGCGGCGAGATCGCGGACCAGCTCAGCCCGGCGGCGACTCCGAGAGTGGCGAGTATGAGGACAGTTACCGCAAAAGCGCGTACTTCCCTCGTCACGCCATTCCCCCTCGCAACTGCATCCGAACCTGCTTGATGGTATCTCCCGGTTAGGCTCGCTTCGTGATTGCAGAAGAGGTCTGGATGATCGAGCCCTCCGGCCCCCTCCGCGGGGACGTCGTCGTACGGGGCTCCAAGAACGGTGTGTCCAAGCACATGGTCGCCGCCATGCTCGGCAACGGCGAGAGCAGTATCCACAATGCCCCGGACGTGGGCGAGGTGGGCATCACCGCCGCGATGCTGGAGGCGCTCGGCATCCACGTCGAGATCGCCGGCTCCGAGATCCGCATCGAGCGCGGCGCGGAGATCAGGCCGCGGGTGCCCGACGCGTTCACCGGGCTCAACCGCATCCCCATCCTGATGCTCGGCCCGTTGCTGCACCTGGCGGGGGAGGCGTTCGTCCCGCTGGTCGGCGGCGACCCGATCGGCCGGCGGCCGGTGAACTTCCACGTGGAGGCGCTGCGCGCGATGGGGGCCGAGGTGGAGGTGGGGGACAACGGCATCTCCGCCAAGGCCAAACGGCTCAACGGGGCCCGGCTCGAACTGCCGTACCCCAGCGTGGGGGCGACGGAGACGATCCTCATGTCGGCGGTGCTGGCCGAGGGCAAGACCGTGCTGAAGAACGCGGCCATGGAGCCCGAGGTGGTGGAGCTGGCGCTGTTCCTGCAGCGCATGGGCGCCCGGATCGAGCTGTCGCCCGACCGCCGGATCGTCATCGAGGGCGTCGACCACCTGCGCGGCGCCTCGACCTGGCTGACCGGCGACCGCATCGAGGCGTTCTCCTACCTGGCGGCCGGGCTGGTCACCGGGGGAGAGGTCCGCGTGCACGGCTGTCCCCAGGACCGCCTGGTCACCGCGATCACCACGCTGGCCAGGATGGGCGCCCAGTTCGACATCAACGACGAGTACCTGTGCGCCACCGCCCCGCCCGAGGGGCTGCGCTCGGCGGCCGTGCAGACCGACACCCACCCCGGGTTCATGACCGACTGGCAGACGCCGCTCATGGTGCTGTTCACGCAGAGCCAGGGCATGTCGGTGCTGCACGAGACGGTCTTCGAGAACCGCCTGGTCTACGTGCCCGCGCTTCAGCGGATGGGCTGCGAGATCGAGGTGTTCGACCAGTGCCTGGGCGGTCCGGCCTGCCGCTACCACGACACCAACGCCCGGCACTCCGCCGTGGTGCGCGGGGTCTCCAAGCTCAGGGGCGCCGACGTGACGCTGCCCGACATCAGGGCCGGGTTCTCGGCCGTCCTGGCCGCCGCTGTGGCCGACGGGACGTCCACGCTGCGCGGCGTGCACCACATCGAGCGGGGGTACCACCGGCCGTACGAGCAGTTCGTCTCGCTTGGTCTGAACATCCGAAGAGAACGGTAAAGACCGAGGAAGTGAGCGTTTGCCGATGATCTGCTGGTTGCAGATCATCTGCGTGACCGTACTCAGATCCATCGGTGGCCTCGCCATGGCGGGGGCGCTCGGCGGGGTGCTGGCGGCGGCACTGGCCGTTCCCGTGGTGAGCGGTGGCGGCCTGGCCGCCAAGAACGTCGCCGACACCTTCGTCGACCTGCCGCCCGCGCCGCGCGAGGAGCCCCTGGCGCAGGTGACCAGGCTGCTGGACAAGGACGGCAGGCAGTTCGCCCAGTTCTACGAGGCCAACAGGACGACCGTGCCGCTCGCGGCCGTGGCGCCCCTGATGCGCAAGGCCATCGTCGCCATCGAGGACGCCCGCTTCTACGAGCACGGCGGCCTCGACGTCCGGGGCACGCTGCGGGCGCTGCTCACCAACACGCAGGCGGGCGGCATCCGGCAGGGCGGCTCGTCGCTGACGCAGCAGCTCGTCAAGAACATCCTGGTCGAGAGCGCCCGTACTGACGCCGAACGGGACAAAGCGCGGGCGCCCAACCTGGCCCGCAAGATCACCGAACTGCGGTACGCGCTGGCCCTGGAACGCAAGTACCGCAAGGACGAGATCCTTGAGCGCTACCTGAACATCGCCTACTTCGGCGCGGGCGCGCACGGCGTCGAGGCGGCGGCCCGGCGCTTCTTCTCCACCAGCGCCTCCAAGCTGACGCTGACCCAGGCGGCCACGCTGGCCGGGGCGGTGCGGATGCCGTACTCGACCGACCCCTCGCTCGGCCGCTCGCACGAGACGCGGCTGAAGGAGCGGCGCGACCTCGTCCTGGACCGCATGGCCGGGCTCAAGCTGATCACGCAGGCCCAGGCGAACGCCGCCAAGAACGCGCCGCTGGACCTGCGGCTGCGGCCCGAGCCGGGCGGCTGCGGGCAGAGCGCGTACCCCTACTACTGCCTGTACGTCCAGTACGAGCTGCTGTCGAACCCGGCGTTCGGCAACACCCCGGCCGAGCGGCGGACCAGGATGGCCAGGGGCGGCCTGGTGATCAGGACCGGCCTGGACCCGGTCGCGCAGCGCGCGGCCGAGCACGCGATCCAGCGGCACGTCTCGCCGGAGGACACCGAGGTCGCCGCCGAGGCCATGGTCGAGCCCGGCACCGGCCGGATCAGGGCGATGGCGGCCAGCAAGCAGTTCGGCCGCAACCGCGGCAACAAGAAGAACGGGCCCAGGACCACCTTCAACCTGGCCGCCGACGTCGCGCACGGCGGCGGCCAGGGCTTCCAGGCGGGATCGACGTTCAAGGTCTTCACCCTGGCCACGGCGTTGCAGCAGGGCTGGCGCTTCGGCGACGGCTTCCAGACGCCCGGGGAGCTGGTGCCCGCGCAGGGCTACCGCAACTGCGCCGGACGCCCGGTCAACGACCCCGAGACGCGCATACTCAACGCCAGCGGCGAGGGCGCGGGCGGCCCGCACAGCATCGAGACCGGCACCTGGAAGTCGGTCAACATCTTCTACATGATGCTGGAGCGCAAGGTCGGGCTCTGCAACGTGGTCAAGACGGCCAGGGCCCTCGGCGCGGTCCGGGCCGACGGCGGGCCGCTGCGCGAGGTGCCGACGTTCACGCTGGGCGTCAACGAGATGGACCCGGTGACGGTCGCGGGGGCCTTCGCCACGTTCGCGGCGCGCGGCGTGCACTGCCGGCCGCTGGCGATCGTGGAGATCACCGACCGCAGCGGCCGGCGGGCGCACGTGCCGCCGTCCTGCGAGCAGGTCATGGAGCGGCCGGTCGCGGACGCCGTCAACTACGTCCTGTCCGGGGTGTTCGACAAGGGCACCATGCAGGGGCAGAGCATCGGCCGCCCGGCCGCCGGCAAGACCGGCACCAACAACGGCTACACCTCGGCCTGGTTCGCCGGGTACACGCCCGACCTGGCGGCGGCGGTGAGCCTGGGGGACATCCGGGGCTCCTACCGCTACCCGCTGCAAGGGGTGCAGATCGGCGACCAGTACTACGGCGCGGTGCAGGGGGCGTCGCTGCCGGGCCCGATCTGGGTCGAGTCGATGCAGCAGGCCCTCGGCAACACCGAGCCGAGAGGCTTCCCGGGGCCGGACATGGGCCGCTTCGGCGGCGGGTTCACGCCGGGCCTGAAGGAGGCCGAGGCGCAGGAGGAGGACAAGAAGAAGAACAGGCGGCAGGGCGAGCGCGCGTTCTTCCGGCACCACCGTCGCCTGTTCGAGTGGCTGCTCGGGCAGGGCCCGCCCGAGCCGGCGTTCCGCCGTCCCCGCCACCGCACCCGGTAGCCCGTACGCGCCACCGCACCCGGTGCCCCGCCGGCGGGGCGCTCAGCCCGTCTTGCCGATGGGGGCGGTGGCCGCGCGGGTGAGGGTGATCAGGTTGTCGGGGGCGGTCTCGATCTGGAGCCCGCGCCGGCCGGCCGAGAAGTAGATCGTCTCGAAGTCGAGCGCCGAGGAGTCGACCACGGTCGGGAGCTGTTTGCGCTGGCCGAGCGGGCTGATGCCGCCCACCACGTAGCCGGTCACCCGCTCGACCTTGGCCGCGTCGGCCATGGCGGCCCGCTTGCCGCCCAGCGCCGAGGCCAGGGCCTTGAGGTCGAGCTTGCCCGACACGGGCACGACCGCCACCGCGAGGCCGCTCTCGACCTCGGCGACGAGCGTCTTGAAGATGCGCTCGTAGGGCACGCCGAGCGCGTCGGCCGCCTCCTCGCCGTAGGCCTGGGCGTTGGGGTCGTGATCGTAGGGGTGGAGCGTGAAGTCGGCCTTGGCCTTGGTCAGCGCCATGGTGGCCGGAGTGCCGCCGCCCTTGCCTTTGGTTTTGCTCACGTCGAACGATTGTAGCGAATCTACAATGTAAAGGCGCGGCCCGGCGTGTACCCGAGCGCCCGCCGGAAGACGTCGATGAACGCGCTGGCCGAGGCCCAGCCGCAGCGATGGGCGACCACGGTCACCGGCAGGCCGTCGGCGAGCAGCAGCAGGGCGTGGTGCAGGCGGAGCTGGGTGCGCCACTGGGGGAAGCTCATGCCGAGCTCGCGGCGGCACAGCCGGGCGAGGGTGCGCTCGCTGGTGCCGGCCCGGGCGGCGAGGGTGGCCAGGGTGCGCCCGTCGGCGGGGTCGTCGTGCAGGGCCGCGCATACGGCGGCCAGGCGCGGGTCGCGGGCGGCGGGCACGTGGAAGGGCTGCTCGGGGGCGCGTCTGAGCCGGTCGAGCAGGACGGCCGTCAGGCGTTCGCGTTCGTCGCCCTCGGGGGCGTCGTCGTCGGTGCAGGCGATGATGAGCTCGCGCAGCAGCGGGCCGACGGCGAGCACGGCGGGCCGGGCCAGCCCGGCCGGGTCGCCGGTGAGGCCGATGAGGCGCAGGTCGGTGGTGCCGTGGGCGCGGTGTTCGTGCACGGTGCCGGCGGGGATCCAGATCGCGCGGTTGGCGGGGGCGACCCAGGTGCCTGCGTCGGTGGTGACGGTGACCATGCCGGCGCAGGCGTAGGCGATCTGGTGGGTGTCGTGCCGGTGGGCGTCGATGCCCGTGCCGGGGGCCAGGGGGCGGCGGCCGGTGGGCGCCACGGGGGTGTGGCGGATATTCGGCATAGATTGGCATTTTATCGGAAGCAGGCCAGATCGGGCCCGGGAAATCATCGGAGGCGTGAACAGGATCCGGTCGCTGGCGGCGGGGCACGCGTGCGTGGACTTCTATCAGGGCGCGGTGCCGGCGCTGGTGCCGTTCCTGGTGGCCGGGCGGGGGTACGGCTTCGTGGCGGTGTCGGGGATCGTGCTGGCGGCCACGTTGTCGTCGTCGGTGGTGCAGCCGGTGTTCGGGCTGCTGACGGACCGGTGGCGGATGCCGTGGCTGATCCCGCTGGCCACGGTGGTGGCGGGGGCCGGGGTGGCGGGCGCGGGGGTGACGGGGTCGTACGCGGTGACGTGGCTGGCGGCGGCGCTGTCCGGGCTGGGGGTGGCCGCCTACCATCCGGAGTCGGCGCGGCTGGCCAGGATCGCCAGTGAGGGCAGTCATGTGCGGATGAGCTGGTTCTCCCTGGGCGGGACGCTGGGCTTCGCCTCGGCGCCGGTGCTGGTGACGCCGCTGCTGTCGGTGTGGGGGCTCGGGGCCTCGCCGCTGCTGGCGGCGCGGCGGGCGCGGTGGCGTTGTTCGTGCTGTTCGCGGGCGGGGCGGCGGGCACGGTGCTGGGTGGCCGGCTGGCGGGCCGGTGGGGGAGGGTGCCGGCGATGCGGGTGGCGTACGCGGCGGCGGTGCCCGCCGTGGCCGGGGTGGTGCTGGCGCCGGGCCCGCTGGTGTACGTCTTCGTCGCCGCCTCCTCCGTTGCCCTGTACGTCCCGTTCTCGCTGCATGTGACGTTGGGCCAGGACTTCCTGCCGGGGCGGGTGGGCACGGCGAGCGGCGTCACGCTGGGGCTGGCGGTGAGCGTGGGCGGCCTGACGAGCCCGCTGGTGGGCGTGGTCGCCGAGGCCACCACGCTCAGGACGGCGCTGGCCTGCCTGGTCGCCTTCCCGGCGCTGGCCTGGCTGCTGGCGCGGACGCTGCGGGAGCCCGTCTAAAAGCTGGCGGTGCGCAGGCGCAGGACGGCGGAGTTGTCGCGCTGGGCGGGGTCGAGGCGGGTCGAGGTGACGTGCATGGTGACCGGGAGGGCGGCGTCGGCGTCGCGGTCGACGGCGACCTTGGCGGTGATGCGCACCGGGCGGCCGGGGTGGATGACGTCGATCGTGCAGTCGGCCCGGTGGTCGCCGTGGCGGCAGGAGGCGCCGGCGACGGCGGTCAGGGTGGCGCCGTCCGGGAGCGTGAGGGTGACGGGCACTTGGGCGGCGGCCATGAGCCCGCGCATGGTGATGGTGGCGGTGACGGTGGCGCTGCCGCCCCGGCGGACGGGCGCGGCGGGGCCGGCGGCGTCGAGGGAGAGGGAGTCGTAGACGCCCTGGGGGTCGGCCTCGCCGACGATGGCGCCGTAGCCCTCCGCGTTGAGCGCGGTGGCGACGGAGTTGCCGTCGGGCTCGCCGTCCTCCTTGCCGGACGACAGGACGCCGACCAGGTCGCTGCTGCCGCGCACGACCCATGGCCCGCCGCTGTGGCCCTTGGCCATGTGGCAGTTGTCGGTCTCCATCCGCCCGGCGCGGTCGCCGGGTCCGGCCAGCCGGGCGGCGAGCATGTCGCCGGCGGTGTCCTCGCCGTGGGCCTGCCGGGTGCGGCCCAGGCACCAGAGCTGGTCGCGGCCGTCGTAGGGGCGGCGGCCGAGCACGCCGGGGTAGCCGGAGGTGGCGATGGTGAAGCGGCCGCCCTCGTTGCGCAGCGGGGTGAGGGCGCCGACGGTGTCCTGGAGGGGGCGCTTCCTGCCGCCGACCTCGACGAGCGCGACGTCGTAGACGGAGTTCCAGTCGCCGCCGGTCCGCCCGGTGTAGGCGTCGGGCTTCCAGGCGCGCCGGCCGCCCCACCTGCCGTACGGTTCGCGCTGCTCGGTGGTGGCGGCGCGGCCGTCGTAGGCGGGGACGAAGGCGAAGTTGGTGTGCCAGTGGCCCGTCGCCGAGCCGTCGGGGCTGCTGTAGACGCAGTGGGCGGCGGTGATGACGAGGAGCCTGCTGGCCGAGCGGACGACGGAGGCGCTGCAGGAGTCGTCGCGGCCGGTGGCGTTGACGAAGAACAGCCGTCCGGTGACGCGGCTGTTGTCGCCGGCGGTGTACGGCCGGCGCACGCGGGCGTAGCCGTTGGTGTCGCCGCCGGGGGTGAGGCGTTTGGCGCCGGGCACACTGCGCCGCTCGGCGGCCCCGGCGTCGACGGGGGACGTGCCGGGGGAGTCGGCGCCGAGGGGGAGGGGGGCGGGGTTGGCGCCGGCCTGTTTGCCGGGCGTCCAGTAGCGGGCGGCGCGTCCGGGACGCATGAGCGGGGAGGATGCCGCCCCGGGACTTTGGGGGTGGGCCTTGAGCGGCGGGGGTTCGGCGGTGGCGGGGGCGGCGGTGAGCGAGAGGCCGGCGAGCGTGGCCAGGGTGGTGACCAGAGTCTTCGACACGATGTCCCCTTGATCAGTCCGAAGCGATTCTGATCACTGTAAGTCACGACTTCATCGCTTACCGTGGTGAAACGGGACGTGTCGCGGTCAGCCCGCCGCCGCGTCCCCCGGGGGGAGGAACTCGGCGGTGCTCGCCTCTCCGGGATCGCGGTCGGGGCGCAGGCCGCGCCAGGAGGGGTGGCGCAGCCGGCCGTCGCCGGTGACCTCGGCGTACTGGACCTCGCCGACGACGCGGGGCTCGACCCAGTGCGCGTGGCGGGCGTGCTCGCGCGGGACGGGCTCGTCGAAAGGCGGGTCGGGGCGTTCCAGGGGGGTGAGGAGGTCCTGGAGGTCGCGCAACATCTGCTGGGTGAAGCCGGTGCCGACGTGCCCGACGTAGAGCAGGCGGCCGCGCGGGTCGTGGGCGCCGAGCAGGAGTGAGCCGATCATGCCCGACCGTCGTCCCCCGCCGGGGTGCCAGCCGCCGATCACGACCTCGGCGGCGCTGACATTCTTGATCTTGGTCCATTCGCCGCTGCGCCGGCCGGGCCGGTACGGGGAGCCGAGCCGCTTGCACACCACGCCTTCGAGCCCGAGCTGGCGGGAGGAGTCGAAGGCGCGCTCGGCGTGGTCGGCGAACCAGACGGGCACCTCCCAGCGGAAGCCGGGCCGCAGGGTGTTCTCCAGCAGCTCGCGGCGTTCGCTGTAGGGGCGGCCGATCACGCTGTCGTCGTTGAGGTGCAGGATGTCGAAGGCCATGAACGTCACCGGCACCGCGCGGGTCAGCTCGGCGACGGTGGCGGGGTTGCGCTGGTGCATGCGGGGCTGGAGGGCGGCGAAGCTGGGCCGTCCGGTCTCGTCGAAGGCGACGATCTCGCCGTCGATCACGGCCGCGTGCCGGCCGGTGGAGCCGGCCATGAGCTGGAGTTCGGGGTAGGCGGGGGTGATGTCCTTGTTGTTGCGCGACATCAGGCGGACCGAGCCGCCTTCGACGTAGGCGAGCGCGCGGACGCCGTCCCACTTCATCTCCACCGCCCACCCGGGGCCCTGGACGGAGGTCAGGGTGCCCAGCTGGGCCATCATCGGCGCGTAGGCCGGCAGCCGCACCATGGACTCTGCCGTACCCCGGGGGGTTGATCGACAGTGGCGGACCGGGGTCTACAAATGGTCAAGCGCGGTGTCTTCCACCAGTTCGCCGAGGTCCACGCCGTGTTCGCCCAGTTCGGAGACGGTCTTGCAGTAGCCGCGCAGGTACGTCCGGCCGTTGACGCGGTGCGAGACGCGCAGCAGTGGACGATCGTCGAGAATGATCGCCTCCACCAGGATGCCGCCGGGGGCTCGCCACTGTCCCATGCCGCCCAGCGTAAGCGAGTGGACATAATGGACATGTAATGCGAAAGGCGTGACGATGAGCCTTCGCCGCGCCGAGCGGGGCAAACAGTCGCAAGATTATTTTTAACTCCCCCAGAGTTTTCTTTGCCGCAGCGTGTTAGACACCGGGCGATCCGGGCAGAAGGGGGCCAAGCCATTCCCCTGGCCGTGGTCGCGCCCCCGTGGCGGTCACGGCCTCTCGGCCCCGGCTTGGCCCGGTCCGGGGCTCTGGCGGCCGCGAGCGCGGCGTCGGCGAACGCCGCGCTCGCGGCCCCCGTAACCCGCCTCACCTGCGTCCCGCATTCTGGACAGAACCGGATGCGGGGCTCGGACTCCGTAGACTGTCAGGGTGATTTCCCGTATTGACATGCGCGGTTCCCTCCCCGAGAACCTGCGCGACGTGCTGCCACGCGCCGAGCTCGACGTCGAGGCCGCCCTGGAGAAGGTGCGGCCCATCTGCGACGACGTGCGCCATCGCGGGGCGGCAGCCGTACGGGAGCTGACCGCCAGGTTCGACGGTGTCGAGATCGCCTCCGCCCGCGTCCCCGCCGACGCGATCCGCCGGGCGCTCGACGAGCTCGACCCCCGGGTCCGGGCCGCGCTGGAGGAGTCGATCAGGCGGGCCAGGCTGGTCCACCGCGACCAGCGCCGCTCCGACACCACCACGCAGGTCGTGCCCGGCGGCACGGTCACCGAGCGCTGGGTGCCGGTCGACCGCGTGGGCCTCTACGTGCCCGGCGGCCGGGCCGTCTACCCCTCCAGCGTGGTCATGAACGTCGTCCCCGCCCAGGAGGCGGGCGTCGCCTCGCTGGCGGTCACCAGCCCCGCCCAGAAGGAGTTCGGCGGGCTGCCCCACCCCACCATCCTGGCCGCGTGCGCGCTGCTCGGCGTCGACGAGGTCTACTCGGTGGGCGGGGCGCAGGCCGTGGCCATGTTCGCCTACGGCACCGAGGAGTGCGCGCCCGCGACCATGGTGACCGGCCCCGGCAACATCTGGGTCGCCGCCGCCAAGCGCCTGCTCAAGGGCCGCATCGGCATCGACTCCGAGGCCGGTCCCACCGAGATCGCCATCCTGGCCGACGAGACCGCCGACCCGGTGCACGTCGCCGCCGACCTGATCAGCCAGGCCGAGCACGACACGATCGCCGCCGCCGTCCTGGTCACCACCAGCCCCGAGCTGGCCGAGGCGGTCGAGAAGGAGCTGCCGGGCCAGGTCTCGGCCACCCGCCACTCCGAGCGCATCACCGAGGCGCTGGGCGGCCGGCAGTCGGGCATCGTGCTGGTCTCCTCGATCGACGACGGCCTCAAGGTCGTCGACGCGTACGCGGCCGAGCACCTGGAGATCCACACCGCCGGCGCGGCCGAGGTCGCGGCCAGGGTGCGCAACGCCGGGGCGATCTTCGTCGGCACCTACGCGCCGGTCTCGCTCGGCGACTACCTCGCCGGGTCCAACCACGTGCTGCCCACGGGTGGCTGCGCCTGCCACTCCAGCGGCCTGTCGGTGCAGTCGTTCCTGCGCGGCATCCACGTCGTCGACTACACCCGCGAGGCGCTGGCCCAGGCGGCGGCCCACGTGTCGGTGCTGGCCGACGCCGAAGACCTGCCGGCGCACGGCGCCGCGATCCGCGCCCGTTTCGACTGGCGAGTCCCCACGGAGTCAGAGTGAATCCCGCCGACGTGACGCTCGACGACCTGCCCATCCGCGACGACCTGAAGGGCCGCTCGCCCTACGGCGCGCCGCAGATCGACGTGCCGGTCCGGCTCAACACCAACGAGAACCCCTATCCGCCCTCGCCCGCGCTGGTCGCCGCCCTGGCCGAGGCCGTCGCCGCGAACGCGGGCGAGCTCAACCGCTACCCCGACCGCGACGCCACGCGGCTGCGCGCCGAGCTGGCCGCCTACCTGGGCCACGGGCTGAGCCCCGACCAGGTGTGGGCGGCCAACGGCTCCAACGAGGTGCTCCAGCAGATCCTGCAGGCCTTCGGCGGCCACGGGCGCACCGCGATCGGGTTCGAGCCGTCGTACTCGATGCACCCGATCCTCACCACCGGCACCAGCACCGAGTGGATCGGCGCCCTGCGCGAGGACGACTTCTCGCTCGACCCCGGCAAGGCCGTCGCGGCGATCGAGGAGCACCGGCCCGACATCGTCTTCCTGGCCTCGCCCAACAACCCGACCGGCACCGCGCAGCCGCTGTCGACGATCGAGGCGGTGCTCGCCGCCGCCCCGGGCGTGGTGGTGATCGACGAGGCCTACGCCGAGTTCGCCCGCGAGGGCACCCCGTCGGCGCTGACGCTGCTGCCACGCCACCCCAGGCTGATCGTCACCCGCACGATGTCCAAGGCGTTCGCCATGGCCGGCACGCGGCTGGGCTACCTGGCCGCGCATCCGGCCGTGGTGCAGGCGCTGCTGCTGGTGCGGCTGCCGTACCACCTGTCCACGCTCACCCAGACGGCCGCGCGCGTCGCCCTGCGCCATCGCGACGAGCTGCTCGGCACGGTCGACGCGCTGCGCGCGGAGCGGGACGCCACGGTCGCATGGCTGCGCGGCAAGGGGCTGTCGGTGGCCGACTCCGACGCCAACTTCGTGCTGTTCGGGCGGTTCCCCGACCGGCGCGCGGTGTGGGAGGGGCTGCTGGCGCACGGCGTGCTCATCCGCGAGGTGGGCCCGCCAGAATGGCTGCGTGTGTCGATCGGCACCGGCGAGGAGATGGCGGCCTTCCGCGCCGCGATGGAGGAGGTTCTGTGAGTCGCGTAGGGCGCGTGGAGCGGGCAACGAAGGAGACCTCGGTCCTGGTCGAGGTGGGCCTCGACGGCACCGGCCTGGTCGACGTCTCGACCGGGGTGGGCTTCTTCGACCACATGCTGGCCCAGCTCGGCAAGCACGGTCTGTTCGACCTGACCGTCAAGACCGAGGGCGACCTGCACATCGACGCCCACCACACGATCGAGGACACCGCGCTGGCGCTCGGCGCGGCCTTCCGCCAGGCGCTGGGCGACAAGTCCGGCATCCGGCGGTTCGGCAGCGCGTCGTGCCCGCTGGACGAGTCGCTGGCCCAGGTCACGGTCGACCTGTCCGGGCGGCCGTACCTCGTGCACAGCGAGCCCGAGGGCATGGCCCCGATGATCGGCCCCGACTACGACACGACGATGACCCGGCACATCCTGGAGTCGCTGGTGGCCCAGGCGGCCATCTGCCTGCACGTGCACGTGCCGTACGGGCGCAACGCCCATCACATCGTCGAGGCCCAGTTCAAGGCGCTGGCCAGGGCGCTGCGCGAGGCGTCCGAGCTCGACCCGCGCGCCTCGGGCGTGCCGAGCACCAAGGGCGTGCTGTGACCGACAATCTCATCGCCGGCGTGATGGTGTTCCTCGGCCTGTTCCTCGGCGGAGGCGTGTTCTCGCTGGCCAAGCAGGGTCTCAAGGTGGGCGCCGCGGTCTGCGCTGTCGGCGCGGCGATGGCGATCACGGCGGGGGTGTTGTGGTGGTGAGCAAGAACATCGTGGTGCTCGACTACGGCTCGGGCAACCTGCGCTCGGCCGAGCGGGCCCTGGCCAGGGTCGGCGCGGACGTCACCGTGACCGCCGACTTCGACGCGGCCCTCGACGCCGACGGGCTGGTCGTGCCAGGCGTCGGCGCGTTCGCGGCCTGCATGGCCGGGCTCAGGGCCGTCCACGGCGACCGGGTCATCGGCCGCCGCCTGGCCGGCGGGCGTCCGGTGCTGGGCATCTGCGTCGGCATGCAGATCCTGTTCGCCAGGGGCGTCGAGCACGGCGTCGAGACCGAGGGCTGCGGCGAGTGGCCGGGCACGGTCGAGCGGCTGGAGGCGCCCGTGCTGCCGCACATGGGGTGGAACACGGTCAAGGCGCCCGCCGACAGCGTGCTGTTCGCCGGGCTCGACGCCGACACCCGCTTCTACTTCGTGCACTCCTACGGCGTGCGCGAGTGGGAGCTCCACCCGGCCGACCAGGGCTTCGCCGCGCCCGTGGTGACCTGGGCCGAGCACGGCGTGCCGTTCGTGGCCGCCGCCGAGAACGGCCCGCTCATGGCCACCCAGTTCCACCCCGAGAAGTCCGGCGACGCCGGAGCCGCCCTGCTGAGGAACTGGCTAGAGACGGTATGAGCAAGGAGCGGGCGCGCCGGCGGGCCGTGCGGGAGGCCGAGCGGGCGCGCGCGATCCGGCTCAACGAGGAGCGGCAGGCGCGCCGGGCCCGGCGCCGCGCCCTGACCGCCCGCCTGATCCCGCGTCCGGTCAGGTTCGCCCGGCAGGGCGGCCTGATCGCCCGCCGCCACCGCGCCCAGAACGTCGCGGTGGCGCTCGGCTTCCTGATCGTGCAGGCGATCGTGTGGCTGGTGTGGGGCTCGCCGGCGCTGAGCCTCGCCGTGTTCGTCTTCTCCCTGCTGCTCGCACCCGTTGTCGTGACCCTCGCTTTCGACCGGAGGACCTGAATGTCGCTCGTATTGCTGCCCGCCGTGGACGTGGCCGATGGCCAGGCCGTACGCCTCGTGCAGGGGGAGGCCGGGACCGAGACCGGCTTCGGCGAGCCGCTCGCCGCGGCGCTGGCCTGGCAGCAGGCGGGCGCCGAGTGGGTCCATCTGGTCGACCTCGACGCCGCCTTCGGCAGGGGCTCCAACAAGGAGCTGATCAGCGAGGTGATCGGCAAGCTCGACGTCGACGTGGAGCTGTCGGGCGGCATCCGCGACGACGAGTCGCTGGCCGCCGCCCTGGCCACCGGCTGCCGCCGGGTCAACATCGGCACCGCCGCCCTGGAGAACCCCGACTGGTGCCGAAAGATCATCGCCGAGCACGGCGACCGGATCGCCGTCGGCCTCGACGTGCGCGGCACCACGCTGGCCGCCCGCGGCTGGACGAAGGAGGGCGGCGACCTGTGGGAGGTGCTCGACCGCCTGGAGGCCGACGGCTGCCCCCGCTACGTCGTCACGGACGTGACCAAGGACGGCATGCTCCAGGGCCCCAACCTCGACCTCTACCGGCGTATCTGCGCACGCACCGACAAGCCCGTGATCGCCAGTGGCGGAGTGTCCAGTCTTGACGACCTGGTGGCACTGGCTTCTCTCGTCCCGGACGGAGTGGAGGGAGCCATCGTGGGCAGGGCCCTGTACGCTCACGCGTTCACTCTGGAGGACGCGCTGGCCGCGGTACGCGTTTAGCTTCGCCGGGAGGGGGCGGAATGAGCGTCAGCATGGAAAGCACCGGTCCGAGGGTGTTTTCGGGCGGCATCTGGGAGGAGAAGTACGGCTACGCCCGCGCCGTGGTCGTGGGAGAGCGGGTGATCGTGTCCGGGTGCACGGCCACGATCGACGGCGAGGTGCGTCACGTCGGCGACGCCTACCGGCAGAGCCTGACCGCCATCGACATCGCGCTCGACGCCGTCGAGGTCGGCGGCCTGACCCGCGAGGACGTCGTCATGGTCCGCTACTACGTGGTGGAGCAGCGCCACTTCGACCTCGTCGGCCGGGCCATCTACGAGGTCTTCGGGCACGTGCGGCCCGCCTGCACAGGAGTGAGGGTCGCCGGGCTGGTCGACCCTCGAATGCTGGTCGAGATCGAAATCGAGGCACTACGAGCATGACCGTAGCGGTAAGAGTGATCCCCTGTCTCGACGTCGACGCCGGACGGGTCGTCAAGGGCGTCAACTTCGAGAACATGCGCGACGCGGGAGATCCGGTCGAACTGGCCAGGCGCTACGACGAGGAGGGCGCCGACGAGCTGACCTTCCTCGACATCACCGCGTCGTCGGGCGAGCGGGAGACCATGCTCGACGTGGTGCGCCGCACCGCCGAGCAGGTGTTCATCCCGCTCACCGTGGGCGGCGGCGTGCGCGCGGTCGACGACGTCAACCGGCTGCTGCGGGCCGGGGCCGACAAGGTGTCCCTGAACACCGCGGCCATCGCCAGGCCCGAGCTGCTGACCGAGGCGTCGCGGCGGTTCGGCGCGCAGTGCGTGGTGCTGTCGGTCGACGCGCGCCGGGCGCCGGGCATGCCCAGCGGGTTCGAGGTGACCACCCACGGCGGCCGGCGCGGCACGGGCATCGACGCCGTGGAGTGGTCGGCGCGCGGCGAGGAGCTGGGCGTGGGCGAGATCCTGCTCAACTCGATGGACGGCGACGGCACCCTCGACGGCTACGACCTGGAGCTGCTGCGCGCGGTGCGCACGGCGGTGCGGGTGCCGGTGATCGCCAGCGGCGGGGCCGGCCGGCTGGAGGACTTCCCGCCCGCGATCGCGGCCGGGGCCGATGCCGTGCTGGCCGCGAGCGTGTTCCACTTCGGCACGCTGAAGATCGGCGACGTCAAGGAGACGCTGCGGATGGCGGGCCACCCGGTCCGCTGAGACCGCCC
This sequence comes from Nonomuraea sp. NPDC001699, assembly GCF_053596455.1. NCBI lineage: Bacteria > Bacillati > Actinomycetota > Actinomycetes > Streptosporangiales > Streptosporangiaceae > Nonomuraea > Nonomuraea sp. NPDC001699. The sequence goes on along the minus strand of NZ_JBSFGF010000003.1, from coordinate 258,468 downwards.
GCCGGCCCCGCCCGCGCGAGGCCGGCGGCAGGTTCAGAACACCCGCATGTGGTGGTAGAGCTCGTAGGAGACGTCCTGGGCGGCGAACGCGGCCGCCTCCGAACGCTTGACCGCCAGGTACGCCTCGCGCCGCAGCGGCCCGAGCGCCTCCATGAGCACCTCGTCGGCCTCCAGCGCGTTGAGCGCCTCCTCCAGCGAGCCGGGCAGGCGCTGGTAGCGGCCGGGCAGGGTGTCGGGATCGACGTCCACGGCCTCGCCCGGGTCGAGCTTGCGCCGGATGCCGTCGAGCCCGGCGTGGATGACCGCGCCGAGCGACAGGTACGGGTTGGCCGAGGAGTCCGACGGCTTCAGCTCCAGGTTCGGCTCGCCGCTCTCGCCCAGCGGCGAGCACACGCGCACGGCCGCCTCCCGGTTGTCGGGGCCGTAGACCGCGTACGCGCTGGACCACATGCGGGGCGCGAGCCGGCGGAAGCTGTTGACGCTGCCGCAGGTCAGGGCGGTCAGGGCGGGCAGGTGGGCGATCAGGCCGCCGATGAAGCCCGTCCGCGCGTCGCCGTCCTCGGCGAACAGGTTCCGGGTGTCGCGCCACAGCGACAGGTGCAGGTGGGCGCCGTTGCCGGCCTGGTCGGCCAGGGGTTTGGGAGCCAGCGAGGCCCACATCGACATGCGCATCGCGACGCCGCGCACGGTCTCGCGGTAGAGCACGTGGTTGTCGGCGGCGCGCAGCGCGGGGGCGTGGCGCACCGACAGCTCCTGCTGGCCGGGGCCGAGCTCGGGATGGTAGTGCTCGACGCGCAGGCCCTGGGTCTCCAGGGCGCGGACGAGCTTGATCGCGTAGTCGTGCGCGGTGTCGAAGCCGGTGTTGGCATAGCAGAGAGTGTCGTCGAGCGGCACCAGCCGGTCGGGGCCACCACCGGGGTCGGGCAGGCGGCGGCCGAGCGTGAACTCGGGCTCGAAGGCCGCCTCGATCCGGTAGCCGTCGGCGGCCAGCTCCGCCACGGCGTCCTTGAGGAACGTGCGGGCGCAGGCTTCCCATGGTGAGCCGTCGGGACGGCGAAGGTCCGACAGCATCGCGGCGGCGCCCGGCGCATGGGGCAACGGGACGAACGTGGCGGGGTCGGGGACAATGCGAACCTCGCCCACCGGACCCAGATGCTCGACCTCCTGGAGCTGGTCGAGCATGTTCATCGCCATCATGGCCACCGTGTGCCCGATGCCCGAGTTGAGCCGTTCGGCCAGCCGGGACCGGGACGCCGCCTTGCCACGGACCACGCCACCGTGGTCGGCGTACAGGAAACGGATCAGCTCGACGCCCTCAAGCTCGGCCCGTTCGAGGACGCGCCGGGCCTGCGGATCGAGCTGATTGATCTTGGTGCCGCTGGGGCGATCTCTCATCCTGCCTGCGTAACACGATCTGTCAGCGCGTGGAAGCACCCAGCGCGGACAGAACGCGAACGTCAGGTCAGAACGTTCGTAAAGAAGACCGCCAATTGGTTGGCTCCTTGGACAATTCCATCAAACACGCCGTTGACCGCGGCCGCCGCCTGGGCCGGCCGGGTGAACAGGTAGAAGACCACGAACGCCACCAGAACGTACGTAGCCACCTTCTTGACCTGCATGGGGGGCCTCCTGCAGTCCATTCCCAGCCGTATATACCCGGATCTGGGCGATCACGGTCATCTTCTGTGAAGATGTCCAAGATCCTAACCGGGGGGCTTCTTTCCTGTGCCATCGTACGTGCTGAAGGTTTAAGACGAAGGGTTTCTGCGCCGAGGGTTTCGGTCAGAATCCGAGCCGGGCTTCGGTTGCCCGGGTCACCGCCGGGTCGTCGCCGGTCAGCTCCACCCTGGCGTGCGCCTGCCGGCCGAAGCAGAACAGCAGGAGCTCCTGGGCCGTGCCGGTGACCTGCACCTTGGCGCCCTCCCGCGCCCCGCCGAGCGCGACCCCGCCGCCGGTGCGGCGCAGCACCAGCCGCACGGGCGAGCGGCGCAGCATGAGCCGGGCACCCGCCGCCACCCGCTTCCAGATGAGCCGGTCGAGGTCGGCCGGCAGCTCGCGGGGCTCCCATCCGGGCTGGGCGCGGCGCACGTCCTCGTGGTGGACGAAGAACTCCAGCGTGTTGACCGCCGTGTCGAGGAAGGGCAGCAGCCCGTAGACGCCGCCCGGCCGGCGCACGATGCCCACTAGCTCGGGGTAGGGGTGCTTGGCCTTCAGGCCGTTCTGGACCGAGGCGGTGTAGCCCGCCAGCGCGGAGATCCCGATGCCGCCCATGGCGTCCGGCCGGCGCTCGCGCAGCACGAGGTGGGCGGCCAGGTCGTAGGTGTTCCACCCCTCGCACAGGGTGGGCGCGCCGGGACCGAGCCGGTCGAACAGGTCGCAGAGCGCGGCGCGTTCGCCACGAGCGTGAGTCACCCGGCCAAGCCTACCTGTGGGAATAAGGAGCTGATCTGACGTGATAGGGACATAGATAGAAATTTCGACGTTTGAAGGGAAAAATACCGAGTGGCGAGCAAGGTCACCTCGGCCGTCATGCGTCAAGGGCTGCGTGTCCTTGGGGTGGCCATTCGCACGGAGAGAGCCGTGTTCGCGATGGCCGCGCTGGCCAGCGCGGTCTACGGCGGCATGACCGTCGCCTCCGCCTGGGCACTGGGCTGGGCGACGCAGAACGTGGTGCTGCCCGCCTTCGACCGGGGCGAGACCGCCGCCGGCGCCCTGTGGACCGGGGCCGCGCTCATCGTCGGCACCGCGCTGCTGAAGGCGATCGGCGTGGCCGGACGCCGCATCCTGGCCGGCGTCGTGCAGTACCGCATGCAGGCCAGGTCGCGCAGGGACGTGACCAAGCAGTACCTGCGGCTGCCGCTGTCCTGGCACCACCAGCACCCGACCGGGCAACTGCTGTCCAACGCCAGCGCCGACGCCGAGGCCGCCTGGGCGCCGCTCGCGCCGCTGCCGATGGCCGTCGGTGTGCTGGTCATGCTGTTCACCGCGGCCATCGCCATGGTCTTCACCGACCTCGTGCTCGCCCTGGTGGGCTTCCTGATCTTCCCGGCCATCGCCGTGCTGAACCTGATCTACCAGCGCAGGCTCAGCCCCCTGGCCACCCGCGCCCAGCAACTGCGCGCCGAGGTCAGCGAGATCGCCCACGAGAGCTTCGACGGCGCGCTGGTCATCAAGACCCTCGGCCGCGAGGAGCTGGAGACCGACCGCTTCCGCCGCCGCGCCCACGAGCTGCGCGACGCCAACATCGCCGTCGGCCGGGTGCGCGGGCTGTTCGACCCCATGCTGGAGGCGCTGCCCACGATCGGCGTGCTGGCCGTGCTCGCGGTCGGCGCGCTGCGCCTGTCCACGGGCGCGATCGACTCCGGCGACCTGGTGCAGGTCGCCTACCTGTTCACGCTGCTGGCCTTCCCGATCAGGGCGCTGGGCTGGGTGCTGGCCGAGCTGCCGCGCAGCGTCGTCGGCTGGCAGCGGGTGCAGGCCGTGCTCGACGCCGAAGGCTCCATGGACTACGGCGACACGCCGGTGGCCTCGTCCGGGCCCGCCGAGCTCAAGGTCGCCGGCGTGTCCTACGCCTACGGCCAGGCCGAGGTGCTGCACGACGTCACCTTCGACGTGCCGCCCGGCCGTACCGTGGCCCTCGTCGGGCCGACCGGGTCGGGCAAGTCGACGCTGGTGCAGCTTCTCGCCCGGCTCGTCGACCCCGCCTCCGGGCAGGTGCTGCTCGACGGCGTGGACGTGCGCGACCTGCCCTACGGCGCCATCGCCGCCTCCGCCGCGCTGGTGCCCCAGCAGACGTTCCTGTTCGACGACACCGTACGCGGCAACGTCGCGCTCGGCCTGGACACCGGCGACGAGGACGTGTGGGCGGCGCTGCGCCTGGCCCAGGCCGACGGCTTCGTCGGCCGCCTGGGCGACGGCCTGGACACCCGCGTCGGCGAGCGCGGCGCGTCGCTGTCCGGCGGCCAGCGCCAGCGCATCGCCCTGGCCCGCGCGGTCGTCCGCCGCCCGCGCCTGCTCATCCTGGACGACGCCACCTCCAGCGTGGACCCCCAGGTCGAGGCCAGAATCCTGCACGGGCTGCGGGACACCGCGCACGCCTCCACCGTCGTCGTCGTCGCCTACCGCATGGCCACCATCGCCCTGGCCGACGAGGTGGTCTACCTCGACCACGGCCGGGTCGTGGACCGCGGGACCCACGAGGAGCTGCTCGTACGCTGCCTCGGATACCGCAACCTGGTGACCGCCTACGAGCGCGAGGAGGCCGAACGGGCCGCCATCGACCTGGCCCCGGCCCAGGACGCCGAAGAGGAAGAGGAAGAGGTCAGCGCATGAGCGAGGCGCTCCAGGGCAACGTCGAGCGGTCCGCGCTGGCCACCATCTGGCACGGCCTGTCGCTCACCCCCGAGTTCCGCAAGGGGCTGGCCGGCACGCTGGGGCTGGCCGTCGTGGCGACCGTCGGCAAGATCATCGTTCCCGTCGCGGTGCAGCAGACGATCGACACCGGCATCAAGTCCGGCACGCCGGACCTGCCGTACATCACCCGGGCCGTCCTGGTGTGCGCCGCGGCGGTGGTGCTGACCGCGCTGGCCGGCTACATCATGAACGTGCGCCTGTACAAGGCCACCGAGTCCTCGCTGGCCAGCCTGCGCGTGCGCGGGTTCCGGCACGTGCACGACCTGTCGGTGCTCACCCAGAACAGCGAGCGGCGCGGCGCGCTGGTCTCGCGGGTCACCAACGACATCGACCAGATCAGCACGTTCATGCAGTGGGGCGGGCTGATGATCATCGTGGCGTTCGGCCAGCTCTTCGTGGCCAGCGTGCTCATGCTGGTCTACTCCTGGCAGCTCACGCTCCTGGTGTGGGCGTGCTTCGTCCCGCTGGTGATCGCGCTGCCGCGCTTCCAGCGGTTGTTGTCGCGGGCGTACACGACCGTGCGCGAGCGCACCGGCGACATGCTCGCCGCGGTCAGCGAGTCCGTCGTCGGCGCCGCCGTCATCAGGGCCTACGCCTCCGAGCGGCGCACCGCCGAACGCATCGACAGGTCCGTGGACGCCAACAGGGCCGCGCAGATCAAGGCCCAGACCATCGTGGGCTTCGTCTTCCCGCTGACCGAGATCGTGGCCGCGCTGGCCATCGCCGGGATCGTGCTGCTCGGGGTCAGGCTCGGGGTGTCCGGCGACATCACCGCGGGCAAGCTGGTGGCCTTCCTCTTCCTGGTCACGTTGTTCGTCTCGCCGCTGCAGACCGCCACCGAGGTGCTGAACGAGGCCCAGAACGCGGTGGCCGGCTACCGCCGCATCCTGGGCGTCCTGGACACCCCGCCGGACGTCGCCGACCCCGGTGAGAAGGGCGTGCTGCTGCCCCGGGGCCCGATCTCGGTGGCCTTCGAGAACGTGCACTTCTCCTACCCGGGCGGGCCGCCCGTGCTGCGCGAGGTCTCGCTGGAGATCCCGCCGCGCTCGCGGATCGCCGTCGTGGGCGAGACCGGGTCGGGCAAGACCACGTTCGCCAAGCTGCTGACCCGGCTCATGGACCCCGTCGGGGGCCGCGTCACCGTGGACGGCCACGACCTGCGCGACGTGCGCTTCTCCTCCCTGCGCGAACGCATCGTCATGGTCCCCCAGGACGGCTTCCTGTTCGACGGCACCCTGGAGGACAACGTCCGGTACGGCAGGCCGCCGGCGACCCGCGAGGAGATCCAGCTCGCGATGACCGAGCTCGGCCTGGCCGACTGGGTCGAGGGCCTGCCCGCGGGCCTGGACACGCCCGTCGGCCAGCGCGGCGAGTCGCTGTCGGCCGGGGAGCGCCAGCTCGTCGCCCTGGCCCGCGCCTACCTCGCCGACCCCGACCTGCTGCTGCTGGACGAGGCCACCTCGGCCGTCGACCCGGCCACCGAGGTGCGCCTGGCCCGCGCGCTGGAGGGCGTCACCAGGGGCCGCACCGCCGTCTCGATCGCCCACCGGCTCTCGACGGCGGAGAACGCCGACGAGGTGCTGGTGTTCGACGCCGGACGCCTGGTGCAGCGCGGCCCGCACGCCGAGCTGGTCGCCCGGCCCGGCGTCTACGCCGGTCTGCACGCCTCCTGGGTCTCGGCGGCACACTCCTAGCCGGGCGCGACGGTTTCCCGGTCGCGTGCGACGGTTTCCCGGTCGCGTGCGACGGCTTCTCGTCGAGCGCGGCGGCTCCTAGTCGAGGGCGGCGGCGAACGTCACGCTCGTGCCCGCCGGGCCGGACACGATCGTGATGTGGTCGCACAACATCCGGGTCAGCCACAGCCCCCGCCCGCGGAACTCCAGCCCCGCGGGCGGGCGCGCCTCGCCCATCCAGCCGGGCGGCAGCCCCGGGCCCTGGTCGGTGACCTCGCACCACAGCCGGCCCTCGCCCGACCACAACCGCAGCCGCCCCTGGCCGCCGCCGTGCAGGACGGCGTTGGTGGTGACCTCGTTGACCGCCAGCACGAAGTCCTCCAGCCGCCGCCCGCTCAGCCCTTCGTAGGCGGCCTGCTCGGCCACGGCCCTGCGCAGGAACGTGATGCGCCCGCGCGCGAAGGTCGCGCGGAGCACCTGCCTACCCATCGCCCACCCGGCGGACGACGACGTGCGTGTCGGCCCTGACCAGCCGGAGCACCCGGGCCACCCGCTCGGCGCAGACGACCACGGTCGAGCCGTAGGGCCTGGCCGCGGCCGTGACGGTCAGCAGCCGGGCCGAGCCGGCGTCGATGAAGTCGAGGTGGGAGGCGTCGATCACGACCTGCCCCGGCTCCTTCTCCAGCGGCGACAGCACCGAGCCGAACGCCGGCCTGTTGGTGAGGTCGACGTCGCCCCACACCCGCAGCCCCGGCGGAGAGGAGGTGTTGGCGAAGCGCAGCAGGGCCTGCTCGGGGGCGATGGGGTGGACCGCGGTGGCCCGTTCGATGGCGTCGAGGGGGAACAGCTCGCGGTCGTACTGGCACACCGCGGCCAGCCAGCGCTCGCCGAACAGCTCGTTGGCCGCGGCCTCGAAGGCGGCCTGGGCCTGCGCGTCGCGCGCTCCCCAGGAGGCGTCGATCAGGGCGTAGACGCCGTGCTGGCCGTGCCTGCGCGCCCGGTGGTGGGCGTCGGCCAGGCCGTGCAGCAGGCGGTCGGGGTCGAGCCGGCCGTCGGTGAAGTGCGTCTCGGCACAGGAGAGGATCTCCACCTGCCCGGCGGCCTCGGCGTCGTCGAACCCGGGGATGAGCGGCGCCAGCCAGCCCCGGGTCTGCTCCGGGGTCTCCGCATGGGTGATGATCATCACCTTGGTCCGGCGGCGCAGCCCGTTGAGCGTGAACTGCCTGGTCGTCGTCATGCGCTGCCGATCGCCCTCGAACGGCAGGCAGACGTGGTCCCCCAGATCCGGGTCGAGGACCGAGCCCGCGACGTGCACCACGATGTGTCCTCCCTAGCACGCGTCGCCTAGAAATTACCGTGATGCCCGCGATCACGTAGCGCGTTCTCGGCAAAACACACCGTTACCCGATGTGGGCCGGTGTACGTTTTCGGCGGGGCCGCCCAGGAAGGGTCGTGAAGGGCATGGGCGTGGACGTTCTGGAGACGACGCACAGCAGGCACGGGGAGATCGTGGTGGTCGGCCTCACGGGCGAGGTCGACGTCGACAACGTCGACCGGGTCAGGAGGTGCCTCGACGAGGCGGTGGAGGCGTACGGCCCGCGGCTGGTGGTCGACCTGACCGGGTTGACCTTCATCGACACCACGGGGCTCGGGGTGCTGGTACGCCAGCTCGCCGCGCTGCGCGACAGGAACGGCACGATGGCGCTGGTGGCCTCCGACGGCCAGGTGCTGCGACGGCTGCGCAGGACGAACCTGGCGGCCCTGTTCCCGATTCACGGCACCTTGTCCGAGGCGCTGGCCCAGCCGGAGGCGGGAGCACGAGGGCGGGCTGGTTGAATGGCAACATGTCCCTCGACCCCGAGATCGCCGCACGGCTGAAGCGCAACGCGGACGGCCTCGTGCCCGCCGTCGCCCAGCAGCACGACACCGGCGAAGTGCTCATGATGGCCTGGATGAACGACGAGGCGCTGCACCTCACGCTCACCACCGGCCGGGCCACCTACTGGTCGCGCAGCCGCGACGAGCTGTGGGTCAAGGGCGACACCTCCGGGAACGTCCAGCACGTCAAGAGCGTGGCCCTCGACTGCGACGGCGACACGATCCTGCTCAAGGTCGACCAGGTCGGCGCCGCGTGCCACACCGGCGACCACACCTGCTTCGACGCCGGCCTGATCGGTTAGGGCCGCGAGATGGCCTCCGACAACGGGCGGCGCGAGCTGTGGGCGTGGCTGGGGCTCACCGTCCTGGGCAGCTGCCTGGTGCTGCTGGCGGCCGGCCGGGGCTGGGTGCGGGTGCTCGGCGGGCAGGCCGCCGACGCGGCGGCGCCCACCGGCGGCGACCTGAGCCCCGTGCTCACGCCGCTGGGGCTGGCGGGGCTCGCGGGCGTGGTGGCCGTGCTGGCCACCAAGGGCGCCGGGCGCAGAGTCGTCGGCGTGCTGGTCGCGCTCTGCGGCGCGGGCGCGGCGGCGGGCACGTGGTCGGCGCTGGCCTCGGCCACCGTCACCGGCTGGCTGCGCGAGCACAACGCGATGCGCGCGATGGCCGGCCTGCCCTGGGAGCCGGTGCCGGCCTGGCCGGTCGTGGCCGGGCTCGGCGCGTTCCTGCTGCTGGCCGGCGGCGTGCTGGCCGTGGTGCGCGGCGGCAGGTGGACGGGCATGTCGGGCCGCTACGAGAGGGCCGCCGCCACCAGCGGAGACGGAACCGGCGACCGGGCTGACGACCGGGGCGGCGCGGTCGCGGCCTCCGCCCGCAGGGCCCATGACGACCGCGAGCTGTGGGACGCGCTCGACCGCGGCGACGACCCGACAGAGTCCCCGGATCGCCGTTGAGGTCGGTAGTCACGAAATCTCCACGGTTCTGAACCTGTGTCTGCTTGGCAAACCTTTTCTCAATAAGCTGCCGTTGCAACTCGCCGAGAACACAAGAGGAGCCAGGCTCATGAGCTACGGGGACCAGGGCGGCAGCGGGGGCTACGGCGCGCAGCCACCCGGCGGAGGCTACGGCCAGCAGCCGCCCACCGGCGGCGGCTACGGCCAGGGCCCGGGTCACGGCCAGCAGCCCCCGAGCGGCGGCTACGGTCAGCAGCCTCCGAGTGGCGGCGGTTACGGTCAGCAGCCCCCCAGCGGTGGCGGCTATGGCCAGCAGCCCCAGAGCGGCGGCTACAACCAGCAGCCGCCCGGCGGTTACGGCTACAACCAGCAGCCGCCGAGCTACCCCCAGGAGCCCCTCGGCTACGGGCAGCAGCCGCAGCCCCCGAGCGGCGGCTACGCCCAGCCCGGCTACGGCCAGCAGGGTTACGGCCAGCCCGGCTACGGCCAGTATGGCGCCCCCCAGCAGCCCCGCTCCACCAACGGCATGGCGGTGGCCTCGCTCATCCTCGGCATCGTCGGCCTGGTCACCTGCGGCGCGACCAGCATCGTCGGCGTCATCCTCGGTCACATCGCGCTCAACCGCATCAAGCGCACGGGGGAGGAGGGCCAGGGCATGGCGATGGGCGGCCTGGTGACCTCGTACATCATGGTCGTGCTTTTCGTGCTGCTCTTCCTGCTGTGGGGCGGGGCCCTGCTGACCCTGATCGGCCTCGGCTCGGCGGCCTCCGTCAGCGACTACTCGTGAACGGACGGGGCGCAGCGTGACGCCCCGCTTGCGGTGTGATTACGAATTGTCCGCAACGTGGGCGTTAGTCCACGTAGGGGATGCTTTCTCGCTAGGCTGCCGCGCGCAACTCGCTTCACGATGACGACATGAGGAGTCATGAGCATGAGTTACGGAAACCAGGGCGACGGTGGTTACGGCGCCCAGCCGCCCGGCGGCGGTTACGGCCAGCAGCCGCCGAGCGGTGGTGGCGGCTACGGCCAGCAGCCGCCCAGCGGTGGTGGCGGCTACGGCCAGCAGCCCCCCAGCGGTGGCGGTTACGGCGGCGGCTACGGCCAGCAGCCCCCGAGTGGCGGCGGCTACGGTGAGCAGCCCCCCGGTGGTTACGGTCAGCAGCCCCCGAGCGGTGGCGGCTACGGCCAGCCCCCCGGTGGCGGTTACGGGCAGCCGCCCGGTGGTTACCCCGGTGGCGGCTACGGCCCCGGTGGCGGCGGCACCCCGCCGGACAACCAGCTGGTCCCGGCGATCCTCACCACCCTGTTCTGCTGCCTGCCCCTCGGCATCGTGGCGATCGTGAAGTCGTCGCAGGTCAACTCCAAGTGGCAGGTCGGCGACTACCAGGGCGCCATGCAGGCCGCCGAGGAGGCCAAGACCTGGTGGAAGCGCAGCCTGATCTTCGGCATCATCGCCATCGTGCTGCTCATCATCTTCTACGTGGTGGTGTTCGTCCTGCTCGCCGCCTCCACGAGCAGCTACGGCTCTTACTGACGGACGGGGACACCGAGAGCATGAACATCGCAACAACCGGGCGGCGGGGGACGAGACGGCTGAAGGGCCTGCTCGCGCCGCTCGGTGTTGCGGCCGCGGCGGGGGCCGTGTTCGGCGTGGTCGGCGTGGTCGACCCCAACCAGCCCGGCCACTACCCGACCTGCCCGTTCCTGTGGGTCACCGGCCTCTACTGCCCGGGCTGCGGCACGCTGCGCACCGTCCACGCGCTGGCCCACCTCGACCCGGTGGCCGCCCTCGGGCTCAACCCGCTGGCCGTGGCCATGATCCCGTTCCTGCTGTTCTGGTGGGGGCGGTGGGTCGTACGGGCCTGGCAGGGCAGGCCGCGGCGAACCACTCTGGCGCATCCGGCGTGGCTGTGGGCCTTCATCGGGGTCGTGATGGTCTACTGGGTCGTCCGAAACCTTCCCTTCGGGGCGTTCCTCGCGCCCTAGTACGGGCCCTGTGGCGAGGTGACCCCGGTGGGGCCGATACCATCGCAGGACAAGGCCGAGAGCGGACGCGAGGCGAACTCTCTGCCACCCCCACTGTCAACCGGAGGGACCCCAAGCGCGTGAGTGAGCGGACGGAAGGACCGAGTGTCCTCGACGACATCCTCGAAGGGGTGCGCGCCGATCTCGCCGCACGTCAGCAGGCCGTGTCGATCGACGAGCTCAAGCGGCGAGCCGAGCGGGCCCAGGGGCCCCGAGACGCGATGGCCGCACTCGGGGGTGACAGGATCTCGGTGATCGCCGAGGTCAAGCGGTCGAGCCCGTCCAAGGGCGCGCTCGCCGCCATCGCCGACCCCGCCGCGCTGGCGGCCGACTACGAGGCCGGCGGGGCCCACGTGATCAGCGTGCTGACCGAGCGGCGCAAGTTCGGGGGCAGCCTGGAGGACCTGGCGGCCGTCCGCGCCCGCGTCGACATCCCCATCCTGCGTAAAGACTTCATCCTCACCTCCTACCAGCTCTGGGAGGCCCGGGCCCACGGCGCCGACCTGGCGCTGCTGATGGTCGTCTGCCTGGAGCAGGAGGCGCTGGTGTCGCTGATCGAGCGGGCCGAGTCCATCGGGCTCACCCCGCTGGTCGAGGTGCACACCGAGGAGGAGCTGGAGCGGGCGGTCGCCGCCGGGGCGCGGGTCATCGGGGTCAATGCGCGTAATTTGAAGACTCTTGAGGTCGACCGTGACGTCTTCGCCAAGCTGGCGCCGAAGATCCCGGATAATGTGATCAAGATCGCCGAGTCGGGCGTGCGCGGCCCGCACGACCTGCTCGCCTACGCCAGGGGTGGCGCCGACGCCGTCCTGGTGGGGGAGAGCCTGGTCACCGGCAAGGATCCGCGCAAGGCGGTGGAGGCGCTGGTGACCGCCGGCGCTCACCCGTCGACGCGCCCCGACCACTCAGCAGAGGGATAGCAGTGGCTAACGAAGGCTCCATCCTCAGCGCCGCCGACCTCGATGGCGGCGCCGCGTACGGCAACGACCCCGACCTGCACGGCAAGTTCGGCATCTTCGGTGGCCGCTACGTGCCCGAGGCGCTCATCCCGGCGCTCGACGAGGTGGCCGCCGTCTACGAGAAGGCCAAGACCGACGCGCAGTTCCTGCGCGAGTTCGACCACCTGCTGCGCACCTACGCGGGCCGGCCGACCACGCTGACCGACGTGGCTCGCTTCAGCGAGGAGGCCGGCGGCGCGCGCGTCGTGCTCAAGCGGGAGGACCTGACCCACACGGGCGCCCACAAGATCAACAACGTGCTCGGCCAGGCGCTGCTGACCAAGCGCCTGGGCAAGAAGCGGGTGATCGCCGAGACCGGCGCCGGCCAGCACGGCGTGGCCACCGCCACCGCGGCCGCCCTGCTCGGCCTGGAGTGCGTCATCTACATGGGCGCCGTCGACTGCGAGCGCCAGGCGCTCAACGTGGCGCGGATGAAGCTGCTCGGCGCCACCGTGGTGCCGGTCCACAACGGTTCCAAGACGCTGAAGGACGCCATCAACGAGGCGTTCCGCGACTGGGTGACCAACGTCGACACCACCCACTACCTGTTCGGCACCGTCGCAGGCCCCCACCCGTTCCCCGAGATCGTGCGCGACTTCGCGCGCATCATCGGCGTCGAGGCCCGCCGCCAGATGCTGGAGCTGACCGGCAAGCTGCCCGACGCGGTGTGCGCGGCGGTCGGCGGCGGCAGCAACGCCATCGGCATCTTCCACGCCTTCATCGGCGACGAGGGCGTGGCCCTGCACGGCTACGAGGCCGCCGGTCACGGCCTGGAGAGCGGCGAGCACGCGCTCACCCTCACCGCCGGTTCGGTGGGCGTGCTGCACGGCTCGCGCACGTACGTGTTGCAGGACGACGAGGGCCAGACGATCGAGTCCCACTCGATCTCGGCCGGGCTCGACTACCCGGGCGTCGGCCCCGAGCACGCCTGGCTGAAGGACTCCGGCCGCGCCACCTACCACGGCGTCACCGACGACGAGGCTATGGCGGCGTTCGCGCTGCTGGCCAGGACCGAGGGCATCATCCCGGCCATCGAGTCCTCCCACGCGCTGGCGGGCGCGCTGAAGCTGGGCCGCGAGCTCGGTCCCGAGTCGACGATCCTGGTCAACCTGTCCGGGCGCGGCGACAAGGACATGGGCACCGCGATGAAGTACTTCAACCTCTGACGCCCTCGCCCGCGCGGCGCGGAACACCCTGAGACGGCCTGCGGCAGGGCATCATGGGTGGGACTCGACCTTCGAAACGGACAGACATGACGACTCTTCAGACGGTTTTCGCCAAGGCGAAGGCGGACAACCGGGCCGCGCTCGTCGGCTACCTGCCTGCCGGCTTCCCGTCCAAGGACGGTGCGATCGCCGCCGCCGCGGCCCTGGTCGAGGCGGGCTGCGACGTCATCGAGATCGGCCTGCCCTACTCCGACCCGCTGATGGACGGCCCGACGATCCAGGACGCGGTGCACCGCTCGCTGGTCAACGGCACCCGCATCGCCGACGTGATGCGCACGGTCGAAGGGGTCGCCGCCACGGGGGCCGCCACGCTCGTCATGACGTACTGGAACCCGATCGACCGCTACGGCGCCGACCGGTTCGCCCGCGACCTGGCCAACGCGGGCGGCGTGGGCACGATCACGCCCGACCTGACGCCGGAGGAGTCCGAGCCGTGGCGCCGGGCCTCGGCCGAGGCGGGCATCGACACGGTCTTCCTGGTGGCGCCCAGCTCCACCGAGGAGCGCATCAAGGCCGTGGTCGACTGCTGCACCGGCTTCGTCTACGCCGCCTCGCTGATGGGCGTCACGGGCGCCAGGGAGAGCGTCAACTCCGCGGCCGAGGGCCTGGTCAAGCGCACCCGCGAGCACACCGACCTGCCCGTGTGCGTGGGCCTGGGCGTCGGCACGGGCGCGCAGGCGGCCGAGGTGGCCCGCTACGCCGACGGCGTGATCGTGGGGTCGGCGTTCATCCGCCGCATCCTCGACGCGCCCGACGAGGCCGCGGGCCGTGAGTCGATCATGGCGCTGGCCGGCGACATGGCGCGCGGCGTGCGCCGCTGACCCTCATCGTGGCGAAGGCGCGTCCCCTGGGTGGGGGCGCGCCTTTTCGTCGTGCTCATCTCGGAGGCGCCGAGCGGGGTGGCGGAGGTCAGCCCAGGTCGGGGGTGGTGCGGAGGTCCAGTGCCCGGCCCACCTGGTCGAGTTCGAGGACGACGATCTCGTTCGTCCCGGCGCGCAGCAGCGGGGCCGGGACGTAGAGGGTGCGCTGCGGGCCGCGGTCCCAGTAGCGGCCCAGGCAGAAGCCGTTCACCCAGACGTACCCCTTGCCCCAGCCGGGCAGCGCCAGGAACGTGTCGGCGGGTTCGTCCACTTCCAGGAGGAAGCGGAAGAACGAGCGCGGCCCGGCGTCCGCGCCGTCGGCGAACGGCACCGCCGAGACGTCCTCCAGCGGGATCGGCCGCGCGCTCCACCCGTTCAGGTACTGCTGGTGGTGCAGCACCCCGCCGGTCAGGCCCTTGCTCTCGCCGGTCAGCGGCCCGTAGTTCGTCCGTCCCATCGACTCCACCAGCAGCTCCACCGTGGCGGGGCCGGACACCGACACCTCGGGCTCCTCGGCGTCGCGCTCGAACACCCCGGCGAGCCGGCCGTCCACGAGCACGTGCGCCCGGTCACGCAGCCCGGGCAGCCTCAGCCGGTACGCGCCCCGCGGCCCCGGCACCTGCCCCCGGTACAGCACCAGGCCGTGCTCCAGCCCCAGATCCTCGAACGACGGCGGCACCGGCGCGTGCGTCTCGGGCCCCGCCACCGCCTCCAGCGCCTCCAGCAGCGGCACCGACTGGACGGGCCGCAGCGTCGCCGGCGGCAGCACGTCCGGGACCGGCGGCACCGCGGGCGGCTCGCCCGCGTACCGCGACAGCACCTCGCGGAAGCGCCAGAACTTCTCGGTCGGCGCCCCGCGCTCGTCGATCGGCGCGTCGTAGTCGTAGGAGGTCACGGTCGGCCGCCAGTCGCCCATCGCCCGCTCGCCGGCCTGGTTGGCGCCCGCCCGGGCGCCGAAGTTGGTGCCGCCGTGCGCCATGTACAGGTTCACCGACGCGCCGAGTTCGAGGATGCGCTCCAGGACGGCGGCCGCGTCGCCGGCGTCCCTGGTCATGTGCTTGTGGCCCCAGTGGTCGAACCAGCCGCACCAGAACTCCATGCAGAACGGCGGGTCGTCAGGCCGGTGCTCGCGCAACGCGGCGAACGCCCGGTCGGGGTCGGAGCCGAAGTTCACCGTGGCCGGCACGCCCGGCAGGGTGCCGCCGGTCAGGTACCAGTCGGCGGGGCCGTCGGAGGTGAACAGGGGCACCTCGACGCCCCGGGATGTCAGGCCGTCCGCCAGGTGGCGCAGGTAGGCCTGGTCGCTGCCGTAGGAGCCGTACTCGTTCTCCACCTGGACCATGATCACGTTGCCGCCGCGGGTCACCTGCCGCTCGGCGACCTGCGGGAGCAGCCGGTCGAAGTAGCGGTCCACGTGGCCCAGGTACTCGGGGTCGGAGGTCCTGACCCGGCCGGTGAGCCAGGTGGGCAGGCCGCCGTTGTCCCATTCGGCGCAGATGTACGGCCCCGGCCGCACGATCGCCAGCAGCCCCTCCTCGGCCGCCGCGTCCAGGAACGCGCCCAGCTCCTCCATCCGGCGGAACTCGCCCCTGCGCGGCTCGTGCAGGTTCCACGGCACGTATGTCTCGACCGTGTTCAGGCCCATCGCCCGCAGCATCGCGAGCCGGTGCCGCCACTGCCCGGGATGCACCCGGAAATAGTGCATGGCCCCCGACAACACCCTGAAGTCCGCGCCGTCGAGCCGGAACACTCCGTTCTCGACCGAGAAAACACCCATAACTCTTCCTCCGGTAGGATTTCGCGCCCCGCATCCTGGCCGAGACCGCAGGTCAGCGGCCATGGACAAACCCAGTCAACCTGTTGGACTCACCCGCGGAGACCGCATGACGCCGCCCTACGACAAGTGGATGCGCTACCTCACCCCCGGCCCCGCCCACCGGGGGCTCGGCCTGGTGTGCCTCGGCGTCGGGCGCCAGGAGGGGCGGCTGCCCACGGTCGGGCCGCGTACCCTGCAGCACCACGTCGCCGTCCTGGTCACCGCGGGCCGCGGCTGGTTCTCCCAGGCCGACGGGCCCGTCGTGGACGTCGTGGCGCCGGCCGTCATCTGGCTCCTGCCCGGCGTGTCCCACCACTACGCGCCCGACGAGGCCGGCTGGGACGAGTGGTTCGTCGACTTCGCCGGCCCCTCCGCCGCCGTCTACCAGGACCTGGGCTTCGTGGACGCGGACAACCCGGTCACCCCCCTCACCACGGCCGAACCGGCCGCCCACGCCATCGGCCGCATCGCCCAGGCGTGCCGCAGGGGCGGACCGTACCTGGAGGTGGAGACCTCGGCCATCGTGCACGAGGTCCTGGTCGCCCTCAGGCGCGCCCGCGCCGACGAGGACCCGTACGGCGATCCGGTGCTGGCCGGGCTGGCCAGGGACGCCTGCCTGCCGGTGCCGGTGGCCGAGCACGCCAGGCGCCTCGGCATGCCGCTGACCGAGCTGCGCCGCGCCGTACGCCGGTTGGCCGGGTGCAGCCCCAAGGACTACGTGCTGTCCATCAGGCTCAACCGGGCCAAGGACCTGCTGGCCACCACCGACCTGCCCGTGGCCGCCGTGGCCCGGCGCGTCGGCTATGCCGACCCGGCGTATTTCACCAGGTTGTTCACCCGCCGCGCCGGTCTGCCGCCCAGCGAATTCCGGACGCAGCAGTATCGTGGACTTCCTACCATGAAGTGAACGGGACTCTGTCTTAGCCGACCCTTATCCCGAGCGTGATCGGATGATGTCCCGGTACTGTGCGCATTCCCGGCGCAGAGAAAGAGGAGATCATCCGTGGTCGCGTCACAACCGTCACGCAACGGCAGAACGGCGATACCCTGGGTGACGACCGTCGCCCGGCTGATCCTGGGGGGCGTGCTGATCGCGGCGGGCGCGCTGAAGATCGGCAACCCGTCCGACTCGGTGGTCGCGGTCAAGGCGTACCAGTTGCTGCCCGAGTCGATCGCCGAGATGGTGGGCTACATCCTGCCGATCCTGGAGATCGTCGTCGGCGTGCTGCTGGTCGTCGGTCTGCTGACCAGGGTGGCCGCGGTGATCGCCGCGCTGCTCATGTTCGCCTTCGTGTTCGGCATCGCCTGGGCCTGGGCGCACGGCCTGCGGATCGACTGCGGCTGCTTCGGCGGCGGCGGCCAGCTGGAGTCAGGACAGGAGCCGGCCTATCTGCTCGACATCCTGCGCGACTTCGGCCTGGTGCTGCTCGGCGCGTGGACGGTCCGCTTCCCGCCGGGACGGTTCGCCCTCGACGGGGCGCTCGGGCTGGCGGGTGCCGAGGAAACAGGTGACGAGGAACCAGGTGACGAGGAGATCGAGGATGAGCAAAGCCCAGCGCACCAAGTCTGACCGGAACATGTCGGCGCGCGACAAGATCAGAGAGCAGCAGGCCGCCGCACGCGCCCAGGAGCGGCGCAAGAAAGTGGTGACCTACACGACCGCCGCGGTGGTCGCGGTGGCCGCCGTCGGCCTCGGCGCCTGGTACACCATCAGCTCCTCCAAGTCGGAGGAGGCCGGGGCCGGGCTCGCGCCGATCACCGTGCAGCCCGACGGCAGCGCCGTGATGGCCCAGGCGGGCGTGACCCAGCCGGTGGTCGACATCTACGAGGACTTCCAGTGCCCGGTCTGCAAGGAGCTGGAGCGCGTCAGCGGCCAGACCTTCAAGAACCTGGCCGCCGAGGGCAAGGCCAAGGTCGTCTTCCATCCCATCACGATCTTCTCCAGGGAGCCGACGAAGGGCAACTCCGTGCGCGCGGCGGCGGCCGCCCGCTGCGTGGCCGACGGCAAGCAGTGGATGGCCTTCCACGACCTGATCTACAAGAACCAGCCGGCCGAGACCGTCGAGGGCTTCAAGACCGACCAACTCGTCACGTGGGGCAAGGAGGCCGGTGTCACCTCGCCCGATTTCGAGAGTTGCGTCACGTCCCAGAAGCACGCGCCCGCCGTGCTGACCGACAGTGCGAAGATCATGGAGAAGCAGGCGATCGAGGGCACGCCCACCGTGAAGCTCAACGGCACCAGCATCGGCGAGGCGGCGTTCTCGCCGCAGCAACTTCGCGATGCGGTCACGAAGGCCGCCAAGTAGCCGCAGGCTGCGCTACCCTCACCTGACATGCCCCTAGCCTCGATTCCCAGCCCTTCCCAGGGGGTCTGGTATCTCGGAATCATCCCGATCCGGGCCTATGCACTGTGCATCGTGCTCGGCGTCGTCGTCGCCGTATGGCTGAGCGAGCGGCGTTGGGTCGCTCGCGGCGGCCAGAAGGGGACGATCATCGACATCGCCGTCCCCGCGGTGATCTTCGGCCTGATCGGCGGTCGGCTCTACCACGTCATCACCGACTGGCAGACCTACTTCGGCAGCCGTGCGATCAAGGAGCCGTACCAGGCCCTGTTCATCTGGGAGGGCGGTCTCGGCATCTGGGGCGCGATCGCGCTCGGCGGGGTCGGCGTGTGGTGGGCCGTGCGCAAGCGCGGCATCTCCATGAGCGCCGTCGCCGACACGGTCGCGCCGGGCATCGCCTTCGCGCAGGCCATCGGCCGCTGGGGCAACTGGTTCAACCAGGAGCTCTACGGCAGCCCGACCACGCTGCCGTGGGGCCTGGAGATCGACGTCGACCACGGCGGCGAGCCGGGCGTCCTGTACCACCCGACCTTCCTGTACGAGTCGCTGTGGGACGTCGCGCTCGGCTTCCTGCTCATCCTGGCGGGCAAGCGGTTCGCGCTGCGGCACGGGCGGCTGTTCGCCCTCTACGTCGCGGGCTACACGCTCGGCCGCTTCTGGATCGAGGGGCTGCGCATCGACCCGGTCGGCGGGGTCGACCACGCGGTGACCTTCCTCAGCCTGCGGCTCAACCAGTGGACGTCCATCGTGCTGTTCGTCGGCGCGCTGATCTACCTCTGGCTGACCAGGAACAAGGACACCGAGGAGAGGGTCGTGCCGCTCGACCTGACGGTGGATCCGGCGCACGAGAGCGGCCAGGCCGACCCGGGCTCGTCCGACGCGCCGGCCGCGGTCGTGGCCGAGCGCCCGGAGGAGGACGACGGCCCGGCCACCTCGGCCGGGGACGAGCCCTCCGGCGCCGACCCCGACCCCCACGGCGAGGCCGACGCCGAGTCCGCGACGAAGGAGACGAACCCGCGATGACCGGCGGCGCGGAGATCCACCATCGCCATCGCGACGTCAGCGGGGGCTGGTTGCGGCCCTCGGTGTTCGGCGCGATGGACGGCCTGGTGTCGAACTTCGCGCTCATCGCCGGTGTCGCGGGCGGCACCACCAGCGCCAAGGTCGTCGCCCTCAGCGGCGTGGCCGGGCTGGCGGCCGGAGCCCTGTCCATGGCGGGCGGCGAGTACGTCTCCGTGGCCAGCCAGCGCGAGCTGGCCCAGGCCGAGATCGCCGTGGAGAAGCGGGAGCTCGCGGGCAACCCGGAGGCCGAGCTGGCCGAGCTGGCTCAGTCCTTCGTGGACAAGGGGGTGGAGCCCGAGCTGGCCACCGCGGTGGCCACGCAGATCTCCCGCAACCCCGAGCGGGCCCTTGAGGTCCACACCCAGAACGAGCTGGGTGTCGTTCCCGGCGCGCTGCCCTCGCCGAAGGTGGCGGCGGTGTCGTCGTTCGTGTCGTTCAGTGTGGGGGCGGTGCTGCCGCTCCTGCCGTACTTGTTCGGAGTCGAGGGGCTTACCGTGTCGGCCGTGGTGTCGTGCGCGGCGTTGTTCGGGGCGGGCGCGCTGGTGTCCGCCGTGACGGCGCGCAGCTGGTGGTACTCGGGGTTGCGTCAGCTCGTGGTGGGCGCGGTCGCGGCGGGGATCACGTTCGGGCTGGGCAAGTTGATCGGGGCGTCGGGACTGTGAGATCGGGACGACGCTCCGGGTCCGGTTCCGGCTCCGGTGGCCCTGGCGATCCCGGCGGCGCTTCCGGCACCGGCGGTTCTGCGGGCACTTCTGGCATTTATGGCGGTTCAGGTGGTGCCGGCGGTGGTGTCGGCGGCGGTGGTGTCGGCGGCGGTGGCGTCGGCCGTGGCGGCGGTGCCGCCGCAGGCGCTTCCGGTGGCGGTGCTTCCGGTGGTGGCGCTTCTGGCGTCGGTCGTTCCGGTGGCATGGGAGGAGGGCGTGGCGGGCGTGGATCGGGGTCCGGGAGGGCCCGCCGCCGTTCCGCCGCCCGCGCCGCCGAGGCCGTGCCGCCTGAGCAGCAGGTGAGCGGTGGCGAGGGGGGCCAGGACCTCTGGGCGGCCCGCCGCGCCGCCCGCCCCCAACAGCCCCCGGACGCAGGCTGGGCATCCCGCCCGTCCGCCCCCCAAGGGCCCGACGCCGCATGGCCCCCGCACACCGCCCCCCAAGGACTCGACGGCCCGTGGCTCCCGCACACTGCCCCGCAGGGCCCCGATGGCCCGCGGTCCCCGCACACCGCCCCTCAGGGCTCGGACGCGCAGTGGGCAGCTCAGGGGTCGAACGCGCAGTGGGCCGCCGGTTCTGGTTCTCAGGGGTCGGACGCGCAGTGGGCCGCCGGTTCTCAGGGGTCGGATGCTCAATGGGCGGCTCAGGCCGATTCGCAGGGTTCTGACGCTCAGTGGGCGGCTCGCCCCGCCGACGAGGCCGCCGCGCCGCGCGGGCGACGTTCGCGCGGAAGACGTTCCCAGGACGGCGCGGAGGCGTCCAGGGGCAGGCGTTCCCAGGAGGGCGGGGAAGGGGCTCACGGGCGGAGGCGTGCGTCCGACAGCGATGACGCCGTCTGGGCCGCGAGCATGGACGACCTGGCGGAGGCCGCCCGGTCGGGCCGTCGCGCCGCGGCCACGGACACCGGCGAGCAGCCCCGGCAGGGACGGCGCGGCGCCGCCGCGGACGGTGACGAGCAGGCCGACGGTTTCGGGGCCTTCGGGGCGACGGGAGCGTCGCGGCCGTCCGGGGAGCAGGCGGAGCCGGCGACCGGCTCCGGGACGCGCAAGCGGCGCCGGACGCCGCGTTCCGACTGGCAGTTCCCGGTGCTCACCGAGTGGGGCCTGCGCCCCGATCAGCAGCGGCTGATCGTCATCATCGCCACGGTCATCGGCGTCGTCGCGGGCGCGACGGGGCTGGTGGCGGTCGTCAGCTCGCTCGGCGACTACACCCCCGAGCGCCAGGCCAACGCCGCCGTCCTGGGCCCGGACGCCGCCTTCCCCGTGTCCTACCAGGGCTGGAGCTCGCCCAAGCTGTTCGCCTCCCTGGCTGACAGGAGCAAGGACAGCCGCGACCTCACCGAGAAGGAGGTGTTCGCGCAGAGCGAGCTCGCGGTCTCCAAGAAGCTCAAGCTCAAGCTCGCCGCCAAGCGCATCGACGCCGACTGCTCGGCCGCCCTGTGGGGCACGACCTTGCTGGAGAAGGTGTCCGACGCCGGCTGCCTCCAGGCGGCCCGCGGCCTGTACACCAGCTCCGACGGCCGTTACGTCGGTCAGTACACGCTGCTCAACCTCAAGGACGGCCAGTCGGCCGGCGAGCTGGTCGAATCCCTGAAGACCCTCTACCGGGGCGGCTGGGCACGCCCTCTGACGTCCTCGAAGGCGTCCTTCCCGGCGGGCGGTTACTCCGAGGGCGGCGGTTACGCGCTCGGGCACTACGTCGGGCTCGTCTGGATCGGCAAGACCGACGGCCTCGACCCCACCGCCAAGGACGACTTCGTCTCCGTCACCCTGGCGCTGCGCGGCGCGGAGAAGGCCGTCTACCGCCGGGTCGTCGCGATCACGGGACCGGCCTCGTGACCTCCGCTCACGCGGACGGGACCGCCGGAGCGCCGCCCAGGAGGTCGCGTCGTGCGGTCGTCGTGGCCGGGGTGGCCTTGGGGGTTCTGGCGGTCGCGGTGGCCGGGTGGTTGTGGCTGCGTCCGGGGGAGCCGCGGCCGGCCGCCTTCCGGGGCGAGCCCACCTCGGACTTCTACGCGGCCGTCGACTCCCGCCGGGCCGACGCCGCGCCGCTGACCGTGCAGGAGGTCTTCACCGCCCAGACCGAGACGCTCGGCTTCCTGCGGCGGCTCTCCACGCAGGAGCACGCCGACTGCGACGAGGTCCTGTGGGGCGCCTCGGCGGCCGGGTGCACGCAGGTGCTGGGGGCCGCGTACGAGGGCGGCGGGCTGGCCGGGCAGTTCGCCATCTTCAACCTGCCCGACGGGCGCGCGGCCGACGCGCTGGTGGCCGCCCTCGGCCAGGACGGCTTCGTCCGCCAGGACGCCGCGTTCGACGCCGCCCGCAGCCGTGCCCAGGCGCGTGCCATGGGCCACTACGTGACGGTGAGCTGGGCGGGCGGCACGGCCTCCGCCGACGACCTGGTCACCGCACTCGTCGCCCTCGACGGCCTCGGCCGCGTGGTCCAGAACCGCATCCTCGCCGCCACCTGACCGCCCGCTGTCTGTCCCGTCGAAGGGGTCAGGGGGTGGTCGTGGTGAGGGCGGTGACGGTGGTGGAGACGGCGGCCGGGAGGCCGGTCAGGCGGTGGAGGGGCGCTTCCAGGGGGGTCAGGTCGTCGGACCAGGGAGCGGTCTGGCGGATGAGGGCGCGGGCCTCGTTCTTGGTGAGGGCCGTGCCCTGGTCGCGGGCCGCCGCGATGAGCGCCTCCCGCCAGGTGTTGGCCAGCTTGGCGTGGCCGTTGTCGAGGATCCGGCGCAGCACCGCGTCGGCCGCTCCGGCGGGCTGCGGACGGCGTACGGCGTCGAGCGCCCCGCCCGTGCGGCGCGACTCGTAGACGGCGGACAGCGCGTCGGGCAGCGGCGGCAGGTCGGCCCCCCACACGCGTACGTGCGTGGCGCGGGTGGCGAGCAGCACGCGGGGCAGCGCGGCCTCCAACCCGGGCGGCAGCGCGACGGCCACCCGCTCGGCGGCCGCCGCGTAGGGCTTGGCCAGCCAGGTCGACAGCCGCACCCGCGGCTGGGCCGCCTCCTTTGGCCACTCGCCCACCAGCAGGTCGGCCTCGAACCCGGCCAGATCGGGCGCCGCGTGCGCCGTGGGGGCCGACTCGACCGACTGGGGGCCCTGCGTGTAGATGGCCGTGGCCTGACGGCCCAGCCGGGCGTTCACCGCCGGGCGGGTCTTGCTCGTGGGCCGCAGCAGGTAGAGATCGGCCGCCGACCCGATCGCCTCCGCCCCGAAATATCTATTGAAATCAGGGTAAATCGCCTCGTAGGTGAGGTTGAGCTCCGACAACGCCTGCTGGACCTTGAAGGCCAGCATCGGCGTACGCTCGCTGGCGCCGTACGCCACCAGCACCCGCCCGTCGTCCTTCAGCCCCTCCAGGGCGCGCGCCGCGAACAGCCCGATGCCCTCCGGCGTGTACGGCGGGTCGGTGAACGCCAGATCGTGCTCCCGGGCCGAGGCCGGCAGCCCCAGCCGCAGGTCGGCCCAACGGGTGCGGACCCCGAGCCCCTGCTCGTCGATGTAGGCCAGGATGCGCTCGTCGACGTCGACCACCGTGACGTCGGTCTCGGGATGGACCAGCTTGACGGCCAGCGAGGTCAGGTCGTGGTCGCCGACGCACAGCAGCCGCGCCCCCGGCAGCCAGAACCGCGCCCCGAGCAGCAGCGCGCGCCGCAGCGCCGTCTCCGGCGTGGCCGAGACGTGGTCGAGCACGTGACGGGCCCGCGGCGCGCCCGCGACCAGCGCGGTCAGGCGTTCGAGCGCGTCGGGGTAGTGGGGGAGCAGGTGGGTCACCGGGTCCTCGGGAGGCGGCGCCATGGCCAGCAGGTCCTGGTAGGCGGGCGTGTCGCCCGGCGCCACCCGGAACCGGTCGCCCGAGCGCTCCAGGCGCACCTCGCGCAGCAGGGCCTCGATCGTGCGCCTGGAGGTGGCGGTCTGCCTGACCAGGTCGGCCAGGGACCACCACTGGCCGTCGCACAGGAGTGTGAGGGCGTGCCGCAGCCGCCTGCCGTCGACCCCGGCCTCGGCGAGAAGGCGCTCCACCCCGTCACGATCCATGCGCCAACCCTATCGAGGGGCGGGGCCGGCTCCGGCCGTCCGCCGGGTGGGCCGGGCCCGTTCGGGAGGAGCTTCAGGGGTCTGTGAGGGCCATGGGGCGGCAGGGGCGTGACCTGGGAATTCTCATGGCCTGGTCCGGGGTTTGGGATGGCGGGTTCGGATGCTGGAACCGTGCGCAATGTTCGCAATGCGGACGCGGCGGGCACCAATCCGGCAGCGTGCGGTAATCTCTACCCACGATATGCAGCAGGGCCAACGTCGTCCCCGCCTGTAGAGCAGTTCTTGACAGACGAAGACGACGGGAGGGATTCAATGCCTGCTGCCCACCTCGGATTCCCCGAGCCTCAGGGCCTCTACCACCCCGCCAACGAGCATGATGCCTGCGGTGTCGCCATGGTCGCGGACGTCGCCGGACGCCGGGGGCACACGATCGTGGTCAAGGCGCTGACGGCGTTGTGCAATCTCGACCACAGGGGAGCCAAGGGTAGCGAGCCGGACACCGGCGACGGAGCCGGGATCCTGACGCAGATCCCCGATGGGTTCTACCGCGCGGTCGTGCCGTTCGCGCTGCCCGAGGCCGGCGCGTACGCGACCGGCATCGCCTTCCTGCCGGCCGACGAGCAGGCCAGGGGCGTCGCCACCGGCCTGATCGAGGAGATCGCGGCCGAGGAGGGCCTCACGGTGCTGGGCTGGCGGGACGTCCCCGTCGACCGCGCCCTGCCGGGCCCGAGCGCCCGCGCCGTCATGCCGCACTTCGCCCAGCTCTTCGTGGCGAGCCCCGGCGGCGAGCAGGGCCTCGACCTCGACCGGCTGGCCTTCTGCCTGCGCAAGCGGTCCGAGCACGAGGCCGACGTCTACTTCCCCTCGCTGTCGGCCCGCACGGTGGTCTACAAGGGGATGCTCACGCCCGATCAGGTCGAGCCGTTCTTCCCCGACCTGAGCGACGAGCGCTACGAGAGCGCGATCGCGCTGGTGCACTCGCGCTTCTCCACCAACACGTTCCCCAGCTGGCCGCTGGCCCACCCCTACCGGTACGTGGCGCACAACGGCGAGATCAACACCGTCAAGGGCAACCGCAACTGGATGCGGGCCCGCGAGGCGATGTTGTCCTCCGCCCACATCCCGGGCGACATCTCCAGGCTCTTCCCGATCTGCGACCCCGACGGCAGCGACACCGCCAGCTTCGACGAGGCCCTGGAGCTGCTGCACATCGGCGGCCGGAGCCTGCCGCACGCGGTGCTGATGATGATCCCCGAGGCGTGGGAGAACCACACCGAGATGGATCCGGCGCGCCGCGCCTTCTACGAGTTCCACTCCTCCCTCATGGAGGCGTGGGACGGCCCGGCCTCGATCACGTTCACCGACGGCACCCTGGCCGGGGCCGTGCTCGACCGCAACGGCCTGCGCCCGGGGCGCTTCTGGGTGACCGCCGACGGGCTGGTCGTGCTGGCCTCCGAGGCCGGCGTGCTCGACTTCGCGCCCGAGGACGTCGTCCGCAAGGGCCGCCTGCAGCCGGGCCGCATGTTCCTCATCGACACCGCCCGCGGCAAGATCATCGAGGACGACGAGATCAAGGCCGAGCTGGCCGCCGAGCTCCCGTACGAGGAGTGGCTGCACGCCGGGCTGGTCAGGTTCGAGGAGCTGCCGGCGCGCCAGCGGGAGATCCCCACGCACGAGGCGCTGGTCAAGCGGCAGCAGACCTTCGGCTACACCGAGGAAGAGCTGCGGATCATCCTGTCGCCGATGGCCAGGTCCGGTGCCGAGCCGATCGGCTCGATGGGCACCGACACGCCGGTCGCGGTGCTGAGCGAGAAGCCGCGGCTGCTGTTCGACTACTTCACGCAGCTGTTCGCGCAGGTCACCAACCCGCCGCTGGACGCCATCCGGGAAGAGCTGGTCACCTCGCTGGCCAGCGTGCTCGGCCCCGAGGGCAACCTGCTCGACCCGGGCCCGACCTCCTGCCGCCAGCTCGTGCTGCCGTACCCGGTGATCGACAACGACGAGCTCGCCAAGATCATCCACATCAACGACGAGCACGACCTGCCGGGCTTCCACCCGCACGTCATCAGCGGCCTGTACGAGGTCGCGGGCGGCGGCCAGGCGCTGCTCAGCCGCCTGGCCGAGATCAGGGCCGAGGCGTCGGCGGCCATCGCGGACGGCGCGCGCATCATCGTGCTGTCCGACCGCGGCTCCTCCGACGCGCTCGCGCCGATCCCGTCGCTGCTGCTCACCGGCGCGGTGCACCACCACCTGATCCAGGAGAAGACCCGGACCAAGATCGGGCTGGTCATCGAGACCGGCGAGGCCCGCGAGTGCCACCACATGGCGCTGCTCATCGGCTACGGCGCCGGCGCGGTCAACCCGTACCTGGCGATCGAGACCGTCGAGGACCTGGTCGACACCGGGGCGCTCCAGATCGGCAAGCACAAGGCCGTCCGCAACCTGATCAAGGCGTACGGCAAGGGCGTCATCAAGGTCATGTCCAAGATGGGCGTGTCCACGGTGGCCTCCTACACCGGCGCGCAGATCTTCGAGGCGCTCGGCCTGAGCCAGGAGGTCATCGACGCCTGCTTCACCGGCACGACGTCCCGCCTGGGCGGCGTCGGCTTCGACGTGCTGGCCGAGGAGACCGCCCAGCGCCACCGCCACGCCTACCCCCGGGCGGAGAACGCCCACCGCAGGCTCCAGGTCGGCGGCGAGTACCAGTGGCGGCGCGAGGGCGAGCCGCACCTGTTCAACCCCGAGACCGTCTTCAAGCTGCAGCACGCCACCCGCACCCGCCGCTACGAGATCTTCAAGGAGTACACGAGCCTCGTGGACTCCCAGGCCGAGCGGCTGATGACCCTGCGCGGCCTGTTCAGGCTGCGCAAGGGGCAGCCGATCCCGCTCGACGAGGTCGAGCCCGTCGAGAGCATCGTCAAGCGCTTCTCCACGGGCGCGATGTCGTACGGCTCGATCTCGATGGAGGCGCACGAGACGCTCGCCATCGCGATGAACCGGCTCGGCGGCAAGTCCAACACCGGCGAGGGCGGCGAGGACCCCGAGCGCCTGTACGACGCCACCCGCAGGTCGGCGATCAAGCAGGTGGCCTCCGGCCGGTTCGGCGTCACCAGCGAATACCTGGTCAACGCGGCCGACCTGCAGATCAAGATGGCTCAGGGGGCCAAGCCCGGCGAGGGCGGCCAGCTCCCCGGCCACAAGGTCTACCCGTGGATCGCCAAGACCCGCCACTCCACGCCCGGCGTCGGCCTCATCTCGCCGCCGCCGCACCACGACATCTACTCGATCGAGGACCTGGCCCAGCTCATCCACGACCTGAAGAACTCCAACCCGGAGGCCAGGGTCCACGTGAAGCTGGTCGCCGAGGTCGGCGTCGGCACGGTCGCGGCGGGCGTGTCCAAGGCCCACGCCGACGTGGTGCTCATCTCCGGCCACGACGGCGGCACCGGTGCCTCGCCGCTGACCTCGCTCAAGCACGCGGGCGCGCCCTGGGAGCTCGGCCTGGCCGAGACCCAGCAGACGCTGCTGCTGAACAACCTGCGCGACCGCATCGTCGTGCAGGTGGACGGCCAGCTCAAGACCGGCCGCGACGTCGTCATCGCCGCCCTGCTGGGCGCCGAGGAGTACGGCTTCGCCACCGCCCCGCTGGTCGTCTCCGGCTGCGTGATGATGCGGGTCTGCCACCTCGACACCTGCCCGGTGGGCGTGGCGACGCAGAACCCCGAGCTGCGCAAGCGCTTCAGCGGCAAGCCCGAGTTCGTGGTCAACTTCTTCGAGTTCATCGCCGAGGAGATCCGCGAGTACCTGGCCGAGCTGGGCTTCCGCACGCTCGACGAGGCGATCGGACACGTCGAGATGCTCGACACGACGGCCGCCGAGAACCACTGGAAGGCCGGCGGCCTCGACCTGTCGCCGATCCTGCACCAGCCCGACCTGCCCGAGGGCACGCCCAAGCGGCGCACCGTCGAGCAGGACCACGGCCTGGAGCACGCCCTCGACAACACCCTGATCCAGCTCGCCGAGGGCGCGCTCAAGGAGGGTACGCAGGTCACGCTGGAGCTGCCCATCCGCAACGTCAACCGCACGGTCGGCACCATGCTCGGCTACCAGGTGACCAAGCGGTACGGCGGCAAGGGCCTGCCCGACAACACCATCGACATCGGCTTCACCGGCTCGGCGGGCAACTCCTTCGGCGCGTTCCTGCCCCGCGGGATCACGCTGCGCCTGACCGGCGACGCCAACGACTACCTCGGCAAGGGCCTGTCGGGCGGGCGGATCACCGTCCGGCCGCACGAGGAGGCCCCGCTCGACGGCCACATCATCGCCGGCAACGTCGCCCTGTACGGCGCCACGTCCGGCGAGGTGTTCGTCCGCGGGGTGGTCGGCGAGCGCTTCTGCGTGCGCAACTCCGGCGCGACGGCGGTCGTCGAGGGCGTGGGCGACCACGGGTGCGAGTACATGACCGGCGGCCGGGTGGTCGTGCTCGGCCAGACCGGACGCAACTTCGCGGCCGGCATGTCCGGCGGCGTCGCCTACCTGCTCGACCCGCGGCCCGAGCGGGTCAACCGCGAGATGGTCGCCGTCGAGACGCTGACCGAGCAGGACGGCGAGTTCCTGAAGGAGACGGTCGAGAAGCACTTCGCCGAGACCGCGTCCCCGGTGGCCAAGCAGTTGCTGGCCGACTGGGACGCCGCGCTCGCCCGGTTCGGCAAGATCATGCCGACCGACTACAAGAGGGTGCTGGAGGCCGCCGAGGCCGCCCGCGCCGAAGGCAGGGACATCGACGAGGCCGTCATGGCGGCTGCGGTTCAGGGCTAGGGAGGCGTACTCGATGGCTGACCCCAAGGGTTTTCTCACGCACGAGCGGGAGCTGCCGGCGCGCCGCCCGGTCGACGTCCGCATCAGCGACTGGCGGGAGGTCTACCAGGACTTCCCGCAGGAGAAGCTGACCAGGCAGGCGGCCCGCTGCATGGACTGCGGCATCCCGTTCTGCCACAACGGCTGCCCGCTCGGGAACCTCATCCCCGAGTGGAACGACCTCGTCCACCGCACCGACTGGCGCGAGGCGATCGAGCGGCTGCACGCCACGAACAACTTCCCGGAGTTCACCGGCAGGCTCTGCCCGGCTCCGTGCGAGGCGGCGTGCGTGCTCGGCATCAACTCCGACCCGGTGGCGATCAAGCGGGTCGAGGTCGAGATCATCGACCGTGCGTTCGCCGAGGGCTGGGTGACCCCGCAGCCGCCTCGGGTCCGCACCGGCAAGAAGGTGGCCGTGGTCGGCTCGGGCCCGGCGGGCCTGGCCGCCGCCCAGCAGCTCACCAGGGCCGGGCACGACGTGGTGGTGTTCGAGCGCGCCGACCGCGCCGGCGGCCTGCTGCGCTACGGCATCCCCGAGTTCAAGATGGAGAAGCGCCACATCGAGCGGCGCCTGGAGCAGATGCGGGCCGAGGGCACCCGGTTCCGCACCGGCGTGAACGTCGGCGTCGACGTCACCGCCGCCGAGCTGCGCGAGGAGTTCGACGCGGTGGTGCTGTCGGGCGGCGCCACCCAGTGGCGTGACCTGCCGGTCGCCGGGCGCGATCTCAAGGGCGTCCACCAGGCGATGGAGTACCTGCCGCCGGCCAACAAGGTCCAGGAGGGCGACTACGCGGTCTCGCCGATCTCGGCCGAGGGCAAGCACGTCGTGGTGATCGGCGGCGGCGACACCGGCGCCGACTGCATCGGCACGGCGATCAGGCAGGGCGCCGCGTCGGTGACCCAGCTGGAGATCATGCCGCGGCCGCCGGCCTCCCGGCCGGGCGGCCAGCCCTGGCCGACGTTCCCCATCCTGTTCAAGATGGAGAGCGCGCACGAGGAACTGGCCGACGGCGGCGGCGACCGAGTCTACGCGGTCTCCACCACCGAGTTCGTCGGCGACGAGGACGGCAACGTCAGGGCGTTGCGCCTGGTCGAGGTCGAGGGGCCGCAGAACGGCTTCAAGCCGGTCCCCGGCACCGAGCGGGAGATCCCGGCCGACCTGATCACGCTGTCCATGGGCTTCCTCGGGCCGGAGAAGGGCGCCCTGCTGGAGGACCTGGCCGAGGTCGCGGGCGAGGGCTTCTACGACGCCCGCGGCAACGTCGCCCGGGACAAGACGTACATGTCGAAGGTGGACGGCGTGTTCGTGGCCGGTGACATGGGCCGCGGGCAGTCGCTCATCGTGTGGGCCATCGCCGAGGGCCGTTCGGCCGCCTCGGGCGTCGACCGGTACCTGAGCGGGGAGACGGCGCTGCCGTACCCGATCCTGCCGACGGCGCGTCCGCTGGTCTGACCTGCGGTGAAGGGCCCCGGAGCCGGACGGCTCCGGGGCCCTTCGTTGTTTGCACACTCTGCAAGTCTTGCAGAGTGTGCAAAGCTTGCGTAGAGTGCAACGCATGGAGAGTCCGGAGCAGCGCCGTGAGCGCCGCCGGGCCGAGAAGCGGCAGGCCATCCGGCTGGCCGCGGTGCGGCTGGCGCTCGACGAGGGCCTCGACGCCGTGACCGTCGAGGCCGTCAGCGCGGTGGCCGACATCTCGCCCCGCACGTTCTTCAACTACTTCGCCTCCAAGGAGGAGGCGCTCGTCATGGAACCGGTCTGGCGGCCGGACGACATCGTCGGCCTGCTCGGCGAACGTCCGCCCGACGAGTCCGCCTTCCAGTCGCTCAAGGCCGTGGCCCGGGAGCTCGCCGTGCGCATGCGCCCGGTCTGGGACACGATGCAGCCGTTCATGGAGCTCAACAACCGCTATCCCGAGCTGGCCGCCAGGGCGCGCGCCGTCGACCAGACCCAGATCATGGAGACGGTCCTCGGCGCGGTCAGGGCCCGGCCCGGAGTCACGAGCGGCATCCACGCCCGGATGCTGCTCATCACCACGATCGGCGCCGTGATCTCCGCCATCCAGGAGTCGGCGGCGACGGACGAGCCGGTCGAAGAACTGCTCGACGAGGCGTTCGCGCTGCTCGAACGCGGACTCTGACCCATCTAGAAGAGAAGCGGCGATCGGGGTGGCACCCCCGACCGCCGCGGATTCCTCCTGCCCTCGCGAAAGAAGCAAGGAGACAACTGAATGGTATCGACAATCGCCCAGGAGGCCGGACCGCGGCGCGGCCTCCTGCTCAGCATGGGCTCGCTCCTGCTGTGCCTGTTCCTGGCCGCCGTCGACCAGACCGTGGTGGCCACGGCCACCCCCACCATCGTGCGCGAGCTGAACGGCCTTGAGAGCGTGTCCTGGCTGGTCACGGCGTTCTCCCTGACCTCCGGCATCGTCTCGCCCCTCTACGGCAAGCTCAGCGACATGTACGGCCGCCGCCGCCTGTACCTGTCGGCCATCGCCCTGTTCCTCCTCGGCTCGGCCCTGTGCGGGCTCGCCCAGACGATGGCCCAGCTCATCGCCTTCCGCGCCTTCCAGGGCATCGGCGCCGGCGGCCTCATGGTGCTGACCCTGGCGATCTCGGCCGACATCGCCACCCCGCGCGAGCGCGCCAAGTTCCAGGGCCTGTTCGGCGCGGTGACCGGCGTGGCCGCCGTGGTCGGCCCGGTCATCGGCGGCTACCTCACCGAGCACATCTCCTGGCGCTGGATCTTCTACATCAACCTGCCGCTCGGGGCCGTCGCGCTGGCGGTCGCGTTCGCCGTGCTGCGGCTGCCGCGCCGCACCTCGCCGCACCGGATCGACTGGCCCGGGGCCGCGCTGATCTCCGGGGTGCTGACCTGCCTGACGCTGCTGGCCTCGTGGGGCGGGACGACGTACGCGTGGTCCTCGCCGGTCGTCCTCGGGCTGGGCGCGGGGGCGGTCGTGCTGACGGGGCTGTTCGTGCTGGTGGAGCGTACGGCCAAGGAGCCGGTGCTGCCGCTCGGGCTGTTCCGCGACCGTACGTTCACGATCGCCACGGTCACCATCGTGCTGGTGGCGACCGGGATGGTGGGGGCGGCCACCTTCCTGCCCCTCTACCTGCAACTGGCCGCCGGGGCCAGCGCGTCGAACTCGGGGCTGCTGCTGCTTCCGCTGATGGCGGGCCTGATCGCGTCCTCGGCCGTGGCGGGGCGGGTGGTGACCCGGATGGGGACGTACAAGTGGGTCGTGGTGACCGGGGCGGTGCTGGCGACGGTGGCCGCGTTCCTGTTCTCCACCATGGAGCTGGGGACGGGGGCGGTCACGTCCGGGCTGTACATGGTGGTGTTCGGGATCGGGCTCGGCATGGTGCTGCAGAACCTGATGCTGGCCGTCCAGGTCGCCGCGCCCGCCGCCGACCGGGGCGCGGCCACCTCGGTGGTGTCCTTCGCCAGGAACGTGGGCGGCGCCGTGGGGGTGGCCGTGCTCGGGGGCGTCTTCAGCGGCGGGCTGGGGCGGGCGGCCCTCGACTCGGGGTCCGTGGGGGCGATGCCGGAGTCGGTACGGCCGGCGTTCGCCGAGGCGATCACCGGGGTCTTCGCCTGGGTGTCGCCGATCATGCTGGTCGGCGCCGTCCTGCTGGCCTTCCTGCCGAACGTGCGCCTGCACCGCGACACCTGACGGCACAGCGGGCCCTGGGGAAGAACGCCCACGGCCCGCATAACCCCCATCGACCGAAATTTCGTACTGAAGTTGCATCAGCCGTGGAGTGTCGGGAAGATGCAGATTCTGCGACAGTCGGTGGATGGGGGAGCAATGCGGCGAGTCGCCTCTGGCCTGACGGCGTTGGCCGTCGCCGCCGCGCTGACCGCGTGCTCGGCTGCCGCCGGCGAGCGCGCCACCTCCGACCGGCCCGCGCAGGACGGCCCCACCGGCTCCGCGCAGGCCACCACCGGCTCCCGCACCGGCCAGAACCAGAACCTCGTCTTCTACGCCGACGGCAAGCAGAGCCAGGCACTGGAGGCCGTCAAACGCGCCGGTGGCACGGTCGTCGAGGAGGACGGCAAGCTCGGCTACGTCCTCACCGAGGGCGGCGGCGACGGTTTCGCCGAGAGCGTCGGCGTGGACCCGGCGATCGTCGGCGTCTCGCCCGACCGCCGCGTCATCGGCTCCACCTCCTCCCGATCCGGACGCCCGACGGGCGGGGGCTTCCCCGACGCCGGATCCATGGCGGGCGCCGCCCGGGAGCCGCTGGCCCACCTCCAGTGGGACATGAAGATGATCGGCGCCGACCGGGCCAACGCCAAGGTCCCCGGCAGCAGGAAGGTGCTGGTCGGCGTCATCGACACCGGCATCGACGGAAGGCACCCCGACATCGCCCCCAACTTCAACCGCGAGCTGAGCCGCAACTTCGTCACCGACAAGCCCAAGGACGAGCGCGGCGAGACCCTGGACGGCCCCTGCGAGGTCCCCTCCTGCAAGGACCCCGTGGACGAGGACGACGACGGCCACGGCACCCACGTCGCCAGCACCATCGCCTCCCCGATCAACGGCATCGGCATCGCCGGCGTCGCCCCGGGCGTGCAGCTCGTCAGCATCAGGGCCGGCCAGGACTCCGGCTTCTTCTTCCTCAAGCCCAGCCTCGACGCCCTCACCTACGCCGCCGACATCGGCGTGGACGTCGTCAACATGAGCTACTACGTCGACCCCTGGCTGTTCAACTGCGCCGCCAACAAGGCCGACACCAGGAAGCAGCAGCTCGAACAGAAGGCCGTCGTCGTCGGCATGCAGCGCGCCCTCGACTACGCCCGCGGCAAGGGCGTCACGCTCGTCTCCGCCCTCGGCAACGGCTCGACCGACCTCGGACGCCCCACGGCCGACAAGCAGAGCCCCGGCTACCCGCGCGGCGAGGAGAAGACCCGCAAGATAGACAACTCATGCATCAACGTGCCCGCCGAGTCCAAGGGGGTGATCTCGGTCTCAGCCGTCGGCCCGTCCGGACGCAAGGCCATCTACAGCGACTACGGCCTGGAGCAGACCGACGTGGCCGCCCCCGGCGGCGACGCGCTGGACGGCAAGGGCGCCGAGGCCGTCCGGTCGATCCTGGCCGCCGCCCCCGAGCACGTGCTCAAGGCCGCCGGCCGGATCGACGCCTCCGGCAAGCCCAAGGGCGCCGACGTCGTGCGCGACTGCCACAAGGGAACCTGCTCCTACTACCAGTACCTCGACGGCACCTCCATGGCCGCCCCGCACGCCACCGGCGTCGCGGCGATCCTGATCAGCCGCTTCGGCAAGCCGGGCCCCGGCGGCCTGTCCATGGACCCCGCCACCGTCGAGGACCTGCTCTACCGGACCGCCACGCACGTGGCCTGCCCCACACCTCGCGCCTACGTCTACAAGATGTACGGCGAGAGCGAGACCCACGAGTGCGAGGGCGACACGGCCAAGAACGGCTTCTACGGGCACGGCGTCGTGAACGCCTGGAAGGCGGCCACCATAGAGCCATGATGTACCGCCTGCTCGCGTACGCGGTGATGGTGACGCACTTCGCCTTCCTCGCCTATGTGGCCGTGGGCGGGTTCGTGGCCTGGCGGTGGCGGCGCACGATCTACCTGCACCTCGCGGCCGTCGGCTGGGCGGTGGTGACGCTCGTCACCCGCGTGGACTGCCCGCTGACCGTCGCCGAGGACTGGGCGCGGCGCAAGGGCGGGCTGCCCGGCCTGCCGCCGAGCGGCTTCGTGGACCACTACATCCAAGGCGTGCTCTACCCTGAACAGTACGCGAACTTGGTACGGCTGGGACTCACCGTTCTCGTGTTGTTCTCCTACGTCGGGTACGTTCTCCGTCGTCAGTGACTGCCAAGTGGTCTGTACCAATTAAGGTAGGACTCGTGACTCGTCGCGCGAAAATCGTCTGCACCCTAGGCCCAGCCACTTCGTCCAAAGAACGCCTCCACGAGCTGATCTCCGCGGGCATGGACGTGGCACGGTTCAACCTCAGTCATGGCGACCATGACATGCACAGAGAGGTCTACGACCGGGTCCGGGAGGTGGCGGCCGACCTCGGCCGCGGCGTAGGCGTGCTCGCCGACCTGCAGGGCCCCAAGATCCGCGTCGGCACCTTCGAGGAAGGGCCGGTGCGCCTCGGCTTCGGCGACGTCTTCACCATCACCACCGAAGACGTCCCCGGAGACCGCGAGCAGGTCTCGACCACCTACAAGGGCCTGCCCGGCGACGTGCGTCCCGGTGACACGATCCTGGTCGACGACGGCCGCCTGGTCCTGGAGGCCACCCGCGTCGACGGCGACCGCGTCACCACCCGCGTCGTCATCGGCGGCATGATCTCCAACAACAAGGGCCTCAACCTGCCGGGCATCAACGTCAGCGCCCCCGCCCTCACCGACAAGGACGAGGCCGACCTGCGCTGGGCGCTGCGCACCGGCTTCGACATGATCGCGCTGTCCTTCGTCCGCCGTCCCTCCGACGCCGACGTCGTGCGCAACATCATGGAGCAGGAGGCCGTCCGCCTGCCGCTGCTGGCCAAGATCGAGAAGCCGCAGGCCGTCGAGCGCCTGCCCGAGATCGTCGAGGCCTTCGACGGCATCATGGTCGCCCGCGGCGACCTCGGCGTCGAGCTGCCCCTGGAGCAGGTGCCGATCGTGCAGCGGCGCATCATCGGGCTGTGCCGCGAGAAGGCCCGCCCGGTCATCGTCGCCACCCAGATGCTCGACTCCATGATGAGCGCCCCGCGCCCCACCCGCGCCGAGGCCAGCGACGTCGCCTACGCCGTCATGGACGGCGCCGACGCCGTCATGCTGTCGGGCGAGACGTCGGTCGGCAGCTACCCGATCGAGTCCGTCTCCACGATGGACCGCATCGCCTGCGCCGCCGAGGTGTCGTCCCTGCACGCCACCCACACCCTGGAGCGCATGCCGGAGACCACCGGCGGCGCCATCGCCAGGGCCGCGGCCGAGGTCGGGGCGATCGTCGGCGCCAAGGCGCTGATCGCGTTCACCATGTCGGGGGAGACGGCCCGCCGCCTGGCCCGCTACCGCTCGCCGATCCCGCTGCTGGCCTTCACCTCGGCCCCGCACGTGCGCGGGCAGCTCTCGCTGACGTGGGGGGTGGAGACGTTCCACGTGCCGTTCGTGCACCACACCGACGACATGGTGCGGCAGGTGGAGGCGTCGCTGCTGTCGCTCGGGCGGCTGGAGAAGGGCGACAAGGTGGTCATCGTGGCCGGCTCGCCTCCCGGCACGCCGGGCAGCACCAACGCGCTGCGGGTGCACACCATCGGCTCCGCGGTCTCCCACGCCAACTGACCCGCGTTCCGGCCGGGGGTCCTCCAGGAGACGCCCGCAGACCTCGCACCGGCGCGCCGCCGTGACGCGGCGCCCTGTGGGCCCCCGCCGTGGAACCGGAGGGGGCCCGCGAGCACAGCAGTGATTCAGTGGGCGTGCAGGGCGGCGTTGAGGGTGATGCCGGAGCCCGTGCGGGGGAGTGCCTCCACCGCGCCCGACTGCGAGTTGCGGCGCAGCAGGATCCCGTTCGAGCCGGACAGCTCCGCCGCCTTGACCACCTTCCCGTCGGGCAGCGTGACCCGCGTGCCCGCCGTGACGTAGAGGCCCGCCTCCACCACGCAGTCGTCGCCCAGCGAGATGCCGATGCCGGCGTTCGCGCCCAGCAGGCAGCGCTCGCCGATCGAGATGACCTGCTTGCCGCCGCCCGACAGCGTCCCCATGATCGAGGCGCCGCCGCCGACGTCGGAGCCGTCGCCGACCACCACGCCGGCCGAGATGCGCCCCTCGACCATCGACGTGCCGACCGTGCCGGCGTTGAAGTTCACGAAGCCCTCGTGCATGACCACCGTGCCCGAGGCCAGGTGGGCGCCCAGCCGCACCCGGTCGGCGTCGGCGATCCGCACGCCCTCCGGCAGCACGTAGTCGACCATGCGCGGGAACTTGTCCACGCCGTACACCGTCACCACGCCCCTGCCCCGCAGGCGCAGCCGCGTGCGCTCGAAGCCGGGCACCGGGCACGGCCCGAAGTTCGTCCACACGACGTTCGCCAGCAGGCCGAACTGGCCGTCCAGGTTCACGCCGTGCGGCCGGACCAGACGGTGGGAGAGCAGGTGCAGCCGCAGGTAGACGTCGTGGGCGTCGACCGGCGGCTCGGAGAGCTTGGCGAGGCCCGTGCGCACCGCCACCACCTCGACGCCCCGCGCCGCGTCGCGGCCGGTCAGCGCGGCCAGCTCGCCGGCCTCCTGGGCGGAGAGCCGCTCGGTGCCCGTCACGGGCGGCTCGCCCAGCTCGGGAGCCGGGAACCAGGTGTCGAGAACGGTGCCGTCGTCGGCGATGGTCGCGAGGCCGACGCCGTGGGCGCCGGTGGAGGTGGGATCGATAGCAGTCACAGGCCAAAAATACCGGGCGCCCGGTCAGCCCAAGGAGCCCAGGTCCGCCGACAGCCACCGCTCGGGACGCATCCTGAAGGTCACCAGGACGTGCAGGTCCGAGCCCTGCACGTAGCCCGACACCGCCTCCTGCGGCAGGTAGCGGGCCGCGATGCGGGTCAGCTCCTCGATCGTCGTGGGGTCGGACCGCACCACCGGGCCGTCGACCGACACGTACCGGTAGGTCGGGCTGATCCGCTGGACCAGCATCGTGAACCGGCCCGCCTTCGCCACCAGCCGCGCCTTGTGCGACTCGCTGTCGGTCAGGAACCGCAGCTCCCCGCCCGGGACGTAGTCGTACCAGACGGGCACGGCCAGCGGCGCCTGTCCCGCGCCCGTCTCCACCGCCAGGCTCGCGATGTGCGGCTCGGCCAGGAACGCCTCCCGCTCGGTCACGCTCAACGGCATCCCCCGCCACCCCCGTCTCGTGGGTCGTAACTCGTCACACAGGACTATTCCCGGCGAACCGCCTGCGAAATCCCGCCCACCACGGCCGTGACGACCTGCGCCCCCAGGAGATGCCGCCGAAAACCACTCGCACCGCCACAGAGGGGCCGACATCATCGTCAGGTTGGCCACCCTCGGGCCGGACGGGCCGACCGGTGGGTTCTTCGACGACGACGGGACAGTGCCTTGGCAGACATCATCGAGCTCAACCGGCGGTCGGTGCGGGCCACCGTCGACCTGGTGAACACGATCAAGCCCGCCGACCTCGACCGGCCGACGCCCTGCGCCGGATGGGCCGTCCGCGACCTGCTGGAACACCAGATCGTGCAGAACCACGGGTTCGCCGTGGCGGCCTCGGGCGCGCGTTCGGAGCCGGCGAGCTGGCGGCCGCGTGCCCTGGGCGAGGACCCGGTGGCCGAGTACGCCGCCTCGGCACGGGCCGTCGTCGACGCCTTCGCCGCCGACGGCGTGCTCGACCGGGCCTTCTTCCTGCCCGAGATCCGTGACGGCGGCCCGTTCCCGGCGGCCATGGCGATCGGCTTCCACTTCATCGACTGCGTCGTGCACGACTGGGACCTCGCCAAGGCGCTGGCCGTGCCGCCCAACGTCGACGACGACCTCGCCGAGGCCGCCCTCCCGCTGGCCGCGCAGGTGCCCGACACGCCGGTCTCGCGCGGTCCGGGGAAGGCGTTCCTGCCCGGCGTCGAGCCCGGCGACGCCGCCACGGCCCTCGACCGCGTGATCGCCCTCCTCGGCCGCTCACCCTCCTGGACGCCCTGACCCGGTCAGGAGTTCGGGCCCACGCGTCGATCCGGCAGTCGGGGACACGCGTGCACAGGAAGCCCGGTGCGGTCGTCATGACGGCGGTCGGGGGCGGAAAAGCGAAAACCGCCCGGCCTACGAGGGGGCCGGGCGGTCAGGCCGGTGCCCCGGGTGGGATTCGAACCCACACTGTATGGATTTTGAGGCCATCGACTCTGCCGTTGGTCTACCGGGGCGGTTTCGTCCGGTTGGTGATCTCGCAGCGTAATGCCCGAGGCCGCACCGGCGTGGATCTAATCTACCGGACGTCTGTACTCTTCTGCTCGTGAGTACGCAGCGGCGAGTAGTGATCGCGGAAGACGAGGCCCTGATCCGCCTCGACCTCAAGGAGATGCTCCAGGAGGACGGTTACGTCGTCGTGGGCGAGGCCGGTGACGGGGAGCAGGCGATCCAGCTCGCCGCCGACCTGCGGCCCGACCTCGTCATCCTCGACGTGAAGATGCCCGTGCTCGACGGCATCTCGGCGGCCGAGCGCATCGTGGCCGACCGGATCGCGCCGTGCCTCATCCTCACCGCCTTCTCTCAGCGTGACCTGGTGGAGCGCGCGCGTGACGCGGGGGCGATGGCCTACCTGGTGAAGCCGTTCACCAAGGCCGATCTGGTGCCGGCGATCGAGATGGCGGTCAGCAGGCACGAGGAGATGGTGGCGCTGAGCGCGGAGGTGTCCAGCCTTTCGGAGCGGCTGGAGACCCGCAAGCTGGTCGAGCGGGCCAAGGGCCAGCTGATGGCCCAGCACGGCTGGACCGAGCCGCAGGCGTTCCGGTGGATCCAGAAGGCGTCGATGGACCGGCGGCTGAGCATGCGGGAGGTTGCTCAGATCGTTATAGACGACGCGGCCGAGCGGGCGTGAAAAGGGCCTATATCAGGTGATTTAGCCCCGCGGGTTGTGACCCGGTCACGACTGGGCATCCAACCGGCTTCGGCTTCTTTCGGCGCAGGCGTCCCGGCGCATGCTGATGGGCGGACGGAAGGTCCGCTCATCTCGAACGGAGACGCTTTCGATGATCCGCATTTCCCGCGCGCTGGCCGTCGCCACAGCGGCGAGCCTGGCACTGGCGGCATGTTCGACCGGCGGCACGACCGCCGGGACGGGCGCCACCGGAGCCGCGTCCGTGAAGCCCTCCTCGGCCGCCGCGGCCAAAGGGGACGGCACGCTGACGATCGGCACCGTGCTGCCCCAGACGGGCAATCTCGCATATCTGGGACCACCCGAGTTCGCCGGGGTCGATCTGGCGCTCAAGGAGATCAACGACGCCGGGGGCGTGCTCGGCAAGCCGGTGGTGAAGATCGACACCGACTCGGGCGACACCACGACCAACATCGCCTCGCAGTCGGTGGACAAGCTGCTCGGCCAGAAGGCCGACGCGATCATCGGCGCGGCGTCCTCGTCGGTGTCGGAGTCGATCGTGGACAAGATCACGCGGGCGGGCGTGGTGCAGTTCTCGCCGGCCAACACCTCCGACAAGTTCACCACGATCAACGACCAGGGCCTGTACTTCCGTACGGCGCCGCCGGACAAGCTGCAGGGCCGGGTCCTGGGTGACCTGGTGGCCGCCGACGGCAACGACACCGTCGGCATCCTGGCCATGCAGGACTCCTACGGCTCGGGCCTGGCCGACCAGGTGACCAAGACCGCCGAAGAGGCCGGCGCGACCGTGGTCGAGCGCGTCGACTACGACCCGAAGGCGGCCGAGTTCTCCGCGGACGTGGCCAAGGTCAAGGCCAAGAACCCGAAGGCGATCGTGCTGATCGGCTTCGAGGAGACGGCGAAGGTCGTGCAGGAGCTGGTCAAGCAGGGTCTGACGGCCGACAAGGTCAAGTGGTACATGGTGGACGGCAACATGTCGAACTCCAACTACCTCAAGATGCCCAAGGGCACGCTCAAGGGCGTCAAGGGCACGATCCCGGGTGCGGCGGCGCCGGAGGCGTTCCAGAAGCGGCTGCTCACGGTGAACCCGAAGCTGACGAACTACACCTACGCCGCGGAGTCGTACGACGCGACGACGCTGCTCGCCCTGGCGGCCGAGGCGGCCAAGGACGACTCGGGCACCGCGCTGGCCCCCAAGCTGGTCGAGGTCAGCAAGGGCGGCGAGAAGTGCCAGGACTTCAAGTCCTGCGCCGACCTGCTCAAGGCGGGGAAGGACATCGACTACGACGGCGTGAGCGGCCCGGTGGACTTCAACGACGCCGGTGACCCGTCGATCGCGACGATCGGGGTCTACCAGTACGACAAGGACAACAAGTACGACGCGGCCAAGGCGCTCGAATATCGCAAGGGCAACATCGCCGGCTAGACGGTGACGGCAGCAAGCCGGACATCCCACCATAGAACCACCCCAGTCCTGAAATTTCGGGCTGGGGTGGTTCATTTGGAGTCAAGACCGTAACGCTGATGAAACATGCAATTACAGACCGTGATTGCGACATTACAAATTAGCATAAAAGTACCCGAAATCCCCACATCTCCCCGTCAAAGAGGCATGCTGAGCTCGTTAAACGCAGCGAGGGAGATCGTTCCCCGCTGGGAATAAGGGGAGTCTCTTTTATGATCCGCATTGCTCCAGCAGGGCGCTTCCTGGCCGTCGCGGCAGCGGCGAGCCTGGCCCTGACGGCCTGTGGCGGCGGTGGCGACACGGCCGCGCAGCAGACCACGTCCGCGGTGCCGTCCTCGTCGGCCCCGGCCACCCAGACGGACGCGGCCAAGGGTGACGGCACGCTGACGATCGGCACCGTGCTGCCGCAGACCGGCTCGCTGGCCTTCCTCGGCCCGCCCGAGTTCGCCGGCGTCGACCAGGCCGTCAAGGAGATCAACGACGCGGGCGGCGTGCTCGGCAAGCCGGTCACCAAGATCCACACGGACTCGGGTGACACCACCACCAACGTGGCCTCGCAGTCGGCGGACAAGCTGATCGCGCAGAAGGCCGACGCCATCATCGGCGCCGCCTCCTCGTCGGTGTCCGAGTCGATCATCGACAAGGTCACCGGTGCCGGCGTGGTGCAGTTCTCGCCCGCCAACACCTCTGACAAGTTCACCACCATCAGCGACCAGGGCCTGTACTTCCGTACCGCGCCGCCGGACAAGCTGCAGGGCCGCGTGCTCGGCGACCTGATCGCCGCCGACGGCAACGACACCATCGGCATCCTGGCCATGCAGGACTCCTACGGCTCGGGCCTGGCCGACCAGGTGACCAAGACCGCCGAGGCGGCCGGCGCCAGCGTCGTCGAGCGCGTCGACTACGA
Source organism: Nonomuraea sp. NPDC001699 (assembly GCF_053596455.1). Classification (NCBI taxonomy): domain Bacteria; kingdom Bacillati; phylum Actinomycetota; class Actinomycetes; order Streptosporangiales; family Streptosporangiaceae; genus Nonomuraea; species Nonomuraea sp. NPDC001699. Next base: position 216,674 of record NZ_JBSFGF010000003.1, on the reverse strand, counting down.
CCCGAAGGCGGCCGAGTTCTCCGCGGACGTCGCCAAGATCAAGGCCAAGAACCCGAAGGCGATCGTGCTGATCGGCTTCGAGGAGGGCGCCAAGGTCATCCAGGAGCTGGTCAAGCAGGGCCTGACGGTCGACAAGACCAAGTGGTACATGGTGGACGGCAACATGTCGAACACCAACTACCTCAAGATGCCCAAGGGCACCCTCAAGGGCGTCAAGGGCACCATCCCCGGCGCCGAGGCCCCGGAGGACTTCCGCAAGAAGCTCCTGGAGATCGACCCCAAGCTGGAGGACTACACCTACGCGGCCGAGTCCTACGACGCCGCGATCCTCATCGCCCTGGCGGCCGAGGCCGCCAAGGACGACAGCGGCAAGTCCATCGCCGCCAAGCTGCCCGAGGTCAGCAAGGGCGGCGAGAAGTGCAAGACCTTCAAGGACTGCGCAGACCTGCTGAAGGCCGGCAAGGACATCGACTACGACGGCATCAGCGGCCCGATCGAGTTCAACGACGCCGGTGACCCCGCCGTGGCCACCATCGGCGTCTACCAGTACGGCGACGACAACAAGTACGCCCCCAAGGCCCTGGAGTACCGCACGGGCAACATCGAGGGCTGACCCTCACCCGCCGCCCAGGCCGCACACTCGCAACGAGTACTGGATCAGCCGATCCTGCAGCGGCTTGGGCGGCACCACGATCACCACCCGCTCGGGCCCCCCGTCCACGGTGGCCCGCACCGGGAACAGGAACGCCTTCTTGGCCTCGGCGAAGGCGTGCGGGTCGCAGCGGCCGGGGGTGAGCGTGACCGGCACCTCCAGCCGCTCCTGCCCGGCCTCCAGCTCGGCCACGGGCCGCCGGTCGGCGTCCGGCGTGATGATGTAGTGCGTGGTGCCGTCGAGCTCGGTCAGGGTCACCTTGCCCGCGCCGCGCCGCGTGACCACCAGGTTGCCCCGCATCGCCTTGCCCACCTGCTTCCAGTCGGGCCCGAACTCGATGCCGGCGGCCTCCTTGATGAGGAACTCCGAGCATTCGTCCCGTAACAGGCGGGTCAGCAGCGGGCTGGGGTGCGGCACCTTGAAGACCACCCGGCGCGGCTGCTCGGAGCCGGCGCGGATGTTCGCCACGACGGTCGCGGGCTCCAGGCGCGGCAGACCCGTGGGCAGGCAGTTGGCCGGGCCGTAGGTGATGCGCAGGTCGGTGCGCTCGGTCCGTTTGATCGTGGCGTCCGTCTTTTCCGGCGGCAACGTTTTGAACGACGGCGTCACGAGCTGGACGTCCGCGAAATACACGGGGATGCCGGTGGTATTACGGACGGCCACCTCCAGCGCGTGAACGGGCTCGTCGGAACGCCATTGCTCCAGCGTGACCGATACGCCGGCGGGAGGATCCGAGGAAGGCGGCGCGGGCGGCGGGGACGAGGTGCACCCGGCAACAAGGACCGCCGTGACTAGGACAGGCGTAAAACGCTTCACCCGACGCACATTAAGCCTGCTAGCGCAGGTCCGTAAGTTGAGGACTGATTACGACTCCGCATCCAAGTGCCGACAGTTCACCCCGCCATCTGGTTCGAGTACACAGCGATTTTGTACGTTTCCGTCATTCGATCGGGAGCGCTCGGCGGTGCTGAGGATCCCGGCCTGGAAATGAAGGAGACACTTCATGATCCGCATTGCTCCCGTGGGGCGGGCGCTGGCTGTCGCGGCCGCCACCAGCCTGGCCCTGACGGCCTGCGGCGGTGGCGGCAGCAACACCGCCACGCAGTCCTCGCAGCCGGCCGCGCCATCCTCGTCGGCTCCCGCGACCAAGGGCGACGGCACCCTCACGATCGGTACGCTGCTGCCCCAGACCGGTTCGCTCGCCTTCCTCGGCCCGCCCGAGTTCGCCGGCGTCGACCAGGCCATCAAGGAGATCAACGAGGCCGGGGGCGTGCTGGGCAAGCCCGTCACCAAGTACGACACCGACTCGGGCGACACCACCACGAACATCGCCTCGCAGTCGGTGGACAAGCTGCTGGCCCAGAAGGCCGACGCGATCATCGGCGCGGCGTCCTCCTCGGTGTCGGAGTCGGTGATCGACAAGATCACGGGCGCGGGTGTCATCCACTTCTCGCCGGCCAACACCTCCGACAAGTTCACCACGATCGAGGACAAGGGCCTGTACTTCCGGACGGCGCCGCCGGACAAGCTGCAGGGCCGTGTGCTCGGTGACCTGGTGGTCGCCGACGGCAACGACACGGTCGGCATCCTGGCGATGCAGGACTCCTACGGCTCCGGCCTGGCCGACCAGGTGCAGAAGACGGTCACCGACGGCGGCGGCGAGGTCGTCGAGCGCGTCGACTACGACCCCAAGGCCGCCGACTTCTCCGCCGACGTGGCGAAGATCAAGGCCAAGAACCCCAAGGGCATCGTCCTGATCGGGTTCGAGGAGACCGCCAAGGTCATCCAGGAGCTGGTCAAGCAGGGCCTGCCGGCCGACAAGCACAAGTGGTACATGGTCGACGGCAACACCTCCAACACGAACTACATCAAGATGCCCAAGGGCACGCTTGAGGGCGTCAAGGGCACCATCCCGGGCGCGGCCGCTCCGGAGGAGTTCCGCAAGAAGCTCCTCGCCCTCAACCCCAAGCTGGAGGACTACAGCTACGCCCCCGAGTCCTACGACGCGATGAACCTTCTCGCGCTGGCCGCCGAGGCCGCCAAGAGCGACGCGGGCGTCGACATCGCCGCGAAGCTGGCCGAGGTCAGCAAGGGCGGCGAGAAGTGCCAGGACTTCAAGAGCTGCGTCGACCTGCTCAAGGCCGGCAAGGACATCGACTACGACGGCGTGAGCGGCCCGGTCGAGTTCAACGACGCCGGTGACCCCGCGGTCGCCACCATCGGCATCTACCAGTACGGCAAGGACAACAAGTACGCCACCAAGGCGCTGGAGTACCGCACCGGCAACATCGCCGGCTGACGTCCGAGGTTCGGCGAAGGGCCCGGTCCGCGAGGATCGGGCCCTTTCGTCATGCGCAGCCGGCCACGATCTGGTCGGCGGCGGCCCGGTACTGCCGCAGCAGCGCCACCTGCCGCTCGTGCGGCACGTCGTTCCTGGACAGGCCCTCGGTGGCCGACTTGACGCTCTGCACGGCGGCGTGCAGCGAGGCCGGCAGCCGGTCGCCGAACTGGAGCGTGATGCCGCGCAGCTCGGCCAGCCGGCCGATGACGGCGTCCTCGAAGTACTGCTGGTCCTCCTGGCCCTTCGGCTTGAGCATCAGGCCGGCGTACCCGATGGCCGAGACCACGCGCGCGCACGGGCTGTCGGTCGGGTCGCCGCCGGTGCTGTACCTCTGCGCCGAGGAGGCGTCCTCCTGGCAGCCGACGAGCAGGACGGGCAGGACGAGCGCCACGGTCAATAATCGTTTCACAGCGCTCATTAAAAAACGGCGGAGGGGCTCCGGGGGAGCCCCTCCGCCGTTCGATTCGGTTACGCCTTGGCCAGCGTGCCGAGGTACAGCTCGATGACCTTGGGGTCGTTGGCGAGCTGCCTGCCGGTGCCGGTGTAGGCGTTGCGGCCCTGGTCGAGCACATAGCCACGGTGGCAGATCTGGAGGCAGCGGCGGGCGTTCTGCTCCACCATGATCACGGTCACGCCCGCCTTGTTGATCTGCTGGGCCTGGATGAAGACCAGGTCCTGGAGCTTGGGCGACAGGCCCGCCGACGGCTCGTCGAGCAGCAGCACCGACGGCTCGGTCATGAGCGCCCTGGCCATGGCCACCATCTGCCGCTCACCGCCGGACAGGGAGCCCGCCCGCTGCTTGCGCCGCTCCTTGAGCGCCGGGAACAGCTCGGCGACGAACTCGAAGCGCTCCTTGAACTTGCCGGGCACCTGGAAGGCGCCCATCTCCAGGTTCTCCTCGATGGTGAGGCTGGGGAAGACGTTGTTGGTCTGCGGCACGTAACCGACGCCGCGGGAGACCAGCGAGTGCGCCTTCATGTTCGTGATGTTCTCACCCTTGAGCAGCACCGTGCCGCTGCGGATGTTGACCAGCCCGAACATCGCCTTCAGCAGCGTCGACTTGCCGGCGCCGTTGGGGCCGATGATGCCGATCAGCTCGCCCTCTTTGACGTAGAGGTCGGAGCCGTTGAGGATGTTGACGCCCGGCAGGTAGCCGGCGATCAGCTCGTCGCACCGCAGCACGGCGTCGGCGGCGCCCTCCAGGTGCGCGGCGCGGTCGGTGACGGCCGCCTGCGACTCGGGTGCCGACTCGGGGGCGGTCGTCTCGGGGACGTCGCTCACTTCTGCGTCTCCTCTTCGATCTCGGCCTCCAGCGCCGCCTCGGCCTCCTGGAGCTGCGTCTCCAGTTCGGTGTCCGACAGCGGGGCGTCGTGGTGGGCGCCGAGGTAGGCGTCGATCACGCGCTCGTCCGACATGATCGTGTCGGGCGGGCCCTCGGCGATCACGGCGCCCTGCGCCATGACGATCACCCAGTCGCTGATGTCGCGGACCATGTCCATGTCGTGCTCGACGAACAGCACCGTCATGCCCTGCTCGCGCAGGTCCTTGACGTGGCCGAGCAGCGACTGGGTCAGGGCGGGGTTCACGCCCGCCATGGGCTCGTCCAGCATGACCAGCTCGGGCTGGACCATGAGGGCGCGGGCCATCTCCAGCAGCTTGCGCTGGCCGCCGGACAACGATCCGGCGAAGTCGTCCCGCTTGGCGCCGAGCTTGAAGCGTTCGAGCAGCTCCTCGGCGCGGACGGTGATCTCGTCCTCCTGGCCGCGCCACATGCCGGGGATGAGCGCCCGCCAGAAGGTCTCGCCCTTCTGCTGCTGGGCGCCCAGGCGCATGTTCTCCATGACGGTCAGGCGGGACAGCGCCTTGGTCAGCTGGAAGGTGCGCACCATGCCGGCGCGGGCGACCTTGTGGGCCGGCACCCCGTTCATGCTGCGGCCGTTGAACGTCCACGAGCCGGAGTCGGCCGTGTCGAAGCCGGTGAGCTGGTTGAAGAAGGTCGTCTTGCCGGCGCCGTTGGGGCCGATCAGCGCGGTGATGGAACCCCGCTGGATCTCGACGTGGCCGACCTCGACCGCGGTCAGGCCGCCGAAGCGGCGCACGACGTTGTCGACGGTGAGGATCGGGTCCGGCTTGGGCACGCCCGGCTCGCGGGCCAGGTCCTTGAAGACGGCCAGCGCCGCGGCCTTGCGCTCGGTGGCCGTGGTTTCAGCGTGCATTGATCGCTATCTCCCTCTTGTCGCCGAAGATGCCCTGTGGCCGGAAGATGAGCAACAGGACGAGGCCCAGGCCGACCAGGATCCAGCGGACGGCGCCCACCTGGTTCGTGTCCATGAAGGTGATGATCCCGGCGCCGACGGCCTCGGAGAGCACGCCGTAGATCAGGACGAGCAGCACCCAGAAGATGGACGCGCCCACGACGGGCCCGAGCACGCGGGCGGCGCCGCCGAGGATGACCATCGTGTACGCGTAGAACGTGGTCTCGGTGCCGAAGATGTCGGGCTGGACGGAGGCGTAGGCCAGGCCGTAGATGAAGCCGCCCAGGCAGCCCACGACGCCGCCCAGGATGAGCGACTGCATCTTGTAGGAGAAGACGTTCTTGCCGAGGCTGCGCACGGCGTCCTCGTCCTCGCGGATGGCCTTGAGCACGCGGCCCCAGGGGCTCTTCATCAGCAGGTAGACCAGGCCGCAGCACAGGGCGATGAGCACCCAGCCGACGGTCAGCACCCACAGCACCCTGTTGTTGAAGAACAGGGGGACGGAGCCCAGGTTGAAGCCGTACTGGCCCTCGGGGTAGGGGTTGAGCGCGTAGAAGCCGTCGGAGAAGCCGCGCTGGCCGTCCGAGCCGCCGAAGACGCTCTTGAACGCCACCGACCGGAACACCAGCCGGACGATCTCGGCCGCCGCGATGGTGACGATGGCCAGGTAGTCGGCACGGAGCTGGAGGGTTGGGATGCCGAGCAGGATCGCCAGGAGCACGGCGGCGAGCAGGCCGACGATGATGCCGACCCAGAACGGCAGCCCCATGACGGTGACGGTGACGGCCAGGCCGTAGCCGGCCACGCCCATGAACGCCGCCTGGCCGAAGTTGAGCAGGCCGGTGTAGCCGAATTGGATGTTGATGCCGATCGCGGCGAGCGCGTACAGCACGGTCTCGACGCCGACCGCGGACTTCAGCGTCGTGCTGATGATCGTGATCCAGTCCATTCTGATCCTCCCCCGATCAGCCGATTCGCTCGCGGCGGCCCAGGATGCCCTGGGGCCGGACGAGGAGCACGATGATGAGCACGACCAGCGCGCCGACGCTCTTGAGCTCCGGCGGCACCCACAGGGTGGAGACCTGGATGAACAGGCCCACCACCAGCGATCCGACCAGCGCGCCGAAGGCGGTGCCGAGCCCGCCGAGCGTGACGCCGGCGAAGATGAGCAGCAGGATGTCCTGGCCCATCGTGTACTTCAGGTTCTGCGAGAGCCCGAGCATGATGCCGGCCAGCGCCGCGATGGCGCCGCCCAGGGTCCAGACGGTCCGGATGACCCGGTCGACGTTGATGCCCGACGAGGCCGCGAGAGCGGGGTTGTCGGACACGGCCCTGGCCGCCTTGCCGGTGCGGGTGCGCAGCAGCGCGAAGCCGACCAGCAGCAGCACGGCCAGCTCGATGCCCATCGCCACGAAGTTCTTGGGGGCCGCGGAGATCGGCCCGACCTGGATGCCGGGCTGGGCCGTGTACTGGGCGTAGGCCTCGTTCTGGCCGCCGAAGAAGATCAGCATGACGTAGCGCATGACCAGCGCGACGCCGATGGAGATGATCATCATGGCGATGATGCCGGTGCCGCGCCTGCGGAGCTGGCCCCAGAAGAGGCGGTCCTGGGCGTAGCCGAACGCGCCGCCCAGCGCCACGGCGAGCACCGCGGCGGGGATGAGATGGAGGCCGGCGCCCACGTTGAACATGTACGCCAGCACCGCCCCGAGTGTGACCAGCTCTCCGTGGGCGAAGTTGGTCAGGCCGGTCGTGCCGTAGATCAGCGACAGGCCGAGCGCGGCCAGGGCGATGATCAGGCCGAGGTTGAGCCCCTCGAAGGTGAGCTGCGCCGCGGTGTCCCAGAACGTGCTCTCGCCGCTCTCCGCGTCTCCTTGTGGCTGGCCTGCCACGCCCTTGGCCTGCAACGCGAACAGCACGGTCGAGCAGTTGCCCTCGAAGACGGTCGGCGTGCGGACATTGCCGCCCCCGCGCACCTCGGCGTTCTTCGGCAGGCTGCCGAGGTCAAGGGTGACCTTGAACTTGCCCTTGTCGGTAGGAACTTCCCACGTGCCCTGTGCGTTTGTTGTGACCTCCTTGACGGGTTGTCCGCCCTCGGTGGTCACGGCGATTTTGACGCCGTTCACTGGCTGGCCTTGGAGTTTGAGCGTCCCCTTCAAACCCTGGCATCCAGCCGGCCCCGCCTGCGCGGGACTGGCCAGCAGGAAGATGAGTCCACCCAGGAAGGCCGTGAACGCGATCACGGCTCTGCGCAATGGTGCTCCCTCAAATAGGTCAAGGCGGGGTTGTACCCCTCCATCTCGACACGCGCGCATCGCAGGCACAACTGGGATGCAATGGCGGGAGCTTATTCCGGAGACGCCCGTTTCAGTATGGTTCGTCACCAATTAGTGACATGCGTGTGGCACACATGTGAGGAAACAACGCGGCAGGTCAGGGGCTAAATGAGGGAAGACGCCTGGCTGCGGCGGAAACGAAACGATAACGATGGGCAGAAAACGTGGACGAGCCCGCGGAGCGGCCTTTGGGGCCATGTAGGGCTTCCCCGGCCGTACACGTTATCTACCGGGCCTCCCCGCGGGCTCTGTTCGGACAACCGTAGCGATCGATGGGGCCGCTGCGCAAAGGTTCCGTCAAAGTGACGTCAGGGGCGCTGGTCGCGCAGCATGCACGTCAATCTGGAGGTGCACACGCGGCGTCCCTCGTCGTCGGTGATCTCGATCTCGTACGTCGCCAAAGTGCGTCCGCCGTGCAACCTGGTCGCGACCCCGGTCACGTGGCCGGAGGTCGCCGAGCGGTGATGGGTGGCGTTGATCTCGATGCCGACGGCGATCCGGCCGGGGCCCGCGTGGATCGCCGCGGCCACCGAGCCCAGCGTCTCGGCCAGCACCACCGACGCGCCGCCGTGCAGCAGGCCGTAGGGCTGGGTGTTGCCCTCGACCGGCATCCTGCCGACGACGCGCTCGGCGCCGGCCTCGACGAACTCGATGCCCATCCGTTCGGCCAGCGTGCCCTCGTGCACCGCGCCGTAGGCGGAGAAGTCCAAAGGATCGGTATGCGTCAAGGGGATCTCTCCACTCTTCCGAGCTCGGGTTTTCTGTCGTTGACGCAGACTAGGCTGCGTACGTGCCGAAGAGTGAAGTGACCCCCAGCCGCCCGTGTCTGTTGCTGCTCGACGGGCATTCCCTGGCCTACCGCGCCTTCTACGCGCTCAAAGACGCCAACCTCATGACCACCGACGGTCAGCACACCGAGGCGGTCTACGGGTTCACCTCGATGCTGACGAACATCCTGCGCGACGAGCAGCCGACCCACGTGGCGGTGGCCTTCGACAGGTCGGAGCCGACGTTCCGCCACGAGGAATACTCCGACTACAAGGCCAACAGGAGCGAGACCCCCGAAGACTTCCGCGGCCAGATGCAGCTCATCTACGAGCTGCTCGACACGCTGCGCGTCCCGCACCTGTCCAAGGCGGGCTTCGAGGCCGACGACCTCATCGCCACCCTGGCCACCCGCGCGGCCGAGCAGGGGATGAACGTCCTGATCGTCACCGGCGACCGCGACGCCCTGCAGCTCGTCAACGAGAACGTCACCGTCCTCATGACGCGCCGGGGCATCAGCGACATGACCAGGTTCACCCCCGAGGCGGTCGAGGAGAAGTACGGCCTGACCCCGGCCCAGTACCCCGACTTCGCCGCCCTGCGCGGCGACCCCAGCGACAACCTGCTGTCCATCCCCAGCGTCGGCGAGAAGACGGCGGCCAAGTGGGTGCGCGAGTTCGGCTCGCTGACCGCCCTGGTCGACCGCGTCGACGAGGTCAAGGGCAAGGTCGGCGACAAGCTGCGCGAGCACGTCGCCCAGGTGCTGATGAACCGCCGCCTCACCGAGCTGCTGCGCGACGTGCCGCTCGACGTCGACCTCGGCGACCTCACGCAGGGCGTGTGGGAGCGCGAGGAGATCAACAAGCTGTTCGACACCCTGCAGATCCGCGGCGAGCTGCGCGAGCGCGTCTTCAAGGTGCTCGGCACCGGCGAGGCGGAGCCCGAGCAGGGCTTCGAGGTCGAGACCGTCATCCTCGGGCCCGACCGGGTCGCCGGCTGGCTGGCGGCGCTGCCGCAGGGCCGCGCCGGGCTGGCCTTCAAGGGCTCCTACGGCAGCGGCTCGGGCCGCATCGACGGCATCGCCGTCGCCTCGCCCGACGGCACCGCCGCCCACATCGACCCCGTCAAGCTCACCGAGGCCGACGAGGCGGCGCTGCGGGCCTGGCTGGGCGACGCGAGCAGGCCCAAGGCCGTCCACGACGCCAAGGGCCCGATCCTGGCCCTGTGGGCCCAGGGCCTGGAGCTGCGCGGCCTGAGCTGCGACACCGCGCTGGCCGCCTACCTCGCCATGCCGGGCCAGCGCACGTTCGCGCTGGAAGACCTGGCCAGGCGCTACCTCCACCGCGACCTGCGGGCCGAGGAGGAGTCCGGCGGCCAGGCCGCGCTGTTCGGCGACGACGAGGACGCCCCGGCCAAAGACCTCGCGCTGCGCGCCCACGCCGTGCGCGAGCTGGCCGACTCCCTGGAGAGCTTCCTGGCCGGCCGCGGCGGCACCCAGCTCCTGGCCGACGTCGAGCTGCCGCTGCTGTCGGTGCTGGCCGAGATGGAGCGGGCCGGCATCGCCGTCGACAGCCAGTACTTCGCCGGTCTGGAGGCCGAGTTCGGCGCCGCGGTCAAGCACGCCGTGGAGGAGGCCCACCGCGCCGTCGGCGAGCAGTTCAACCTCGGCTCGCCCAAGCAGCTGCAGGAGATCCTCTTCACCCGGCTCAACCTGCCCAAGACGAAGAAGATCAAGACCGGCTACAGCACCGACGCCGACCAGCTCGCCTGGCTCGCCACCCAGACCGAGCACGAGCTGCCGACGATCATGCTGCGCCACCGCGACCAGCAGAAGCTGCGCACCACGGTCGAGGGCCTGATCAAGGAGATCGGCGACGACGGCCGCATCCACACCACGTTCAACCAGATCATCGCCGCGACCGGCCGCCTGTCGTCGGAGAAGCCCAACCTGCAGAACATCCCGATCCGCACCGCGGAGGGCCGCCGCATCCGGCAGGGCTTCGTGGTCGGCGAGGGCTTCGAGCAGCTGCTGACGGCCGACTACAGCCAGATCGAGCTGCGCATCATGGCCCACCTGTCCGGCGACGAGTCGCTGATCGAGGCCTTCGAGTCCGGCCACGACTTCCACCAGGCCACCGCGGCCCGGGTGTTCGACCTGCCGCCCGAGCAGATCGACGGCGAGCTGCGGGCGCGCATCAAGGCGATGAACTACGGCCTGGCCTACGGCCTGTCCGACTTCGGCCTGTCCGGGCAGCTCAACATCCCGGTCTCCGAGGCGCGGGCGCTGAAGGAGGAGTACTTCACCGAGTTCGGCGGCGTGCGCGACTTCCTGCAGGCCATCGTGGCCCAGGCGCGCACCGACGGCTACACCGAGACGATCATGGGCCGCCGCCGCTACCTGCCCGACCTGACCAGCGACAACCGCCAGCGCAGGGAGATGGCCGAGCGCATGGCGCTCAACGCCCCCATCCAGGGCTCGGCGGCCGACATCATCAAGGTCGCCATGCTCCACGTCCACCAGGCCATCGCCGAGGAGGGGCTGGCCTCCCGGATGTTGCTGCAGGTGCACGACGAGCTGGTGTTCGAGGTCGCGCCGGGCGAGCTGGAGACGTTGCGGCAGCTCGTGTGCGACCAGATGAACGCCGCCTACCACCTGCGCGTTCCGCTGGAGGTCTCGGTGGGCGTCGGGCGTACGTGGGAGGACGCCGGCCACTGACGATGTTTATCCCGACACGGCGGGGCAGTCCGACATATCGCGAACGGCGTAGCCCCGCCGTCTCCGGGGCTTCTCGTCTACGCTGAAGATAGTTTTGGCCGAGTTGCCGGGAGATTTGTGCGGGTACCAACGTCGTTCACGCGGATCATCGCAATCGCGAACGTGGCGGTGGTGGCCGTGGCCATCGTCGGGCTGAGTCTCTTACCTGACGGTGAGACCCCTACTACCCAGGCGTCGGCCAGAGTCGGCGTGATCGCCCCCGTCACTCCTCCGCAGGGACAACCCCAGAACGTCTCCGAGCCTCCGGGCGTGGTCGCCACCCCCGAGTTCGCCCGGCAGGTGCGCGCCAACGAGGCGGGCCTGGTGCCGATCATCATGTACCACCGGATCCTGCGCAAGCGCGTGGCCTCCATCGACCGCACCCCCGGCCAGCTCCGGCAGGAGCTGGAGAAACTGGCCAAGCAGGGCTACGTGCCCATCACGGCCGGAGAGTTCGCCACCGGCGACATCCGGGTGCCGGCCGGGCGCTTCCCCGTGGTGCTGACGTTCGACGACGGGCACCCGAGCCACTTCGCGCTGGACGCCTCCGGCAACCCCGAGCCCGACACCGCCGTCGGCGTGATCCTCGACGTGGCCGCCCGTTACCCCTCGTTCCGGCCGACCGCGACGTTCTGGATCACCCGGGAGCCCTTCGGGCTGCGCGATCAGGAGCAGCAGGCGGCCGCCGTGCGGTGGCTGGTCGAGCACGGCTTCGAGGTCGCCAACCACACCTGGTCCCATCCGGACCTGCGGCGGCTGTCGAAGAAGAAGGTACGCGAGCAGATCGTCCGGGTGGAGCGCCTGCTCAAGAAGCTGGGGGCGCCGCCCGACAGGACCCTGGCCCTGCCGTACGGGTCGATGCCGCGGCCCAAGAAGCTCGCCCGTACCGGTTCCTGGGACGGAACCCGATATGATTTCGCCGGCGTGTTCCTCGCCGGGGCCCAGCCGTCCCTTTCGCCCTACGCGAAAAATTTTGATCGTGGGGCGATCCAGCGGATCCAGAGCAACGGCAAGCGCGGGGAGTGCCGCAAGTGGTGCTCGCAGTACTGGCTGGAGTGGCTGAACAAGCACCCTGGCGAGCGCTACGTCTCGGACGGCGATCCCGAGCGGATCTCCATCCCGCGGAAACAAAGAGGTAATATCAACCCCAAGCGGGAGTCCCAGATCATTGCGTACTGATGCGCCCCCGGATTGACCTCGTGGCCAACGTCTCATATGCTGATCGCTGCGCTGTGGGCTCGCGCGCGCCTCAGACGGAGCGGGCTCGCGCTCGGTCACGTCGATGTCGTCATTCCTCGGCTTGATGCGGAAGAGGGCCTGCCGCGCATCCGCCACATCGACATCCTGTCCGCGTTCGGAGCAATTCCACACATGACGTCCAGCACTGAGGCCACCTCGAGCACCCCGCAGGTAGCGGTCAACGACATCGGGTCCGAGGAAGCCTTCCTCGCAGCGATCGACGAGACCATCAAATACTTCAACGACGGCGACATCGTCGAGGGCACCGTCGTCAAGGTCGATCGAGACGAGGTCCTTCTCGATATCGGCTACAAGACCGAGGGTGTCATCCCCTCGCGCGAGCTTTCGATCAAGCACGATGTCGACCCTGCTGACGTCGTGGAGGTCGGGGAGCACGTCGAGGCCCTGGTTCTCCAGAAGGAGGACAAAGAGGGCCGCCTGATCCTGTCCAAGAAGCGCGCGCAGTACGAGCGCGCCTGGGGCACGATCGAGAAGATCAAGGACGAGGACGGCATCGTCACCGGTACCGTCATCGAGGTCGTCAAGGGTGGTCTCATCCTCGACATCGGCCTGCGCGGCTTCCTCCCCGCCTCCCTGGTCGAGATGCGACGGGTCCGCGACCTGCAGCCGTACGTCGGCCGCGAGCTCGAGGCGAAGATCATCGAACTCGACAAGAACCGCAACAACGTGGTTCTCTCCCGCCGCGCCTGGCTGGAGCAGACGCAGTCCGAGGTGCGCCAGACGTTCCTCAACACCCTGCAGAAGGGCCAGGTCCGCAAGGGCGTCGTCTCTTCGATCGTCAACTTCGGCGCCTTCGTCGATCTCGGCGGGGTCGACGGTCTGGTCCACGTGTCCGAGCTGTCCTGGAAGCACATCGACCACCCGTCTGAGGTCGTCGAGGTGGGCCAGGAGGTCACGGTCGAGGTCCTCGACGTCGACATGGAGCGCGAGCGCGTCTCCCTGTCGCTCAAGGCCACGCAGGAAGACCCGTGGCAGCAGTTCGCCCGTACCCACCAGATCGGTCAGGTCGTGCCGGGCCGCGTCACCAAGCTGGTGCCGTTCGGTGCGTTCGTCCGGGTCGAGGAGGGCATCGAGGGCCTGGTCCACATCTCCGAGCTGGCCGAGCGCCACGTGGAGATCCCGGAGCAGGTCGTCCAGGTCGGCGACGAGATCTTCGTGAAGATCATCGACATCGACCTCGACCGTCGCCGCATCAGCCTCTCGCTGAAGCAGGCCAACGAGGGTGTGGGCACCGAGGTCGAGTTCGACCCGACCCTCTACGGCATGGCGGCCACGTACGACGACCAGGGCAACTACATCTACCCCGAGGGCTTCGACCCGGAGACCGGGGAGTGGCTCGAGGGCTTCGACAAGCAGCGTGAGGAGTGGGAGCGGCAGTACGCCGAGGCCCAGACTCGCTTCGAGGCTCACCGCAAGCAGATCGAGGAGGCCCGCAAGGCCGAGGCGGAGGCCGGCGAGGCCGCTCCCTCGTCCTACAGCGGCGAGACCGCTCCTCCGTCGGGCAGCTCGTCGTCGGCTCCGGCCAGCGGCGCGCTCGCCTCTGACGAGGCGCTCGCTGCCCTCCGCGAGAAGCTCGCGGGCGGTCAGAGCTAAGGCTCAGCCTTGAAAGGCCCCGCACGGGTTTCCCGTGCGGGGCTTTTTCATGCTCCCGTACGGGGATCGCGGAACGATCCTTGCCGCATGGGTTCCTAGTGTTCCCCCATGAAGCCCTTTCGCATCGACATTCCGCAGGCCGACCTCGACGACCTCAAGGAGCGGCTGCGGCGCACCCGCTGGGCCGGGCCGCTGCCGGGCGGGTGGGACCGGGGCGTGCCGGTCGGCTATCTACGTGAGCTGGCCGCGTACTGGGCCGACGAGTTCGACTGGCGGGCCGTCGAGGCCCGGCTCAACGCCTTCGACCAGTACACGACGGTGATCGACGGGCAGACGATCCACTTCCTGCACGTCCGCTCGCCCGAACCGCACGCGCTGCCCGTCGTCCTGACGCACAGCTGGCCGAGCTCCGTGCTGGAGTTCATCGAGGTCGTCGGGCCGCTCACCGACCCGCGGGCGTACGGGCTCGACCCGGCCGCCGCCTTCCACGTCGTGGCGCCCTCGCTGCCCGGGTTCGCCTTCTCGCCGTTCCCCGACCCGCCGGACGAGCGGCCGTGGAGCATCGTCCGCGTGGCCCGGACGTGGGCCGAGCTCATGGCCCGCCTCGGCTACGACCGGTACGGCGCCCACGGCAACGACGCGGGAGCGCTTGTGACCCCTCAGCTGGCCGCCCTGGACGGCGAGCACGTGGTGGGCTCGCTCATCACCGCCGGACTCGGCATCCCCACCGGCGAACCCGGCGAGCTCGACGGGGCGGACGAGGAGGAACTGGCCTCGCTCGCCGAGCTGACCGCGTGGACCTCGGGCGGCAGCGGATACGGGCCCTACCTGGCCAAACGGCCCCAGACGCTCTCCTACGGGTTCGTGGACTCGCCCGTGGCGCAGCTCGCGTACCTGGTGGAGCGGTTCAAGGAGTTCGACGGCTGGTCGCCGCTGAAGGAGCCGGTCGCGCGGGACCTCGTCCTGGCCAACGCCAGTCTGTACTGGCTGACCGGCACCGGCGGGTCTTCGTCGTGGCCGTACTACGAAGGGGCCGCCGGGCTGCCGATCGATCAGCGGGCGGTGCCGACGGGGGTCTCGCACGGAGGTGCGGCGATCATGCGGCGCATAGCGTCCCGCCGGAACGACCTGCGGTGGTGGGGCGACGCGGTGAGCCCCAGCCACATGGTGGGCCTGGCCGCCCCGGAAACCCTGGTCACAGCCATCCGCACCTTCTTCGGCCTGCTCTGACCCGCGGCCGTCAGGCGGCTTCCAGGACGAAGAACAGGAAGCTCAGGAACCGCGTGCCGGTGATCTCGCGGAACTCGTCGGGGAACAGCTCGCGGGCCTCCGGCGCGGCCGGTGGTTCGCTGATGACGCTGATCCGGAAGCCGGCCTCGGTGAACGCCTCGCTCATCGCGTGCAGCGGCCGGTCCCAGAACCTCATCCGGGCGGTCTGCCCTCCCATGGTCCATTCTTCGACCCGGTCGCGAGTTCCGAAGTAGACGGGCCTTTCCCCGGCCATGTGCTTGACGAGGGTGCTGACGAAGGGATGGTCGACCGAGACGAGGAGCCGGCCGCCGGGCTTCAGCACGCGTCGCAGCTCGGCCAGCGCCGG
Organism: Nonomuraea sp. NPDC001699; assembly: GCF_053596455.1. NCBI lineage: Bacteria > Bacillati > Actinomycetota > Actinomycetes > Streptosporangiales > Streptosporangiaceae > Nonomuraea > Nonomuraea sp. NPDC001699. The sequence goes on along the minus strand of NZ_JBSFGF010000003.1, from coordinate 201,120 downwards.
CCCCCAGTCCTCCAGGTAGTGCAGCACCAGGGACGCGATGACGTCGTCGAACTCGCCGTCGGGCAAAGGCAGTGGGCTGCCCAGGTCGGCGACCCGCAGGTCCGCGTCGGCGCCCAGCCGTCGCCGGGCCAGCTCCAGCATCCCGGCGCTCGCGTCGACGCCGGTCACGACGGCCCCTCGATCGCGCAGCTCGGCGAACAGGGGACCCGAGCCGCAGCCGGCGTCGAGGACGCGTCGGCCGGTCACGTCCCCGGCGAGCTCCAGCATCGCGGGCCGCTCGTAGTACGCGTTCACGAGGCCGGTCTCGTTCTCGGCCGTGTACCCCTCGGCGATCCTGTCGTAGTCGTTGAATCCGGACGGAGTGGAAGGCATGCGGGCCATTTTGGCCCATGGCGAGATGATCAGGTGAGAGGAGGGAGCACGGCAGGCCGTGCGGTACCGGCGCCCGCCTGTGCCGAAACAACGCGGCTCACCGCGAATCGCCGGACGACGTCGACACGTCGACCTTCGGCTCGCTGGATCACCGGTCAGGTGCTGCGGGTCGCCGGCGGGCACGCCCTCTGAGGGCTCGGCCGTGCGTGCCCACCACCTCGAAGGGTGGTGGGCACAGGGGTCAGGGACGGGCGGTTCCCACGCGAGCCAGGTCAGCGCGGTCGTGGCTCGCCCTGCTCCCGTCCGGCCGTGCCGTGAGATCTCACGGCAGGAGCCGGGCGGCCTTGACCTGGTGCAGGTGGATGACCACGTCGAAGGAGCGTCCCAGGGCGGCCTGGACGGCCTGGCCGGGCGACCAGAACCCGCCGCCGATCAGGCGGGTGTTCCGGGCCTGCGACAGCCACGCCTTGGCGGCGGCCGGCGCGGTGCGGGTGTCGAGCATGAAGTCGCGGTGGCGCACCTGGTCCAGCGTGTGCTCGTTGTAGTCGGCGGGCGCGGCGGAGACCGAGCCCTTGCACGTCATCGGCCGCTCGGCGGGCTTGACGCCGTCCGGGCAGCCGTCCTCGGAGCCGGCGAAGTTGTAGCCGCCCTGGTCGAAGCTGGTGCCGACGGTGACGAACCGGTCGCCGAGCCGCTTGCGCAGCAGGCCGCCCATCGGGGTCGGCACGAACGCGGTGTCGATCGGAGTGTAGCTCAGATGCGCGTTCAGCCCGGACACCTGGATCTTGGCCCCGGTGGTGGCGTTCCACCAGGCCACGTTGTCGGCCAGCACGCTGTCGCGGTATTCCTGGGCCTGGCGGCGGCCGTCCTCGGTGGCCTGGTCGAAGGCGAAGTCGGTGAAGGTCTGCGACAGCGCGCGGGCGTGCTGCACCGCCCACTTGTCCGCGCCCTGGCGCTCCAGCAGCCTGAGCGCCTGCGTGGCGCGCCGCGCGTGGTCCTGCCTGGTCTTCAGGGGTACGGCCATCGCCTGTGCCATGTACTCCCCGGCGTTCTTCGTGGTGGGCCGCAGCCCGTCGTACAGCCGGGTGAGCTCGGGCAGCAGGGCGGGGTGGCGCCGCTTGACGTAGGCCAGCACCTTGTCGAACAGGATGTCGCCGGGGTAGAGCAGGTCGGCGCCCATGAACTGGACCTTCTCTGCGTGGCCGGCGTTGTGGGCCCGCATCCACCGGACCAGGTCGAGGAACTCGCGGTTGTCGAACAGGTCGTAGGGGCCCTTGACCTCGTCGTGGAAGATCGCCTGCGGGTCGCCCTCGCCGTACAGGACGTAGTCGTTCAGGCGCAGGCCGGTGCTCCAGCTCAGCTCGCGGGCGAACGTGGTGAACCCCTTCTCGGCCACCAGGTAGCGGAACAGCCGCTGGTTGAGGGTGTAGAACTCGGCGGTGCTGTGCGTGGCCTCGCCCACGCCGACCACCTGCGCCCGCCCCACCATGGCGCCGAAGGCGTCGAGGTCGTGCCCGCGAGCCCCGGGAGAGGTGGAGGCCAGCGGCTTGGCCACGCTGTCGAGCGCGGCCACCACGCCGGTGTCGGCCGACGCGGGCGCGGCGACGGCGATGGTGCCGGCCATGGTCAGGCCGGCCGAGGCCAGGCCGAGGGCAAGAAGCTTCATCGTGTTTCCTGAAAGGTGAGAGGGTTGCTTGCGGTAGGTCCAAAACTGCCGGGACGCGCTGACACCCGGTTGAGCATCGGCTGACGGCGGCCCGGGGCGCTGTCAGCTCAGATCCGGGGACCGAGGAAACAGCCGCCGGAGGCGTCGACGACCTGGCCGGTCACCCACCGTCCGGCCTCCGAGGCCAGGAAGGCGACCACGTCGGCGATGTCGTCGGGCCGGCCGATGCGGGGGATGGCGTTGCCGGTGCCGACCATCTGCTGGACCTCGGGGTTGCCGAGCATCCATGGGTTCATGTCGGTGACCGTCGGCCCGGGCGCGACGGCGTTGACGGTGATGCCGCGCGGGCCCACCTGCTGGGCCAGGGAACGGCTGAGCACCTCGATGCCGACCTTGCTCATCGCGTACGGCGCCTCGGGCATGGCGATCCTGGTCGCCGCGGTGGTCACGTTCACGATCCGGCCGCCGTCGTTGAGCAGCGGGAGGGCCCGCTGGACGATGAACAGCGGCGCCTTGGTGTTGATCGCGATCAGCCGGTCGAAGGCCTCGGGGGTGACGGTGTCGATCGGCCCGCCGGTGTTGATGGCGGCGTTGTTGACCAGGATGTCCAGCCGCACCTGGCCGGTCCTCGCGGTGAGCCCCGCCTCCAGTCCGGCGAACAGGGTGTCGACGTCCCCGGGCACGCCCAGTTCGGCCCGTACCGGGAAGGCGCGGCCGCCGTCCTTCTCGATCAGCTGCACGGTCTCCAGGGCCGCGTCCTCGTTGCTGCCGTAGTGCACGGCCACCAGCGCGCCCGCGGCCGCCAGCCGCCGTGCCACGGCCCGGCCGATCCCTCGCGAGGCCCCGGTCACCAGTGCCGTCTTGCCTGTGAGCTGCGTCATCTTGTCACTCCAGAATCGTCCGACTTGTTCGGTGACCCAGGATCCAGGCGCTGAACAGCCCGAAACAATGACAAAATGCGCAAGGCAGAATTGACCCCGAGAGCAACGTGAGGGGGAGTCGTGGAGCTGCGCGACATCGAGATCTTCCTGACGCTGGCCGAAGAGCTCCACTTCGCTCGCACCGCCGAGCGGTTGCACGTCACCCCCGCCCGGATCACCAAGGCGGTCCAGAAGCAGGAGCGCCAGATCGGCGCCCTGCTCTTCGAACGAAGCTCTCGGTCGGTACGGCTGACGCCGATCGGCCGGCAGCTCCGCGACGACCTCTGGCCGATGTACAGCGGCCTCCAGGAGGGCGTGCGCCGGGCCAGGCTGGCCGCCGAGGGGATCACCGGCGTGCTCAGGGTCGGCATGATCCCGCACAACTCCTACGACCTGCGGCGCTACTGGGACGATTTCCGCGACCACCATCCCCAGTGGAGGCTGCAGATCCGGATCTCCCCGTTCGCCGATCCGTTCGCCGGGTTGCGCCGCGGTGACATCGACGTCCTGGTCGCGTGGCTGCCCGTCGAGGAACCCGACCTGACGACGGGGCCGGTCCTGTTCACCGACCCGCGCCTGCTGGCCGTGGCCGCCGATCACGAACTCACCCGGCACGCGACCGCCCTGACGGAGATGCTCGCCGACTTCCAGCACGTGGACGCCCCGTCCAGGCCGGACTACTGGGCGGAGGGCTTCCTCCCGCCCCGGACCTCCGTGAGCCGCCGCATCGAGCGCGGCCCGCTGGCGAGCAACACCGAGGAGATGCTCTCGCTGATCTCCACCGGAGAGAGCGTCGGCCTCGTCGCCCACCACATGAAGCGCTACTACCTCCGGCCCGACATCGCCTACCTGCCCCTCCGGGACGACGATCCGCTGAAGTTCGCGCTGGTGTGGTCGACCGAGGCGGAGAACGACATGATCCGCGCCCTGGCCCGGACCGTCCGCGACCTCGGCCCCCTCGACCTGCGCAACCTCTGAAGGACCGGCGACTCGGCCGCCTGAGCGTCTCGGGCCGCCGGTCGCCGACGGGTCGGCTCCGCCACTCCGACGGCGCCTGGTGAGTTCGTCGATGTCAGTCTCACCGCGCTCCCGCCCACATGCCCTCAATGCCTGATTTGTTGTCAAATAAGCAACAAACTAGGTCATTTTACCTTCGTGTGCCCGTATTTCCTGTACGAGATATTGCCGATACCTCAACAGCGTTGTACGTTCTCGGCTACATCCACGAGTCGAAGGAGAACGGTGGAGGGGGAGTCGAGCAGGATGACTGCTGAACGCGTCGCGCGGGCGGCGGCGATCGCGCGCGCCGGTGGTTTCGAGGAGGCCCTCGACGGCGGCGAGCTGCCGCGCAGGGCCGACCTGACCATGGCGGAGGCGGTCGTCCTCGGGCTGGTCAGGCAGGGGGTGACCCGGTTCGTCGTCGTGCTCGGCCACGGCTCGACCGAACTGGGCGAGGTGTTGCGCGCCTACCAGGACGCGGGCGTTCTCCAGACCTACGCCGTCCGGCACGAGACCGAGGCGTCCCACGCGGCAACGGCGTTGCGGTGGGTCACGGGGGAGAAGGCGGCGGTGGTCACCTCGATCGGGCCGGGAGCGCTCCAGGCGATGGCCGGCTCGCTCGTGGCGGCGAGCGACGGCGTCGGGGTCTGGCATCTCTACGGTGACGAGACCACCGAGGACGAAGGCCCCAACATGCAGCAGATCCCGCGCGCCGAACAGGGGCTGTTCCTGCGGCTGGCGGCCACGATGGGCCCGGCCTACTCGCTGCACACGCCACGCGCCCTGCCCACGGCGCTGCGCCGCGGCCTCAACCAGGTCGACCATCCGTACCGGCCGGGGCCCTTCTACCTGCTGCTGCCGCTGAACACGCAGCCAGAGGTGATCAAGGACTTCAACCTCGACGAGCTCCCGGTCGGCGCGCCGCCGCGGCTCGGCCCGGCAGACCCGGCCACGTCGTACGAGGAGATCGCCCGGCGGCTGCTGGCGGCCGAACGCGTGGTGATCAAGGTGGGCGGCGGCGCCACCGACTGCCGGTCGGAGCTGGAGGAGCTGGCCGACCTCGTCGACGGCGTCTTCGTGATGTCGCCGGTCAGCCTCGGCACCATCCCCTCCGGCCACCCGCGCCAGATGATGGTCGGCGGCGCCAAGGGCTCGCTGAGCGGCAACCACGCCATGGAACACGCCGACCTGCTGGTCGCCGTCGGCACCCGCTCGGTCTGCCAGGCGGACTCCTCGCGCACCGGCTACCCCAATGTCCGGCACGTCGTCAACATCAACGCCGACCTGGACGCGGCCACCCACTACGCCCGCACCAGCGCCCTGGTCGGCGACGCCCGGCTGAGCCTGGCCGCCCTGATCGAGGCCGTACGGGCCGTACGGGCCGAGGACGGGAGCCCCCGGCAGGACAGCGCGTGGCTCGCCGAGTGCCGGACGGCCCGGGCGGCCTGGGAAGAGCTCAAGGCGGCCCGCCTGGCCCGTCCCCGGCTGCACGACCCGGTCTGGGACCGCGAGGTGCTCACCCAGCCCGCCGCCGTGCACACGGTCGCGCAGTGGGCGGCCGACACGCGGGCGGTCACGTTCTTCGACGCCGGCGACGTCCAGGCCTACGGCTTCCAGATGTCGGCCCAGGACGAGCCCGAGGAGTCCTTCACCGAGGCCGGCGCCAGCTACATGGGCTTCGCCACGAGCGCGGTGCTGGCCACCGCCCTGTCCGGAGACGACTGGTACGGGGTGGCGGTGACCGGCGACGGCTCGTTCACGATGAACCCCCAGGTGCTCATCGACGGCGTGGCGCACGGCGCGACCGGCTGCGTCGTGGTGCTGGACAACCGCCGGATGGCCGCCATCTCCAGCCTCCAGATCGCCCAGTACGGCAAGGACCACGCCACCTGGGACCACGTCGCCGTCGACTACGTGGCCTGGGCGTCGTCGGTGAGCGGGGTGAAGGCCCTGTTCGGCGGCACCACGCCCGAGGAACTGCGGGCGGCGCTCGACAAGGCCCGCGCCCATCCCGGCCTGTCGCTCGTCCACGTCCCCGTCTACTTCGGGGCAGACCCGGACGGTGGCCTTCCCTCCTACGGCCGCTGGAACGTCGGCAACTGGGTGGCGCGCACCCAGGAGCTGCGTCACGAGATCGGACTGTGAACCCCATGAACCATCACCCGCTCCCGCCCGCCGCGATGTACGTGGCCGGCGCCTGGCACCGGGCGGACGAGACCTTCCCCGTGCACAACCCCGCCGACGGCGAGCTGCTGGCCGAGCTGCCGATCGCCCGCCCGCACGACCTCGACCTGGCCCTGGACGCGGCCGCCGAGGGCTTCGCGACCTGGCGGCGGACGCAGCCGTGGGAACGCTCGCGGATCCTGCGCCGCATCGCCGACGGCATCCGCGCGCAGGCCGGACGTTTCGCCATGGTCATGACGCTCGACCAGGGCAAGCCGCTGGCCCAGGCCGAGGGGGAGGTGCTGGCCGCCGCCGACCAGTTCGACTGGTACGCCGACGAGGCCCGCCGGGTCTACGGCAGGACGGTCGAGGCCCGCGACCCCGACACCCGCATCTTCGTCCGCCGCGAGCCGGTGGGACCGGTCGCGGCGTTCGCCGCCTGGAACTTCCCCGCGCTGCTGCCGGTCCGGAAGATCGCGCCGGCGCTGGCCGCCGGCTGCTCGGTGATCGTCATGGCCCCGGCGGAGGCGCCGCTGTCCGTGCTGCTCATCGCGGAGATCGCCGACGAGGCCGGCCTGCCCGCCGGGGCGCTGAACGTCGTCACCGGCGACGGCCCGGCCATCTCCCGCCACCTGATCGCCTCCGACGTGATCCGCAAGGTGAGCCTGACCGGCTCGGTCCCGGTCGGCGCCGAGCTGCTGCGGCAGGCCGCCGGCGGGATCAAGTCGGTCTCGATGGAACTGGGCGGGCACGCCCCGGTCCTGGTCTTCCCCGACGCCGACCCCGAGCGGGCGGCCCGGATGTGCGCCCGCGCCAAGTTCCGCAACAGCGGCCAGGTGTGCATCTCGCCCAGCCGGTTCCTGGTCCACGAGGACATCGCCGCCGCCTTCGCCGAGGCGTTCGCCGACGAGACCCGCGCGCTGCGGCTCGGCGACGGGCGCGACCCGGCCACCGACGTGGGCCCGCTGACCACGACCAGACGGCTGACCGCCGTCCACGAGCTGGTCGAGGACGCGGTGACCCGTGGGGCCACCGTGCTGGCCGGCGGCGGCCCCGCCGACCTGCCGGGCGGGCACTTCTACCGGCCGACCGTGCTGTCCGGCGTGTCCGACGACATGCGGGTGATGGTCGAGGAGCCGTTCGGGCCGATCGCGCCCATCAGCACCTTCGCCACCTTCGAAGAGGCGGTCTCCCGGGCGAACGCCACGCCGTTCGGCCTGGCGGGGTTCGTCTTCACCGAGGACCTGGCCACCGCCTTCCGGGCCAGCGAGGAGCTGGAGACCGGGATGGTCGGGGTCAACGAGCTCACGATCGCCACCGCGGAGGCCCCGTTCGGCGGGGTCAAGCAGTCCGGCTTCGGCCGGGAGGGCGGCACCGAGGGGCTGGCGGACTACACCGTCGCCAAGTACGTCAACCTGCGACTCCGGGGGGCCTGATGACCGTCAACGAACCACGTGACGCCGACCACGACCCGGCCTCCCACGGCGACGAACCGCGTGGTGTCGACCGTGGCCTGACCTCCTACGGCGACGAGGGCTTCAGCCGCTTCCTGCGCCGGGCCTTCCTGGCCTCCTCCGGGTACGACGAGCAGGACCTCGACCGGCCGGTCGTCGGCATCGCCGACACCAGCGGCGGGTTCACCACCTGCCACCGGGAGATGCCGCAGCTCGTGCAGGCGGTCGCCCGAGGGGTGCTGGAGGCGGGCGGCCTGCCGGTGACCTTCCCGGCCATGTCGCTGCCCGAGATCCTCATGTCGCCCACGTCGATGCTCTTCAGGAACCTGGCCGCGCTGGAGACCGAGGAGCTGGTCAAGGGCCAGCCGATGGACGCCGTGGTGCTGGCCGGCGGGTGCGACAAGACCGTGCCCGCCCAGCTCATGGCCGCGGTCTCGGCAGACGTCCCGGCCGTGCAGCTCGTGGCCGGGGCCATGCTCACCGGCACCTGGCGCGGCACCCGGCTCGGCGCGTGCACCGACTGCCGCTCGATGTGGGCCAGGCACCGGGCCGGGGAGCTGGACGAGGGCGACATCGCCGACGTGCGCGGCGCCCTGGCCACGACCGGCGGCACCTGCATGGTCATGGGGACCGCCTCCACCATGGCCTGCCTGGCCGAGGCCCTGGGCATGAGCCCGGCGGGCACGGCCACGGCTCCCGCGCCCACCGGCGACCGGCTCCGCGCCGGCGTGCGTTCCGGGCGGATCGCGGTCGAGGCCGCCCGCGCCGGGCGCAGGCCGTCCTCGATCGTCACCGCCGGGGCCCTGGCCAACGCGGTCACCGTGCTGATGGCGCTGGGCGGCTCGACCAACGCCGTGATCCACCTGCTGGCGGTCGCCAGGCGCGCGGGCGTGCCGTTCGGGCTCGACGACGTGGCGGCCATCGCCGGACGGGTGCCGCTGCTGGTCGACTGCAAGCCGTCGGGCGTCGGCTACATGGAGGACCTCCACCGGGCCGGCGGCGTGCCGGTGCTGATGAAGGCGCTGGAACCGCTCCTCGACCTGGACGTCCCGGTCGTGGAGGGCGGCACCCTGCGTGACCGGCTGGCCGGGGTCGCCCCGCCCGCCGACTGGCAGACCACCATCCGCACCCTGGAGGACCCGCTCGGGCCCACCGGCGCGCTGGCGGTGCTGCGCGGCAACCTCGCCCCCGACGGAGCGGTGATCAAGGTGTCGGCGGCCACGTCCGCGCTGCTGCGGCACGAGGGTCCCGCCGTCGTCTTCGAGTCGCCCGAGGACGTGGCCCGCCGGATCGACGACCCGGACCTGCCCGTCACGCCCGACTCGGTGCTGGTGCTGCGCAACGCGGGGCCGGTGGGCGGCGGCATGCCCGAGGCCGGGTCGCTGCCGATCCCGGCGAAGCTGGCCAGGGACGGCGTGCGCGACATGGTCCGGGTGTCCGACACGCGGATGAGCGGCACCGCGTACGGGACGGTCGTCCTGCACGTGTCGCCGGAGGCCGCGGTCGGCGGCCCGCTCGCGCTGGTGCGCGACGGCGACCGCATCCGCCTCGACGCCGCGGCGGGGGAGCTGACGCTGCTGGTCGACCCGGACGAGCTGGCCCGCCGCCGGGAGGGCTGGGCCCCGCCGGCGCCGCCCGAGCGCGGCTGGCGGCGCCTGCACCACGACCACGTGCTCCAGGCCCACGAGGGCGCCGACTTCGATGTCTGTTAGAGCATCCGGCCAGGTCACGAGAGGAGGACGATGTGACCGCACAGGGCACAACGGAGTTGACGTCCGGACAACTGGGCAGGTTGACTACGGCCATGGCTGATCCGACCACCGACTCGCTGCCCGCCTCCCGCGCGGCGGGTGCCCTGCTCACCGGGCTGGACGTCCTCGAAGGGCTGGCCCGCCGCCCCGAAGGGCTCGGCGTGACCGCGCTGGCCCGCGAGGTGAACGCGGACAAGGGCAACGTCCACCGGCTGCTGCGGGTGCTGGAGGACCGCGGCTACGTCGAGCAGGACCCGGCGACCAAGATCTTCCGGGTCTCGACGGGGATGATCTCCCTGGCCGGCCAGGTGCTGCGCGGGGTCGACCTCGTCTCCACCGCCGGACCGGTCATGCGCGAGCTGTCCGCCGCCACCGGCGAGGCCGTGCACCTGGCCCGCCGCACGCGCGGCGGCGGCGTGTACGTCGCCCAGGAACGGCAGCGCGGCGGCCGGATCACGGTCGAGACCGAGATCGGCGCCCAGCCGATCATCTACGCCTCCTCCACGGGCAAGGCCCTCTACTGCACCGCCACCCCGGAAGAGCTGGCCGAGCTGCTGCCCGCCCCGTTCACCGCCTACACGATGCGCACGCACACGGGCATCGACAGCCTCTCCGCCGACCTGGCGCAGGTCTGCCGCCGCGGCTACGCGATCGACGACGAGGAGCTCAACCTCGACGTCAGATGCGTGGCGGCCCCGATCTTCAACCTGCACGGCGTCCCGCTGGCCTCCATCGGGATTTCCGGGCCTGCCTCGCGGGTCACCCTCGCGAGGATCGGCGACCTCGGCCGCATGGTCACGGTCGCCGCGTTCCGAATCACCCAGCAAGTGGGTGGGCGTGTCCCCGCGAAGTTCGACGCCCACCCACCATCACCCACGGAGATCCACGGATGACGAACAACAGCGTTGCCGTCCAGCGGCGCGCGGTCAAGCTGGCGGCGGCGGCCTCGGCCGCGGTGCTCCTCTCCGCCGCCTGCGGGACGGACGCCGGGTCGGGGGGCTCCGGCTCCCCGGCCGCGAACGAGGTCAGCATGGTCCACTACTTCAGCGACGAGGGCGGCAGCAAGGCGATGGCCCAGGTGCTGTCGATCTGCGAGAAGCAGTCCGGTCAGAAGATCAAGAACAGCCCGGCGGAGCAGGAGGCGTTCAAGGACGCCATCCTGGTGCAGCTCGCCGGCAGCAACCCGCCCGACCTGCTGTCGTACTGGGCGGGCGCCAAGACCCAGTACCTCGTCGACCAGAAGCGCCTGGCGCCGCTCGACGACATGTGGGCCAAGTCCGGCCTCGACCAGGCCATCCCCGAGAACCTGACCAAGGCCGCGGCCACCTACGGCGGCCAGAAGTACCTGCTGCCGCTCGACTACCACTACGTCGGCATGTTCTACAACCCCAAGGTCATGGCCAAGGCCGGCATCACCGAGATGCCCAAGACCTGGGACGACCTGATGGCCGCCGCCGACAAGCTCAAGGCCGCCGGGATCACCCCGTTCGCGCTGGGCTCGAAGAACCGCTGGCCCGCCCAGTTCTGGTTCGACTACCTGCTCCTGCGCACGGCCGGCCCCGACTACCGGGCCCAGCTCATGGCCGGCAAGGCCAAGTACACCGACCCGCAGGTCACCCAGACGTTCGACCGGTGGAAGCAGCTCTTCGACAAGGGCTACTTCAACGACAACCCCAACGGCTACGACTGGCCCGACGCCAGCGACATGGTCTCCTCCGGCAAGGCCGCGATGACCCTCATGGGCACCTGGATCAGTGGCTACTGGGACGGCAACCAGGTCAAGGCGGGCGAGGGGTACGACTTCTTCCCCTTCCCCGAGATCACCCCCGGCGTGCCGCAGGCCGCGCTCGGCCCCGTGGACGGCTTCGCCATCTCGGCCGGCGCCGGCAATAAGGCCGGGGCCGAGAAGGTGCTCGCCTGCCTGGCCGCGCCCGAGGCCCAGCAGGCCGTCGCGCTCACGCAGGGCGCGCTGGCGCCCAACCCCAAGGCCGACCTGAGCAAGCAGAACGCGATCCTGCACAAGGCCGCCAAGGTGGTCGGCGAGGCCCCCGCCTTCGCCTTCAACTACGACCTGGCGACCACCCCGGAGATGTCCGACGCCGGCCTCAACGCGCTCGCGCAGTTCGTCAACAACCCCGCCGACGCCGCCTCCGCGCTGAAGGAGGCGCAGAGCACCGCCGAAGGCGTGTTCGCCGGCTCCTGACCGGCGGTGGCCCCGGGCCGTCGCCGAGCGCCCGGGGCCACCTGCCCGAGACATCTCACAACAATCGACAGAAAGGAGGTACGCGCGGATGACGATCCGGCGGACCTGGTGGGCCTGGGGATTCCTCGCCGCACCGCTCCTCGCGTACGGCATCGCCGTCGTGTGGCCGGCGCTGTACTCCTTCGCGCACGGCTTCACCGACTGGCAGGCGGTCGGTGGCGGCGACTTCGTCGGGCTGGCCCAGTTCCGCAGGATGGCCGCCGACCCGAGCTTCGCGAGAGCGCTGGTCAACACGTTGATCTGGACGGTGGTGGGCGTGCTGGTGCCCACCGTCGTCGGCCTGGCGCTGGCGCTGGCGCTCAACCGCGTCACGCGCTTCGCCAAGCTGATCAAGTCGTTCTTCTTCCTGCCGCTCGCGCTGTCCCTCGTGGTGGTCGGCCAGGTCTGGTTCTGGATCTACCGGCCCGAGGACGGCCTGCTCAACCTCCTGCTCGACGCCGTCGGGCTCGGGTCGCTGGCGCACGCCTGGCTGTCGGACCCGGACACGGCCCTGTGGGCGGTGATGGTCGCCTGGGGCTGGCAGCAGGTGACCCTGGCCATGGTCATCTTCCTGGCCGGCCTCACCTCGGTCTCGCGTGACCTGACCGAGGCGGCGCACATGGACGGCGCCGGCCGCTGGCAGCGGCTGCGCGCGGTCGTGCTGCCCGCCCTGCGGCCCTCGTCCGTGGTGGTCATCTCGCTGAGCCTGATCAACGCGCTCAAGAGCTTCGACATCGTCTACGTCATGACCGGCGGTGGACCGTTCCGACAGACCGAGACGCTGGCCGTGCTCGCCTACCGCGTGTCGTTCAAGACCTACGACTTCGGCTACGGCAGCGCCGTGTCGATCGTGCTGTTCGTGGTCTCGATCGTGATCATCGGAATGTTCTTCGCCTGGAATGCCTGGAGGGACCGGCATGCCTGAGACCGTCCTGGCCACCCGGCCCGCGATCCCGGCCACGACGGCCGCCAGGGAGAAGGGCGCGTCGAGAGTTCCGCTGGCGGCGGCGCTGCTGGGGTTCGCGGTGGTGTTCCTCGTCCCCTGCCTGGGCGTGCTGTACACCTCGCTGAAGTCCGATGCCGACATCGCCGCCAACGGGCTCTGGGCCCCGAGCGGCAGCCTCAGCCTGGACAACTACCTCCAGGCGTTCTCCGTCGGCGGCACCGGGCGCTACCTGCTCAACTCGGTCCTGGTGACGGTCCCCGCGACGGCGATCTCGGTCGCGCTCGGCACCCTCGCCGGGTACGCGATCGCCGCGCTGCGGCCCCGCTTCGGCGAGCTCATCGGGTTCTTCCTGCTGGCCGGGCTGTTCGTGCCGCCGCAGATCCTGCTGATCCCGCTGTTCCAGGGCTTCAACGCGACCGGCCTGTACGACACGCTCTGGCCGATGATCGTCGTCCACTCCGGCTACGGCATCTCCCTGTGCACGCTCGTCATGCGCAACTTCTTCCGCAGCCTCCCGATGGAACTGCGGGCGGCCGGCCTGGTCGACGGCGCGAGCGAGCCGCGCATCCTGGCCTCCATCGTGCTGCCGATGACCCGGCCCGCGCTGGCGGCCCTGGCCACGCTCCAGTTCACCTTCATCTGGAACGACTTCCTCTACCCGCTGGTCTTCACCCGCTCCGACACCATGCGGACCGTGATGGTCGGCATCCTCCAGCAGCAGGGCCAGTTCTCCATCGCCTACGGCGTGCAGGCGGCCATGGCCGTGCTCGCCAGCCTTCCCACAGTCGCCATCTTCATCGCCTTCCAGAAGCACTTCATCGCCGGCCTCACGGCCGGGGCGGTCAAGGGCTAGAAAGAGATTCAGGAGTCCCAGTGATCCGCGTTGGCATCATCGGCTGCGGCCGCATCTCCGACCTGCACGCCCAGGCGTACCTGGAGCACCCCGAGGCGGTGATCACGGCCGTCTGCGATCCCGTCCCCGGCAACCGCGACACCCGCGGGGCGGCCTGGGGCGTGGCCGAACGGGACCGGCACGCCGACTACCGCGAGCTGCTCGCCCGGGACGACGTGGACATGGTGGAGATCCTCGTCCCCCACCACCTGCACGCCCAGGTGACGCTCGACGCGATGGACGCGGGCAAGCACGTCTCGCTGCAGAAGCCGATGGCGACGAGCCTGGCCGACGCCGACGCCATGATCGCCCGTGCGGCGGAGCGCGACGTCGTGTTCAAGGTGTTCGAGAACTTCGTCTTCTACCCGCCCGTCCAGCGGGCCAAGGCGCTCGTCGAGGCCGGCGAGATCGGCGAGGTGCGGAGCATCCGGCTCAAGTCCAACCCCGGCTGGAGCCCCACCGCCTGGGAGGTGCCCGCCGCCGCCAGCGCCTGGCGGGCCGACCCCGAGCAGTCCGGCGGCGGCCCGCTGGTCTTCGACGACGGGCACCACAAGTTCGCCATCGCCTGGCACTTCCTGGGCCTGGCCGACCGCGTCCACGCCTTCGTCGGCAGCAGCTACGACGGCTTGATCGACGCGCCGTCCATGGTGAGCTGGACGCACCCCGACGGCGCGGTCGGCGCGCTGGAGGTCGTCTACTCGCCGGAGCTGAAGCTCGACACCGTGCACTACGCCCAGGACGACCGGGTGGAGATCACCGGCACCCGCGGCGTCATCTGGATCACCCGTGGCCACGGCCGCATGCTCGACGTCGCCCCGGTCGTCCTGCACCGCGACGGCGTCACCACCGGCTACGACGACATGCCGACCGGCTGGGAGACGAGCTTCGTCCGGTCGGGGCAGCACTTCGTGGACGCCCTGCTCAACGGCACCCCGCCGGCGCTCACCGGCGAGCAGGGCCGGGAGGTCCTGGCCTTCGCGCTGGCGGCGCAGGAGTCGGCCCGCACCGGCCGGGCGGCCGTCCCGTCGGTCTGACGTCCTCGGGCGTCCCCGGCGCGGACTACGGCGCCGGGGACGCCCGCCGTCGCGCGCGCAGCGCCACGGCCAGCGCCAGCAGGAACGCGGCGCCCGCGAACGGCACCCACGACAGCCCGGGCGCGGGCCCGAACGTCCCGCCCAGCCCGGTGCGGTCGAGCACCGAGGCCACGGCGACCCCCGGCAGCGCCTGCCCCGCCCCGGAGACGAACACCAGGACGGCGAGCCAGGCGACCCGCACCGCGTTGCCCCGGCGGTACGGCTCCCCCTCGAACACGGACGTCAGCAGGCCGCCGAGCAGGAAGGCGGCGACGAGCGCGCACAGACCGCCCAGCAGGACGTCCGAGCGTGAGACGACCTGCTCGGCCGCCGTCGATCCCCACACCTGAAGCGGCAGCTCGCCGTCGGCCAGGGAGACGCCCCCGGGGAGCCGCACCCCGCTCAGCCCCAGCCGATCGGTGGCCTGCGGCAGTTGGAGGACGCGTACGGTGATGGCCCCGCCGGCCTGCGTGGCGCCGTTGACGGCGTAGGCGACGCCCCACAGCCCCGCGACGGCCCCGGCGAACCTGACCAGGTAGAGAACCAGGCGCACGAACAGTCGATCCATGGACGCTCCAAGGAGACGGGCCGATGGCTGTCATTATGCGCGCCGCGGATCGCCCTGTCTCACCCGCAGGTCTTCTCCTCCGGGGCGCAGAACCTGACCTCGGGGACGTCGGCCGACGGCTTGTCCAGCAGGGGCTGGGGCCTGCCGCGCAGGTGCTGGTCGAAGAAGGCCGTGACGTAGGCGCGGGTGACCGCCAGGGCGCGGGTGCCGGGGACGCCGGCGCCGTCCTCAAGGCCGAGCTGGTCCATCAGGACGCCCAGGTCGGTGAAGGACGTGTGCGCGGCTCCCGTGAGCAGCAGCCAGCGCTTCCAGCCGTTCAGCCGCGTCCAGACGCGCTCCCACGAGGCGGCCGAGTCGCCCTTGCCCGGCGTGTACGTGGCCGGCTTGCCCAGGAACAGGAACGGCCGTGACGACCCGGCCTCCGGGAGCGTCGTCTCCACGCTGCCGTCGAGGTCGATGCCGGCGCGCAGCCGGCTGTCGGCCAGCAGGGACGCGACGGTCGCCGCGCCGCCCGCCGAGTGACCGGCCATGGCGATCCTGGACGGGTCGACGAGGCCGGCCCCCTTCCACTTCGCGTGTGCGCCGGTGAGCTGGTCGAGCACGAACGACACGTCGGCCGCCCGGCTCTTCTCCAGCTTCGCCCACCAGGCCGGGCCCTTGTCGTCGATCTCGCACGTGACGCAGGTGGTGACCCGGCCGTCGGGGAAGGAGGTGGCGACGTTCTCGTAGGTGTGGTCGACGGCGGCCACCACGTAGCCGCGGCTCGCCAGCTCTTCGGCCAGGGCCGTGAGCTCGGTCCGGGGCTTGCTGTGCCCGGGGGACAGGACGACGAGGGGCAGGCTGCGGGGGCGTCCGGCGGGGCGGGCGTCGGTGAAGGCGTTGGTCCGGGTCCTGCTCAGGATGTCGGGCGGGAGGTCGGTGATCCCGCCGTCCTTGAGCAGCAGCTCGGACGCCTTCGCCGTCATGTACGGGGCCCGGTGACGGCCCGGCGACCTGGCCGGGTACCACAGCGAGACCATGAGCTCGCGCGCCTTGACCGAGGGGACCCAGGGGTCGGGACGCGAGGTGTCCTGTAGGTACAGGGACGTGGTGCCGACCGGCCGCGACCCCGTGGGGGCCGGCAGGTACGGCGCAGGCGTCCCGGACGCCGCGGCGGGAGAGGCGTGGACGAGCCCGGCGGCCAGGACGGCGGCCAGCCCGGCGGCGACCGCCGTCCGGCCACGACGCGGACGGACTGATGTCAGGTGCTTGATCGTGTGAACCACGCCAGCAATATACCTCGGGAGTATATACGCGGTGTATAAACCGATCGCGGGCGCTCAGAGGCAGCCGGCGCGCGGCCGGACCGCGACGACGATGTCCACGCTTGACCCCGCGGGCACGGTGCCGCCCGGCTGCGGGCTCTGGCCGACGACCTCGCCCAGGTGGTTGCACAGACGGTCGTCCGGCGTCGTGCTCCCGGTGCCGAGCAGGAGGCCGACGGCGAGCAGCGGCCGGCTCGCCAGGATTCCGAGCGTCCCGGTCAGGTCGGGCACCACGACCGATCCCGGCGCCGCGACGGCCAGGACCGCGATGCCGGCGCTCGCGGTCACCACACCGCTCAGGCCGCCGACCACCGCCGGAGCGAGAACAGGATTGCCCGCGCTCGCGACGCCGTTGCCGGCCTGGCCGTAGGTGTTGTCGCCCCAGTAGCGCAGCGCGCCGGCGGAGTCGACGGCCAGGCTTTCACCCTGGCCCGCGCTGACATGGGTGACGCCGGACAGGCCGAGGCGGACCGGGGTGGCGTGGTCGTTCACCGTGCCGTCGCCGAGCTGGCCGGCCCAGTTCCTGCCCCAGGCCCAGACGGTGCCGTCGCCGCCGAGCGCCAGCGTGTGCCCGATGCCCGCGGAGATCTCGGTGATGCCGGACACGTGCCGGTCCACGCGGACGGGTGTGGAGCGGTCCGTGGTGGTGCCGTCCCCCAGCTCGCCGGAGAAGTTGTATCCCCAGGACCAGACCGAGCCGTCGTTGCGCAGCGCCATCCCGAACTCGCCCGTGGCCGACACCTGCGTGATCCCGTACGGGACCTTCACCCGGACCGGGGTCGCGCGCTGGGTGGTCGTGCCGTCGCCCAGCTGCCCGAAGCGGTTGAGCCCCCAGGCGAACGCCTCGCCGTTCGACCTCAGGGCGAGACTGAAGCCCGACCCCGCGGCCGCCTGGACGACGCCGGTGATCGGCACCCTGACCGGGGTCGGGGTGCGGGTGGTGGTGCCGTCGCCCAGTTCGCCGAAGTCGTTGGAGCCCCACGCCCAGAGCGAGCCGTCCCGTCCCACGGCCAGGGTGTGGCCGATGCCGCTGCTGACCTGCTTGATCGGCGGCAGGCCGGGCACCGGCTCGGGGATCTGCCGGGTTCCGTCGCCCCACGTCCACAGCGAGCCGTCGGCGTGCAGGCCGTAGCTCTCCAGGTAGACGCCGCTCACCTGGACCACGTCGTGGCCGCCCGCGGAGACCATCGGGATCGGCCGGGTGACGGGGGTGTCGTTCGTGCCGTTGCCGACCTGGCCGAAGAAGTTGTACCCCCACGCGTGCACGATGGGCGCCCCGGCGGCCTCCGCCGGGGACGCGGGGACGCCGGTCGCCACCAGCGCGGCCCCGACCAGAACCGATCGAAATCCTCTCGACAGCTTCAACCTCGCTCCTCTCCGGTTGTCCGTCTCTACCGGCAGGGCGTTCCATCCCGTTCCACGGCCCTGCCTTTGCGCGTCCAGGGGGTTCCGGCGGCGCCAACCTGGAGATCGTCCAGCCCGAGGGCGGGCTTCGCCGCCCGGCGACCCCGGCCTTACCGAGCGGCGCGGGCAAATGCCCGCGTTTGCACTTATAGCGCGTGTGCAACTATTGTCGGAGCTTGCAAAGTGCACCAGCAATCACATGAAGGGTCGCGCGATGCCTCTCGCACTCCTCGCCCTGGCCATCGGGGCCTTCGGGATCGGCACCACCGAGTTCGTGATCATGGGCCTGCTGCCCGAGATCGCCGGCGACTACGGTGTGTCCATCCCCACCGCGGGCCTGCTGGTCACCGGCTACGCGATCGGCGTGGTCATCGGCGCCCCGCTGATGACGGCGCTCGGCACCAGGATCAGCCGCAAGACGATGCTGCTCGTGCTGATGGGCCTGTTCGTGGCCGGCAACCTGCTGTCCGCGCTGGCGCCGGGCTTCGGCACGATGCTCGCCGGCCGCATCGTGGCCTCACTGGCCCACGGCGCCTTCTTCGGCATCGGCTCGGTGGCCGCCGCCGACATGGTCGCCCCGCACAAGAAGGCCGGCGCCATCGCCACCATGTTCACCGGCCTGACCATCGCGAACGTCGTGGGCGTGCCGCTGGGCACCTTCATCGGGCAGGCGGTGGGCTGGCGCACCACGTTCGCGATCGTCGCCGTGCTGGGACTGGTCGGCCTGCTCGGCATCGCCGTGCTCGTGCCCGCCATGCCCCGGGCCGAGGGCACCCGCCTGCGCGGCGAGCTGAGGGCGTTCCGCAACCCGCAGGTGCTGCTCGCGATGGCGATGACCGTGCTCGGCTTTGGCGGCGTCTTCGCCGCGATCACCTACGTCGCGCCGATGATGACCCAGGTGGCCGGCTACTCCGCCGACGCGGTCACGTGGCTGCTCGTGCTGTTCGGCGTCGGCATGTTCCTCGGGAACCTGCTCGGCGGCCGGTTCGCCGACCGCGCCCTGATGCCCCTGCTCTACACCACCCTCGGCGGGCTCGCCGTCGTGCTGGCGCTGTTCACCCTGACCGCGCACAACAAGGTCGCCGCCGCCGCGAGCATCCTGCTGGTGGGGGCGCTGGGCTTCGCCACCGTGCCGCCGCTGCAGAAGCGCGTGCTCGACCAGGCCCATGGCGCGCCGACGCTGGCCTCCGCCGTCAACATCGGCGCGTTCAACCTCGGCAACGCGCTCGCCGCCTGGCTGGGCGGCCTGGTCATCGCCGCGGGCCTGGGCTACACCGCTCCGAACTGGGTGGGCGCCCTCCTGGCCGCCGCCGCCCTGGTCCTGGCCGTCTTCTCGGCCGCACTGGAGCGCCGCGCGCCCGCGCGTGAGGCGGCCGGCGCGGTCCCGGTTCCCGCCCTCGTGCACGACTGACCACCTGTCCGCCTCACCACAGGAGAAGCCTCATGAACGCCATCGCCGTCACACCGCTGACCACCGCCGACGCCGAGACCCTGATCACGGCCGCCCGCTCCGCCGCCGGGACGGCCGGCGTCCCGGTCAGCGTCAGCGTCCTGGACGCGGGCGGGCACCTGCTCGCCTTCCGCCGCGACGACCGCGCCGTGCTGATCTCCGGCGAGACCAGCACCCGCAAGGCCTACACCGCCCTCCAGCTGAACGCCCCGACCGCCGACCTGGTCGACCTCGTCAAGCCCGACGGTCCCTTCCACACCCTGCAGACCGCGCTCGACCGGCCGCTGCTGTTCATCGCCGGCGGGCTGCCGATCCACCACGACGGCCACCTGATCGGCGCGATCGGCCTCGGCGGCGGCGCTCCCGAGCAGGACCACTCCTTCGCCACCGCCGCACTGGAGCACCTCAGCCGGTGACCCCGTAGGGGGGCATCGCGGCCCGCCGCGCGGTCGCAAGATTTTACCCAACGACCTTTTGCGACTTCTCTACCTGCGCAGACGCCCACTGGGAAACTGGCAGGCGGCTGGAGGCACGAACGTTCGGGGGCGATGCGGTGCGAATGGTTCAGCGCGTGATCCCGGTGGTGGCGGCGGTCACCGTCCTGGTCCCGGCGGCAGGCGGCGGAGTCGGGCAGGCGATGCGCGTCATGGAGCCGGAACGGGACACGGCTGAGCTGTCGGTGCCCGCACGGGAGGCGGCGGCGCTCACCTGGTCCGAATGCGGGAACGGGCTGCGGTGCGCCACGTTGTCCGTGCCCGCCGACTGGGCCAGGCCACGCGAGACCCGCACGACCGTCGAACTCGCCATGATGCCCGCCCAGGACCCGCTGCGACGGCTCGGGGCGCTGGTGGTCAACACCGGTTCCGCCTCCGTCGTACGTGAGGTCAGGGCCCGGCCGGACACCGTGGGCGAACTGGCCAGGTGGTTCGACGTGGTGCTGGTCGAGGCGCGCGGAGCCGGCGAACGGGGGACCACGGGGGTGTGCCCCCGCTCGCAACCCGACCCGGCCCGGCTGCGGGTGGCCGAGGGGCGCACGGCCTGGCGCGCGTTCGCCCGGGACAACGCCGCCTACGACCGTTCCTGCCGCGCCGCGCTCGGGCCCGCCTACGCCGGGCTCACGTCCTGGCAGGTCGCCCACGACCTCGACGCCGTACGTGCCGCGCTGGGCGAGTCCCGGCTGAGCTACCTCGGCAACGGCTACGGAAGCGTGTACGGGCAGGCGTACCTGGAGCTGTTCCCCGGCCGGGCCGGGCGGATGTACCTGGAGGGGCTGCCCGACCACACCGAGACCGGGCTCGAACGGCGGTTGCTCGCCCAGGCCCGTGCCCAGGAACGGCAGCTCGGCCACTTCCGCGACTGGTGCCGGACCCGTCCCGGCTGCCCGCTCGGCCACGCGGACGCCGTCCGGGTGTTCGACGCCCTGGTCAGGCGCGCGCCTCTGCGGCCGGGCGGCGGCGAACGCAGGGTGAGCCGGAACGAGGTCGCCGCCGCCGTATGGGCGGGCCTCACCCCGGCGCGCTGGCCGGCACTCGCGCACGCCCTCTCCGCAGCGAGAACGGGCGACGCCACGGGCCTGGCCGCCCTGATCCCCGCCGAGCAGCCGGAACGGACGCCGGCCGCCGGCGCGGCGGTTCCCGGCCCGCCGCAGGCGGCAACGCAGCGGCAGGCTCCGGGGACAGCGGCTGGGGAGGCCGTGCCGGGGGACGTGGAAGGGGTCAGGTGGTGCCGTGACTTCGGGTTGGCCGTGCCGGGCTATCGCCGGTTCCTGCAGGTGGAGGCGCGGTTGCGGAGGGCGGCGCCGCGGGTGGGGTGGCTGAGCGGGAGGGCGGAGGCCGCCAGGTGCCTGGGCGCGGCGCGGTCGCCCGGCTGGCCGCCGCACCCGGTGGCGGCCGGGCTCAAGGTGCCGCCGGTGCTGGTCGGCGTGGGACGGCTGGACAACGGCACGCCGTCCTCCGGGGCCGCGCGGGCAGCCGCGCAGATCCCCGGGGCGCGGCTGCTGTGGCACGGGGACGGGCAGGGCGCGTACCTGGCACAGGGGGTGAGCAGGCTGCGGGCGGCCTGCCTGCGCACGAAGGTGCACGACTACCTGGTCAACGGCGTCCTGCCGAAGCCGGGCACGTTCTGCCCGGGCGAGCTGACGGCGGGGAACGCCCCGTAGCCGAGATTTCCCAGGCCGGGTGGAGAATCAGGCCGATAGGGTGCTGACGTGATGGTCGAACGGGCGGTGGCGGCGGACGCGGGAGAGATCCTCACCCTCCAGCGGGCCGCGTACGTGAGCGAGGCCCAGCTCTACGGCGACCCCTACATCCCGCCGCTGGTGGAGTCGCTGGAACAGGTGCGCAAAGCCGTCGAGACGGCCGTCGTGCTCAAGGCCGTGGACGCGGGCCGGATCGTCGGCGTCGTGCGCGGCCAGGTGGCCGGCACCACCTGCCTGATCGGCCGGCTCGTCGTCGCGCCCGACCGGCAGGGGCAGGGGCTCGGCACGGCCCTGCTGGAGGCGCTGCACGAGCAGGTGCCGGAGGCGGAGGCGTTCGACCTGTTCACGGGCCACCTGTCGGACGGGAACCTGCGCCTGTACCGGCGGCTCGGCTACCGGGAGACCCACCGCGAGCGCATGGACGACCACCTGACCCTGATCCACCTGCGCCGCCGGCCGGCCTGAACACCGGGCTCGACGGGTGCGGCGGGATGGATAGTCTTTTCCGGTGCTGAAGATTGGGCTCACCGGCGGCATCGGCTCGGGCAAGAGCGAGGTGTCCAGGCGGCTGGCGGCCAGAGGCGCCGTCGTGGTCGACGCTGACAAGATCGCGCGTGAGGTGGTCGAGCCCGGCACGGTGGGCCTGGCCCGGGTGGTGGCGGCGTTCGGGGAGGGCGTGCTGCACCCCGACGGCTCGCTGAACAGGGAACGGCTGGGCTCGGTGGTCTTCGCCGATCCCGACCGGCTGGCCGCGCTCAACGCGATCGTGCATCCGCTGGTGGGCGAGCGGGTGGCCGAGCTCCAGGGGCAGGCGGCCGACGACGCGATCCTGGTCTACGACGTGCCGCTGCTGGTGGAGAACAAGCTCGCGCCCATGTACGACCTGGTGATCGTGGTCGACGCGGCCGACGAGGTGCGGATCAGGCGCCTGGCCGAGCATCGCGGCATGGCGGAGGCCGACGCCAAGGCCCGCATCGCCGCCCAGGTCGACCGGGAGCAACGCCTGGCCGCCGCCGACCTGGTGATCCCCAACGAAGGCTCGCTCGACGACCTGGAGGCCCGGGTCGACGAGGTCTGGCACGAGCTCGTACGCCGCGCCGCCCGCGGATAGCGGCAAGGGCGGGCGGGGACGGCCCCCGCCGGCCCTCAGAAGGGCGAGTCGAGCGGCACCTGACGCACCCCCGGCAGGTACGGGTCCAGCTCGCCCAGCTCGAACCGCGACATCCCGATGACGTGCCAGAACTGCCCGCCCGGCTCGCCGTGCACCTTGTAGCGCCCGTCCGGCGTCAGGGCGGCCCACCCCTCGGGCAGCCCCAGCAGCGTCGCCCGCCGCTCGCCGCCCTCCCAGAGGATCACCACGCCGTCGTCGCCCGCGCTGGCCAGCAGGTCGGACGTGGGGCTGTAGGCCACCGACCACACCCGGCGCGCGTGCCCGGTGAGGGAGTGCAGCAGCCGCCCCGTCGCGGTCTCCCACACCCGCACGGTCAGGTCGTCGCCGCCGGTCGCCAGGTGACGGCCCGTGGCGTCGAAGGCCAGGCTCCACAGCCGGCCGTCGTGCCGGGTCAGCGTGTGGGCCAGGCGCGGCTGCCAGGGCTGGCCGGGCCGCAGCTCCCACACCATCGCGCGGCCGTCGTTGCCGGCGCTGGCCAGGTAGCGGCCGTCGGGGGAGAAGGCCACGGAGTAGACCCGGTCGGTGTGGCCCTCCAGCGTCGCCACCCGGCCGCCGGAGGCGACGTGCCACAGGCGGACGAGCTTGTCGTCGCAGCCGGTGGCCACGTAGTCGCCGAAGGGGCTGAAGGCGATCGAGCGCACCCGTCCCCGGTGGTCGACCAGGTCGACGGCCATGCGCCCGGTCGGCCGGTACCAGATCTTGACGCTGTCGTCGTCGTTGGCCGTGGCCAGCATGTTCCCGTCGGGGCTGAAGGCCTCGGCCCACACGTGGTCGGTCTCGGCGTGCAGCTCGCGTTCGTAGTCGCCGGTCGTGGCGTTCCAGAAGTGCACGCCGCCGTCGTTGCTGGAGGTGGCCAGCACCGGGCCGGCGGGGGAGAACAGGGCGGAGATCAGCCGGTCGGCGGTGCCGGTGAACTCCCGCAGCCGCCGCCCGGTGTGCGGCTCCCACACGCGGACGACGCCGTCGTTGCCGCTGGTGGCCAGCATCGAGCCGTCGGCGCTGAACCGCACCGACGAGATCCGCCGGCCGTGGCCGCGCAGCACCCGCTGGCACTGCCCGGAGACCGGGTCCCACAGGCGGACGGTGCCGTCGTTGCTGCTGGTGGCGAGCTGCTGGCCGTCGGGACGGAACGCGAACGGCCACACCGAGCTGCGGTGGCCGGTCAGCTCCACGCGCTTGCCGCCGCCCACGGGCTGCAGCCGGACCGTGCCGCCGGAGTCGCCGCTGGCCACCGTGCGGCCGTCGGGGCTGAAGGTCACCTGGTAGACGGCCGCCGTGTGCGTGGTGTGCACGCCGAGCGGCTCGCCGGTCGCCTCCCACAGCCGTACGCTGCCGGCCGTGTCGCCGCTGGCCAGCATCGAGCCGTCGGGCGAGAACGTCAGGCAGTAGACGCTGCCGGCGTGGCCGGTCAGCTCGTGCCGGGGGGACCAGGTGGCGGTGTCCCACAGCCGGATCGTGCCCGCCTCGTCGCCGGTGGCCAGCAGGGTGCCGTCGGGGCTGTGCACGGCCCGGTAGACGCTGCCGCGGTGGCCGTCGAGGGTCACCGTCGTCTCCCCGCCGGCCAGGTCCCAGACCCGGACGACGCCCGCGGAGTCGCCGGTCACGAGCTGCGAGCGGCCGAAGGAGGCGGTGTAGACCGGCGCGCGGTGCCCCGGCAGCTCGTGGACCAGCCGCCCGGACGCGGTCTCCCACACCCGGACCACGCCGTCGCCGCCGCCGGCCGCCACCAGCTCGCCCGAGGGGCTGAGGCGTACCGGCCACACGCCGTCGGGGTGGCCGGTCAGGGTGTGCAGGCGCCGGCCGGTGAGGGTGTCCCAGAGCAGGACCGTGCCGTCGCTCGCGCCGGTGGCCAGCAGGTCGCCGGCGAAGGTGACGGCGTAGACCCGGCCGCGGTGGCCCTGGAGGGTGCGCACCGGGGAGCCGCCGGCGCACAGCAGCACGCCGCCGTCCTCGTTGCCGATCGCGACGGTCGAGCCGTCGGGGCTGTAGGCGATCGGCTCGGGCAGGCGGGAGGTCTGGAAGTGGTAGCCGTACGGGACGCCGATGCCGGCCGGCGCGAACTCCACCTCGACGGGCTGGCCCGGCACCACCGCCGCGCCCGGCAGGTGCGGCAGCGTGCCGGTCACGTTGATCAGGGAGGCCCGGTGCCAGCGGGCGCCCTCGAC
Organism: Nonomuraea sp. NPDC001699; assembly: GCF_053596455.1. Taxonomy (NCBI): domain Bacteria; kingdom Bacillati; phylum Actinomycetota; class Actinomycetes; order Streptosporangiales; family Streptosporangiaceae; genus Nonomuraea; species Nonomuraea sp. NPDC001699. The sequence continues at coordinate 176,383 of NZ_JBSFGF010000003.1, read as the reverse complement.
CGTGACGTCGCTCAGGTCGACCTGCGCCAGCCGCGCGCCCGACAGGTCGGCCCCGGTCAGGTCGGCGCCGGTCAGCCGGGCGCCGTCGAGCCGGGCGCCGGCCAGGCTGGCGTCGCGCAGGACGGCCCTGGACAGGTTCGTGCCGGCGAGGGTGGCCTCCGACAGGTCGGCGCCGGTCAGGTCGACCTCCTGGAGGTCGCGCGCCGACAGATCCTCGCCCTTGAGGTTCGCGCCGCGCAGGTCGGCCTTGGCCGGGGTGCGCAGCCGGGCCGCGATCTTGACCGCGTTCGCCCTGGCCACGTCGTCGGCGGGCGGGTCGGCCACCCAGGCGCGCAACGCCCGTACGTCGGCCAGGTCGCACAGGAACTCGACCGTCAGCGCCGACAGCGGCCTGCGGGCCAGCGGGAGAGGGTTGTCCAGGTTTGCGGCGATATGGCGGGCGATGAGCCACTCCATCACCGAGGCATGGATGAACCCGAACATGCCCTCCTCGGTACGGACGAGCAGACTGCCCGAGCCCATCGCGTGCGCGGCGTGCGCGGGCGAGAGCTGGCCCGAGGCCAGGTCGCTCAGGGTCTCGCCGATCTCGGTCAGCTCGTCCACGCCGAGCAGCGTCTCGCCGCTGTCCCACAGCCGCAGCGCCAGCGCGGTCACCACCCGCCACAGCTCGTCGATCGTCAGCGCGCCGGGCGAGCCGGGGACGCGGGCCCGCCGCTCCTCGAAGGCCAGCCAGGTGCTGAGGATCTCCTCGTACAGCAGAGCGGGGCTGAGGGTGTGCTGGGCGCCGGCGACCGTGCGCAGGCGGTCGGCGTCGAGGTCGGCGATGAAGCTGAGCATGCGCGGGTTCTGGGCCAGCGCGAGAAGGTCCTTGATCTCGGCCATGAGCGACATGCGCGCGCCGGCCTCGTCGCCGTCGTCGAACCGGTTGGCCAGGTAGGAGCGGATCTGGTCCTGGGTGAAGTCCTCCACGCTGAGCACCCGCCGCTGCGGCAGCACGCCCACCATCTCGCCCAGCGAGGTCAGCACCTGGCTGTGCGACTTGAAGTGCTGCGTACGGCTGGCCACCACGATCTTGGCCTTGTCCTCGGCCGCGGCGAGCAGGGTGGCCAGGTGGTCGGCCGCCCGGTCGTAGGTCAGCCGGGTGACCAGCTCGTCGAACCCGTCGAACAGCAGCACGATGCGCCCCTGCCGGAGCAGGTAGCGGAACGCCTTGAGGTCGATGAACTCCTCGCCGTGCCCGGCCAGGTGCGCCGCCACCAGGGCGTCGACCGAATGGGCCTTGTCGAGGGCGCGCAGCTCGATGAAGATCGGCGTCAGGTGCGGCAGCTCGACCGGGATGCGCCTGGCCAGCTCGCGCAGCGCGAACGTCTTGCCGTGGCCGAAGTCGCCGAGCATCAGCAGGAACCGGCCGTGGTCGGTGGCCAGCAGCCGCATCAGCTCGTCGGTGAGCCCCTGCCTGATCTGGCTGTTGGGGCGGTCGAGCTCGCGGTAGCGCTGGGGGACGTAGAGGCCGGGCGGGTAGCGGCGGTCGCCGGTGAGCCTGCCGGTCTGCTCGGCGACGTACCCCGACAGGTCGAGCAGGCCCTGGAACTCCACGAAGCTGCGCACCCGCACGCCCTTGCGCATGAGGTCGTCGCGGAGCGCGCGGGGGGCCGGCGGGCCCTGGTAGACCAGCTCGGCGGCCAGGTCGGCGGCATGGGCGCGGCGGGCGAACCCGACGGCGGCGGCCTCGGTCAGCTCGCCGACGTGCGCGCCGATCATGAGCTGCCGGACGAACCCGTCGTCGGGGTGGGTGACCACCAGGTGGTCGGGGAACCGGCGGATCTTGGCCCGCTCGTGCCGGGCCTCGCAGACCTCGGTGATGCGGTCGAGCAGCAGCTCGACGGGGCTCGGCTCGCGTTCCTCGGGCTTGGCGGCGGGCGGCGGCGCGTCGGGGGTCTCGCCCGTGAACGTGGCCCGCACCGCCCGCCAGCCGTGCCGGGCGCGGACGGGCTTGCCGGCGTCGGGCGTCCAGGTGCGCATGCCGTCGGGGGTGATCTCGACCACCTGGTGATGGCCGGAGCGCGGGGCCACGACCGCCGCGAAGCCCGGCCGGGGCTCGATGGTCGCGCCGGTCGCGCCGGACCCGTGGAAGAGCAGGTTGAGCCGGTGGGTGAGCAGCCGGTCGAAGGTGGGCGCGTCGCGCAGCGCGGCCGGCGGATGGCCGATCGCGCCCAGCCGCAGCCAGGCGCTCTCCTCATAGGGACGCAGCCGCTCGGCGAACCACGCGGCCTGCGCCTCGCCCAGCAGCGCGTACGCGTCGCGCTCCAGATGGCTCATCGCCATCGTCGAGTTGAGCCCCGCCACGACCACCCGCAGGTCGGGCACCTCGAACAGCGTCCAGGGCTGGCCCCCGTCGAACACCCGGTCGTCCAGGCCCTGGTACACCTCGCGGAACAGCCCGGCGAAATGCCGCCACTTGGGCCAGTAGGGGGGCTGCGGGCTCACGTCGTCGGCCTCGCAGGTCATGAAGTACGCGCTGGCCGCGGCCTTGGTGACGTCACGCGGGCCGGGCAGCAGCACCAGCCGGTGGGGCTCCAGCCCGATCAGCAGCCGCAGGTCGGTGACGAACTGCGTGGCCTGCGCGAACTGCCCCAGACTGCCGGACTCGGTCAGGTCGCCGCTCACCACCATGAGGTCGGGACGCGGCATGCCCCGGTCGTACATGGCGGTCAGGTCGGCCCAGATACGGGCCTGCATGTCCTCCGGCGTGAACGGCTCGCCCGGATCGGGCAGCGCCCGGCCGAACCTCGGCCCGCCGATGTGCAGGACGTTGACCGACTCGCGCCCCCGCTCGCCGCCGCCCGCCGGCGGGAACTTGGGGGCCGTCGCCGGGGTGCGGCGGGCCCTGGTCAGATCGGTCGTCGGGGGCAGCGTCGGGGCCGGGGGCGGCACCAGGCGGCCGGAGGGGAAGGCGGGGGCGGCCTCCGGCTTGGCCCGTCCGGCCATCGCCTCGCCGACCCGGCCCAGCAGCAGCGCCCTGGCCTGCCCCGAGTCGGTGACGCCGAGCAGGTCGACCCAGGTGATCGTGGACAGCAGGCCCTCCAGTTGCACGTCCTCCAGCCGGATCGTGACGAGCTTGTTGGAGGGGTTGTCCGGGTCGGCGCGCATGGCCGCCTGCCACTCCATGCGCCCGTAGCGCGAGGTCAGGTAGTTGCGCGAGAGCACGGCCACGACGAGCTGCGCCTCGCTGACCCCACGGTCCATGAAGTCGATGAAGTTGGTGCCGGGCACGAAGTCCCAGGCTTGGATCATGGTCCGGTAGCCGGCCGCCTCCAGCTCCCAGGCGATCCAGGTCGCCCAGGCGGTGTCGGCCGGGGAGTAGCTGACGAAGATCTCGGTCGGCCTGCCGTCACGTGCCATCTGCTCAGTATCCACCGAGGAATCGGCGTTTTGGAGTCAGTGTGCGATCATCGTCAAGTGTGGCGGCGTCTGAGCGTGCTCGATCTGATCAGGATCGGGCTGCTTGCTCTCGGTCTGGTCTTCGTGGCGACCGGTCTGCTGCCATGGCGCGACGCCGTGGAGAGCCTCGCTGACATCGGGCCGCTGCTGATCTTCCTGGTCGCCATCATCGTGCTGGCCGAGCTGACCAAGGAGGCGCAGGTCTTCGACGCCATCGCCGCTCGGATGGCGGTGCTCGGCCGCGGCAACTACACCGCACTTTTCTTTCTTTGTACGGCCTTCGCGTCATTTGTCACGATATTTCTGAACCTCGACACCACCGCCGTCCTGCTCACCCCCGTCATGCTGGCCCTGGCGCCCCGGGCCCGCATCGCCGCCCTGCCGCTGGCGATGACCACCATCTGGCTGGCCAACACCGCGAGCCTGCTGCTGCCGGTCTCCAACCTCACCAACCTGCTCAGCATGGAGAAGCTCGGCCTCGACGCCCAGGGCTTCGCCGCCCGCATGTGGGCCCCGCAGCTCGCCTCGATCGCGGTGACGATGGTGTTCCTGTGGGTGTTCTTCTGGCGCCGGGGCGAGCGCCGCGACCTGCGCTACACGCCGCCGGTGCTGGAGCCGGTGGCCGACCGCGTGCTGTTCGGCGCGGCCTCGGCCGGCTGCCTGCTGTTCATCGTCCTGCTGCTGCTCAAGGCGCACGTCGCCGTCGCCGCCACCGCCGCGGCCGTGCTGGTGGTGCTGGCCTTCCTGCTCCGCGCCCGGGGCAGGCTGACCTGGAGCCTGATCCCCTGGCAGCTCGTCGTCTTCGTGACCGGGCTGTTCCTGGTGGTGCCCACGCTCAGCGCCCACGGGCTCGACGCCCTGATGACGTGGATGATCGGTACGGAGGGCGACCCGTACCGGGCGGCGGCGGTGGGCGCGGGCCTGTCCAACGCGATCAACAACCTGCCCGCCTACAAGGCCGTCGAGGCGGTCATCCCGGCCGCCGACCAGGACCACCTCCTGGCCTTGCTGGTGGGCACGAACGTGGGCCCGGTGATCACCCCGTGGGCCTCGCTGGCCACGCTCCTGTGGTTCGAGTCGTGCCGCCGCCACGACGTCGCGGTGCCGCTGCGCCGCTTCCTGCTCACCGGCGCGGGCCTGGCCGTCACCGGGCTGCTGGCCACGGTCTGGGCCCTGGTCACGTTCGGCTGAGCGCCGCGGGCCGTCAGCCGGGCAGCAGCGACATCAGCCCGGGAAGGGCGCGCGGGTGGGCGGCCACGAAGCTGCGGTCCTCGGCCGAGCCGTCGATGCTCTCCTCGAACGGCCCGCCGTCGAGCGCCCTGATCTCGATCCCGGCCTCCTGGGCCAGCAGCGCCCCCGCCGGCAGGTCGACCGCCTCGGCGCGGTAGCCGACGATGCCGTCGATGTCGCCGCGGGCCAGCATCGCCCACGACAGCAGCGGCGCCCACAGTTGCAGCACCCGCCGCGCGCCGACCTCCAGCGCCGCCTTCAACGCCAGCACAGTGGCGTCGCCCCTGTTCACGCCGTACCCCTGGGTCCAGGCCAGCAGCGGGCCGTGCGGGCTGGCCGTGTACGGCGGCGCCAGCCGCGCCCCCGTGGACGCCACCGCCCCCCGCCCCCGGATCGCCGACCACGTCTGGGCCGTCACCGGATCGTGCACCACGCCCAGCACCGGCCGCCCGCCCTGGCACAGCGCCACCCCCACGACGTACGTGGGCAGCCCGATGGCCACGTTGTTGGTGCCGTCGAGCGGGTCGACCAGCCACGTCCACTCGCCGCCCGCCGCGCCGATCAGCCCCGACTCCTCGGCCACGATCGCGTGCGTGGGGTAGGCCGTCAGGATGCGCTCGACCAGCAGTTTCTCCGAGGCCAGGTCGAGATCGGTGACCACGTCCCCGGCGTCGCCCTTGGCCCGGATGCCGACGGCCCCGCGGGTGCCCGCCGCGAGCAGCGCCCCGGCGGCCTGTGCGGCCTCCACGGCCACAGTGCGAGCGTGATCCAGGTCCATCGGGCACCCCTCAGGTCAGGTGGGCGGTGATCAGCCGGACGGCGAGCGCCGTCTCCTCGGCGTCCAGCGGCTCGCGGGGCACGTGGTGGCCGCCCGCCCCGAGGGGGCCGAGCGACAGGTCGCGGCTGCCGGGCCGGCCGCGCCCGAGCGCGATCGTGGCCGCCTCGCCGCCCTCCGGCACCACGCTGCTGTGGAAACGGTCGGCCGACAGCGTGTAGGTGTCGCCGGGCCCGAACAGCTCCACCAGCCCGGTCGCGTGCCGCACGGTGCGGCCGGTGGGCAAGATGCGGTCGCCGTCGGCGCCGCTGACCACCTCGAACACCCGGTGCGTGGCGTCGCTGCCCGCGTCGGTGACCACCGCGTGCACGTTGCGCACCTGGCCGTAGAGCACGTGGCTGACCAGGTCCCAGCTGTGGCAGTGGATCTGCGAGGTGGTGCTCTCGGCGTGCTTGAGCGAGTCGGACCACAGGTGGAGGCATACCCCCTCGCCGCCCTCACGCTCCAGCGGCAGGCAGACGAACCCGAGCGGATGGCGTACGGCCCTGGGGCGCGCGGACCCTCTCAGCACCCCGAGCGCCCACGACCTGGCCTGTCCGTCGCAGACCCGCTGGAAGACCGACCGATAGCTCATGGAGTGGCACTCACGTTCCGTCTCGTCGGAGGGCCGCGGGATGCGCCTCGCCGTACGGGTCGACCGCGCGCAGGGCCTTGCGTGCGATGTCCACGACGTCGCGGCCGTCGTAGGCCTTGGGAAGAGGCACCCCGATGCGACCGAACAGGTCCTGGACCTCCTCGATCGTGGGCTCGTCGCTGAGCGGGGCCTTCTTGTACATGTCCATCGGCACCCGCCGTGCCTGCTCGAAGCTGAGCCGCAGCTCGGTGTCGCAGTTCTCGTAGTAGAACGTGCCGGCCAGCGCGGTCATGGCCCGGTTGGGGTCCTCGACCGTCATGATCAGCCGGGTGGCCGACAGGTCCCACCGGAACGTGGTCATCGACGCCGACAAACCGACCTCGATGTCGAGCAGGCCGTAGCGCTGGCGGTACCAGAAGGCGGCCAGGATCGTCGCGTACGACTCCTTCCTGACCCGGTCGGTCGTCCACGTCTCGCCGGTCGCGTCGGGGGAGTCGGACAGGGAACGCCGGTAGTGGGCGTACGTCTCGCACACCTCGACGTTGGACGGGTCGATCACCTCGACCCGCACCACGAGGTGCCGCTTGTCCCGGCGGGCGGCCGCCACGCACTCGGGCAGGGTGACCGCGCGCAGGTAGGTGCCGGTGCCGCCCTTGAAGCTCCAGCGGGTGGTGTCCTTGCGCGCCTCGGCGTGCATCTGGGCGATCTCCTGCTTGCTGCCCAGCACCCGGACGAGCTGCAGCGCGTCGAGGGCCTTGCGGGTGCCGTGGACGAGCGTCTCGATCTCCTCCAGCCGCGACAGCCGGACGGGGAGCTGGGCCAGCGCGCCGGAGGTGATGGTCTCCTCGACCGGGGCCTGGCGGACGCGGTCGCGCAGCAGGGCGGTGGCCACCAGCGCCATGATGACCAGCGTCGCGGCGTTGACGAGCTGGGTCTGCACGTCGGTCGGCACGATCTTGTCCGGCATGATGCCGAGCACGCCGATCACGACCGCCAGTAAGAGCGCGATAGCGCCGTCGGCGTTCTGGGCAGCCCATGGGGCAGCTCGCTTCAACGCCGCCGTGAACCGTGCCATCGTCCGCCCCACCGTTCGACGATCAGTCAATCCCTAGGTCATCGTAACGACCGTCGGCATGCGACTTCCAGCGCACGGGAAGGAGGTATCTCCTACCCGGGAATGACATGACATCTCCCCCTGGCAGCTCAGGACCGGGGCCTGACCAGGTTCGATACTGGAAGCGCACGGGGGTGGGGATGAAGGGGATCAGGATGTTCGCGGCGGCCGCGCTGGCGCTGGTGCTGGTGGCCGTGCTGGCCTGCCCGGCGCCGCCCGCCGCGGCCTGGACGGAGGCCGGCCGGCCGTCGCGGTGGGAGCGGTTCATGCAGGTCGTGGCCCATCCGGACGACGACCTGCTGTTCATGAGCCCCGACCTGTACGGCGCCGTCCAGTGGCATCTGCCGACGCTGACCGTCTACCTGACCGCCGGCGAGGGCCAGGCCGGCTGGGACGACGACCGCGACCCCGTCGCCTACGCCCGCGACCGCGCGGAGGGCCTGCGGGCCGCGTACGCCTTCCTGGCCGGGCAGCGTGACGTCTGGCGGGTGCGCACGATCATGGCGGCCGGCTTCCCCGTACGTCTGGAGGAGCTGGCCGACAGGCCGGGGGTCAGGCTCGCCTTCGTCGGGCTGCCCGACGGCGGCGACCCGCGCGCCGACGGCGGCCGCGACGCGCTGACCAGGCTGTGGGAGGACCGCTCCTGCGTGCGCCGGTTCGCCTCGGGCCCCGAGCCGCGCTGCGTGGTCAGGAGCGACGTGGTCGGCGTGCTGCGCGCGCTCTACGCCCGGTTCCGCCCGACGGTGCTGCGTACCCTCGACCCGGACCCGCCCAGGAACCGGAAGTTGTGCGACCATCCCGACCACGTGGCCTCGGCCCGCTTCGCCCTGGCCGCGGCGAGCGGCCTGGGGCTGCGGACGGTCTCCTACCGCGGCTATCCGATGACCGGCTGGGCCCCCAACGTCGTGGGGGCGCTGCGTGAGCTCAAGCGCCAGGTCTTCGGCCTCTACCTCGGCCACGACTACCGCGTCGGGCACACCTGGCGCTACCGGGCCTGGACCGAGCGCATGTACCGGGTCCCCTGAGCCGGCCCCTGAGCCGGGACGCCGCCCGGCCCGGGGGACGCCCGCTAGAACCAGCCGCGGCGGCGGGCCATCTGCTCCAGGCCGTGCTGCAACGCCTGGTCGGCCGCGCCGGGGTGGTCGTCGTAGCGCACGGTGAAGCGGTTGTAGGTGTCGTGGCTGGAGGTCAGGAAGCCGCCGCGCTTGTCGGCCTCCAGGATGACGTCCATCTGCCGCGGCCCGGCGATGAACGTCAGCTCCAGCTCGCTGAAGTGCCGCCGCCACTGGCCGCCCGCGTGGTACTCGATCTCCTGGAAGAACGGCATGGTCGAGCCGTACAGCGTGCCGCGCTCCAGGTCGGCCTTCTTGAAGTGGAAGCCCAGCCGGTCGAGGGCGGCGATGACGTGCTCCTGGGCCGGCAGCGGGCTGACGAACAGCGGGTCGAGGTCGCCCTTGTCGATCGCGCCCGCGAGCGCCAGCTCCGTCTGCACGCCGAGCCGCATGCCGTGCAGCGGGTGGCCGCCGATCGCGCTGATCGGCGTCTCCCACGGCACCATGATCTGGAACGGCTGCTGGTGCTGGGCGCCCGAGGCGAGCTGGAACGTCCCGGCCACCTGCTGGCGCAGGAAGCTGTAGGTCGTCTTGTACTCGTTGTCGCCGCTCTCGACCTCCACCACGGCGGTCAGGTCGAGGTAGATGCCCTCGACCTTGTAGTCGGCGCCGCCGCCGCGGAAGTGCACGACGCCGCGCAGCGGCTCGCCGGGGCGCACGGTCGTGTCCGTCAGCATCGTGTCGACCTCGACGCCCGCGCCGAAGGCGGCCATCAACTTGCGGAACACCATGGGTCTCTCCTATGCGGTGGGGGTCTGGCCGTTGACGGCGGCGGGGCCCGTGCCCGAGATGCGGGGGAGCAGCTGGGCCAGGATGAGGGTGGACAGCGCCGAGTCGCCCTGGCCCTGCTGGGTCCGTACGACCAGGGGCTGGGGGGCGTTCTCGGTGAGCTTGGCGCCCACGTCCAGGCGCCGGCGGGCCAGCTCGTACTGCAGCACGGCCCGGTTGTCGCGGTAGGACTCGGCCAGCCTGCGCAGGGCCTTGGCCTCGTTCTCGGCGGCGGTCAGGTCGGCCCTGCCGCGCGCCTCGATCTCCCACGTCACGCGCTGGGCCTCGGTCTCCTGCTCCTCCAGCATGCGCGCCACGTTCTTGCGCGCGGTGTTGTGGGCGGCCTTGACCTCGACCACGCGGGCGTCGCGGGTCTTCTTGGAACGCTCGATCTCCATGAGCAGCGTGTCGATGCGGCGCTTGCGGGTCAGCTCCCACTCGCGCTCGTAGGCCGACAGCTCCTTGGCGACCTTCTCCCGGGTGGCCAGGTGCTGCTGGTACTGGTCGGGGAGCTGGACGTCGGGGATGTTGGCGCCGGTGACGCGCACGCCGTACCGGCCGAGCTGGCGGTTGAGCGCCTCCTGCATGTCGCCGACGTCGGAGCCGCGCAGGTCGTAGGCGCGCTCGGTGTTGACGCGGCGGCTGCGCTGCCGGATCGCGTCCTGGACGGCGCTGGAGAGCACGAGGTCGAAGTTGCCCGCGCCGATCGTCCGGACGAACGCCACCGGGTCCACGATGCGGAACTTCAGGAAGAACTCGATCGACTTCAGCGGCACGTTCTCGGCCGTCGGGCAGGCCACGATCGGCGCCGAGTACGGGATCTCGGTGGAGGTGTCCACGACCGCGTCCACGCGGTCCCACGGCAGCCACAGGTAGTGGCGGCCCGGCGGGAGCGTGCCGGTGATCGCGCCCCAGCGGCTGCGGATGCCGGTGGTGCCCTCCTCGATCTCGATGATCGCCTTGCGCCAGATCGTGACCAGCGCCACGACCAGGAAGAACAGCGCGGCCAGCGCGGCCGGCACGGTGAGTTCGGTGAGCGCGGCCATGCCGGCGAAGTACAGCGCCAGCAGCACCAGCGCCATCCAGGCGAAGCCGCGCCGGTCCTTGGGGATCACGACCGGCACGAGCTGGCCCTGCTCGCCGCCGCGCAGGAGCTGACGGATGTCGGACCAGGAGGCCAGCGACTCCTTGATCTTGGAGAACTCGCGGGTCATCGGACCTCACCCTCGCTCAGGCGGCCGGGCAGCAGGCGCTCGACCGTGCTTTCCAGGTCGTGGTCGGGCTCAGGCGTCGCCTGCGGCTCGCTCACGTCGGCGGCGGCCTTCTTCAGCAGCGCCGCGATCTCGTCCTCGCGGTCGCTGACGCGGGCGGCGATCTCGCCGAGCCGGCCGCGGATGGCGGCCATGTCCTCGGCGGAGAACAGCGCCGCGCCCTTGCCGCCCACGAGCTGCTGGGCCAGGGCCAGGAAGTCGATGTCGGTCTGCTCGCCCACCTGCACCACCTGCGGCAGCCTGGTGGCCACCGACTCCAGCTTGTTCAGCAGGTCCTGCTGGAAGCGGTAGTCGAGGATCTCGGGGGCCTCGGCGGCCGACAGCGCCCGGATGTCCAGGGCCTGGGCCTCCAGGAGCGCGGCGTTGGCGTTGGCCGTGGACTCGGCCTCGACCAGGCGCTGCCTGGCCTGCGCGGTGGCCTGGTGGCTGGCGCGTTCGAGCGCGGTGTCCATGCGGGCCTGGTAGCCGGCGATCTCGGCCTGGATGGCGCTCAGCGTCTCCTGCAGGCCGGCCAGCTCCTTGACCAGGTCGCCCTCGTTCTGCTCCTTGCGCAGCTGGAGCTCGTACTCGTAGGTGTAGGCCTCCTTGGCCACGCGGACCATCTCGGGGGCCGCCAGGTCCATGCGGTACTCCTGGCTGGACGGCTCGGCGTGGGTGATGTTCACGTCGGTGAGCCGTACGGCCGGCAGGAACTGCTGGTTGAGGTTCTCCAGCATGCCGAGGGTGCTCTCGCCCACCAGGTCGTAGATGTCCTCGGCCCGCTGGGCGTAGATCAGGGACCGGGTGACCTCGCTGATGGCGTTCTGCAGCTTGGACTGGAAGCCGCTGACCGAGCCGAGCACGAAGATGAACTCGGCCGGGTTCTCGATCCTGAACTGCAGGAACAGGTCCACGCTGGCCTTGACGCCCTGCTGCGTCGGCGCCTCCCTGATGGGGGCGTTGAAGGGGTACTCGCGGGTGGTGTTGACGATGTAGCTGACCCGCTTCCACGGGTTGAACAGCGTCACCCGGCCCGGGTCGGCGATGTGCACCAGCTTGCCGAACTTGGTGATCAGCGCCTTGCAGCCCTCGGGCACCATCACCACGCTCCTGCGCCACCACAGGAACGCGGCGGCCAGGACCAGCACGACCCAGTAGTGGGGGCCGAAGAAGATGTCGGACCCCGGCACGATGCCGCCGAGCGCGCCGATCAGACCGAGGACCACCAGAACGGTCAGCGGGATGACCACCTTGGCCGTGCTGCCCTTGGGGATCACCACCGGCGAGATGACGTGCATGCCGTTCTCGGCGAAGCTGCGGTTGACGATCTCGCCGGCCTCGTTCAGCGAGGCGGACCTGGCCTCGATCAGCGTGCCGACGGAGACGCCGCCGTCGCGGGCGGCGGCGAAGTCGTGCGGGTTGAGCGCGAAGCCGGGGGCCTGGCCGGTGAGCTGGCCGGCCTGCTCGGTGACCTGTCCGATCGCCTGGCTCATCGCCTGCCGCACGTCACCTCCTTGAGCGACCGCTTGGGCTATGCCCTGACCTGCCTGGATCAGTGCCTCTCGGGGTCGTGACATCGAACCTTCCTTTTCCGCTACAGGCGAATACGACCGTATCGGGTATGGCTTGCTGTTCGCTTGCAATGTGTCGTCATATGCCTGTTACGCCCCATAGTGGATGTGCTATGGATGAAGCAGACCTACTACGCGGGGTGATCAATGAGCGGGACGGTCCACAACCGCATCGCGCTGCTGCGCGCCGAGCGCGGAGTGACCCGCAGGCAGCTCGCCGACGCCGTGGAGGTCCATTACCAGACCGTCGGGTACCTGGAGCGGGGCGAGTACAGCCCGAGCCTTTACCTGGCGTTGCGCATATCCGCGTACTTCGGGGTGCCGGTCGAGGTGGTCTTCTCCACCACTCCGTTCCCCCGGATCGGGGAGCCCGCGGCCTGACGGTTTCTGTCGGTGGCGCCGCCTACAGTGGCAGCATGCGTCCGGTCACAGATTTGCAGCGGAAGGTGGCGCCCTTCGAGGTCGTCACCGAGATGACTCCATCCGGCGACCAGCCGACGGCCATCGCCGAGCTGGAGCGCCGCGTCAAGGCCGGGGAGAAGGACAACGTCCTGCTCGGCGCCACCGGCACCGGCAAGACGGCCACGATCGCCTGGCTGATCGAGCGGTTGCAGCGGCCCGCGCTGGTCATGCAGCCCAACAAGACGCTCGCCGCCCAGTTCGCCAACGAGCTGCGCGAGATGCTGCCCAACAACGCGGTCGAGTATTTCGTCTCCTACTACGACTACTACCAGCCCGAGGCGTACGTGCCGCAGAGCGACACGTACATCGAGAAGGACTCCTCGATCAACGACGAGGTCGAGCGGCTGCGCCACTCGGCCACCAACTCGCTGCTCACCCGCCGCGACACCATCGTGGTCGCCTCCGTCTCGTGCATCTACGGCCTGGGCACCCCGCAGGAGTACGTCGACCGCATGGCCAGGCTCCGCGTCGGCATGGAGGTCGACCGCGACCAGCTCCTGCGCCGCCTGGTCGACATGCAGTACACGCGCAACGACCTGGCCTTCACCCGGGGCACGTTCCGGGTGCGCGGCGACACGATCGAGATCATCCCGAAGTACGAAGAGCTGGCCGTGCGCATCGAGATGTTCGGCGACGAGATCGAGAAGCTCGCCACCATGCACCCGCTGACCGGCGAGGTCATCACCGAGGACGAAGAGCTCTACATCTTCCCCGCCTCCCACTACATCGCCGGCGAGGAGCGCATGGCGGCGGCCGTGGCCGGCATCGAGTCCGAGCTGGCCGCGCGGTTGTCGGAGCTGGAGCGGCAGGGCAAGCTGCTGGAGGCCCAGCGGCTGCGCATGCGCACCACCTACGACATCGAGATGATGCGCCAGATCGGCACCTGCTCCGGCATCGAGAACTATTCCCGCCACCTCGACGGCCGCGCCGCCGGCACCGCGCCCAACACGCTGCTCGACTACTTCCCCGAAGACTTCCTCCTGGTCCTCGACGAGTCCCACCAGACCGTGCCGCAGATCGGCGCGATGTACGAGGGTGACGCCTCGCGCAAGCGCACGCTGGTCGACCACGGGTTCCGGCTGCCGTCCGCGCTGGACAACCGGCCGCTGAAGTGGGAGGAGTTCCTGGAGCGCATCGGGCAGACGGTCTACCTGTCGGCCACGCCGGGCTCGTACGAGCTGGGGCGGGTCAAGGGCGACGTCGTCGAGCAGGTCATCCGGCCCACCGGCCTGGTCGACCCCGAGATCGTCGTCAAACCCACCAAGGGGCAGATCGACGACCTGGTCCACGAGATCCGCGAGCGCGCCGACCGCGACGAGCGCGTCCTGGTCACCACGCTGACCAAGAAGATGTCCGAAGACCTGACCGACTATCTCCTTGAGCTTGGCATCCGGGTCCGCTACCTCCACAGCGAGGTCGACACGCTGCGCCGCATCGAGCTGCTGCGCGAGCTGCGCATCGGTGAGTTCGACGTGCTGGTCGGCATCAACCTGCTGCGCGAGGGCCTCGACCTGCCCGAGGTGTCGCTGGTGGCCATCCTCGACGCCGACAAGGAGGGCTTCCTGCGCTCGGAGACCTCCCTGATCCAGACGATCGGCCGCGCCGCCCGTAACGTGTCCGGCCAGGTCCACATGTACGCCGACAAGATCACGCCGTCGATGGAGCGGGCCATCGACGAGACCAACCGGCGGCGGGCCAAGCAGATGGCCTACAACGAGGCCAACGGCATCGACCCGCAGCCGCTGCGCAAGAAGATCGCCGACATCCTCGACTCCCTCCAGCGCGAGGACGCCGACACCGACAAGCTGCTGGGCGGCGGCCGTCAGCAGTCGCGCGGCAAGGCCCCGGTGCCGGGCTTCGCCGCCCGCCAGGCCGGCCAGCACGCCAAGGCCATCGCGGGCGAGATGCCGCGGGCGCAGATGGAGTCGCTGATCGAGTCGCTCACCGAGCAGATGCACCAGTCGGCCGCCGACCTCCAGTTCGAGGTGGCCGCGCGGCTGCGCGACGAGATCAAGGAGCTCAAGCGCGAGCTCCGGGACATGCGCGAAGCGGGCGTCCAGTAGGAGGCGCGGGGGCGACGGCTCGCCCTTGCCCGCCTGGCTTTGTCGGTCCGCGTCGGCCGGGAGTGTTGGCCCAGGGTTCTGACCTGCGGGAATGAAGGCGGAATCCTGGGGCAGCGATCCTGGTATGAACAAGTCGATCATCGGGGCTCTGGTCGGGGCGGCGGTGCTCGCCGCCGGCTGCGGCGCCGTACGGGAAGTCGGCCAGTTCGTCGAACCGACACCGGGTTCCACCATGGGAAGCCCGTCTCCGTCGATGGAGAGCCCGCCCGCCACGGGGACCATGTCCCCCTCGCCGGGTAGCACGTCCACGATGAAGCCGGGGGCCGGAGAGCTGAAGGAGGCCGCCAAGGTCGCCATGGCCGCGGTGCCCGGGTCCAAGGTCGTCTCCGTCGAGAGCGAGGAGAACGGCAAGATCTGGCAGGTCGAGGTCGTCGGCTCCGACGGCACCGAACACCAGGTCGACGTGGAGGCAGGCAAGGTCGTCAAGGGGCCCACGGCCAAGCAGGAGGACGAGCAGGAGAAGGCCAAGATGCGGGCCCGCATCGACGCGGCCAAGCTCGACTACGCCCAGGCCGCCGACAAGATCGCCGCCGCCGTACCGGAGGGACGCGTCACCGAGCTGAAGCTCGAAACCGAGAACGGCAAGACCGTCTGGAAGTCCGACGTGATGACCCCGGACGGGACCAAGCACGAGGTGATGGTCGACGCCGCCACCGGTGAACTCACCAAGAAGAACGAAACCAGCTGACCCACGGGGGATCAGGCCACCTCTGCCCGAACGGCGGAGGTGGCCGCCCGCGGCCCGGCACCACCCTCCGCGGCCCTGACTCCACCGCCCGCGGCCCGGCTCCACCGCCCGCGGCCCGGCATCGCCGTCCGCTGCCCGGCACCACCGCCCGCGGCCCGGCTCCACCGTCCGTCGTCCGGTCGTCGCCGTTCGCCCGGCTTCACCGCTCGCGCGCCGGGGGTGGCGGGGTGCTCTACGGGTTGTAGAGTAAATTCTTGATCGCGTTTTCGGCCGCCCTGGGCGGCGGTTCGTCGAGCAGCAGAGAGACCTCTTTCCCCCATGATCACTCCCTTCCAATGGCTCGCCGCCCGGGTCGGCTTCGAGCGCGTGGCCCTGCGACGGGCCGCGGGCGCGGCGCTGGCGACCAGCCTGATGATCATCGTGACCGGCGGAGTCGTCCGGCTGACCGGGTCCGGGCTGGGCTGTGACGGGTGGCCCCGCTGCTCGGAGGCCGGTTTCGCGGCCACGCCCGAGCTCGGCGTCCACGGCGCGATCGAGTTCGGCAACCGGGTGCTGTCCGGGGTCGTGTGCGTGGCCGTCGGCTGGCTCATCGTCGTCGCCCGGCTGCAGCGCCGTCCCGTGCCCGAGCTGACCCGGTGGGGGTGGGCGCAGTTCTGGATCGTCATGCTGAACGCGGTCGTCGGCGGGCTCACCGTGTGGGCGCGGCTGAGCCCGTACCTCGTCACCGCGCACTTCCTGGCCGCCGTGCTGTTCCTGACCACCACCACGGTCGTCTGGCACAAGGCGCGACGGCTCGACCGGCCCGCGCGGCCCCTGTCCGCGCCGATGGGCCGCCTTCCGGTGGCGCTGGTCACGTCCGTGGCGGTGCTGATCGTGGCGGGCACGATCGTCACCGGCACCGGGCCGCACGCGGGTGACTCCTCCGACGTGCCGCGCATGCCGTTCAACTGGACGGCGCTCACCTGGCTGCACGGTGCGGCCGCCGCGCTCAGCCTCGGGCTCGCCGTCGCCCTGTGGCTCAGGACGCGCCGCGAGCCGGGTTCGGCCGCTCACCGGCGAACCACACTGTTCCTCGCCGTGCTGCTCGCCCAGGGGCTCGTCGGCCTGACGCAGATCGTGACGGACCTGCCCGAGGTCGTCGTCCTCGTCCATCTGCTCGGCTCGGCGCTCGTGTGGGTGGGTGCGGTGCGCGTCCTCCTCGACACCCGGCCCGCGGCGGCGGGCGAGCGGGAATCGGCCCCGCTCGCCGACGCGCGCGCCTGATCCGCTGATTCTTCTGTCAGGACTTCCAAGAGCCGTACCCGATGAACCATCGTCCGTTCGGCCGAGGCGGCAGGCCGAAAGGCCGATGACGGAGGCCGGTGAGCGGGAGACGATCTAGATCATGAAATGGACCCCCCTCATCACAGGCTTGGCGCTGATCGCGATGGCGGTCCCGGCAACACCCGCCGCCGCGACCCAATCAGCAGGCGTGAGCAGTACAGACGCGATCGACTGGCGAGCCTGCGGGACGGAGCCGGGAGCCGAGTGCGGCACCCTTGCCGTGCCGGTGGACTGGGCGCAGCCGGACGGACCGCAGATCTCGCTGAACATGACCCGACGCAAGGCCACCGGACAACGGATCGGAGCGCTGTTCTACAACCCGGGCGGACCAGGGACGGGTGCGGCCGACCTGGTGCGGGACTGGGCCCCGTACTACTTCTCCGACGAGCTGCGCGAGCGGTTCGACATCGTCGGGATCGATCCGCGCGGGGTCGGCGGCAGCGAGCAGATCTCCTGCGGGAAGGCGGTGCACGATCCGGCCGTCACGCAGTTCCCTGAGACGCGGCGGGAGTATGACCGGCTCGTCGCGCACAACCGGGCCGTGGGCGACAGTTGCGGGCCGTTGATCCGGCACATGGACACCGGGAGCGTGGCACGGGACTTCGACGCGGTGCGGGCCGCGCTGGGCGAGGAGCAGATCAGCTACCTGGGACGGTCCTACGGGAGCATGCTGGGGACCGAGTACGCGCGGCGGTTCCCCGGCCGGGTGCGGGCGATGGCTCTGGACGGGATCGTCGATCACGGGATGAGCTCGCGCCGGATGGTGCGCGATGCCGCGGCGGCGGTGGAGGACGGGTTCGGCCGGTTCGCCGGTTGGTGCGAGCGGACGCAGGAATGCGAGCTGCACGGCCGGTCCGTACCGCAGGTGTGGGACGCGCTGGTCACCAAGGCGGAGAAGACGCCGATCCCGGTGACCGGCGGGCGGCCGCTGACGGCGGACGAACTGCGCTACGTCGCCTACGCGATGCTCACGATGGCCCCCGACTTCAACGGCGGTCTGGCCCGGGGCATCGTTCAGGCGGAGCAGGGCGATGCGGTGATCTTCGGGCAGATGCGGGCCGAGGCGCTGGACAACCCTGCGACGACCTCGGCCTACCGGGCGGTCCTGTGCCAGGACATCGACCCTGAGATCAACGCATTCGCGCAGCTCAGGACGCGGGCTCGGGACGTCGCGCGGAGGGCCCCGCACATGCGCGGGATGTCGGAGTTCTGGGACATGACGACCGGATGCGTGGGATGGCCCGTCCCGCCGTCCAACCCGCAGCGGCCGGTGCACATCACCCAGGCGCCGCCCGTTCTGCTGGTCGGGAACACGCATGATCCCGCAACGCCGCTCGCCTGGGCCAAGAGCCTGGCCAGGGGCATCAAGGGGTCACAGGTGCTGACCTACGACGGCGACGGGCACACCTCATATCTGCGCAACGCCTGCGCGACCGGGAGCATCGACCGCTACCTGGTCTCCGGGACGCTTCCCGTGCCCGGCACGGTCTGCCGCTGAACCCTGCGAGGCCTGCGGGTTCCCGGCTCGCCCCAGCTCCCTCGGGGCGGCCGTGTCCAGGCAACGTCCCCGCGTATCTGATCTTGTGACAGGATCGCGGGATGCTGCGACTCACCGACTTCATCATCGACTGCCCGGACGCGATGAAACTGGCGGCCTTCTACTCCGAGGTGACGGGTCGCCCGATCAAGGAAGGCAGCCACGCGAACTGGGCCGGTATCAAGTTCGGCGAAGTCGAGCTGGCCTTCAACCCGGTGGAGGACTACCGCGCCCCGCAGTGGCCCGACAGCGAGCACCCCAAGCAGTTCCACCTCGACTTCGAGGTCGACGACGTCGAGGCGGAACAGAGCCGCGTGCTGGCCCTCGGCGCGTCCTTGCACCACGACTCCATCGGCCCCGACGGCTACGGCTGGCGCGTCTACACCGACCCGGTCGGCCACCCCTTCTGCCTCTGCCGCAACAAGGGTGTCGTCTGGACCGACCAGGGCCTCATCTGGCCCGAGCGCGCCTAGCCGCTTCGCGGACGACGGCTCCGGCCGGTCACGTCCGGCCGGACGCCTTGCGGAGGAGGGCGGCGAGCGCGTCGGGGTCCGCGGCGGCCACGCCCTTCGACGCGAACCACGTGGCCACGTTGCGGGCGTCCCGTTCCAGGTACGACGGGCCCGCGGGGTGGGCGATCACGTCCACGATCTGCGGCAGGTCGATGATCACCAGCCGCCCTTCGTGCACCAGCAGGTTGTACGGCGACAGGTCCCCGTGCGCCAGCCCCTCCCCGGCCATCGTCACCATGGCGTCCACGAGCTGCCGCCATAGGTCGTCGAGGCCGTCGGTGACCTGGGCCAGGCGCGGGGCGGCGTACCCGTCGGGGCTGCCGACGAACTCCTGGAGGATCTCCGTCCCCAGGATCTGCACCGGGTACGGCACCGGCACCCCCAGCTCCCAGAGCCGGCAGAGCGCCCCGAACTCGGCCACCGCCCACTGCGCGGCGATCACCTGCTTGCCGAAGGCGGTGCGGTTGGCCATGGCCCGGTTCATCCGGCTCTCGCGGGCCCTGCGTCCCTCCAGGTAGCCGGAGTCGCGGTGGAACAGGCGGTGCTCGGAGGAGCGGTAGCGCTTGGCCGCCAGCAGGCAGACCCGGTCGGTGCCGGGCACGCCGCGCGAGATCAGGTGGACGTCGGCCTCCTTGCCCGTCTTGAGCAGGCCGTGCTCGGTGTCGACGGCGGCCAGCTCGGTGATCAGCCAGCCGGGGTACGGCTTCGGCCCCTTCTCGGTGGGTGTGCTCTGGTCCCAGGTGGACCAGCGGTCGCCCTCGGGCGGGCCGTCATCGGTCTCGGGGGTGGCTTCGAGCCATTCGATGTCGTCGGCGTCGAGCGCGAACTTGCCACGGCGGCGGTGTTGCGAGTGCTTGGGCACGGTGAGATCTCCAGTATCGAGGCCCACCGGCTCGCCGAACGGATCAGGTCAGCGGACGCCCGGTGGGAAGGTCTGAGGTCGCGGAAAACGGCACGCGGGCAACGGTCGTCACGGTCTCAGCCTCCCTTCGCGTCGCTCTGATCAACGCCGTCGAGTATGCCGTGTCCGGCACGGCCCTCGCAAACGAATAACCGGCGGCCCGATAATTGCGATGCGTCCTGACCTGCCTGGCTTGTACGGTGCGGGCATGCGGCAGTGCGAGATGTGTGGATACCAGGAGCCCGCCGGCGCGCCGGACTGCGAACGCTGCGCCGGCCTGGTGGACGAACTGGTCGAGGAGGGCTGGCGTGCCTTCCTGCGCGAGCAGTTCGGCACCGTCGAGCCCCGGGACGAGCGGGAGATCGCCCGCATGGTGGTCGACGAGCCCGACAAACACCCGTGGCGGGTCGTGGACGCCGCCTACGACCGTCTGACGTGCACCGAGTGCGGTAACCGGCTGAGCCGCGGTCCGGCCGGATGCTCCGCCTGCGACCTCGCGAACGGCTTCCGCTACTCGGCCGTCGAGATCGACCGGCCCGGCGTGTCGCCCGGCAACGAGCACGCGCTACGGGTCAACGTGGCCGTGACGCGCCGCCCGTACGGGATCGCGGCGTCGGAGGTGCTGGTGCGCCGGCTCTCGCTGCCACTGCTGATCGAGGGCCGCCTGCCCACGACGGCCCAGGCCCAGGCCACCAAGGCGCTGGTACGCAAGGGCGCCACGGAAGAGGAACTGGCCGCCGCGATCTACGCGGGCTGGGGCAGCTGAGCGTGCCGCGTGGCCGGGCCCGGCGGGCCCGTCACTGCTGGTCGGCGGCGGGCCGGTCGGCGGAGTCGCGGGCGAGGGCGACGATCCGCTCCAGGGCCGCCGCGTGCCGCTGGAAGGCCGACCGTCCCCGCGGGGCGAGCTGCACGTACGTCCGCCGCGCCCGCTTGTCCCGGCCCCTGCGGACGACCACGTGTCCGGCGGCGGCCAGCGCGGAGACCTGCTTGGACAGCGCCGAGTCGCCGGTGCCGACAGAGTTCCTGAGGAAGTCGAAGTCGACCCGTTCGGCCGGAGCCGGCAGCGCCACGGCCGACAGCCGCGCCGGGACGTGCAGGAACTCGTCGAAGAGCGGATCCATCAGGCGGCCCCACCTTCCTCTTGGAAAAGCCGTCGGTGCCGAACCGCCTGGCGCCGGAGGTGAGACATGTCTCTTTGATCTCCGGTGCCGGCGGAACTAGGGTCGCTGCATGGTCAAGGCCAGAGGTGACAAACCGTGATCGGCCGCGCAAAGCTCGCCCTGGGGCGGCCGCTCGGGCGTGAGGGCCAGGGGATGGTCCACGAGGAGCTCAGCGGCAGGATCAACGGCCGGCCGGGCGTCGCGTACAAGGAGATCGACTACGACGTCCGACCGGGCCTCGACGTCGCCGTCCTCACCGCGATGACCCAGCTGAACGGCCGGCTCTCCCCGTCCGACGCCGCCTGGCTGGAGGAGCGCGCGGCCTGGCCGGCCGAACTGGTGGAGGAGAACGGCGCCGTCGTCGGCTTCCTGATGCGGACCGTGCCTCAGCGGTTCTTCCGCGAGACGCCCGGTCCGTCCGGCGCCGTGCGCCGGCTCGCGACCGTCGACCGCCTGTTCGGCCGGGAGGACGTCACCGACCGCGACCGCCTGCTGATCCTGGCCGATCTCGCCGACACGCTCGCCCGCCTGCACACGATGGGCGTCGTCGTCGGCGACCTGTCCCCTGAGAACGTGCTGTTCACGACGGAACCCCGGCCGGGATGTTTCCTCATCGGCTGCGACGCGATGGGGCTGGGTGCGGCGCGGGCGCTGCCGTCGTTGGAGACGCCGCCCGACCGGCGGATTCCCGCCGGGGAGCAGCCAGGGACGCCGCAGGGTGACGCCTACCAGTTCGCGCTGCTGGCCATCCGCGTCTTCGCCCGTGACCCGTCCACCACCGACGTGTCCGCGTTGGCCGCCGTCCGTCCCGGTCTGGCGGAGTTCGCCATGGCCGCGCTCGACCAGCCCCCGTTCAGCCGTCCCATGCCCGCGCAGTGGGCCACGCGATTACGCGAGGCCGCGCAGTCCGTCTCGCCGCCTGTCCGGCAGGCCGAGGCGGCTTCGGGTTCCGGCCGGTCCAAAATGGTCGGCATCGGAGCTGCGGCGGGGGCGGTCGTGCTGGTGCTGCTCGCGGTGGTCGGGAAGAACGTGATCAAGAACAACGTGCGCGAGACCCTGACCGGTTCTTCGCGGGCCACGAGCGAGTCCGCCGAGACGTCCTCGTCGTTCCCCGCGCCCACCGACGTCCCCACCCAGGCACCCACCACCCAGGCACCATCCACTGTGGCCCCCACTGTGGCCCCCACTGCGGCCCCGAGCGAGCCGGTGGCCGACTTCAAGGTCGGCGACTGCCTGTCCGGCCTGCCGAACGCGCCGGTGACCGACAGTTGCAAGCAGGGCGCGCCCTACCGGGTGGCCGCCATCACCACTCCCTCCGGGTTATGCAACGGTACGACCAACCACCGCTACCTCATCCACAACGACGTGCTGTACTGCCTGGCGTACCAGTTCGGGCGGAACTACTGCTACAAGTGGTCAAAGAACGATGAATTCGTGGACTTCGCTCGCAAATGCCGAGCGCCGAAGACGTTCACCGTGCGGCGCGTCCTGCGGGGGAACGCCGACAAGGACGCCACCGCTTGCGATGGAGTGGCCAGACATTCCTGGACGTGGCCCGTCCCCGCGCTGACCATCTGCGTCGACAAGTACTGACCTCTCGACGCACGCGCCCGGCCGGCAGCGATGAGTTCGGGACGGTTCTGATGTCTGACCTACGTTCCGCGGCCTTCGATCCCCGCACGACCCGAGACCACGAAGACGCGCTCATGCGGAAGCTGATTGCGACAGTGTTCGACTACTCCCTCGACGGCCTGCTCGCCGACGAGGATGGGCCGCACCGCCTACGAGGGCATCGCCCCGGCTATGACGACCGCCACCGACCACCCGTTCGCCGACATCCTGACCGCCGGGCGCAAGGTCGTCTTCTCCCGGACCCTGAAGACGGCCGACTGGGCCAACACCATCATCGCCGCCGGCGACACGGCAGCCGAGATCGACAAGCTCCGGCTGGACGGCGACGGCCACATCCTGGTCTGGGGCGGTGTCGGCCTCTGGCGGTCGCTCATGCGGCTCGACCTGGTCTCCAGCTTCGCCTCCGACAGCGGGATCATGGAGTTGCAGTGCCGCCGGCACCGCTGACCCCTGCCGCGGCCCGTCCGCGCCGCCGAGGGGTCTCAGGACCGCCTGGGCCCCTCATGACCACCCTGACGGAGACGTAGGCCCCGGCGTCACGGAAGAGGAACTGGCCGCCGCGATCTACGCGAACTGGGGCCAGGCCTAGTCAGGCGGCCATCTCAGGTCGAGGTCGATGTCCACCTCGAACCCCACCGAGGCGCGCAACCGCTTGCGATGGATGCCGGTGGGGACGTAGGCCTTGACCGCCGGCTCCAGTTCGAAGGTGTAGACGACGGGCAGGCCGTCTTCCTGCTCCACCCGCCAGAAGTGCTTGATGCCGGCATCTGAGTACTTGATGGGTTTGGTGCTGCGATCGCGCTCCTGGGACTCCTCGGAGACCACCTCGGCGACGAGGTGCACATCCTCTGGACGGAAGGAAGTCGTCCTAGGCCCGATCGCCGACTTCTCCACCACCAGGATGTCCGGCTCCGGCCGCTGCCGTGGGCCCAGGGTGACGGTCATCTCACGCACGACCGCGAGATGCGCGGGCGGCTTCAGGGCATTCTCCAGCAACCTGACGGTGTACAGGTGAAAGGCGGTCCGCGGCGACGTCATGATGAGCGACCCGTCGATCAGCTCGACGTGCCGGGGCGCGCCAGGAGGAAGGTGATCGAGCATGTCGGCGGTCCAGCCGCCGGGTGGGCCGGGGTAGAACCACTCAGGAAGGGCTGTGTTCACGTGCCCCCTCCAAGGCAGCATTCGGCGAGCTCACGGTGACCGTCAGGAGTGGTCCTTGCGTTGTTCCATGGAGCGGCGGTAGAGCTCGTCGATCTGGTCCAGGGGGTCCGGGGGGCGGCGGCGGGCCTCGATCTCCAGCTCGGTACGGGAGTACAGCTCGTCGATGCCGGACGACGCGTGGTGCATCTGGTCGCCCAGGAGGTCGGCGCGGATGCGGGCGCACATGGCGGTCAGCTTGGCCTGGTGCTCGCGCAGCCGGTCGAGGGCGGCGTGGTCGATGTACGGCGAGACGCGGCGCTGCTGGGCGTACGTGGCGAGCTGGCCGTCGTGCACGTCGGCCTGGGCGGACAGGTCGGCCAGGAGCCGGGGCAGGTCGCCGAGGCCCCAGCCGCGCTGCTGGGCCTGTTCGACGGCCTGGCGGGTGAGGGCCATCTCGCGGCGCAGGTCGAGCCGGAGGCGTTCGACCTCGGCGGCGTCGCCGGTGCCCATGGCGTTGACGTGCGTGGTCAGCCGGGTGGTGGCCTGCCGGGCCTTCTTGGCGGCCTTCTTGCCCAGCTTGACCAGCAGGTAGATGCCCACGCCGGTCAGCAGCAGGAGAAACGCCAGGATGGCCAGCACGATGACAAGGAACTCGCTGATCTCCGCCACCTCCCGTGGAGTCGTTACCTAGAAGGATAGTTCGACGCCCGAGGGGTTCAACGCGTGGCGGGGATTCCGGGTTCCGGCGGCTCGGCCGAGCAAGCTCTTGATCAGGGACGTGGGCGCGTGTTTCAGTGCACATGGTCGATCGTCTCGGGTGAGGGGTGCGCGTGCTCGACGGCAAGGTAGTGATCATCACGGGCGGCGCCCGGGGCATGGGGGCGGCCACGGCGCGCCGGTGCGCGGCGAGCGGGGCACGGGTCGTGCTCACCGACGTGCTCACCGAGGAGGGGGCGGCCACCGCCGAGGACGTCGGGGGCATGTTCGTCCCGCACGACGTGCGGAATCCCGAGCAGTGGGCCGCGGTCGTGGACGCGACCGTCGAGGCGCACGGGCGGCTCGACGGGCTGGTGAACAACGCCGGGATCCCGACCGTGGGGTCGATCGAGCAGCAGTCCCTGGCCGAGTTCGAGCACGTGCTCCAGGTGAACCTGGTCGGCGTGTTCCTCGGGCTCAAGGCCGTGGCCGGGGCCATGCGGGCCTGCGGCGGCGGGGCCGTGGTGAACCTCTCGTCGGTCGCGGGGCTGACAGCGCTGCCCGGCACGGGCGGGTACGGCGCGTCGAAGTGGGGCGTACGCGGCCTGACCAAGATCGCGGCGCTGGAGTTCGGGCGCGACCGCATCCGGGTGAACTCGGTGCATCCCGGGATGATCGTCACGCCGATGACGACCTCGCTGGGCGCGATCTCGGGGGAGGGCACGTTCCCGCTGGCCGCCGCCGGGCGCTGGGGGGAGCCCGAGGAGGTCGCCGAGGCCATCGCGTTCCTGCTGTCGGACGCGGCCTCGTACGTCACGGGCGCGGAGCTGGCGATCGACGGCGGCTGGACGGCAGGGGAGACGTCGCTGCTCGGCGCCCTCCCGGGCGAGAGGCCCACTGCGGACGACAAAGCGGAGAAGGAGGCCGGGGATGGCCGTTGACGAGGCGACCCGCGCGGTCATCGACCTGATGAGCGAGTTCTTCCCCAAGGGGGAGGGCCCCTGGGACCCGGTGGCGGCGCGCCGCGTGCTGGCCTCGGTCCCGAGCCCCGACCCGCTGCCCGTGGGCCGGGTCGAGGACCGCGACGCGGCGGGCGTCCCGGTGCGGGTCTACTGGCCGCCGGAGGGCGCGGAGGGCGGGCGGCCTCTTGTCGTGTACTTCCACGGTGGCGGGTTCACGCTGGGATCGCTGGACAGCCATGACGGTGTCTGCCGCCAGATCTGCGCCGGGTCGGGGGCGGTCGTGGTCGCCGCCGACTACCGGCTCGCGCCCGAGCACCCCTATCCGGCCGCCGTCGAGGACGCCTTCGCCGTCACCCGGTGGGCCCACGAGCAGGCGGCCGGGCTCGGCGCCGACCCGGGTGCGCTGGTGGTGGCGGGCGACAGCGCGGGCGGCAACCTCGCCACCGTCACCTGCCTGCGGGCGCGCGAGGAGGACGGGCCGCCGATCGTGCTGCAGGTGCTGGTCTATCCCGCGACGGACGCCACCCGCCACTGGCGCTCGTACGACCAGAACGGCGAGGGATATTTCCTGACCACGGCGCACATGCGGTGGTTCTGGGACTGCTACCAGCCCGACCGGGAGCGGCGCGGGGAGCCGTACAGCTCGCCCCTGGGCGCGGACGTGAGCGGGCTGCCCCCGGCGCTGGTGATCACGGCCGGGCACGACCCGCTGCGCGACGAGGGCGAGGCGTACGCCCGCCACCTGCGCCACTGCGGGGTCGAGACGGAGACCGTCCGGTACGAGGGCCTGTTCCACGGCTTCTTCGGCACGGGCTCGGTCCTGCCCGCCGCCGCCGATGCCACGGACCGGGTGTGCGCCGCCATCCGCGCCCTCAAATAAGGGGATATTTCGTGCCGCACGCTGAAATTTCGCCAGCTCTCCGCCTCTTCTACACCGACGACGGCTCCGGCGACCCGCCGCTGCTGCTCGTGCACGGCTGGGGCGCCGACTCCCACCAGTGGTCCTGGCACATCGACGCCCTCGCCGCCCGTCACCGCGTCATCGCCGTGGACCTGCGCGGCCACGGCTACTCCACGGTGCCCGGGACCGGCAACACCCCGCGGGCGATGGCCGAGGACCTGAACGTGCTGCTCGACCGCCTGGACGTCCCCGTGGTGATCCCGGTCGGCCACTCGATGGGCGCCCAGGTCGTCTCGATCCTCGCGGTCGAGCACCCCGGGCGCGTACGGGCGCTGGTCACCCTCGACCCCGGCTACGGCATGGGCCAGGACCTCGCCGCGGCCTTCCCGGGCATGATCGCGGGCCTGCGCGGCGAGCGTCCGCACGCCGTCGCCGAGGAGATCGACCGCTGGTGCACCACCTCCGCGACCCCGGCCGTCATCCGGCGCTGGCACAAGCGCCGCCTGTACGGCATGCCCCCGCACGTGCTGGCCGAGGCGTTCGAGGCCATGTTCACCGCTCCGGGGGCCATCGGCGTGCGGCCGGCCAGTGACGACTACCTGGCCCGCAGGGACTGTCCGGTGTTGTCGATCTGGGCGGACCCCGAACGCGCGGCCTGGGAGGCCGGGCTGCTCAAGCACCCGGGGTCGAAGGTCGTCTGCTGGGAGGGCTCGGGCCACCGGCTGCACGAGGAGCGCCCGGCGGAGTTCGTCCGCCTGCTGGAGGGCTGGCTCAGGGCGCGGTGAAAGGCCTCCGGGCATGGTGAAGGGCCCGGCAGCGCGGACGCTGCTGCCGGGCCCTTCGTGTGAGCGCGCACACGGGGTTGGGGGCCATGGCGCTCACACGTCTATGAGGGCGGCTCCACCCGGACGATCTCGCCCTTGCCGGGGGTGAAGCCCTTGTTGGACACGTAGACCGACCCGTCGCCGGCGACGGCCATGCCCAGCGGCACGGTCAGCGTGCCCGGCTTGAGCAGCTCGGTGCGGCTGCCGTCGGCCTCGATGCGGTAGAGCGACGTACGGGGCTGCTGGTCGGAGGGCACCGGGCCGACCGAGCCGAGCACGAGCAGACGGCCCGCGCCGTCGAAGGCGACGTCGACCGCGGTGGTGAAGCCCTTGACGGCGGTCTCGGCCTTCTTGCCGGCCAGCCTGAACACCCTGGCCACGCCCTCGGGCTGCGGGAACCCGGCGTGCTCTGCGACGTAGTAGGAGCCGTCGGGGGCGGCCGCGATGCCCATCGGCACCGACTGCATCGGCACCTTGCCGCCCTTGGGCAGCTTCAGCATGGCCGGGGCCGCGACCTTGCGGGCGTGGAACACCGCCCGCAGCGTCACCTTGCCGGACGGGCTCACCTGGAGCACGTCGTTGCCGCCCACGTCCGTGACCAGCGCGCCGCCCTGAGGGGTCGGCACGACCGCGAACGGGTACGAGTCGATCGCGCTGCCCTTGTCCTTCTTGTCAGGGTTGTGCTTGACCTCGAACGCCAGCAGGTCGCCCATGACGGACGACTTCCCGTCCTTGATCTTCAGCAGCGTGCCCAGGGTCCTGCCCTTGGGGCCCAGACCGGCTCGCAGCTTGCCGTCGCCGCCCAGGCCGACGGGCACCAGCATGGAGCCGTCCTCGGCGAAGGCGACGTCGTGCGGGCCGGTGCCGAGCCCGTCGGAGCCGGCCGAGGGCAGGTCCTTGACCACGGTGGTCAGCGTGCCGCCGGCCAGCTTGGAGATCTTGCCGGTCAGGCCGAGGCAGACCTTGCTCGCCTTGCCGCCCGGCTCGGCGGGCACGGTCGCGCACCTGATCTTCCCGCCGGAGCCCGACTCGGCGACGTACAGGGCGCCGTCGGGGCCGAAGGCCAGGCCGCGCGGGCCGTCGAGCTTGGAGGCGACGACCGTGACGCTCGCCGACGCCGACGCCGGGACGGGCGCGAGCGACGCGGCCAGCCCGAGAGCAGCGACTCCCCCCGTGATGATGACTCGCTTCATGAGGGAACACCGTAGGAGCGCGGGACGGGGCAGCGGATCAGCCCGCAGGGTGAGGCGTCCTCAGCCTGGCGGTGGATTTCTCCTGATCCTGCGCCGGGCACGCAGCCGGCGTACCCGCCTGAAGGTCCACCACGCGAGCAGGGCGAGCAGCAGCAGCACGACGACCACCAGCAGGGGCAGGAACACCGCGATCAGGCTCATGCCGAGCGAGCCGGCGTCCTCGGCGGTGCTGACCACGGGCGCGCCCACCCCCGCCGTGCCCGCGTTGATCACCGGACGGGCCGTCGCCTTCAGCGTGTGGACGGCCAGCGCCATCACGATGCCCAGCAGCCAGCCGGCCCACGGGTTCTCCGCCATCCAGGTCGAGTGGTCGAGCTCGGCGGCGGCGTTGGTGGCGGAGAAGACCACGCCGCCCGCGGCCGGGCGCACCACGGTCTGGACGGCGTCGTTGACGGTGTCGACGGCCGGCACCTTGTCCAGGACCATCTCGGCGACCAGCAGCACGGCGATGATCGCCAGCACGCCCCAGTTCGACAGCCAGGCGTAGCCGTCGGGCAGCTTCACCCGGTCGGTGAGGTTGGCCAGCACGCCCACGACCAGGAGGGGGATGTAGGCGTTCAGGCCGGCGGCGGTGGACAGCCCGAGACCGGTCAGCGCGGCGAACATCCCCCTAGTCTGCCCCCGCCGCGGCCTCCATCACGCGCGCCAGCCCCGGCCGGGTGAACTCGGCCGCCGCGCGCTCGTACTTCTCCATGCCCCAGGACCAGAAGTCGAAGTCGATCGTGTCGTTGGCGCCGTCCTGGATCGAGGCCCACAGGGTCCAGCCGTACTTGGACATGAGGCCGAACAGTCGAGCGCGGGCGATCTTGTGGCGGAGGCGGCGGCCGTAGTAGGCGGTGACGAGTTCGTCCAGGTGGCCGGGCGGCAGGTCGGCCTCGCTCCAGAGGTTGCCGAGCTCGAAGCAGGGGTCGTTGTTGCCGGCGTACTCGTAGTCGATGAGGTGGAGGCGGTCGCCGCACTCGACGATGTTGCCGGGGAGAAGATCGTTGTGGCAGGGGACGATGGGCTCGGCACGTACCGCCAGACATTTCCTGATTTCTTCGGCGGCGGGCATGAAGTCGAGATATTTCGCAGGAAGTCGAAAACCTCGCTCCTGGACGATCCGCAGATACCCCCGCTGCACCTCGAACATGTCGAAGTCCCGGACGAAACGCGGCCCCGCGTGCAGCCGCCGGCACACCTCCGCCACCCGCGGCAGGTTCTCCGGCTCCCACAGGTCGGCCTCGGTGAACGTCCGGCCCGGCAGGAACCCGATCACGATCACGCCCGCGTCCGGCAGGTAGCCGTGCACGGGCGCCCCCACCCCGGCCCGCGCGGCGGCGAGCGAGTCGGCGTGCTCGGCGTCCTTGTCGATGCCCAGCAGGGAGCCGTCGCTGGCGGCCACGCGCACCACGTAGGCCCCGGCGGGGGTGGTGACCTTGTAGTTGCGGTTGGTCATCCCGCCGGGCAGCTCCTCGACGGAGCGCGGCAGGCCGGACAGCAGCGGGATGCGGTCGAGCACCTGGGCCAGAGCCATGGTCGATGCTAGCTCCGCCGTCGTAAACGGTCTAGACCTTTTACGGTACGGAGGTTAGCCTCGCGACCATGAGCGACTCGGCCCGCATCGTGATCATCGGCGGCGGGGTGGGCGGCGCGTCCGTCGCCTACCACCTCACCCGACGCGGCGAACGCGACGTCGTCCTGCTGGAGCGGGACGAGCTCACCAGCGGCTCCACCTTCCACTCGGCGGGCCTGGTCGGCCAGCTCCGCTCCGACCCCACCCTGACCCGGATGAACCAGTACTCCGTCGAGCTCTACCGCACCCTCGACGCCGGATGGACCGAGTGCGGCGGCGTCAAGCTGGCCTCCACGCCGGAGCGGATGGCCGAGATCCGCCGCCAGATCGGCTGGGCCAGGACGTTCGGGCTGCCGCTGGAGGAGATCTCGGTCGCCGAGGCGGTGGAGCTGTTCCCGCTGATGGACCCGTCCGGGGTGGTGGGGGCGGCGTACCTGCCGACCGACGGCCAGGTGGACCCCTCGATGTTGTGCTACGCCCTGGCCGCCCGCGCCCGCGAGGGCGGCGCCCGCCTGCGCACCCGTACGCGGGTGCTCGGCATCGACGTCGAGCGCGGGCGCGTCACCGGCGTGCGCACCGACCAGGGGGACATCGCCTGCGAGATCGTGGTCAACTGCGGCGGCATGTTCGCCGCCGAGATCGGCCGCATGGCCGGGGTGCGCGTCCCGATCGTGCCGATGTCCCACCAGTACGTCGTCACCGACGCCTGCCACGACCACGCCGTCCTGCCCACGCTGCGCGACCCCGACCTGCTCGTCTACTACCGGCAGGAGGTGCGCGGCCTGGTCATGGGCGGCTACGAGCGCACCTGCGCCCCCTGGACCGCCTCCGAGACCTCCTACGACGCCGTCCCGGCCGACTTCAACGGCAGGCTGCTGCCCGAGGACTGGCCGCGCCTGGAGGAGATCTCCGCCAACTCCCGGATCCGGGTGCCCGCGATGGCCGACGTCGGCATCCGCAAGCTGATCAACGGGCCCGAGGCGTTCACCCCGGACAACGAGTTCTGCCTGGGGGAGACCGAGGTGGGCGGGCTCTTCGTGGCGGCCGGGTTCTGCGCCCACGGCATCGCGGGCGCGGGCGGCATCGGCAAGGTCATGGCCGAGTGGATCGTCGAGGGCGACCCCGGCATGGACGTCCACCACATGGACGTACGCCGCTTCGGCGGCCGGTACCGGTCGCCGTCGTACACGGTCAAGCGCTCGGTCGAGAACTACGAGACGTACTACGACATCCGCTACCCGGGCCACGAGCGGGCGGCCGGCCGCCCGCTGCGGGTCTCGCCCGCCTACTCCTGGCACGCCGCCCACGGGGCCGTCTTCGGCGAGAAGGCGGGCTGGGAGCGGGTCAACCACTACTCCACCGGCCCGGCGGGCGAGGACGAACGCCCCCGCGGCTGGGCCGGACGCCTGTGGTCGCCCGCCGTCGGGGCCGAGCACCGCGCCACCCGTACCACGGCCGGGCTGTTCGACGAGAGCTCCTTCGCCAAGATCGAGGTCACCGGGCCGGACGCCGCGGGCCTGCTGGAATGGGTGTGCGACAACCGCGTCGCCCGCCAGGTGGGCGCCGTCACCTACACCCAGGCGCTGAACCGGCGCGGCGGCATCGAGTGCGACTTCACCGTCACCCGGCGCGGCGAGCAGGAGTTCCTGATCGTCACCGGCACCGCGTCCGGCTCCCACGACCTCGGCTGGCTGCGCAGGCAGGCCCGGCTCACCGGCTCGACGGCCAGGATCGCCGACGTCACCGGCCAGTACGCCTGCTTCGCCCTGTGGGGCCCCGAGGCCCGCGACATCCTGTCCGGGCTGACCCCGGACCCGCTGGACTTCCCGTTCATGTCGGCCCGCGAGCTCACCGTGGGGGACGTGCCCGCGCTGGCGCTGCGGGTGACGTTCGTCGGCGAGCCGGGCTGGGAGCTGTACTGCTCCAGCGAGTACGGGCTCGCGCTGTGGGAGACGCTGTGGCGGGCGGGCGAGCCGTACGGGCTGGCCGCGGGCGGTTACCGGGCCATCGACAGCCTGCGGCTGGAGAAGGGGTACCGGGTGTGGGGGGCCGACATCGGGCCCGAGACGACGCCGTACGAGGCCGGGCTCGGGTTCTGTGTCAAGCCGGACAAGGACTTCCTCGGCCGGGACGCCCTCGACCCCGACCCGGCCCGCCGGCTCCGCTGCCTGACCCTGTCCGACCCGCGGGCGGTCGCCCTGGGCAACGAGCCCGTACGGGTGGACGGGCGGGTCGTGGCCCGGGTCACCTCCGGCGGCTACGGGTACACGGTCGAGCAGTCGATCGCGTACGCGTACCTGCCGGCCGGGCCGGGGGCCGCGGTCGAGGCGGAGGTGGAGATCGAGGTCGAGGGGGAGTGGGTGCCGGGCGTCGTGGTCAGGGAGCCGCTGCTCGGCCCGGCGGGGTCGCGGTGACGCCGCTGCGCACCGACAGGCGTACCCGGTCGGGGCGGAACAGGTCGCGGGCGTGCTCGACCGGGGTGCCGTCGGCGGCGTAGGCCGTGCGCTCGATCCGCATGAGCGGCGCGCCCGCCGCGATGCCCAGCTCGGCCGCCTCCTCCGGCCCGGCGATCACCGGGTCGAGGTGCTCGACGGCGGTACGCGGCTCCAGGTCGTAGCGGGTGGCCAGCAGGGCGTAGAGGGAGCCGCCGAGGTCCTCGGCGAGGAATCCGGGCAGGGCGGGGAAGAAGGAACGTTCGAGAGCCACCGGCGAACGGCCCGCCGAGCGCACCCGGGCCACCTCGTGCACCGGCTCGCCCGGCTCGACGCCGAGCGCGGCGGCCACGGCGGCGGAGGCGGGCACGGTGGCGGCCGTCAGGATCCTCGCCTCGGCCCGCAGATGGGCGCGGCGCATCTGCTCGGTGAACCCGGCCAGGCCGGTCAGGTCGCACTCGATGCGCGGCTCGGCCACGAATGCCCCGCCCGACCTGCCGGGGAGCCTGATCAGCACGCCGTCGTGTTCGAGGGTGGCCAGGGCCTGGCGCAGGGTCATCCGGCTCACGCCGAGGCGGGCGGCCAGCTCCCGTTCGCCGGGCAGCCGGTCGCCCGGCGCCATCTCGCCGGAGGAGATGGCCTCCAGCAGCCACTGCTCGATCTGCGTGTGCGCGGGAACCCCGGTGCCACGCTCCAGCTCAGGCGGTGTCCCGACCACACGCGCATGCTATCGGGCCATACGGGAGGAACCAGTCAGGAGGACGAGAGGCGGGCCACGGCCTCGGTGAACTCGCTGATCATGTCGTACACCACGTCACGGGCCGGCCGGACCCGGTCGAGCTGGCCCACCACCTGCCCCACGTAGTAGGTGACGAGTTCCAGGGCGCCGGGGTCGCCGCGGTCGGCCGCCGCGCCGATGCGGGCCATCGCCCCCTCGGCCAGCAGCAGTTGCAGGGGCATGCCCAGCGGTCCGGGACTCTCCGGCCCGTCGTCCCACTCCTCGGTCCAGGCCGACCTGAGCTGCCGCGCCGGCTTGCCCGTACGCGAGCGCGACCGCACGGTGTCCAGCGAAGAGGCGGCCAGCAGCTTGCGCCGGAGCGCGGGCGAGGTCTCGGACTCCTCGGTCGTCAGCCACACCGAGCCGCACCACACGCCCTCGGCCCCGAGCGCCATGGCCGCGGCCATCTGGCGTCCGGAGGCGATGCCGCCCGCGGCCAGCACGGGCACCGGCGCGACCGCGTCCACGACCTGCGGGACGAGCACCATCGTGGAGATCTCGCCGGTGTGCCCGCCCGCCTCGGAGCCCTGGGCCACGACGATGTCCGCCCCGGCCGCCACCTGCCTGCGCGCGTGCTCCACGGTCCCGACCAGCGCGGCCACCGGCACGCCCGCCTTCCTGGCGCTCGCGAGCATCTCCGGCGGCGGCGGGCCGAGCGCGCTGGCGATGAGCCCGATCGGGTGCTTGAGCGCCACGTCGATCAGCGCGGTCGCCCCGGAGGCCGTCACCCGCCTGCCGAACTCGTCGGCGACGGCGCTCAGCGGCTGCGGCGGCGCGTTCACGCCGTACTTCGACAGCAGGTGGGTGACGAAGTCGCGGTGGCGGTCGGGCACGAAGTCCAGCAGATGGGCCCGCAGGTCGAGCGCCGAGGCGTCGATCCGGCCCGGGACGAGCACGTCCACCCCGTACGGCCGCCCGCCCACCCGCTCGTCGATCCACGTCAGCTCGGCGTCGAGCCGCTCCGGCGCGTACGCGACGGCCCCCAGCACCCCGAACCCGCCCGCGTTCGTGACCGCGGCCACCACGTCGCGGCAGTGGCTGAAGGCGAACAACGGGAACTCGACGCCCAGGCGCTCACAGATGGCGGTCCGCATGCACCGACGCTAACCTCCAGAAGCTTGTTCGGTCCATCCCCCGACCGGCAGGACGTCGCCCGGCGCGTCAGGACGGCCCGGCCTGCCCGTCGAGCGCCAGGGCGATCGCTGCGGCGGCCTCCGCCGCGCCGGGGTCGTGCCAGCCCAGCTCGGGCGTGTAGCCGCGGACGCGCCTGGCGGGCACCCCGGCGACCACGCTGTGGTCGGGGAACTCGCCGCGCACCACCGCGCCCCCCGCCACCACGCACTGCCGCCCCAGGACCGTGCCCGGCAGGATGATCGCCCCCGTGCCGAGCCACGAGCCCGCGCCGATGGAGACCGGGCTGTTGCGCGGCCACTGCCGGCCGATCGGCGTCTCGGGGTCGTCGTAGACGTGGTTCTGGTCGGTGATGTAGACGTACGGGCCGGTGAAGACGTGGTCGCCGATGTCGATCGACTGGTGGGCCACGATGTGCGAGCCCCTGCCGATCGAGCACGAGCCGCCGATCCGCAGGATCGAGCCGGGGCCGAGCTCCAGGCCGGGCCACATGCCGCAGGAGATCGACACCCGCTCGCCGATCAGCGTGTGCTCGCCGATCTCGATCCACCGCTCGCCGAAGATCGCCCCCGGCGGGAAGGCGATGCTGACACCCTCGCCGATACGGCGGAAACGGTAACCTGCCGTGGAGTCCGGGGAGATCGCCCCGGCGTGCCGGATCGCCGCGTAGGCACGGTGAATCAGCGCACCCAAGGCCCGCCGTACAAGTGACATAGGGACCAAAGTTACCGCTAGGTCATGCCGTTCGGGCATGTGAGGGGCGTTGTTTGATATCCTGAGAGCCCGTGGACACTTCGGCCACACCACGAGCCACGGGAGCCCCTTTGCGCAGCGCATCGCAAACCAAGCATCTGTTCGTCACCGGCGGTGTCGCCTCCAGTCTTGGCAAGGGGCTCACCGCCTCCAGCCTCGGCCGCCTGCTCAAGGGGCGCGGCCTCCGGGTCACCATGCAGAAGCTCGACCCTTACCTCAACGTCGACCCCGGCACGATGAACCCGTTCCAGCACGGCGAGGTGTTCGTCACCGACGACGGCGCCGAGACCGACCTCGACGTCGGCCACTACGAGCGCTTCCTCGACACCGACCTGCACGGCTCGGCCAACGTCACCACCGGGCAGATCTACTCCAACGTCATCGCCAAGGAGCGGCGGGGCGAATACCTGGGCGACACCGTCCAGGTCATCCCGCACATCACCAACGAGATCAAGGACCGCATCCGCGGCATGGCCGGTCCCGACGTCGACATCGTGATCACCGAGGTCGGCGGCACGGTCGGCGACATCGAGTCGCTGCCGTTCCTGGAGGCCGTCCGCCAGATCAGGCACGAGGTCGGTCGCGACAACGTCTTCTTCCTGCACGTGTCGCTGCTGCCCTACATCGGCCCGTCCGGCGAGCTGAAGACCAAGCCGACCCAGCACAGCGTGGCCGCGCTGCGCAGCATCGGCATCCAGCCCGACGCGATCGTGCTGCGCTCCGACCGGCCCGTCCAGACGGCGATCAAGCGCAAGATCAGCCTCATGTGCGACGTCGACGAGGACGCCGTCGTCTCCGCCGTCGACGCCGCCTCCATCTACGACATCCCCAAGGTGCTGCACGCCGAGGGCCTCGACGCCTACGTCGTGCGCCGCCTCGGCCTGCCCTTCCGCGACGTCGACTGGAAGGAGTGGGAGCAGCTCCTGCGCCGCGTGCACCGCCCGGCCAAGGAGGTCACGATTGCGCTGGTCGGCAAGTACATCGACCTGCCCGACGCGTACCTGTCGGTCACCGAGGCGCTGCGCGCCGGCGGGTTCGCCAACGACGCGCGGGTCAACATCCGCTGGGTCAAGAGCGACGACTGCGAGACCCCCGAGGGCGCCGAGCGCGAGCTCGACGGCGTCGACGGCGTGCTGATCCCCGGCGGGTTCGGCGTGCGCGGCATCGAGGGCAAGATCGGCGCCATCCGCCACGCCCGGGAGGGCAGGATCCCGCTGCTCGGCATCTGCCTCGGCATGCAGGGCATGGTCATCGAGGCCGCCCGCAACATGGCCGGCATCGAGGACGCCAACTCCGCCGAGTTCGACCCCGACACCAAGCACGCGGTCATCTCCACCATGGCCGACCAGGAGGACGTCGTCGCCGGCGAGCGCGACATGGGCGGCACCATGCGGCTCGGCAGCTACACCGCCAAGCTCGGCGAGGGCACCCTGGCCAGGCAGCTCTACGGCGGCAAGGCCAAGGCCGACGAGCGCCACCGCCACAGGTACGAGGTCAACAACGCCTACCGCGACCGCCTGGAGAACGTCGGCCTGGTCTTCTCCGGCCTGTCGCCCGACGGCCGCCTGGTGGAGTACACCGAGCTGCCCGCCGACGTGCACCCGTTCTTCATCGGCACGCAGGCGCACCCCGAGTTCCGCTCGCGTCCCACCCGCGCCAACCCGATGTTCAAGGGCCTGATCGGCGCAGCCCTGGCCTACGCCGACAGCCGCGTGAGCACGAAGGTCGGCAAGTGAACGTCACCGGAGCGGCGAGCCTCGGTCCGCAGGCGGTGGCTCCCGTGACCACGGAGGACCGGAAGCGAGTGCGAGCATGATCAGAGACACGCCCGAGGCGTGGGACGTCGTCGCGTCCAAGGAGCACTTCCAGGGCTACGTGATCAAGGTCGTCACCGACACGGTCAAGATGCCCCAGGACGAGGTCGCCGACCGCGACTACGTCGTCCACCCGGGCTCGGTCGCCGTGCTCGCGCTCGACGACCGCGACCGCGTCCTGATGATCAGGCAGTACCGCCACCCCACCCGGCAGCTCATGTGGGAGCTGCCGGCCGGCCTCCGCGACGTGGCGGGCGAACCGCTCGCCACCACAGCGGCCCGCGAGCTCGCCGAGGAGTCCGGCTACCGCGCCGACACCTGGCACACCCTGGTCGACCTGCGTTCCTCTCCCGGCATGACCGACGAGCGGATCAGGGTCTTCCTGGCCCGCGGCCTGAGCAGGATCCCCGACGAGGAGAACACCTTCGTCCACCGGCACGAGGAGATCGGCATGCCGGTCGAATGGGTGCCGCTGGCCGACGCGGTCGAGAAGGCGCTCATGGGAATGATCCACAATTCCCCGGCCGTGGCCGGTATCCTCGCCGCATATGCGGCTTCGGTTGAGGGATTCGCCCTGTTGCGCCCCGCCGACGCCCCGGAGGCGTGACGGAAGGACCATGTCG
This sequence comes from Nonomuraea sp. NPDC001699, assembly GCF_053596455.1. Taxonomy (NCBI): domain Bacteria; kingdom Bacillati; phylum Actinomycetota; class Actinomycetes; order Streptosporangiales; family Streptosporangiaceae; genus Nonomuraea; species Nonomuraea sp. NPDC001699. The sequence goes on along the minus strand of NZ_JBSFGF010000003.1, from coordinate 139,288 downwards.
TGGAGGCGGTGCTCTCCAGCTACCTCGCCCATCTGGCGGTGGAGCGGGGCCTGGCTGCCAACACGCTCGCGTCCTACCGCCGTGACCTGCGGCGATACTTCGAACATCTTCAGGCGCGGGGGCGGCTGAAGCTCGACGAGGTGGGGGAGGCCGACGTTCAGGCCTTCCTCGCCGCGCTGCGCGAGGGCGACCGGGAGCATCCCGCCCTCGTGGCCAGCTCGGCCGCCCGGGCCGTGTCGGCCGTACGCGGGCTCCACCGGTTCGCCCTGCGTGAAGGCGTCACGGCCCACGACCCCGCCCACGAGGTACGCCCGCCGCGCCAGCTCCGCAGGCTGCCCAAGGCGATCGCCGTCGACGAGGTCGAACGCCTCATCGCCGCCTCCGGCCCCGACGGCGCCCCGCTCACCCTGCGCAACCGCGCCCTGCTGGAGGTCCTGTACGGCACCGGCGCCCGCATCTCCGAGGCCGTCGGCCTGGCCGTCGACGACCTCGAACCCGACCAGGTGCGACTGCGCGGCAAGGGCGGCCGCACGCGCGTCGTCCCGCTCGGCCGCTACGCGCGCTCGGCCCTCGACGCCTACCTCGTCCGCGCCAGGCCCGGCCTGCTCGCCCACGGACGCGGCACCCCTGCGGTCTTCCTCAACGCCCGCGGCGGCCGCTTGACCAGGCAGGGGGCCTGGGAAGTGCTCCAGGCCGCCGCCGAACGCGCCGGTCTGGCCGGCGTCAGCCCGCACGTCCTGCGCCACTCCTTCGCCACCCACCTGCTCGACGGAGGCGCGGACGTCAGGGTGGTCCAGGAGCTGCTCGGTCACGCCTCGGTCACGACCACGCAGGTCTACACCTTGGTCACGGTCGACAAACTCCGCGAGGTCTACGCCGCGGCGCACCCGCGCGCCCGGCAGTGATCTATAGTCTTTTGCGCGTGCGCGGCGCCCCGGCGTGCCGCCTTGCCGCGTTTAGTGGTGACGCCATAGTGTCCGTCCGGACGGTCCGGTTCGGGATCGTCAGGGAGGTTCGAGCTGGTGACTGTGACGACCAAGGGTTCGACCCAGGGGACCCCCGACAACCCCTGGGGTGACACCAAGACCAACGCGCCTTCCAACGGCGTCAACCTGGGCCCCACCCAGCGCCCGCGACCGGTGTTCCCTGAACCGGTCCCGCCGCAGGTGCACGGGCCGGCGCGAGTGGTCGCGATGGTCAACCAGAAGGGCGGCGTCGGCAAGACGACCACCACCATCAACCTGGGCGCGGCGCTGGTCGAGTGCGGGCTGAAGGTGCTGCTGGTCGACTTCGACCCGCAGGGCGCGCTCTCGGTCGGCCTGGGCATCAACCCGCTCCAGCTCGACCTGACCGTCTACAACCTGCTGATGGACCGCGGGGTCACCGCCGAGGACGTCCTGCTGGAGACCGGCGTCGAGGGCCTCGACCTGCTGCCCAGCAACATCGACCTGTCGGCCGCCGAAGTGCAGCTCGTCACCGAGGTCGCCCGCGAGCAGGTGCTCGGTCGGGTGATCAAGCCGCTGCTGCCGCACTACGACGTCTGCCTCATCGACTGCCAGCCGTCGCTCGGCCTGCTCACCATCAACGCGCTGACCTGCGCCCACGGCGTCATGGTGCCGCTGGAGTGCGAGTTCTTCGCCCTGCGCGGCGTCGCGCTGCTCATGGACACCATCTCCAAGGTCCAGGAGCGTCTCAACGAAGACCTCGAGATCGAGGGCCTGCTCGCCACCATGTACGACGCCCGTACGCTGCACGGCCGCGAGGTGCTGGCCCGCGTGGTGGAGGCGTTCGGCGACAAGGTGTTCCACACGGTGATCAACCGTACGGTCCGCTTCCCCGACGCCACCGTCGCGGGCGAGCCGATCACCACCTTCGACCCGTCGTCCCTCGGCGCCAACGCCTACCGCGAACTGGCCCGCGAGGTGCTCTCGCGTTGGCCGGCGCCTGCGACAATGGCCAGGTGACCGCAGAGCAGACCGAGGCCCCCCAAGGCTTCCAGGTTCACCTGGACGTCTTCGAGGGCCCCTTCGACCTGCTCCTCGGCCTGATCGCCAAGCACAAGCTCGACATCACCGAGGTCTCGCTCTCCAAGGTCACCGACGAGTTCATCGCCTACATCCGGTCCAGGGGCCCGGAGTGGGACCTCGACCAGACCAGCCACTTCCTGCTGGTCGCGGCCACGCTGCTCGACCTCAAGGCGGCCCGGCTGCTGCCCTCCGGCGAGGTGGAGGACGAAGAGGACCTCGCGCTCCTGGAGGCCAGAGACCTGCTGTTCGCCCGGCTGCTGCAGTACAAGGCGTACAAGGAGGTCGTGAAGGTCTTCGCGGGGCGGATGGCCGAGGAGGGGCTGCGCTTCCCCCGTACGGTGTCGCTGGAGCCGCAGTTCGCCGACCTCCTGCCCGAGCTCATCCTCGGGATCGGGCCCGAGCAGCTCGCCCGCATCGCGGCCAAGGCGTTCACCCCGAAACTTCCGCCCACGGTCAGCGTCGGCCACATCTACCAGCCTCTGGCCAGCGTCAAGGAGCAGGCGGCCATCCTGGTCATGCACCTGCGCCGGATGCGCCGGGCCACCTTCCGCGCGCTGACGGCCGACTGCGAGGGCACCTTCGAGGTCATCGCCCGCTTCCTGGCCGTGCTGGAGCTGTTCAGGGAGTCGGCGGTGACGTTCGAGCAGGTCGAGGCGCTGGGAGAGCTCCACGTGACCTGGACGGGCGCCGACGACGGCGACGTCGCGGTGGGCGACGACTACGAGGAATCCGCGGAGAAACCATCGAATGACTGACAACCCCAACCCCCTTCCAGGCCCCCGCAAGGCCCCCGATTCCGGGTCGCCGCTGCCCGCCTGGATGACCCTCCCTGGCTCCCTCGTCCAGCCCGCCTCCCCGGAGGAGTCGCCCGCCCTGCCCTCCGGCCCCGACCTCCCGGTCGCGCCGCCGAAGCCCTCGCCGTCGCCCGAGTCGTCCTTCCCGGAGTCGCCTTCCGCCGGCCCCGAGCGGCCCTCGGACACCGCCGCGCCTTCCGAGGCCGCGCCGGTGAGCGTCGCCGACCGGGAGGAGGACCGGCAGGACGCCCCGGAGGAGGAGGCTCAGGCGGCGGGGCCCGCTCTTGAGGCGGCCCTGGAGGCCATCCTGATGGTCGTCGACGAGCCCGTCGCCGAGATCACGCTGGCCCAGGTGCTGGAGCGCCCCACCCACGAGGTCGCGGCGGCACTCAGAGGGCTGGCGAAGGAATATACCGACGCCGGGCGGGGTTTTGATCTGCGGGAAGTCGCGGGTGGCTGGCGTTTCTACACGCGGGCCGACTGCGCGGCGCTGGTCGAGCGGTTCGTCCGCGACGGCCAGCAGACGCGGCTGACCCAGGCCGCGCTGGAGACCCTCGCGGTCGTGGCCTACCGGCAACCGGTGAGCCGCGCCCGCGTCGCCGCCGTACGCGGCGTCAACAGCGACGGCGTCATGCGGACGCTCGTCGCCAGGGGGCTGGTCGAAGAGGCCGGCACCGACCCGGAGAGCCAGGCAGTGCTCTACCGGACAAGCTCATACTTCCTGGAACGTCTGGGACTGCGGGACCTCAGCGAGCTTCCCGAGCTCGCTCCCTTCCTCCCCGACGACGTGGAGAACCTTGAGGAGACAACAAAGTGATCAACAGGCGCAGCACCCCGTCCGGTGATGGACGCGGTCGTGGACGTACCGGCGGCTCCGGCCGCGGCGGGCGTCCCGCCTTCCGCTCCGACGACAACCGCCGCGACACCTTCGGCGGCGGCTTCGGCGGGGACGACCCCCGCCGCGACTCCCTCCGCGCGGACCGCGGCGGAGCCCGCCCCCGCTACGGCGACCGCGACGACCGCGCCCGCTACGGCGACCGCGACGACCGCGCCCGCCAGGACTCCGGCCCCCGCGGCGGCGACCGCTCCGGCCGTCCCGCCTCCGGTGGCGACCGCTCCGGGCGTTCCGGCGGCGAGCGTTCCGGCCGGCCCGGCTTCGGCGGTGACCGTTCCGGTCGCCCCGCCTCCGGTGGCGACCGCTTCGGCCGTTCCGGCGGCGACCGCGACGGCTACTCGCGCGGCGACCGCGCGGACCGTCCGGCGCGTGACGACCGCGACGACCGCTACCAGCGCGCCGACCGGCCGGCCGGCGGCGACCGCTTCCGTGACGACCGCGGTGACCGCGGCCCGCGTGGCGACCGTTTCGAGCGTCCCCGTCATGAGGGTGGCGACCGTCCTCGTCGTGAGGGCGGTTTCGAGCGTCCGCGTCGTGAGGGTGGCGACCGGCCGCGTGGCGAGGGCTTCGGCGGGGCTGCCCGGTCCGGCGACCGGGGCAGGTTCGGCGACGACCGGCGCGGCGGCTACGGCGGCGACCGGCGTGGTGAGCGCAGTGGTTACGCCGGTGGCGAGCGCGGCGGGTACTCCGGCGACCGTGGCGGATACTCCGGCGAGCGCGGTGGCCCCTCGGGTGACCGGGGCGGGTTCTCCGGCGGTCGTGGCGGGTCTTCCGCCGGCCGCGGTGGTTATGCGGGCGAGCGGCGCGGTTACGCCGACTCCCGTGGCGGCGCACGTCCCGCACGTGGCGGCGACGGCGAGCGTCAGGAGCGCGGCGGCTTCCGTGCCGACCGCGGCGGGCGCAGGGACGAGGCGCCTCGCTCGGCCGGCGCGGGCAACACCCGTGCCCGGTTCGGCAGGCGCGAGGACAACCCGCGCGGGCAGCAGCCGCGTACCCCGAGGCGCGACGACGTGCAGACGCTCGGCGGCGGACGGCCTGCGGCCGGCTCCCAGAGCCCCCAGGCCAGGCGCGTCAAGGCCGCCCGCCAGCCGCTGCGCGACCGTGCCTTCTACGACGACGACTACACCGACGAGCGCGACACCACCGAGGTCCCCAACGGCGTGCGCCTGCAGAAGGTGCTCGCCCAGGCGGGCGTGGCCAGCAGGCGCGCCTGCGAGGAGATGATCGGCGACGGCCGCGTCACGGTCAACGGCCAGGTCGTCCGCCGGTTCGGCGCCAAGGTCGACCCCGCGACCCAGGTCATCCACGTCGACGGCAAGCGCATCCCGACCGCCCCCGACCTGGTCTACTACGCCCTCAACAAGCCGATCGGCGTCGTGTCCACCATGGACGACCCGCAGGGCCGCCCGTGCCTGGCCGACTACGTCGAGGAGCTGGCGCCGCGGCTGTTCCACGTCGGCCGGCTCGACACCGAGACCGAGGGCCTGCTGCTGCTCACCAACGACGGCGAGCTGGCCAACCGGCTGACGCACCCCAGCTACGGGGTGCAGAAGAAGTACTGGGCCAAGGTGCCGGGGCCGATCCCGCGCGACCTCGGCCGCAGGCTCCGTCAGGGCATCGAGCTGGAGGACGGCATCGCCAAGGCCGACAGCTTCGCCATCGTGCAGGAGCACGGCCAGCAGGCGCTGGTCGAGGTGGTGCTGCACGAGGGCCGCAAGCACGTCGTCAGGCGCATGCTGGAGGAGGCCGGTCACCGGGTGATCGACCTGGCCAGGATCGAGTTCGGCCCGGTGAAGCTGGGCCGCACCAAGGCCGGCACGGTCCGCGCGCTGACCTTGAAGGAGGTCGGCGAACTTTACGCGGCCGTGAAGCTGTAATCTGGCCGGAACGCAGGAGCCCGTGCGTATCTCGCACGGGCTCTCCCGCTATGGAGGGGGACAAGGCGCATGGTGCGGGCGATCCGCGGGGCGATCCAGCTGGACGCCGACGACCGTGACTCGATCATCCAGGGGACGACCGAGCTGGTCCAGGCGCTCATGGAGCGCAACAGCCTCACCACGGACGACGTGATCAGCGTGCTGTTCACCGCCACCCCCGACCTGACCGCCGAGTTCCCCGCCCTGGCGGCGCGCAAGCTGGGTTTCCACGACGTCCCGCTGATCTGCTGCACCGAGATCGACGTGCCGGGCGCGCTGCCCCGCGTGGTGCGCCTGATGGCCCATGTGGAGACCGACCGTCCGCGGGCAGAGATGCAGCATGTGTATCTGCGGGGCGCGGTCGCGCTGCGGCAGGACATCGCCCAGTAGGCGCGCCTGCCGCGAGCCGGATCGCCGTGCGGCGTCCGCCTGGCGGAGTCGTACGGCACCTGCCTGGCGGACACGACAGGCAACACTCTCACCAGCCCGATAAATCAGGACATCGATATGGCCTCGGAACTCCGTACCGTGCTCGTCGTCGGCACCGGTCTCATCGGCACCTCGGCGGCCCTGGCGCTGCGCAAGCACGACGTGCGCGTGCTGCTCGCCGACCGTGACGCGGCCGCCGTGCGGCTGGCCAGGGAGCTGGGCGCGGGCGAGGAGTGGGAGCCGGACCGGGCGCCCGCCGGGCAGGTGGACCTGGCGGTCATCGCGGTGCCCCCGGCCCACGTCGCCGACGAGCTGCTGAAGCTGCAGAAGCGCGGCGTGGCCCGGTTCTACACCGACGTCGCCAGCGTCAAGGCCGAGCCCATCAGTCAGGCCGCGCGGCTGGGCTGCGACCTGACGTCCTACGTCGCCTCCCACCCGCTGGCCGGGCGGGAGAAGTCCGGCCCGGGGGCGGCCAGGGCCGACCTGTTCCTCGGCCGGCCGTGGGCGTTGTGCCCGACCGGCGAGGCCGCGGCGGAGGCCAGGGCGGCGGTGCTGAGGCTGATCGAGCTGTGCGGGGCCAACCCCGTCGAGGTGGGCGCCGAGGAGCACGACCGCGCGGTCGCCGTCGTCTCGCACGCCCCCCACGTCGCCGCCTCGGCCGTGGCGGCCCGCCTGGCCGACGCCACCGAGGTCGCGCTCGGCCTGGCCGGGCAGGGGGTGCGCGACGTGACCAGGATCGCGGGCGGCGACCCCGGGCTCTGGCTCGGCATCCTGTCGGGCAACGCGACGCCGGTCGCCGAGGTGCTGGAGGCCGTCTCCCGTGACCTGGCCGAGGCCGCGACCGCGCTGCGCTCCCTGGCCGAGGGCGACGGCACCGCGAGCGGTGAACTGACCCATCTTCTGAAGCGCGGCGTCGCCGGGCACGGGCGCATCCCGGGCAAGCACGGCGGTCCCGCCCCGGCCTATGTGGTCGTCCAGGTGGTCATCGGTGACCGTCCCGGGCAGCTCGCGCGGCTGTTCCAGGTGTGCGACGAGGTCGGGGTCAACGTCGAGGACGTGCGGCTGGAGCACGCGCCGGGGCTGCCCCTGGGCATCGCTGAGCTGTGGGTCCAGCCGGACGCGGCCACGCCGCTCGCCGGAGCCCTGCGCGAACGCGGCTGGCAGGTTCCCTGATCACGGGACGCTGAGCACGACGGGCGGGCGCCGAGTCCCGTCAGTCGGCGGCCCGTTCCAGCCTGCGCCGGGCGCGTTCCACGGCGACCGGCAGGCCGCGCCGGGCGGCCAGGGCCCTGGGCAGCCGCCGTACGGCGGTGCGCAGCCCCCGGCGGCCCGCGGGACCGCCCAGCAGCGCCTGAAGGGACCGTCGGGCCACCACCGGCCACGGACGGCGCAGCACGGCGGTCAGCACGGCGTTGCGCGCCGCCAGCGCCTGCCTGCCGCGCGGGTCGCGGGAGGGTGACGGGTGGTGGTGGGCGACGACGTCTTCCACGTAGGCCAGCCCCCAGCCGCGCGCGGCCAGGTCCACGGCCAGCCGTTCCTCCTCGCCGAAGAAGAAGATCACGTCGTCGAAGCCGCCGGCGTCCAGGAACGCCTCCTTGCGCACGACGGCCCCGCAGGCCAGGAAGCCGAGCACGCTGGGTCCGGGCAGGTCGTCCTCGACGCCGAGCGGGGAGTCGCGCATCGCCTCCGAGACGGGGTCCAGCCGCTCCCGCGGCCCGACCAGCACGCGCGCGCCCAGCACCGCCAGGCGGGGATGGGCGTCCAGCACGTCGGCCGCCCGCTCCAGCGCGCCCGGCGCCCACCAGGAGTCGTCGTCGGCGAAGGCGACGTACGGGGTCCCGGCCAGTCGCACGCCGACGTTGCGCGCCGGCGCGCCGAGGTTGGCCCCCGCCTCGACCACGCGGACGTCGGGGAAGTGCTTGGCGACGAAACCGGCGGTCCCGTCGGTGGAGCCGTTGTCGACGAGGATCACCGGACTCGGGTGGCGGGGCAGCGTGCGGGCCAGCGAGCGGACCCGGTCCCTGGAGGCCACCACGACCGTGACCCGCGCTCGCTTCGTCTCCGTCACGCCGGACCTCTTACCTGGGCGGGCCCGCCTACTCCTCGCGGAAGGCATTGACGGTGGGCCGGGGGGAGGCGTACAAAGGACGGTAACAGCGTTACCGACAAGAAACGGTGTTACTCAATGGCGGTCACCGCGTACCGGCAAGCCCAGCAGGAAGGCCAGAGCGTGGTCAGGTCGGCCATCCTCGACGCCGCGAAGAGCCTGCTCGTCGCCGAGGGCCCGGCGGCGCTCACCGTACGGCGCATCTCGGGCCAGGTCGGCTGCTCCACGAAGGTGATCTACACCCTCTTCGGCGGCAAGGACGGCCTCAGCGAGGCGTTGTGGCTGGAGGGCTTCGCCCGGCTGGAGGCGCGGCTGCTGGCCGTCCCCGCCCAGGAGGACCCGCTCCCGGCGCTGCACGCGGGCCTGGCGGCCTACCGCGAGTACGCGCTGGACGAGCCCGACTACTACCGGGTCATGTTCCAGAACGCGATGCACGGCTTCCAGCCCGGTCCCGACGCGGTCACCGCCGGGCGGCGGACGTTCGACATCCTGGTCGAGGCCGTGGCCGCCTGCCTGGAGGCCGGACGGCTGCGCGGGGCCGCCGCCGGCGAGATAGCCGACGTGCTGTGGATGGCGATCCACGGCGCCGTGAGCCTGGAGATCTCCGGCTTCTTCGACAGCGCCGAGGCCGGACAGCGCTTCCTGCTGCTCTGCACCTCCGTGCTCACGCCGTTCCAGACCTGAGAGGAAGCGCACGATGACCACCACCCCCTTCCGCAACGGCTTCGCACCCGCGACGGAGGAGATCACGGCCTTCGACCTGGAGGTCACCGGCCGCATCCCCGCCGAGCTCGACGGTCGCTACCTGCGCAACGGGCCCAACCCGCTCAGCCTCGACGACCCGTCCGCCACCCACCTGTTCATGGGCGAGGGCATGGTGCACGGCGTGCGGCTGCGCGGCGGGCGGCCCGAGTGGTACCGCAACCGGTGGGTGCGCAACGCCGAGGTCGCCCGGCGGCTGGGCGGGACGCCGGCGCCGGGCCCGGTGCACGCGGGCATGGACTTCGCGGCCAACACGCACGTCATCGGCATCGCCGGGCGCACGTTCGCGACCGTGGAGGCGGGCGGGCTGCCGTACGAGCTGAGCTACGAGCTCGACACGGTCGGCGCGTGCGACTTCGTCGGCGGCCTGCCCGGCGGGTACGCCGCCCACACCCACCTCGACCCGGTCACCGGCGAGCTGCACGCCATGGCCTACTTCGCCGGCTGGGACCACCACCAGCACATCGTGATCGACCCCAAGGGCGTGGTGGCCCAGGTCAGGGACGTCCCGGTCGCCGACCGCCCGATGCTGCACGACTTCGCGCTGACCCGCCGATTCGTCGTGATCTACGACCTGCCGGTCACGCTCAGCATGGCCCACGCCGAGCGCGGCGCGCCGCTCCCGTACGCGTGGGACGACGCCCGCCCGGCCCGGCTCGGCCTGCTCTCGCGCGAGACCGGCGACGTGCGCTGGGTGGACATCGACCCGTGCTGGGTCTTCCACACGCTCAACGCCTACGACGACGGCGACGAGGTCGTGGTGGACGTCGTCCGCTACCCCAAGCGGTTCGTGGACGCCCGGCTCGACCTGGGCGGCGCGCCCACGCTCGACCGGTGGCGCGTCGACCCCGCCGCCGGCCGGGTCACCACCACCCGCCTGGACGACCGTCCGCAGGAGTTCCCGCGCATCGACGAGCGCCGCACCGGCAGCCCGTACCGCTACGGCTACACCTCGGCCGCCGCCGACCTGCACGACGTGATCTACCCGGCCGGCGCCGAGCTGGAGGACCTGCCCGACGAGGCGTTCGACAACACGCTCATCAAGCACGACCTGGAGCGCGGCACGCAGGAGTCGCGGCGGTTCGGGCGGGGCGCGTACGTGGGGGAGCCGGTGTTCGTGCCCTCCGGCGCCGCCGAGGACGACGGCTACCTGCTCACCTACGTCAACGACCCGGCCAGGGGAGCGGCCGACCTGGTGATCCTGTCGGCCCAGGACTTCACCGGCGAGCCGGTGGCCACCGTGCACCTGCCCGCCAGGGTACCGCTCGGCTTCCACGGGAGCTGGATCGCGGACTGACCGGAGGCGGTAGCCTCTTCAGGTTGGGGAAACACACGTGAAGAGGGAGAGGCCGTGTCCGGTCTGGTCGTCGCCATGGACGGTCCTTCGGGGTCGGGCAAGTCGAGCGTGTCGCGCGGGGTCGCCCGTGCGCTGGGCCTGCGTTACCTCGACACCGGGGCCATGTACCGGGCGATGACGTGGTGGATGCTCCGGCAGGGCGTCGACCTGGCCGATCCCGAGGCGATCGCGGCCCGTTGCGGCGAGCCGTCCATCGTCTCCGGCACCGACCCCGAGGGCCCCACGATCCACGTCGACGGCGTCGACGTGGGCGCGCCCATCCGGGGGTCCGACGTGACCGGCGCGGTCTCGGCCGTCGCCGCCGTCCCCGAGGTGCGCAGGCTGCTGGTCGCGCTCCAGCGGGAGATCGCCGGCGCCGGTGACATCGTGGTCGAGGGCCGCGACATCGGCAAGGTCGTCTGCCCCGACGCGCCCGTCAAGGTCTACCTGACGGCCAGCGCCGAGGCCCGTGCCCGCCGCAGGAGCGCGGAGCTGACCGGCTCCACGGTGGAGGCGCAGCAGGCCGCCATGGAACGCCGTGACACCCTGGACTCGACACGTAAGACGGACCCACTCTCGATGGCGGATGGCGCCGTCGAGCTCGACACCACCGCGCTCAACCTCGAAGAGGTCATCGCGGAGGTGCTGAGGCTGGTCAAGGAGCGCACCTGACCTCCAGGTGCGGTACTCACCTAAGGATGAACAATCATGTCAACGGGGGATTGGGTCGAGGCTGACCTCGACGAGCTGGAAGTCACCGAGCACGGCGACACCACGCCTCTGCCGGTCGTCGCCATCGTGGGCCGCCCCAACGTGGGCAAGTCCACGCTGGTCAACCGCATCATCGGCCGCCGCGAGGCGGTCGTCGAAGACGTGCCGGGCGTCACCCGCGACCGCGTCACCTACGACGCCAACTGGCGCGGCCGTCGCTTCACCGTCGTCGACACCGGCGGCTGGGACCCTGACGCCACCGGGATGAACCTGCGCATCGCCGAGCAGGCCCAGGTCGCGGTCGAGCTGGCCGACGTGATCGTGTTCGTGGTCGACGCCACCGTGGGCGCGACCGACGCCGACGAGATCGTGGGCTCGGTGCTGCGCCAGTCGGGCAAGCCGGTGATCCTGGCCGCCAACAAGGTCGACAACCAGCAGCTCGAGCTGGAGGCCGCCGGGCTGTGGGCCCTCGGGCTCGGCGAGCCCTACCCGGTCTCCGCGCTGCACGGCCGCTCCAGCGGCGACCTGCTCGACGTGGTGCTCGACGCGCTGCCCGAGACGCCGCAGCTGACCTTCGGCGTCGAGCGCGGCCCGGCCCGCGTGGCGCTGCTCGGCAAGCCCAACGTGGGCAAGTCCTCGCTGCTCAACAAGCTGGCGGGGGAAGAGCGGGTGCTGGTCGACCCGATGGCGGGCACCACCCGCGACCCGGTCGACGAGCTGATCGAGCTGGGCGGGCGCACCTGGCGTTTCGTCGACACCGCCGGCATCCGGCGGCGCGACCGCGAGCTGCAGGGGGCCGACTTCTACGCGGCCATGCGCACCCGGGCCGCCCTCGACCGCTCGGAGGTGGCGATCGTGCTGATCGACGCCAGCGAGCCGCTCACCGAGCAGGACCTGCGGATCATCGGCCTGGTGATCGAGTCCGGGCGGGCCATGGTGGTGGCGTTCAACAAGTGGGACCTCGTCGACGAGGACCGCCGCTACTACCTGGAGAAGGAGATCGACCGGCAGCTCGTGCGCACCCCGTGGGCGCTGCGGGTGAACATCTCCGCCAAGACCGGCCGCCACATGGACCGGCTGGTGCCCGCGCTGGAGAAGGCGCTCGACTCCTGGTCCACCCGGGTGCCGACGGCGCGGCTCAACGCGTTCCTGACCGAGCTGGTGCACGCGACGCCGCCGCCCGTCCGGGGGGGCAAGCAGCCGAAGATCCTGTTCGCCACGCAGGCGTCCGTCGAGCCGCCGAAGTTCGTGCTGTTCACCTCCGGCTGGCTGGAGGACACCTACCGGCGCTTCATCGAGCGGCGCATCCGCGAGGAGTTCGGGTTCGCCGGGTCGCCGATCGACGTCACGATGAAGATCCGGGAGAAGCGTCCCAAGAAGGACAAGTAACGGCGTTGCCGTATGATCTACGGCAACGCGTGGACGGAGACGAGTAGCCAGCGGGCCGCACGGGCCCAGAGAGCCGCCGGAAGCTGTGAAGGCGGTCCCGTGTTCCGCTGGCGAAGACACTCCTGAGTGCGGGGAGGAAATGCCCCGCCGGCCTGACCCCCGTCATCGGGTCGTGGAGGCCGCCCCTTCGCGGGCGGCGAAAGTGCGGTGGCACCGGGAGCTCCCTTCTCCCCCGCACTCCCAAGGGGTCATGCATTTCCTGCAGAGGAGCTGTAATGATCTCTCGTGTCCTGTCGGCGTCGCTCGCTGAGCACGCCGGCCGACGAGTGACGATCGCCGGCTGGGTCCATCGCCGCCGGCACCTGAAATCCGTCTCCTTCCTGGTCGTACGCGACCGTGCCGGGCTGGCGCAGGTCGTCAGCGCGTCCGGCGAGCTGCCGCCGGAGGAGAGCGTCGTCCGGGTCACCGGCACCGTGACCCCGGCCGGGCAGGCGCCGGGCGGGGTCGAGCTGACCGTGCCGGAGATCGAGGTCCTGTCCGAGCCCGCCCAGGCGCCGCCGTTCGACCTCTACCGGCCGGTCGTGGGCGCGACGCTGCCGACGGTCCTCGACCACGCGCCCGTCGCGCTGCGGCATCCGCTGCTGCGGGCGCCGCTGGAGATCTCGGCGGCGAGCGTGGCGGGGTTCCGCGAGGCGCTGGACGGGCTCGGGTTCACCGAGATCCACACGCCCAAGATCGTGGCCTCGGCCACCGAGTCCGGCGCGAACGTCTTCGGCATCGACTACTTCGGCCGCCGCGCCTACCTCGCGCAGTCGCCGCAGTTCTACAAGCAGACGATGGTCGGGGTGTTCGAGCGGGTCTACGAGGTCGGGCCGGTCTTCCGTGCCGAGCCGCACGACACCGTCCGCCACCTGGCCCAGTACACCAGCCTCGACGCCGAGCTGGGCTTCGTGGCCGACCACCGGGACGTGATGGCGGTGTTGCGGGAGGTCGTCGCGGGCATGGTCGAGTCGGTGCGCCGCCGGGCCGCGTCCGCCGTCGAGGTGGCCGGGGCCGTGCTGCCGGTCGTCCCGGCCGAGATCCCGTCCGTGCACTTCACCGAGGCCCAGCGGCTGACCGGCGAGGACGAGCCCGACCTGTCACCGGCCCAGGAACGGTGGTTGTCGGAGTGGGCGCTGCGCGAGCACGGGTCGGAGTTCCTGTTCGTCACCGGTTACCCGATGTCCAAGCGGCCCTTCTACACCCATCCCGACCCGGCCAGACCGGGCTACTCCAACGGCTTCGACCTGCTGTTCAGGGGCCTGGAGCTGGTGACCGGCGGCCAGCGGCTCCACCGGTACGAGGACTACGTCCAGGCCCTGGACGGGGACGTGGAGCCGTACGAGGGCTACCTCCAGGCGTTCCGGTACGGGATGCCGCCGCACGGCGGGTTCGCGCTCGGCCTGGAACGCTGGACGGCCCGGCTGACCGGCGCCGCCAACATCCGCCAGACCACCGCCTTCCCCCGCGACCTGCACCGCCTGTCACCCTGACCGGCGGCGCCACCTGATCCGCGGTCAATGTTCGGTGTCGGGGGCGGCGTCCGCGAGGGCGGGCGCCGCCTCCGGCAGGGCGCGGCGCGGCATGAGCAGCGCCACGGCCGCCCCCAGCAGGCAGACGAACGCCGTGAGCAGGAACATCTCGGTGTACTCGACGTGCAGGGCGGCGTCGATCTCGGCCAGGTAGTCGGCCAGCCGCCGCTGGTAGGTCTGCGCGTCGACGCCGAACGGCAGCGGCGTGTCCAGGTGGGCGGTCAGCGACTGGAACCGGTGGAACCCCCACGCCGACACGCCCGCCACACCGACGAGCATGCCCATCATCCTGGCCACCACGACCGCCGCCGAGGCGGCGCCGTGCTGGACGGCCGGGCTCACCCGCAGGACCGCCGACGAGACCGGCGCGATCACCAGGCCGAGGCCGAGCCCCGCCACGACCAGGTCGGCGTCCACGGCCAGGCCCGCCCCGGCCAGGTCGAGCGGCCAGCGGCTCATCAGCCAGTATCCGGCCGCCGCGACCAGCAGGCCCGGCACGGCCACCGCGCGTTCGCCCACGCGCCGGGCCAGCACGCCGCCGAGCAGCGCGCCCACGGTCAGCGCGCCGAGGAACCTGGCCAGGACCAGCGCCGCGCCGAGGGCGTCCTGATCCAGCAGCGTCTGCGCGGCGAACTGCACGAACACCATCGTCACCAGCAGCGCCGCGCCCGTCAGGAAGCTCACGGCCAGCGTCGCCAGCAGCGGCGACTTGCGGGCGGCCGACAGGTCGAGCAGCCGGACCGGGGAGCGGATCTCCCACCAGACGAAGACGCCGCCCGCCACCGCGCCGCCCGCGATCACCGGCGGCCCCCAGGGCGGCAGCACGGTCGTGGCCGGGTCGGGGTTGTACAGGCCGACGACCAGGAGGGCCAGCGCCAGGGCCAGCAGCGCGCCGCCGACGACGTCGACGCGGGCCGTGCCGGAGGGCGGCCGGGCCGGGACCGTACGCTGCACGGCGACGGCGGCCAGGGCGGCGAGGGGCACGTTGACCCAGAAGATGGCGTGCCAGCCGCCCAGCTCCACGCCCGCCACGGCGACCGGCGGGACCAGCGCCAGCACACCGCCGTACAGGGGGCCGAGGGCGCTGCCCAGCTCCTGCGCCGCGCCCACCGCGCCGAGCGCGAGCGGCCGGTCGCGCTCCTCCCACAGGTCGCCGATCAGCGCCATCGTGATCGGCAGCAGCGCACCGCCCGCCACGCCCTGCACCGTACGGCCCGACACCACCATCGCCTCACCGGCCGCCAGCGCGGTCAGCACCGAGCCGAGCGCGAACGCCGCCAGGCAGGCGTGGATCAGCGGACGCCGGCCGTAACGGTCGGAGAGCTGGCCGAGCAGCGGCATCGCGGCGACGTATCCGAGCAGGAACCCGGTGACGACCGGCGTGACGCGTTCCAGGTGGTTCTGCGGCACGCCCACGTCATGGGCGATGTCCATCAGGACCGTCACGACCACGTAGGCGTCGAGCGCGGCCAGCAGCACCACGGCGCCGCCCGCGCCGAGCGCGACCCGGCGGGCGCGGTCGAGGGAGGTCGCCCGGCTCACCGCGCTCACCCGGAGGGGGGCGGCGTGATCGTGACCGGCGCGTCGTAGTCGCTGAACGTCACCGTGACCGTGCCGTTCTGCAGCGGCAGGCTCGCCTTGGTCAGCCTGCTGGTGGCCCGGTCGATCCAGACCTTGCCGTTGACGCCCTGCGTGACGCCCGGGACGATCTGCCCCACGACCTGCCCGGAGAACGTCGTCGCCACCCGGTAGGAGCCGTCCTCCAGCGCCTCCACCTTGGGGTCGGTCGCCGAGGCGAGCAGTTGCGCGATGCCCTTGGCCGGGCTGAGGATCACCGACGGGTCGTAGAACTGGGCGAGCTGCTGCCTGGTCATCGTCTGGAAGCCGCCGGTCGGGCCCTTGAAGTGCACGGTGTCGCCGATCACCGCGAAGGTGATCTCCTGCAGCGTGCCCAGCACCTCCAGCGTGATCGTGCCGTCGGCGTCGCCGCCCGAGGTGAGCCTGCCGTCGGCCTTCTTGAGCGGCACCTGGGGCTTGCCCTCCGTGGCGATCGAGAAGCCGGCCGACTTGACGGCCTTCATGGCCTCCGAGGACTTCTTCATCAGGTCGGGCCCGGCGGGGAGCTCGTCACCCCCGCCGCCACCGGCGGAGCAGGCCGGCATGAGCGCGAGCACGACGACGATCAGCAGCTTTCGGAGCATGAGCGGATCGTAGCGACCGCCCGGGACGCCGGTGAGCCGTCGGCGATATCGGTTGGGTGTCAGCGCAGCTTCTTCAGATGGTCGACGATCGGCCCGAACGCCTGCTCCAGCCCTTCGAGCTGGTCGTCGGTGAGCCGGTCGACGAAATGCTCGCGCACGCTCGCGACGTGGTCGGGCGCCACCCGCTGGATCGTCTCCCAGCCCTCGTCGGTCAGGACGGCGAACGTGCCGCGCCGGTCGTCGCGGCAGTCCTCCCGGGTGACCAGCCCCTTGGCCTCCATGCGGGAGATCTGGTGCGACAGCCTGCTGCGCGACTGGATCGTGGCGTCGGCCAGGTCGCTCATCCGCATCCGCCGCTCGGGGCTCTCGGACAGGTTGACCAGGATCTCGTAGTCGTTCAGCGAGAGCTGATGCTCCTGGAGCTCGCGGTCGAGGCGGTGCATGAGCAGCTTGTGCAGCGCGAGATGCGTACGCCAGGCACGCTGTTCGGAGGGGGAAAGCCAGCGGGGCGCGCTCATGATCCCCAATCTAGCGCACGCCCGTGGCGATGCGGCTACCTGCGGGGGGCCGCCGCGCGAGGCCGCCGTAGAGTGACCGGATGGGGCAGAAGTCGGGGGAGAGCCTGGTGACCGTGCTGGTCGCGGGCGCCGCGAACCTGACCATCGCCCTGGCCAAGCTCGTCGCCGGACTGATCGGCGGCTCGGCCGCGATGTTGTCGGAGGCGGCCCACTCGGCCGCCGACACCGTGACCGAGCTGCTGCTGCTGGTCTCCGTCCGCCGCGCGGGCAAACCGCCCGACCGGCGCCATCCCTTCGGCTACGGCAAGGCCGGGTTCTTCTGGGCGATGATGGCGGCCGTCGCGACGCTGGTCGGCGGCGCGGGGTTCTCCGTCACCCACGGGATCCACGAGATCAGCACCGGCGAGAAGCTGGGCAACCTCACGCCGTCCTACGTCGTGCTGGCCGTCTCGTTCGTGATCGAGGGCATCTCGTTCACGAAGGCGTACTCGCAGTTGCGGGCCGAGGCCGGCAGGTACAAGGTCCATCCGGCGCGGTTGGTGCGGATCACGTCCGACACCGCGCTGAAGGCCGTGCTGTTCGAGGACGCCGCCGCGCTGGTGGGCCTGGTGATCGCGGCGCTCGGCCTGGTCGGCTCGCAGTGGTCGGGCTCGGCCCTGTGGGACGGCGCCGCCTCGGTCGCCATCGGCCTGCTCCTGCTGGTCGTGGCGCTCATTCTGATCCAGTCGAACCTGTCGCTGCTCATCGGCCAGGCCGCCCCCAGGCAGATCGAGGTCGGCATCCGCGCGGTGCTGCTGGCCCAGCCCGAGGTGGAGGACGTGGTCGAGCTGCTGACGATGATGATCGGGCCGGGCTCCATCATGGTCGCCGCCAAGATCGACTTCCGGGACGACGCCAGCGCGGCGGGCGTGGAGATCGCCTGTGACGAGGTCGACCGGCGGCTGCGCGACCGCTTCCCGGGCGTCGACCTGGTCTTCCTCGACCCCACCCCCACCCGCCGCCAGCCCTAGAGCAGCGGGACGGGCACCCGTCTGGCGGGCGCGTCGGTGATCACGGCGACCCTGATGTCCGGATCGGCGCGCCATTCGAGCAGGTGGCGGCCCGGCGGGTCGCTCTCGGTGGTACGCAGCTCGTCCAGGGTGAGCTCGCCGCGCTTGATCAGGGCTTCCTTGCGGGTCCAGTGGCGGATCAGGTCGTCGTTGCCGGTCACCAGGGCGCGTTCGGCGGGCGTGAGCGCGTGGTCGGCCAGGCCCTCGTTCAGCGGGCCCGGCGGCACGTGCTCGGCGTCCACACCGACCCGGCCGGGGCCGGCCGCCGCGGCCACGTAGCCGCGGGTGTGGCTGAAGCTCACGCCCAGCTCGGGAGCCTCGCGCAGGGACGGCCTGCCGTGGCCGGGGCCGTGCACGTCGCAGTGTTGCAGCAGGGTCAGCCCATCCGGCGGCAGGTCGAGCACGGCCGCGGCGCACAGGCGTACGAGCAGGTGGGCCGCGACGAAACAGGCGCGGTCGGCCGGGAAGACGAACCGGTCGGCGCGCTCGCGCTCCGCCTCGGTCAGCCACGTCTCGGGGGCCCGCACCTCCTCGGGGCGGCCGCCCATCGCCAGGGGGACGATCGTCAGTCCTTCTTCCTTGCCGCGGGCCCGTACCGGTCCTGCGTGGCCGCGCCGAGCACGGTCACGTCCTGGACCTTCCAGGCGCCCTTCTGCTTCACAAGCGTGATCTTAAGGTGCGAATCCCGCGCCGTGCGAATCGCCCGTGCGGTGTTCACCTGCTGGTCCACGACGACGATGGCGTGCGCGGTGTGCTCGTCCACGTCGGCCAGGTACACCTGGCGCACCCTGGCCTGGGAGACGGCCCTGAGCTCGACGATCACCTGGGACATCGCGCCGCCGAACGCCGCGTCGTAGGTGGCCTGGAAGTCGCCCGTGGCCTGGGCGGACAGGGTCGAGCGGGTGCTGGCGAGGTCTTTGTAGTCGTAGCTGAGCAGGGCCCGGCCGAAGGCGCTCGCGGCGCCGGAGACGTCCAGGCGCCGGGCGCGCTCGCCCTCCAGACGGGCCAGCGCGTCGCGGGCCCGGCCGGCGTCGATCAACGGCGGCGCCGCCGTGGCCGCGACCGCCGCCAGCGTCGCCGCCAGCGCCCCGAGCAGCCGCGCCCGCGTGACGCAGGCGGACGGGCCCACCCGCATGCGTGTACGCGCCATGGCCACCTGCTTCGCCGGGGTTTTCAGCAAGGGTACGAGACCCGGGTCACCCCTTGTCAGGCATCCACGAGAAGTGCCCGGTTCGTCACGAACGGACGACGTTCATCCAGGACTCGATCTCGTCCGGGTGGCGGGGGAGCGCCTTCGACATCAGGGTGGCGCCCTCGGCGGTGATCACGAGGTCGTCCTCGATGCGGATGCCCATGCCGCGCAGCTCGGCGGGCAGCGTCAGGTCGTCGGGCTGGAAGTACAGGCCGGGCTCGACCGTCAGGACGTTCCCCTCCTCCAGCACGCCGTCGAGGTAGACCTCGGTGCGAGACCTGGCGCAGTCGTGCACGTCGAGGCCGAGCATGTGGCCGCTGCTGCACAGCGTGTAGCGCCGGTACAGGCCGGACTCCATGAGCGCGTCGGGGGAGTCCTTCAGCAGGCCCCAGCCGTGCAGGCCCTCGCAGATGGCGCGCATGGCGGCCAGGTGGAAGTCGCGGAAGCTCGCGCCGGGCTTGAGCGCCGCGATGCCGGCGTCCTGCGCGGCCAGGACCAGCTCGTACGCCTGCCGCTGCGCCGGCGTGAACCGGCCCGACAGCGGGAACGTGCGGGTCACGTCGGCGGTGTACAGGGTGTCGGTCTCGACGCCGGCGTCCAGCAGGAGCAGGTCGCCCTCGGTCAGCGCGCCGTCGTTGCGGATCCAGTGCAGCACGCAGGCGTGGGCGCCGGAGGCCACGATGCTGTCGTAGCCGACCGCGTTGCCCTCCAGGCGCGAGCGCAGCCCGAACACGCCCTCCAGGTAACGCTCGCCGCGCGGGTGGCCGATGGCCGCGGGAAGGGCGCGGACGACGTCCTCGAAGCCGCGCACGGTGGCGTCCACGGCCGACTGGAGCTCGCCGACCTCCCACTCGTCCTTGATCAGCCGCATCTCCGACAGGAACACCTCCAGCTCGGTGTCACGCCCGCCGGCCGGCGCCAGGGCGTCCACGGAGGCGTCGACGCCGCGCAGCACGCGGGCCGGGCCCTCCAGCCGCAGGTCGCGGATGTGCGCGCACTCGATCTGGTACAGCTCGGACGCCTCGGCCAGGTCGGGCCTGCGGCCCACCCAGAACTCGCCGTAGCGGCGGTCGCGGTAGAACTCCTCGCCCTCCTCGCGCGGCGAGCGCGGGCGCACGTACAGGACAGCCTGCCCGGACGGCTCGACCACGAGCACGTCGCCGGGCTCGCCCGCGCCCGTCAGGTAGGAGTACGCGCTGTGCGGCCGGAACCGGTAGTCGCTGTCGTTGCTGCGCACCTTGAGCGTGCCCGCCGGGACGACCAGGCGCTCACCGGGGAAACGCGCGGCCAGCGCCGCCCTGCGCCGGGCCGCCCAGGGGGCGATCGGCAGCGCGGCCACGCCGGTACGCCGCGTGTCGGCCCAGCCGGTACGCATGAACGCGGCCAGCTCCGGGGTGATGGGGAGGTCGTGGCTTCCGGTGTTGAGCTGCTCGGTCATGGTGCCTTCCACGTCGTCGGAGATGCGGCAAGTCAGCCTACGTGACCGCTTGACGGGGTCCCCACTCGGTTGTTTGCCTGGAGGACCGGGCATAAGCCGGGCCCCGGCCGGGGAGATTGGGAGCAGAGGTGGTGCACATGCTCATCGGGACGATCCTGCGCAACAAGGGAAGCGCTGTGACTACGGTGGCACCGGAGGAGACGGTGCGGGAACTGCTCGGCAAGCTCGCCGACCACAACATCGGCGCGGTCGTCGTCTCCACCGACGGCACGACGATCCAGGGGATCGTCTCCGAGCGCGACGTGGTGCGGCGGCTGCACGACCGGGGCCCGGAGATCCTCGACGCGCCGGTCTCCTCGATCATGACGACCGAGGTCCGCACGGCCGGGCCCGGTGACAACGTCGATGAACTGCGCCGCAGGATGACCACCCACCGGTTCCGGCACATGCCCGTGGTCGAGAACGGCCGCCTGGTGGGCATCGTCAGCATCGGTGACGTGGTCAAGAGCGCGATCGAGGAGCTGGAGACGGAGAAGGAGTCGCTCGTCGACTACCTCCACCGTTGACAGGGGCGTTGACAGGGGTGTCGATGGAGATGGCACCCTTGGGTCCGTGACGTACGGCCCCCCCGAGCTTCCCCGGGCGACGAGCAGTCCGCCGATCATCCTGCTCGTGTCCGGGCTGGCCGCGGTGGTGGCCTTCATCCTGGGCGTCTTCGTCGGGTACGGCGCGGACGATTCGTCGGCCTCGCCCGCCCCCAGGGTCACGGTGACGGTCGAGGGCACGGGCCCGCCTTCGGGCGAGCCCTCGGCCTCCGGCCCGGCCACCCAGCCCGACACCCCGCAGACGGACCCCCTCCAGACCGGCCCTGCGCAAACCGGCCCAACCCAGACCGGCCCAGCCCAGACCGGCCCAGCCCAGACCGGCCCGCCCCGAACCGGCCCCACCCAGACGGGACCCGCTCAGACCGGGCCTGCGCAGACCGGTCCCGCTCAGACCGGGCTGACCGCCGGGATGCGGACGCTCGTCGTGGGTGTGGACATCCAGCCCGGCACCTACCGCACCACCGGTCCCGTCGCGGGCTCCACGAACTGCTTCTGGGCCCGGCTGAACAGCACGTCCCCCGACATCGGCTCGGTGATCAACGCGGGCGCCCCGACGGGCCCGGCGAGCGTCACCATCGAGCCCGGCGACAAGGCGTTCCAGACCGCCGGATGCGCGGAGTGGACGAAGGCGTGACGCCTTCCTGCCGCGAACTCTGGACATAGGTGCAAGAACGCGCAATTCTATGGGGCAGCGGAAGGGAGGCACGCTCAGCGTGCTGGCGTGATCGTCCTACGGTCCATGGGCCACGCCACTCCGGCGTCCCCGGCGAGGGCGCGGCACGGAGAGTGCGGAACAGCGCGCATCGCCACGAATCCGAACCATCGTTCGCGAGGAGTGACCATGCGTCTTCCTGTGCCGTTCGACCTGCTGGTCGTCGGCGACGCCAACCCCGACGTGGACGCCGCGGCGCGGCTGGGCGCCCTCGGGCCGGCCGTCGTCGTCAGGGACGGCGCGAACGGCGCACTGGCCTGGGAGTCGGGCCTGGTGACGCGGGCCCCGGCCGTGCCCGTCGAGCCCGTGGACACCGTCGGCGCGGGCGACAGCTTCAACGCGGGCTTCCTCGCCGCCAGGCTGCGCGGGATGAGCCCGCGCGCATGCCTGGACGTGGCCGTGGCCTGCGGATCCCTGTCCACCCGCGCGGCCGGCGGCACCGCCGCCCAACCCACCTGGAAGGAACTGTGAAGATCACCTTCCTCGGCGCGGGAAGCGTCGAGTTCACCCAGGGCCTGCTGGCCGACCTGGTCGGGTTCACCGACCTCGGCCCCTTCGAGGTGGCCCTGCACGACATCCACCCCGAGCGCCTGGAGACCGCCGAGGCCGCCGCCCGCGCCATCGTCGGCGACCGGGCGGACATCGCCGTCTCCGCCCACCCGGACCTGCGGCGCTCGCTGGAGGACGCCGACTTCGCGATCAACATGATCCAGGTCGGCATGATCGACGCCACCCGCGTCGACTTCGAGCTGCCCGCCCGGTACGGCCTGCGCCAGACGATCGCCGACACCATCGGCGTGGGCGGGATCTTCCGCGCGCTGCGCACCTTCCCCGCGCTCGACCGCATCGGCCGGGCCATGGCCGAGGTCTGCCCGGACGCCTGGCTGCTCAACTACACCAACCCGATGGCCATGAACGTCTGGTACCTGGCGGCGGCCACCCCGGTGCGCAACGTCGTCGGCCTGTGCCATTCGATCTACTGGACCGTCCACGACCTGGCCGAGCTGGTGGGGGTGCCGTACGAGGAGGTCACGTACCTGGCGGCCGGGGTGAACCACCAGTCGTGGCTGCTGCGCTTCGAGTCCGGCGGCCGGAGCCTGTACCCGCGCCTGGACGAGGTCATCGCGGCCGACCCCGGCCTGCTGCGCCGGGTCCGCGTGGACATGTACCGCAGGCTCGGCCACTACCCGACCGAGACCAGCGAGCACTCGGCCGAGTACGTGCCCTGGTACCTGCACGACGACGCCGAGATCGAGCGGCTGCGCATCCCCGTGGGCGCCTACCTCGGCATCAGCGAGGAGAACGTCCGCGCCTACGAGGCCACGCGCGACGCGCTCAGGGCGGGCCGGCCGATCACCGCCGAGGGGACCATGGAGTACGCCCCGCAGATCATCCACAGCGTCACGACGGGCGCCGGCCGCACCGTCTACGGCAACGTGCCCAACCACGGCCTGATCGGGAACCTGCCCGCCGGATGCGTGGTCGAGGTGCCCGTCGTGGCCGACGCGCTCGGCGTGCGGCCGGTCGCGGTCGGCGACCTGCCCGCCCAGTGCGCCGCGCTCAACCGGGCCTACGTCAACGTCAACGAGCTGACCGTGCGCGCCGCGGTCGAGGGCCGTCCCGAGCATGTGCGGCACGCCATGATGGCCGACCCGAACACGGCCGCCACCCTGACCCTCGACCAGATCGACGAGCTGTGCCGGGCGCTGCTCAAGGCGCACGGCGACCTGCTGCCCGAGTCGCTGCGGCCGTGAGGCGCGCGCCGGCGGGCTGCGGAACCGACCATGTTTGCACAGGTGAGCCCGACTGGAGGAGGATGCGCTCAGCCCAACGAGGAGGATGACATGTCGGTGTTGCAGAGCTTCCTGGACCACGTGCGCAGCGGGGCGATCGAGGTGATCGACCTCACCGCGCCCCTCAGCTCCGAGACGCCGATCCTCCAGCTCCCCGAGCCGTTCGGCAACACCAGCCCGTTCCGGCTGGAGGAGATCAGCCGTTACGACGACCGCGGGCCGGCCTGGTACTGGAACGACATCCACACCGGCGAGCACACCGGCACCCACTTCGACGCCCCGGTCCACTGGGTCACCGCCCGCGACGGCCAGGACGTCTCCCAGGTGCCCGTACGCAGCCTGATCGCGCCCGCGGTCGTGCTCGACTTCGCCGCCGAGGCGTCCAAGGACCCCGACTTCCTCCTCCAGATCGACCACGTCAAGGAGTGGGAACGCGCCAACGGCCCGCTGCCCGACGGCGGCTGGCTGCTCTACCGCACCGGCTGGGACGCCCGCTCCGCCGACCAGGCCGCCTACCTCAACGTCGACGAGACCGGCCCGCACACGCCGGGCATCTCGGCCGAGTGCGCGTCCTGGCTGGCGGCCGAGACGCCGATTCTCGGGCTCGGCGTGGAGACCGTCGGCACCGACGCCGGCGCCGCCCACTCCTTCGACCCGGCCTTCCCCTGCCACTCGTTCCTGCTCGGCGCGGGCAAGTACGGCCTGACCCAGCTGCGCAACCTCGACCGCCTGCCGGTGACCGGGGCCGCCGTGGTCGCGCCGCCGCTGCCCATCACGGGCGGCTCCGGCAGCCCCGTCCGCGTGCTGGCCCTGGTGGAACGTTGACCGTCCCGGAGACGGCGGCCGCGGCGGTCGGCCGGACGCTGGCCGCGAGCGGCGTCCGTACGGCGTTCGGGGTGGTCGGCAGCGGCAACTTCCACGTCACGAACGCGCTGGTCGAGCACGGCGTGCGCTTCGTCGCCGCGCGGCACGAGGGCGGCGCGGCGACCATGGCCGACGCCTACGCCCGGATGAGCGGCGAGGTCGCCGTCGTCACGGTGCACCAGGGGCCGGGGCTGACCAACGCCATGACGGGGATCGCCGAGGCGGCCAAGAGCCGTACCCCGATGATCGTCCTGGCCGGCGAGGCGACGGATGCGCGCTCCAACTTCCACGTCGACCAGGACGCCCTGGCGACGGCGGTGGGCGCGGTCCCCATGCGGGTCACGGAGGCGGCGACCGCGCGGGAACGGGCGCTCGAAGCCTTCCGCGCGGCCTCCCAGGAGCGCCGCACGGTCCTGCTGAACCTGCCGCTCGACGTGCAGTCCGCCCCGGCGTCCGGCGTAACGGCGTCGGCGGCGGGCGCCGCGGGCCCGTCAGGCCACGAGGGCCAGGTCGGGGCGGAGGAGCAGGTCGCGGAGCTGGGGCGGTTGCTGGCCGGGGCGCGACGGCCGGTGTTCGTCGCGGGCCGTGGCGCCCGGCACGCCCGCCGCGAGCTGGAGGCGCTGGCCGACCGCGCCGGCGCCCTGCTGGCCACCTCCGCCGTCGCCAAGGGCCTGTTCCGCGGCAACCCCTGGGACCTCGACGTGAGCGGCGGCTTCGCCACCCCCCTGGCCGCCGAGCTGATCCGCGGCGCGGACCTGGTCGTCGGCTGGGGCTGCGCGCTGAACATGTGGACCACCCGGCACGGTTCGCTGATCGGGCCGGAGGCGAGGGTGGCCCAGGTCGACCTCGACCCGGCGGCCGTCGGCGTCCACGTCCCGGTCCACCTCGGGGTGGTCGGCGACGTCCGCGCCATGGCGGCCGCCCTGACCGTGCCGGGCGGCGCCGCGCCGGGTTACCGGTCGGCCGAGCTGGCCCGGCGCATCCGGGACGAAGGCCGCTGGCGGACGGTCCCGTACCAGGACGAGAGCGGCGCAGGACGCATCGACCCCAGAACGCTCACCATCGCCCTGGACGACCTGCTCCCGACCGAACGCGTCGTGTCCGTCGACTCCGGCAACTTCATGGGATACCCCTCGATGTTCCTGGACGTGCCGGACGAGGGCGGGTTCTGCTTCACACAGGCGTTCCAGTCGATCGGGCTCGGCCTGGCGACCGCGATCGGCGCCGCCCTGGCCCGTCCCGACCGGCTCCCCGTGGCCGCCCTGGGCGACGGCGGCGCGCTGATGGGCATCGCCGAGCTGGAGACGGTCGTCCGGCTGGGGCTGCCCATGGTGGTGGTGGTCTACGACGACGAGGCGTACGGGGCCGAGGTGCACCACTTCGGGCCGCACGGGCATCGGCTGGACACGGTCCGGTTCCCGCCCGCCGACCTGGCGGCGATCGCCCGCGGGTACGGGTTCGCGGCGGTGACCGTCACGGACGCCGCCGGGCTGGCGGGCGTGGCCGAATGGCTCAAGGGGCCCAGGGACCGCCCGCTGCTGGTGCACGCCAAGATCACCGGCGAACGCGGCTCGTGGTGGCTGGAGGAGGCATTCAAGGGCCACTGACGGGCCGGGCCTCACTCCAGTGCGCACCGGGCGACCGGACACCGCCAGGGCCGGGGGAGGTGCGGGGCTGGTCAGAGTTTGCGGTAGGTGCGGGCCTCCTCGGCGGCGGCCAGCACCTCCGCCAGCGACCCGCCCCCGCACGCCGCCACGCACGCCGCCACCGCCCCCTCCACGAACGGCACGTCCGCGATCACCACCCGTCCCTCCTGCTCCAGCAGCCGGGCGGTCAGCACCGAGCTGCCGAGGTCGGGGATGATCAGCACGCCGTCGCCCTGGTCCACGGTCAGCACCGCCCGCTCGACGAGGTCGAGGCTGGTGCCCAGGCCGCCGTCCGCGGTGCCGCCGGCCGCCGCCACCGGCACGGGCTCCGCGGCGATCCCCAGAGCCAGCGCCGCGGTCTCGGACGCCAGCCCGGCGCTGTGCGAGACCAGCACTAGTCCGACCATCGGCCCTCCGCCTGCTCCCGGTCCGCCACCGCGGCCAGCGCCCCCATGATCAGGGCCGCCGAGGCCGCCCCCGGATCCTCGTGCCCGACGCTGCGTTCGCCCAGGTAGCTGGCCCGGCCCTTGCGGGCCTGGAGCGGGATCGTCTCCCGCGCGCCCTCGGCCGCCGCGTCCGCGGCCCGCCGGAACGCCTCCAGCGTCCCGATGCCGTCCCGTACGGCCAGGGCCAGTGACCGCGAGGCCGGGACCAGCGCGTCCACCATGGTCTTGTCGCCCAGGGCCGCCTTGCCCAGCCGTTCCAGCGCGACGACCCCCTCCTCGAACGCCGCCTCGAAGCGGGGCAACGTCACGGGCGACGCCAGCGTCCGGCCCATCTGGCGGAACATCGAGCCGTACAGCGGGCCCGAGGCGCCGCCGACGCGGCGGATGAGGGCCGTGCCCGCCTCGGTCAGCACCTGTCCTGGCGAGTCCGGCGGCCGGTCGGCCAGGGCCTTGGCGACCTCGGTGAAGCCCCGGTCGAGGTTCGTGCCGTGGTCGGCGTCGCCGATGGCCGCGTCGAGCTCCGTCAGCCGCTCCCGGTCGCGGCGGACCAGCCTGGCCGCCTCGTCGAGCCAGGCCGCGAAGAAGCGGGTGTCCATCAACGGCCCCAGCGCAGCGCGGGCGTCTCGACGGGCGCGTCCCAGAGCCGGGTGAGGGTGTCGTCGAGCCGGCACACGCTGACCGAGAAGCCCTGCATGTCCAGGCTCGTCACGTAGTTGCCGACGAGCGAGCGGGCCACCCGGGCGTCCTTGCCCTTCACGAACGCCGCCACCTCGGCGAACAGCACGTACAACTCCATGAGCGGGGTGCCGCCCATGCCGTTGACCATGACCAGCAGGTCGCCGCGGAGCGGCAGGTCGCTGTGCAGGGCCTCCATCGCGACGGCGGCCAGCTCGCGGGCCGAGGCCATCGGCACCCGCGTGCGGCCCGGCTCGCCGTGGATGCCGATGCCCACCTCCACGTCCGTCTCGGGCAGGTCGAACGTCGGTTTGCCCGCCGCGGGCGTCGTGCAGGAGGTCAGCGCGATGCCGAAGGACCGGCTGCGCTCGTCCACCTCACCGGCCACCCGGGCCACCTCGGTCAGCGGCGCGCCCTCCTCGGCCAGCGCGCCCGCGATCTTCTCCACGAACAGCGTCGCGCCCGTGCCCCGCCGCCCGGCCGTGTACGTCGAGTCCTGGACGGCCACGTCGTCGTCCACCAGCACGGAGGCCACGTCGTTGTCCTCGGCCAGTTCGGCGGCCATCTCGAAGTTGAGCACGTCGCCGGTGTAGTTCTTGACGATGTGCAGCACGCCGGCGCCGCCGTCGACGGCCCTGGTGGCCTCGATGATCTGGTCGGGCACGGGCGAGGTGAAGATCTCGCCGGGGCAGGCGGCGTCCAGCATGCCGTGGCCGACGAACCCGGCGTGCAGGGGCTCGTGGCCCGAGCCGCCGCCGGACACCAGCCCCACCTTGCCGGGCCGCGGTCCGGCGGCCCGGTAGACCACGCGGTCGCGGACCCGCAGCGCGGGATGGGCCGCGGCCATGCCGTTCAGCGCGTCCTCGACCACGGAGTCGGCGGTATTGATGAGCTTCTTCATGGTCAAAACATCTGCCCGTTCTCACGGGAGGGCAAGCGCCGCCGCGTGAACAGGGACGATGTCCTACGATCTCGTGACCCGAGCCGATGTTCTCCTGGCGCGGACGGTTCCGCCGGGTGGCCTGCCGACCGGCGTGAGTAGGCTACCTTCTGCTCATGGCTGAGATTGTGTACCCGCCGGTGATCGCCGCCGCGCGGACCCTCTTTCGCGTGCTCGACTACCGCTTCCACATGGAGGGCACCGAGCACGTGCCGCGGACCGGGGGAGCGGTGCTGGTGAGCAATCACATCAGCTATCTCGACTTCATCTTCGCGGGGTTCGCCGCGCTGCCGTCCAAGCGGCTGGTGCGGTTCATGGCCAAGCAGGACGTCTTCGAGCACCGGATCTCCGGGCCGCTGATGCGCGGCATGCACCACATCCCGGTCGACCGCGGCGCCGGCGCCGGCTCGTACGCCACCGCGCTGCGCAAGCTCAAGGCCGGCGAGGTGGTGGGCGTCTTCGCCGAGGCCACGATCAGCCGCTCCTTCACCGTCAAGGAGATCAAGAACGGCGCCATCCGCATGGCCCAGGCCACCAACGTGCCGGTCATCCCGGTCGCCCTGTGGGGCAGCCAGCGCATGTGGACCAAGGGCAGGCCCAAGCAGCTCACCCAGCGGCACGTGCCGATCACCATCCTGGTGGGCGAGCCGTTCCACCCCAAGCGCGGGGAGGACGTCAACCAGCACACCGTCGACCTGCACACGCGCCTGTCCGAGCTGGTCGACCGCGCGCAGCGCACCTACCCGGAGGTGCCGCCGGGCGTGTGGTGGCAGCCCGCGCACCTGGGCGGCACCGCGCCCACCCCCGAGGAGGCGGCCGCCATGGACGCCGCCGAGGCCGAGGCCCGCGCCCAGCGCGACTGAAGGCGGCCCGCCGGGGCTCGGCGAGCGCTCAGATGGCGGCCTGGTAGGCGCTGGCACGCATGCCCGCCAGCAGGCCCGCCGTCTGCTCCGGCGTGTAGCGGCGCACCGGGTCGTGGTGGAGCAGCCCCTCGATCAGAGGGCGCATCACCCCGGCCCGCCGCGGCGGCGGGTAGGGGCCGCTGCGGGCCATGCCCAGCACGGTGGCCGCGTCCTGCCCGGGGTAGGGCGGCTGGCCCTCGACGGCGCTGTAGAGCGTCGCGCCGAAGGACCACATGTCGGCCTCCTTGCTGGCCGGCCCGCCGTGCAGCCGCTCCGGGGCCATGAACGCGGGCGTGCCGCGCAGCCGCCGCGAGGTCGTCATGCGGATGTCGCCCTCGGCGGTGGCGATGCCGAAGTCGGTCAGCACCACCCGGTCGCCGGTCAGCATGACGTTCGCGGGCTTGACGTCACGATGGAGCACCCCGGCCTTGTGCGCGGTGCGCAGCGCGGCGAGCAGGTGCTGGCCGATCGCGACCACCGACTGGGCCGGCAGCGTCCCCACCTGGGAGAGCAGCTGGTGGAGTGAGAGCCCGTGCAGGTACTCCATCACGATCCAGAGCTTTCCGCCCACTTCCATCAGGTCGTGGACCGTGACGATGTTGGGGTGCGTCAGGCCGGCCGCCATCCGGGCCTCACGCAGCACCCGGCGGCGAACCATCTCGGCCTCACCGGCCAGAGTCAGCTCCTTCAACGCCACCTCTCGGTGGAGGAGCCGATCGAACGCCCGCCAGACGACTCCCATACCCCCACGACCGGCCTCCTCGTTCAGGAGGTACCGTCCGCCGATCTCCCGCATACCATCCCCTCAAGCTCGGGGATAATCATGTCATCTCCGCACACGGCATAGGGTGTCTAACGTGATCTGGATATGTCGGGAAGTGTAGGTTCGCTGGTCAGCGCCGCAGAAATTCGCCCGGGCATGGCGCGCCACACGAGCCACACCGCCACCAGGCACATCCCCGCGGCCCCGGCCAGGACGGCGGCCAGCCCGAACAGGTCGCCCGCCACCCCCCCGAGCGCCGCGCCCACCGGCATGCCGCCCATGCCGATCAGCCGGTAGGCGGAGTTCACCCGTCCCAGCAGCTCGCCGGGGATCAGCCGCTGGCGTACCGAGACGACCAGCACGTTGGCCGCCGCCCCCGTCACCCCCCACACCACCGCCACCGGGTACAGCGCCCACGGCGATGGCACGAGCATGGGGACGAGCAGCAGCAGGCTGCTGATCGACCACGCCCCCACCAGCGTGCGGGACTCGCCGACCAGCCGCGTGAGCGGCCCGGTCAGCGGCGAGCCGAGCACCGCGCCGGCCGCGAAGGCCGTCATCATGAGGCCGTAGCCGCTCGGGTCCAGGCCGATGCGCGACCCGTCGCCGACGGCCCACAGGACGAAGACGGCGAAGTAGCCGGCGTTGGCCAGGTTCAGCAGGCCCGCGGAGATCGCCAGCCTTCTCAGGACGCGGTGGGCCAAGAGGTAACGCAGTGCCTCGCCGATGTCGGCGCGCAGCGGGCGGCGCGGCCCCGATGTGGCCGGGGCGGCACGGAAGGAGCCCGCCATGCCGGTCAGGAGCAGCGCGGCGGCGGCGTACAGGAGGGCGGGGGCGCCGAAGAGCGCGGCGGGCAGCAGGCCGGCGAGCAGCCCGGCCACCGGCGCGCCGACGAAGTCGTTGCCGACGGTCTGGACGCCGACGATCCGGGCGTTGGCCCGGGTGAGGTCGTCCTTGGAGACGGCCATGGGCAGGACGGACTGCGCCGAGGTGTCGGCGAAGACCTCGCTCACACCGGCCGCGAACACCACCGCGAGCAGCGTCCACAGGTTGAGCAGGCCCGTCGCGGCCAGCAGCGCCGCCACCGCCAGCACCGCCGTACGCGCGGTGTTGGCGGCCATCATGACGCGGCGGCGGTCGACGCGGTCGGCGACCGCCCCCGCGTGCAGCGCGAACAGCAGCCACGGCGCGGTCGCGGCGGCCCCGGCCAGCGACACCAGGGTGGGGGACCGGGTCATGGACACCGCCAGCAGCGGCGCGCCGACCCGCATGACACCGTCGGCCAGGTTCGACAGCGCGGTGGACGACCACAGGAACCAGAAGGCCCGCCCGAGACGGTTCACGACTCACTCCGATAGTGTGTAAGGAAAAGTGTGCATAGGTTCCTTTGCAAAGATAGGCTTGCACAGTGACAGAAGGCAAGAGCTTCTCCGCCCGGACTCTCGACGCGAATGCACTGAAGTCGTTCGCGCACCCGCTGCGGCTGCGCATCTACGAGCTGCTCGACGAGCACGGCCCGTCCACCGCCACCGGCCTGGCCGGCCTGCTCGGGCAGAACACCGGGGCCACCAGCTACCACCTGCGGGAGCTGGCCCGCCACGGCATGATCGAGATCGCGCCCGAGCTCGGCCGGGGCAAGGAGAAGTACTGGCGCATCACGCCCGGCGGCTTCAGTTTCGGACCGGCGAAGGGCAACCCCGAGGAGGTCGACGCCGCACTGGGGTTCCTGCTGGACGACATGGTCCGGCAGCGCGGCACGGAGCTGACCCGCTGGCGGGAGGGGGCGATGCGGGCTCCCGAGGAATGGATGCAGGCCGGCGTGTTCGCCCGCCGCTCCCTGCGGCTCACCCCGGAGGAGACGGCCGACCTGCGCGACCAGGTGCTGGAGGTGCTGGACCACTTCCGCGGGCTGTCGGACGGCAGGGACGCCCCCGCCGGCGGCGGCCACGTCGTCGTGCACTTCGACGTCCTGCCGCTCGGCGCCATCGGCGACCCCGCGGAGGGCGGCGCCTGACCCCGTGCGGGGCCCGGGAACGGCGGCGCCCCCGTCCCGAGGGGTCGGAACGGGGGCGCGGCGGCCGGGTGGTCAGGAGATCAGGCTCAGGGCTCGCTCGGCCGTGCCCTCGGGCGCCTTGGCGGGCGAGCCCGCGTCGAACGGCGGCTGCGGGTCGTACTCGATCGCGAGCTGCACCGCCTGCGCCGTCTCGACGCCGTCGGCCTGGGCCAGCAGGGTCAGGGCCATGTCGATCCCGGCCGACACCCCGGCGGCCGTCACGATCTTGCCCTGGGTGACGACCCGCTCGCTCACCGGCTCGGCGCCGAACTCCTTCAGGCCGTCCAGCGCCGCCCAGTGGGTGGTCGCGCGCAGGTCCTTGAGCAACCCCGCCGCGGCCAGCACGTACGAGCCGCTGCACACCGACGCCGTCCACCGCGTGTGCTCGTGGGCCTCGCGCAGCCAGCCCAGCAGCGCCGCGTCGGACATCGCCTCAAAGGTGCCCGGCCCGCCCGGCACGATCACCACGTCGGGACGGGGCAGGTCGGCGTACGACGCGGTGGCGGCGATCGACAGGGTGCCCTGGTCGTCGGTCACCGGCCCCACCTCCCCGGCCACGAACGTCACCGTCACGCCGGGCGCGAACGCCAGCACCGTGTAGGGACCGACCGCGTCGAGCGCGGTGAAACGGTGGTAAAGCGGAATTGCCACATGCATGGTGTCATTTCTCCTTCGACTGGAATCTGCGGCGATGCTCGCCCGGCGACACCCGCCAGTGGCGGCGGAAGACGCGGTAGAGGGTCTCCGGCGTGCCGAGCCCCGACTCCCTGGCGACGGTCTCCAGGGGGTGCCCGGTGACCTCCAGGAGGCGTCTGGCGGCGTCGGCGCGGCTGCGTTCGACGTACCTGCCGGGTGGCAGGCCGGTCTGCTCGGTGAAGACGCGGGAGAAGTGCCGTTCGCTCATCCCGACGCGCCGGGCGAGCGCGGGCACGCTCAGGTCGGCGGCCGGGTTGGCGTCGATGTAGCCCTGCAACTCCCGCAGCGGCAGGCTGCGCGGCGTCATGGCCCGCATCGGCGCGCTGAACTGGCTCTGCCCACCCGGCCTGTGCAGGTAGACGACGAGCCCGCGGGCGACGTCACGGGCCAGCTCGTGGCCGTGGTCCCTGGCCACCAGCGCCAGCGCGAGGTCCACGCCGGACAGCACGCCCGCGGACGTCCAGACGTTGCCGTCCTCGATGTAGAGGGGATCGGGGTCCACCTCGACGTCGGCGTAGCGGTGGCGCAGGTCGTCGGCGGCCAGCCAGTGGGTGGTGGCCCTGCGCCGTTCGAGCAGCCCGGCCTCGGCCAGTACGAAGGCCCCGTTGCAGACCGAGGCGACCCGTCCGGCCCGCGCCGCCAGGTCGCCGACGGCCGCCACCAGCGCGCGGTCCTCCAGCTGCCGGGGCACGGTCAGCCCGCCGGCGACCAGGAGCGTGTCGAGCGCCCCCGTCACCTCGCCGATCGCCCCCGCCATGACCGTGACCCCGTTCGACGCGCACACCGCCCCCGCCTCCGCGGCGACCACCTCGACCCGGTAACCACGCCCCCGGGCGATCAGGTCGGCGGTCGCGAACACGTCGGCCGGCCCGGCCATGTCCAGCAACTGGAAGCCCGGGAAGACGACGATCACGATCCGCCGCTGCATGCCTTCATGCTGGTCGCAGCCCTGCGATGGCGTCAATGACACAAACCTTGCACATTACGCCACGCCAGTGGAATTGGAGACGGCCGGCACCCCTGTTGGGGTGCCGGCCGTGGCTCTGGGTGGGTGGTCAGCCCATGTGCGGGTAGCGGTGGTCGGTCGGCGGGACGAACGTCTCCTTGATCGTGCGGGCGTTCACCCAGCGGATCAGGTTGAAGATCGAGCCGGCCTTGTCGTTGGTGCCCGAGGCCCGCGCGCCGCCGAACGGCTGCTGGCCCACGACCGCGCCCGTCGGCTTGTCGTTGACGTAGAAGTTGCCCGCCGCGAAGCGCAGCCGCTCCGAGGCCGCCGCGATGGCGTACCGGTCCTGGGCGATGATCGAGCCGGTCAGCGCGTACGGGGCGATGCCCTCCATCTGGTCGAGCACCGTGTCGAAGTCGCGGTCCTCGTAGACGTGCACGCCGAGGATCGGCCCGAAGTACTCCCTGACGAAGATCTCGTCCGTCGGGTCGGCGCACTCCAGGATGGTCGGCTTGACGAAGTAGCCGACGCTGGAGTCGTACGAGCCGGTGAGCACGTCGATGTTCGAGGCCGCCCGCGCCCGGTCGATGGCGTCCTTGTGCTTGGCGAAGGCCCGGTCGTCGATGACCGCGCCCATGAACGTCGACAGGTCGGCGGCCACGTCGCCCACGGTCAGCGACTCGGCCGTGGCCACGAAGTCGTCACGCATGCGGTTCCACACCGAACGCGGCACGTACGCCCGCGAGGCCGCCGAGCACTTCTGGCCCTGGTACTCGAAGGCGCCCCTGACGAGCGCGGTCGAGAGCACGGCGGGGTCGGCCGACGGGTGGGCCAGCACGAAGTCCTTGCCGCCGGTCTCGCCCACCAGGCGCGGGTAGCCGTGGTAGGAGGCGATGTTGGCGCCGATCGTGCCCCACAGGTGCTGGAAGGTGGGGGTGGAGCCGGTGAAGTGCACGCCGGCCAGGGCCGGGTGCGTCATGGCCACGTCGGAGACGGCCTGCCCGTTGCCGGTGACCATGTTGATCACACCGGGCGGCAGCCCGGCCGCCTCCAGCAGCCGCATCGTGTGGTGCGCGGCGAGCTGCTGCGTCGGCGACGGCTTCCAGACGACGACATTCCCCATCAAAGCGGCAGAAGTCGGCAAATTTCCGGCGATGGCGGTGAAGTTGAACGGCGTGATCGCCAGCACGAACCCCTCAAGGGGCCGGTACTCCATCCGGTTCCACACGCCGGGCGACGAGATCGGCTGGTCGGAGTAGAGCTGACGGGCGTAGGCCACGTTGAAGCGCAGGAAGTCGATCAGCTCACAGGCCGCGTCGATCTCCGCCTGCTGCGCCGACTTCGACTGACCCAGCACGGTGGCCGCGTTCAGCGTCTGGCGCCACGGGCCGGCCAGCAGGTCGGCGGCCTTGAGGAAGACCGCGGCCCGCTCGTCGAAGGACAGCGCCCGCCAGGCGGGCGCCGCCCGCAGGGCGCCGTCGATGGCGTCCTGCACGTCCTGAGCCGTAGCGTCGTTGGTACGGCCCAGGACGGAGGCATGGTTGTGCGGCTGCACCACGTCGATGGGCGCGCCGCCGCCGAGCCGCTGCTCGCCGTCGATGGTCATGGTCAGGTCGGTGGCGGAGCCGGACAGCTCCTTGATGCGGTCCTCCAGTGCCGAACGCTCGGCGCTGCCCGGCGCGTAGCCGAGCACGGGCTCGTTCACGGGGACGGGGACGTTGCTGATGGCATCCATTTACTTACCCCCAAGGGCACGAAGGAAGAAGGCGACGTTGGCGGGGCGCTCGGCCAGCCGGCGCATGAAGTACCCGTACCAGTCGTCGCCGTAGGGGACGTACACGCGGACCGTGTGGCCGGCCCCGGCGAGGGCCTCCTGCCGGTCGGTCCTGATCCCGTAGAGCATCTGGAACTCGTGGTCGCCGAGCGTCCGGCCGAAGCGGTCGGCGAGCAGCTCGGTGATGGAGATCAGCCGGTCGTCGTGCGTGGCCACCATGGGGTAACCCTTCCCCGCCATGAGGATGCGCAGGCATCGCACGTACGCCTTGTCCACGTCCTGCTTGTCCTGGTGCGCGACCGAGGCGGGCTCGCGGTAGGCGCCCTTGACCAGCCGTACGCGGGAGCCTTCGTGGGCCAGGTCGCGGCAGTCGTCCTCGCTGCGGAACAGGTACGCCTGGATGGCCACGCCGGTCGCGGGGTAGTCCTCGCGCAGCTTGCGCAGGATGCCCAGCGTCGAGTCGACGGTGGTGTGGTCCTCCATGTCGAGGGTCACGGTGGAGCCGTTGGCCGCCGCGGCGGCGCAGATCTGGCGGGCGTGCTCCAGGGCCATGCCGTCGTCGAGCCGCTGGCCGACGGCCGACAGCTTCACCGACACCTCGCCCCGGCGGCCGAGCTGCAGCGGCTTCAGCGCCTCCAGCAGCGTCACGTACGCCTGCGCCACGGTCTCGGCGGCCCGCGCGTCGCGCGTCTCCTCGCCGAGGTGGTCGACGGTCACGGCCAGGTTGGCGTCGCGCAGCCGTTCGATGGCGTTCCGGGCCTCCTGGACGCTCTCGCCGGCGACGAACCGGTCCACCACTTTGCGGGTGAGCGGGAAGCCTGACACGGAACGGCGTACGACGCCGCTCCCGGAGGCGGCAAGGAGCAGTTGACCCAACATGCCTCAAGTCTAGAAACCCCAGGTCAGAGGGGGCCATGAACGCGCGTAACGATCGATGTGGCAGGCTGTCATACAAATGCACAACACGTCCGACCTTCAGGAAATAGTCGACGAGATCGCCGCCACGCTGGGGGCGTCCGCGACGCTGGAGGACCGCTCGTTCCGGCTGCTCGCCTACGGCGCCCAGCACGGCGACATCGACACGGTCCGCCAGGAGTCGATCCTGCGCCGCCGCGCCACCGGCGAGGTGCGCGACTACTTCGAACGCTACGGCATCGCCAGGGCCGGCGGCCCGGTCCGCATCCCCGCGGACGCCGAGCTCAAAGTGCTGGCGCGGGTCTGCTGGCCGCTGCGGCACGGCGAGGTCACCTACGGCTACCTGTGGCTGCTGGACTCCGGCAGCCTTGCCGACGAGGCGCTGGGCCGCGTCGCGCCGCTGGTCGCCAGGGCCGCCGCCGCGCTCGCCCAGGAGGCCAGGAGCCGCCAGGACCTCGGTCGTGGCCTGCTCGCCCTGCTCTCGGCCGACCCCGAGGAGCGCGCCGCGGCCTCCATCGAGGTTCCCGGCCCGGTCGCCGCCGTCGCCGTGCGCGAGTCCAGCGAGCGGGTGGCCGCCCTCTGGACGCTCCCACGCGGCGTGCTGGCCCGCACCGGCTCGCCCGTCGCCCTGCTCGCCCCCGCCCACCTGGCCGGGGAGGTCGCCCAGACCCTGCAGAGCGCGTACGGCACCGCCGCCGGCATCGGGGCCCCCAGGTCCGACCCGGCCGAGGCGTGGCAGAGCTGGCGCGAGGCCCGTCAGGCGCTGCGCATCGCCGAGCACTTCCCCCGGCACGCCCCCATCGCCCGCTGGCAGGACCTGGGCGTGCACCGCCTGCTGGCCCGCCTCGGCCGCTCCGACCTGCGCGAGCTGGCCGCCGAGACCGCCGCGCTGGACGCCGAGCTGGCCCAGACGCTGGAGGTCTACCTCGACCTCGGCGGCCACGCCCAGAAGACGGCCGCCGAGCTGGGGATCCACCGCCAGACCCTCTACTACCGCCTCGGCAAGGCCGAACGCCTCCTGCACCGGGACCTGTCCGAGGGCGACGACCGGCTGACCGTGCACCTCGGCCTGAAGGCGGCCAGGCTGCTGCCTCAGGACGGCCGGTAGACCTTCACCCAGTCCACGTACATGGAGACCGTCGCCGGGGTGGCGGAGTCGCGGCACCGGGGCTCGCACACCACGTCGTTCTGCAGCGCCAGGCCCATCCGGTCGCTGTCGGGCACGTAGGGGCCGCGGTAGTCCCACACCTTCCTGCCGTCCAGCCAGAACGTCAGCCGGCCGGGGAGCCAGTCCACCGCGGCGGTGTGCCAGCGGGTGAAGTCGGCCCGGAGCTGCCGCTGCGCGCGCCCGCGGCCGCCGTGCACGAAGATGCCGCCGCCCTGCCGGCGCGGATCCACGATCTCGGCGAAGTCGACCTCGGCGTAGCCGTCGCCCTCGCCCTGGGAGGTGGGCCAGAGCAGCGCGACCGGCGTGTAGCCGTTGCCCGCCTCGGCCCTGAACCGCACCTCCCACCTGCCGTACCGCTGGGCCAGCCGGGTGGCCACGCCGCCGGACAGGTCCCTGCCGCCGTACCGGCCGCCCTTGAGGCGCAACATCCCGTTCGCGACCGTGGCGGCCTTGCCTGTACGGGGGTTACGCTCCGCGTCCGGCGAGTGGTAGACCATCCACCTGCTCGTGTCGACCGAGGAGCCGTCGAAGTTCTCGACGAGGACGGGCGCGCCCCACCTCGACGTCTCCGCCTGTGCGCTCTGGGGGAGGGCGAGGGCCGTGATGAGCGCCGCCGCCGCCAGGATCGAACCGCGTGTAGACATGCGGACCATCGAAGCAAAGGCGTCACTCCGGTAACAAGGGCCCCTTCCGGACAGGCATGGCGCCCCGCCCGGGTCGACTCGTCCTGCGCAGCGGCTCCCGGTTCCGCCCGGGGACGGCGAGAGGCGGGCGGCTGTCGCCGCCCGCCTCTCGTACGTTCCGTCAGGCGCAGGCCGCCTCGTAGACGCGGACCAGCTCCTGGCTCACGCGCTCCCAGGAGTAGCGCGAGCGGGCGCGGTCGGCGCCGGCGTACCCGAGCGCGGTGCGCAGCGTCGGGTCGCACAGCAGCTCGCGGGCCAGCCGCGCGGTGCGCGCCGGGCGGTCCGGCGGGACCAGCAGGCCGGTCACGCCGTCGATCACGGAGTCGAGGTGGGCGCCCACGGCCGAGGCGATCACCGGCACGCCGCAGGCCATGGCCTCCAGCGCGACGACGCCCGTCGCGGCCTCGCGCGGCACCGACACCACGGCGTCCGCGCTGCGCATCAGCTTGGGCACCGAGGCCCGCTTGACCTGCCCGAGCAGCGTCACCCGGTCGGCGACGCCGAGCTGCTCGGCCAGCGCCCGCAGCCGGCGCGCGTCCCTGTCCTGGTCCAGGTCCTCGGGCTCGGGGCCGCCCGCGATGACCAGCTCCACGTCCGTCAGCCCCTGCAGCGCCCGCACCGCCGTGTACGCCCCGCGCTCGGGCGACAGCGGCCCCACGTGCACCAGCCGCTTGCGGGCGCCCTTGGTGGCGATCGCCCCGCGTCGCTGGAAGCGCTCGGTGTCCACACCATGCGGCACGATCGCGATGTTCCCGCGCGGCACGCCCAGCCTGATCAACGCCGACTCCTCGTCGCCCGAGCCGGCGATGACCGCCTTGGCCCGGCGTCCCAGCGCCCGCTCCAGCTTCTGGTGCGTGGCGTCCACGGTGTGGAAGGTCTGCATGACCGGCACGTCCAAGCCCTTGGCACCCGCCACGGCGGCGAGGCCCCCGGTCCAGGAGTGGGCGTGGATGACGTCCGGCCGCTCCTGGTTCCACCGCTTCATCAGGTGCTCGCCCACGTCGTTCAGGTACGGGACGAGGTCTTCCGGCATGAGGTCCTTGGCCGGGCCCACGTCGATCTGCTCCAGAGTGACCCCCGGGGCCACCCGCGTCTTGGGCTTGCCCTCGGCGTCGTCACGGCGGGAGTAGATGGTGACGTGGTGCTCGCGCCCCAGCTCGCGTGCTACGGAGAGAATACGGTGGTGCTGGTTTCCCTTGGCGGACGCGACGATCGCAATATTCATGGCACACCTCAGCGTGGAAAAGGCTTCAAGGTGTGCCTGCGTCTTAGGCACGTTGTTCTACGGAAAGACAATACCCATGTTTAGCCGGATCGCAAACCCCCGCAGATCAGACACCCTTGAGGGCGAGGACGACGATCTCGTCCCACACCTGGCCGCCGGAGAAAGCGTGCCGGTCTGCCTCCACGGCCTTGACCACGGTGGCCGGTGACTGCCCCGCGCAACGCCCCAGCACGTCGGCCAGCCGCTCCTCGCCGTACGGCTCGCCGGAGTCGTTCCTGGAGGAGATCAGGCCCTCGGAGTAGAGCACCAGCGTCTCCCCGACGGAGACCGTCAGCTCCTGCACGCCCGTCTCGGCCTCGGGGGAGATGCCCAGCGGCACGCCGCCGCCCGCCGCGAAGCGCACGTTGCCGTCGGGCTGCAGCAGCGCCGCCGGATGATGGCCCGCCGAGGACAACTGGATCTTCCGGCCCTTGACGAACCCCGCCACGGCCATCACGAACATGCCCGTTCCCTGCGCCACCAAGGCCTGGTTGACCTTGCGGATCACCAGGTCGGGGTGGGACTCCCAGGTGCTGAGCACCCGCAGCCCGCCGCGCACCATGGCGCTGACCGAGGCCGCCTCCTCGCCCTTGCCCGCCGCGCCGCCCAGGGCGAACCCCCAGCCGCCCGCGACCGGGAACACGTCGTAGAACTCCGCGCCCACCGAGGCGCCCGGGTGGTAGACCGCCGACGCCTCGTAGCCGGGCACGTCGGGCAGGTTGCGCGGGGCCACGCTGGCCGACAGGGCGTCGGCGGCGCGCGAACGGCTCTGGAAGCTCGACTGGGCGCGTACGGCCAGGCCGAGCTGCATCCCGACGTCCTGCAGGACGCCGAGGTCGGCCAGCGAGAACGGCTGCCTGTCGTGCGTGCGCACCAGCGTCAGCACCCCGTCGGACTGCCCGATCGGCACCGACAACATCGAGCCGGCCCCCATCGCGGTCAGCAGCGGCCCGTCGGCGGCGAAGCCGAGCAGCGACTCGTCGTCGACCATCTCGTGCACCACGCCCGAGCCGCGCTCCAGCACCTGCATCACCACCTGGCTGCCGGCCGGGTCGGCCGACTCCACCAGCCGCACCAGGTCGCCCAGCGGGTGGTTCTTCGGCGCCACCACCACCGAACGCCTCGGCAGCCCGTCGCGCACCAGGTCGGCGATCACCCAGTCGGCCCACTCGGCCGCCAGCAGCCGCGTCGTCCGCGGCAGCGCCACCGGGCGCAGCAGCGCCTCCTCGTCCAGCAGCAGCGCGCCGATCCTGGCCAGCAGGTCCTGCCGCCTGGACGCGGCCAGCAGCAGCGCACCGTCGGACTGCTCCGGCCGTCGCCCGCCGGGCTCGGGCAGCTGCACCTCGGTGGGCAGCGCCACGGCCGCCACCATCTGCTGCGGCTCGCCCGGCATCGTCACCCGCGTCAGCGCGAGCTGCACGGTGTGCGTCCGGCCCTGGTGCGCCAGCCGCGTCTCGAACGCCGACGGCTGCCCGGTCTGCAGCACCGAGTTCAGGTGCGAGCGGAACGCCGCCCGCCTGGAGACGTCGACCAGCAGCGGGAACGACCGCCCGACCAGGTAGCCGTCAGGGCTGCCGAGCACCCGCGAGGTCTCGGGGTTGATCCGCCGGACCACCCCGCCGCCGTCGAGCACGATCACCGGCACCGGGAAGGCCCGGAACACCTGGCGCAGCAGCTTCAGCTCGCGCTGTGTGCCGTCCTTCTTGCTCGCGGCCCGCTTGGGCGCCTTGCGCAGCGCCTCGCGCGCCTCGGCCAGCAACTCGGCGGCGGTGTCCAGTTCGGCCAGGGCGGCGTCGAGCGTGGGCGCGAGGTCGGTAGGGTAGGCGGTCCTCGCCTCACGCAAGGACGACACGCGTCCCGCCAGCGCGTCCAGAGCGTGTTCGAGGTCCGGCATGGTCATCCTTTGACGCTACGCCACCGGGGATAACGGTAGCCATAAGGGGTAGGGGCTTCTTGCTATGGAATCGACGGCGATGATCACTCCCGGGCTTGCCCGAGACCTGGCGGCGCTGGGGCGGCTGGGCGAGGACACCTCCACGGAGAGCGTCCTGCGCGGCCTGACCACGGCGCTGGCGGCCGGTGTGCCCGGGTGCTCGGGCGGCTCGGCCGAACACTGGCGCGACCAGCGGGTGCTGGTCTCCGGCTCGCACAGCGAGCTGATCATGCTGGTCGAGGGCGAGCGCGAGCTCGGCGAGGGGCCCTCTCTCGAGGCCCGCCAGAGCGGCGCCCGCGCGAGCCTGGGCGACGTGCTGACCGACAGCCGCTGGCCCCGCTACAACGCACTGGCGACCCGCTGGGGGGTGCGGTCGGTACTGATCGTGCCCATCGAGGTGGCGCCGGCGCAGCTCATCGTCGGACTCTACTCGGTCCGCAGGGGAGCCTTCTCCCCGCAGGCCGCCCACTCGCTGGCCGACATGCTGACCGAGCAGGTCGGGGTGGCCATGGCCAACATGTGGGAGTTCGAGGAGGTGCGCACCGACGCCGCCCAGCTCCAGGAGGCCCTGGCCGGACGGTCGGTCATCGACCAGGCCAAGGGCATCATCATGCAGACCAGCGGGTGCACGGCCGAGGCCGCCTTCGAGGAGCTGCGCAGGATCTCGCAGCACCATCAGGTCAAGGTGGCCGATCTGGCCAGGCTCCTGGTGGAGGAGCATCAGCGCAAGTCGACGCGTCGCGCATAGGGCCTCAGCCGATGGCGGCCAGCGCGTCGTCGAGCGTGTCGTACAGCGGCAGGCGCTGGGCCAGCCCGGTGATCCACATCACTTTCGACTTCGAGTACTCCACTCCCACCAGGGCGAACTTCGAACCCGACGTCAGGCTGGTCTGCCAGTGATGGACTATCAGCCCGAGCGCGCGCGAATCCATGAACGTCACCCCGGCCAGGTCGAGTATCAGGTCGGTGCCGGTGAGCGACAGGTAGTCGGCGAACTGCTCACGCGTCGTGGCGTCGAGCACGCCGTCGACCTTGACGACTGTGATCTCGTCGACGGTCGACGACGTCAGGCTCAGGGCGGCCACGGGCCCCTCGCCGTTTTCGGGCATTGTCACGAAGCAACCCTACTGTCACCACGCGACCGAGGAATACTTCTCGCGGCAGGGGGGACACTGGATCCGAAGTCCAGCAGAGGGCTTCCGTCTCGAGAGTAGAGCGAGGCGTGCCTCTGCCTGGGCTTTTTCTGCTGGCGGAGGCCGCCCTGCGACCCATATGAGGAGCAGCGATGGCTGTGCAGGAATACGTCCTCGAGGAGATGTCAGCAGAAGACCTCCTGGCCGAGATGGTCAGGGAAGGCACACCCGACAGCCACAGGGAACGGCTGCGCGAGCGCATCGTGGAGATGCACCGGCCGCTGGCCATGGAGATCGCCAGGCGTTACCGCTACCGGGGCGAACCTCTGGAGGACCTCCTCCAGGCCGCGTACGTCGGCCTGATGAAGGCCGTCAACGGCTTCGACCCGAGCCTCGGCCACGCCTTCAGGGGCTACGCCGTCGTCACGATGACCGGTGAGGTCAAGCGGCACTTCCGCGACCGCACCTGGGCCATCCGGGTTCCGCGCCTCTACCAGGAGCGCCGGTCCGAGCTCAACCGGCTCGTCGCCGACCTCAGCCAGGACCTCGGCAGGTCCCCGACCGTGGCCGAGCTGGCCGCGAAGATGAACATCTCGGAGGAGGACGTCCTGCTCACCCTCGACGCCTCGGCCGCGTACAGCACGCTGTCGCTCGACGCGCCGCTCGGCACCGACGACGACGCGGCCTCGCTCGGCGACGTCATCCCCGAGGACGACGACACGCTGAGCACCATGGTCGACCGTGAGGCCGTCAAGCCGCTCATCGACGCGCTGCCCAGCCGCGAGAAGCACATCCTGCTGCTGCGCTTCTTCGGCAACATGACGCAGGCCGAGATCGCCGCGGAGTTCGGCATCTCGCAGATGCACGTCTCACGGATTCTCCGTAAGGTACTCGACCAGCTCCGCAGTGAGCTGCTGGTCGGTTAGCCGCTGGTCGGCTGGTGAGAGAAAGGCGAGTCGCCGGGTGAACGAGGACGTCGAGCCTCAGTCGGGCTACACGAGCCCGCCACCCGGCGTGCCCGTGAAGGAGCTGCGCTTCCGGCTGCCGGATCTGCCGACGGTCCGGCAGTTCGCCGAGGACGAGGCTCGCGCCGTCGGGATGCCCGAGGAGGCGGTCGGCGACTTCGTCATCGCGGTCAACGAGGTGGCGACCAACGCGGTCACGCACGGGGCCGGCCGGGCCGCGATGCGGACGTGGGTGATCGGCGGGGACCTGGTGGTCGAGGTGCACGACGAGGGGTCCTGGAAGCCCGGGCCGCTGCCGGGGGCCGTCGGGGGGATGGGGTTGTGGGTGGCCCGGCTGCTCTCCTCCGATTTCACGTTGCGGGTGGGGAGCGGGGGGAGCACCGTGATCATGAGGTTTCCCGGTAAGGGGTGACCTCGGTTTTTTGTCTGGATATTTGCCTGCATCTGATGCTTTGGGGGTCCGGGCGGGAGGCTTGGTCGGCCTCCCGCCCGGACCCTTTGTTCTTGTCCTGGCTCAGCGGCGGGTGCGTCCGCGCCAGTTGCCGGACCCACTGCGGACGCTCGCCGTGCCGATACCTGCCTGGTGCAGGGCCAGCAAGGTCAGACCCAGCAGGACGAACGTCATGCCGGAGATCCCACCGGGGATCCTCACGCCCACCAGGTCGAGCAGGAAGCCCAACCCGAAGATGATCGCTGCGACGACCGCGAGCATGCCGGTCACCTCCTC
The DNA here is from genome assembly GCF_053596455.1 of Nonomuraea sp. NPDC001699. Taxonomy (NCBI): domain Bacteria; kingdom Bacillati; phylum Actinomycetota; class Actinomycetes; order Streptosporangiales; family Streptosporangiaceae; genus Nonomuraea; species Nonomuraea sp. NPDC001699. Next base: position 95,350 of record NZ_JBSFGF010000003.1, on the reverse strand, counting down.
GTTTCAGCGGACAGATTGTGCGTGGACAGCGCGAGCAGCCGCTCCAGGACGTTGCGGTAGTCCCGGAACGCCTGCCGCAGGTCCTCGGTGTCGGGGGAGTCGACGTCCTTCCAGCGGTCGCGAAGAGCGCCGGTACGGCTGGTGAGGGAGTTCGTCAGCGACTCCACCACCTCGCCGACCAGGCCGTCGGCGCGCTGGATCGCCTCGGCGGGGTCGTCCACGAAGGATGCCTGGACGTCGCGCCAGCGGGCCTGAACCTCGGCGGGGTCCTGGTCGAACAGGGCGACCTCCAGGGGGGCCGCGTGCGAGGGGACGTCCTCCGCGGGAGCCCCCTCGACGGGAGCCTTTTCCGCCGGTCGCTCGTCCTCGGTGCGCTCGCCGTCGGTGAGTTCGTGGTCAGAGGGGTCGCTGTCGGAGCGGTCGCGGACGGAGGAGGCGCGGTCGTCGCTCAGCCGGTCGTGCGCCAGGTCGTCGTCGGCCCGGTCGCCGTGGACCAGGACGTCCTCCTGAGCCTGTTCGCCGTGGGGCAGTTCGTCCCGCGGGTGGTCGCTGTGGACCAGCACGTCGTCGGAACGTTCGCCGTGGTGTGTCCCGGTTCCGGACAGGACGTCCCGGGAGGTCTCGTGTCCAGGCGTCTCGCCGGCGTGGACGTCAGCGTGGACGTGGGCGGGGACGTGGGCGGGGACGTCGGCGGGGATGTCGGTGTGGGCCGGGTCGGGGGCCGGGGTGGGGGAGCGGTGGTCGGTGCCGCGTCCGAGAGGGGTGTCGCGCTCCGGATCGCCTGGCAGGTCGCCGGCCGTGTCGGAGTTCGCATAGGGGTCCTTGTAGGGCGGCTCGTGATCGTCGTCCCGGTCGTGGTCCCGGTCGTGGTCACGGCCGGGGACCGTGGGGGTGTACCCGTGGGTCACCGGGGTGTGACCGGCCTCGTTCCGGTAGCCACTGTCGTACCGATCGCCGGTCTGGTCGGCCGGATCCTTGTGCTCGTCCTCCCCGTGAGCCCCGTCCGACCGCTGCGACGGGACCTTGAGCTCGTCCTCACTTCTTCTGCTGCTGCTCATCTACACTCACCGCCCTCGCGTGGTCTCGTGCAGCAGTTCCTCGAACAACGCGCGGTAGTGCACCATGGCCTGCCGGAGCTCCTCGGTCGAGGCTTCCTTCCTGACCGCCCGCCCGCTGATCTCGTGGGCCGTCCTGTAGTGGTCGAGAGTGGCCGCGTGCCCGACGGACAGGTCGGACAGCCGCTGCTCGAAGTCGTCCGTGGGATAGCCCCGTTCCGCCATCACCGAGGTGACGAGCTGGTCAGCCTCGGTGACCGCGAACCCGGGGGCGTCGACGAAACGCTCCTGGACCTCGGTCCACCGGTTGGCGTAGGTGTCGCGCGTCTCCTCAGGCAGCGGACGGATGTCGAGCTCGGAATGGCGCTGCTCGCGGGCGATGAGCTCCCGCTCGGCGTCACGCCGGTTGTCGCTCTCGGCCACCGTACGCTCGTACTCAGGGCCGAAACGTTCGCGGAGACGGCTGCGGCGTTGCTGCTGTAGCACGACAAAGCCCACTGCGGCGAGCGCCACCACCGCGACCACGACGACGGCCACCCAGATCAAGGTGGTCATTATGTTCGCCTCCGGTCTCTGTAATGAGACCTGCGACTGCCCACGATCAAGGCCGTCGAAACTCGCGTACTCAGTGAGCTGCGAGCCCTTCCCTGGCGGCCTCCAGCACCGTCGCGACGTGTGAGCCCGCCGGCGGCGCCGGGACCTCACTGAACCCTTCGGCCGCGTCGTACCGCACGTCGAGCCCCGCGTCCACGAGCCGCTGAGCCCACCGCAGAGCCGTGTTCAACCGCTCGGCCGCCGGCGGCTTCCCCTGCGCGGCCGCCGACAGGTTCCGCAGGTTCGTCGCCGGCCCGGACTGCGCGTGCACGCGCGCCAGCTTCCACGGGACGGCGGCACTGTGGTCGAGCATCGGCTTGGCCAGCCCCGCGGCCCGCTTGGCCTGCAGCACCCCGGACTCGGACACCCCGAAATGAGCGGCCAGTTCCTGCACGCTCATCCCGCCGGCCACCAGCCGCGCCAGCTCCGCCCGATCAACGCTCGGCCTCCGCCCCACCACGCCCTCCGCTCCCGCTTTCCGTGTACGCGCCTACCTCCGATGTGCGCTAAGGTTATGACGTCCCGCCCCGCAAGGGGCGGCCGACACAACCGGGACGTAGCGCAGCTTGGTAGCGCACTTGACTGGGGGTCAAGGGGTCGCAGGTTCAAATCCTGTCGTCCCGACGGTTGCGAAAGGCCGATTGACTTGGGCATAAGCCCAGGTCAATCGGCCTTTTCTCCTGTCGCGATCTTGAGAGTGATTTCCTAAGCAACTCGCAGCTGGGGACCACTTGGGGACCACGTCGCCGCCATGTGCGCGCTGAGCGCATTCCCGGCCTCGGCGATGGCGCTGAGGTCTGGATGAAGGTAGCGCTGTGTAGTCGTCAGAGACCCGTGGCCGGCGATCTTGCGAAGGACATGGACGGGGACCCCGGCGTCGGCCATCCACGTCAGTCCGGTGTGGCGGAGATCGTGACGGCGAAGATGTTCGTAGCCGAGCTGGGTGACGACCTCGTCCCAGTGCGTCGCGTCGCGGAGGACCGCGGTGCTGATGCGACCGCCCCGTGGCCCGGTGAACAGTCGAGCCTCAGGATCATCAGTGTCGACGGCTGCGAGCCGGTTGGAGACCAAGCCCCGGATCTCGGCGATGATCGGCACCTTGCGGGCTCGCTTGCCCTTGGTCCCCTTGTCGGCCAGCCCGCCCGGACTCGGTGTGGTCTGCCGGCGCACCGTCCACGTCCAGGTTCTGGTGTCGATGTCGCCGACCCGGACACCGGAGACCTCGCCGATGCGCGCGGCCGTGCACGCCGCGAAGATGACGATGTCTCCCCAGCCCTGATACTTGTCTCTGGAACGTTCCACAAGCGCCTGAGCCAGCCGTTCCAGTGCCGCCCGGTTGGGCAGCGCCAGGGCCCGCGGGTCGTCCAGCTCGTCCTCGGCCCGCTTGTACTCGTGCTGCCAGCCCGTCACACGAGCAGGGTTGCGGTCGATGATGCCGTCCCGGACGGCCTGCTCCATGACGCGGACCAGGATGGCCAGGCTGTTCTTCACCGTGGAGCGGCTGCATTCGTCCGCGATCCATCCATGCACGACCCGGTCCACAAGACCGTTGGTGATCATCCGTACGCCCAGGTGTCCAAGAGCGGGGACCACGCGTTTGCGCCATCCCGACATGTACGGAGCGAGAGTCTTGGGCTCCAGGCCGCGCACCGCCAGGGGCATCACGCCCTCGCCGTACTCCTCGAGGGTGGAGGTGGCCGCCTTGGGGTCGATACCGCTTTTGGCCAGCCGCTCAATGGACTGGATCCAGCCGTCAGCAGCCTCTTGCGTGGTGAACGCCTCGGACTTGGACAGGCGCTGTCGCGTCGCCTGATCCCGCCAGCGCACTCGAGCCCGATAGGGCGAGACCCTGTCGCGCCGGTACTCGACGTCGATGGAGAGCGGCACTCCCATGGGCGGGAGTATCTTGGCCGAGGTCATCACGCCACCTCGCCGGGATCGATGCGGTGCTTGGCCAGCCATTGCTGGAGGTCCTGGACGCTGTAGAGGGTCAGGCGCGTTGTGAGCCGGACGAAGGGAGGCCCCTGCGGCGGCTTGGCCGAGCGCCAGCGGCGGAGGGTTGATGGGTCGACGGTGAGAATGGCTGCGACTTCCTCGGTCGTGCGCCATAGGTGTGGCGCGTCGTTGTCATGCGCTTCTGCTGGTGTTGCTTGGAGGTCAGCGTTCTTCGATGGCACAGGTCCTTTGCTCCTCGGGAATGATGGCGCGAGGTGTTTCGCGCGCCCCGTCGTGTGGCCGTCTCATCCGTTGTCCGACGGCGTGCGGGGGATCTTCAGGTTAGGGGCCTGAACTCGATTCGGGAGGCCCTGAGCAGGCCCTTTGTGACTACTCGGTTAGGTTGTGGCCGGTCTTGGCCCGAGTCCGAGGGGGACTTTCCGGCAGGTGTGAGCGTGCTCAACGCCCGGATGCGCGACTGGTCGATGCACCAGCCTCAGGAAGATGCCCCCAGGTTCGTCCACGACAGCTTGATTCGGGTCGAGACAGTCGCCGCGGGCCGCTGGTGACACCCGAGGATCTAACGAGCATGTCAGTGCTCGTCACGGGCGAGCAGACCCTGGCGGTCGCAGCTACCGTCTCCGTGCTCAGCGCCTGAGGCGGCGCATCGACAGTCAGGGGCGTTCTCGCGGCCAAGTGCATCGCGTCGTCGTGCCTGCTCCAAGTCGGGAGTAAGGCAGGGGCTGCCCCGGCGGCGGATCCTGATCATCATGCGTGCGATCGACGTGGTCGCGTACCACGTGTGCGCGCATGCCGGCCGCGCAGAGCGAGGGGGCAGGACAGTGGCTCAGAACAATCCCCGCTTACAGCGCGTTCGCTGGAAACAGTATTGGCGCGAGCGGGTTGTCCGTATAGAAGGTGGGAGCCTGCTCAATTCTCGGACCAGGAACGCCCTTCTCCTTCCTCACAATAGAGGGCTTTCTCGCCGGAGATCGCGGCGATGGCGGAACGCGCTCGGTTCCAAACGTATGGGCGCAGTAGCTTGGCTGCCTCGGCTGCTGTGGCGAACCGAAATTCAGTCAGCTCGGAGTCGACGATGCGGAGGGCGTCGACCCGATCGCTTGGCAATACCCCTCCGTCGAAAATGAACATGAGCGAGTCATCCCAAGGTCCGTGTGGAGGTACCCAATCCACCACGAGGAGTCGGCCGATCTCCAAATCCAAGCCCAGTTCCTCCTTGAGCTCGCGTTGCGCTGCGGCAACGGGAGGCTCGTTGGCTTCGGCCATGCCGCCAGGTAGATCCCAATCAGGTTTATAAGACGGATTCACGAGGAGGATTCGTCCGAGCGCGTCGCGAATCAGTACATCCGCTCCAACCCTCTTGCGCGCCTGGCGCGCGTTGCCTTCAGCAAGGTAGGCGTTCCACGCTTTGGGATCACGCTCGTACAGCGGTGCGTCCGGGTTCACGATAAGAGTCTCCCCACTGGTACAACCAGTAACGCTCGCGAAGGGCGTCATCGAGGATCCGGAGTGTGTCCGGCACGGAGGCGTGCTTCTTATGGACTTGCAACTGCCCGCGCAGATCGGCCAGTTGCTGAGCGATGACGAACGAGCTCAATGACCGAGTGTCTTCCACCGCATGCTTTGCCCGTGCACACGCTTCGTCGACATGGTCTTGTGCGAGCGTCACCTGGGCCAGGAGAAGTTGGGTGAGAGCTCGGCTGCGAGTTCGGTCACGCGCTCGAAGCTCCAGCGCTCGGCGCCCTTGCCGTTGTGCTTCGCCCAGTTGGCCCAAGCTCAACATCGCCCGTGCCGTGTCCAGCGCCAGAGTGCCCTCGTCGAACGGTCCTGCCCAGGGTGAGTGAGCAGCCGCTTGCACATGAGTCAGTGCATCCTCGGCCCGGATCAGGAGGCGAGCGCAGGCATTGGACTCGCCCATGACCGCATGGGCGCGCGCGGCCATGGAGAGCAGACGTGCCTGCATCCGCGGGGCCGTCGTACGGCTGCCCAGCCTCGCCGTTCCCAACTGGGCGAGCCGGATCGCTTCCTCCGGCTGTCCGCGATGCCGCGCAAGGTGGCTCATGCTGCCCATGATGTGGGCTTCGAGTTGCAGGTCCCCACTGGTCTTGGCGAAGTCGAGTGCGCGGCAGAAATGCCGGTCGGCGATATTGTCCTTGCCCGCATCATGAGCCATCCAGCCGGCCATCTCGGTGAATGCCGCCGCGGCGACGAACGCCTGCGGTCCGTCGGATCCGCCGAAGAGACGCGGTGCGATGTCAGCTTGGAGGTAGCCGAGAACACTGGCATAGAGATGGCCTCCGCCTACCTGTCGGTCAGCTTGCCGAAGAGAGCGCATCTTTCCGAGGTCGTTGTCGGCCTCCAGAGACAGACATGGCGTGGCAGGTTCGGCGGTCGCCGCGAAGAGAGCCGCCTCGTCCAACTGGAACGCGGCGCAGTACAACAGGCGATAGCGCTCACTCATCAGGGCGATGGAGCCGGATTCCCATCGGCGGATGGAACGAACGAGATCTCCGTGCTCGGGCAGATCATGTCGGTCTTCGCCGGCCGCCTCTCGGAGTTGTCTGGCCATGGCGTGGGTGTCCCATTTGCGGGCCTTACGTTCCGCCCGAATTCGGATCGGCCAGAACAATGGGTGGTCGGCCATGTCCGCCTCCTCGTCCGCCCGGTGCTTCTTCTGGGCCCTGGGTGTCTCATCTTCGCTGTTCAGCGGCAAGATTGCAGTCGTCGTAACAGTTGTTGTCCGGTTTGTGTGGGACATGAGGAACGGGTTGCCTGGACTCGGTGGTGGGTGGATGGCCTCCTGCAGAGGGGGCAGCTCTCGAGAAGAGTCTCGGGCGCGATACGCCTGTCAGGTTCACGCAGAGAGGGCAGGCCCGGGATGAGCCGGGCGAGAAGGTCAGAGACCACCCACAGATCGGCAACGCGCACACGGATCGTCCGCACAAGCTGACCTCCGTACCAGGGAGCACGGCATGCTGGACAGCGTGGCGCCCGCTCCAGACGAATCCCGCCCTGTAGCCCGCTTCGAGCACGTCGTCGACATGGTCTTCGTCTTCCTCCAAGGCCAGGTCGTCCCAACACAGAGCCCAACGGCGCACACCCCCCGGATACTTTTCCGTGTCGTCGTCCAGCTTCACGAGGGCAAGCAGTCCCTCTCTCAGGACGGCCACGATGACACCCTGCCGGCCGAGAAGTTGATCTCGGTACGTCCGCGCCCTGCTATGGCTGTGCAGGACGTCCACAATGGTCACCCGCATACCGATCTTCTGATGGGCGCTGGTCATGGCCGATCCTGCCGGGCTCGTTCTGGAACAAGAACACGGGCCGGCGAGCGCCACTGACCTCGCTGGTGATTGGTCGAGGCCCGGCGCTGGGCGCATGCGAAGAGTCGAATCACCCGCACAGAGGCTGCAGACAGGCAGTGATGAGAAGACGTGTGTGTCATTCCGACAAGCAGAGCAAGTGCGCTGGGGAATGGGAGGATGACAAGGCCGGACAGGTACGGACAGGAAATCCGGAACGTTCAGGGCGGCGATTGGCGCGGCGTGAGCGCCGTCGGTCCGGTGTCGGCCATACACGTGCGTCTTAGGTCGTGTTCTGTGCACCAGGGGAGAGATCGCCTAACGGCTCCAGCTGGAGACGAGTCCTGTGTGAAGGATCGGGCGTTGGCTGTGCGAGATCGCTACCAACCTGGCCACGCTCGCCGTCCCAAGGCCATGCGCTGAAGCGTGTGGCCTTGGGGCGGTCACGAGAGTGTGCACGGGACGAAAGAGACTCCGCAGCGTGAGGCACGCCGTGGCGTCGAACAGACGCAACGAAGGTGAAAGTCGCTCTGAAGCGAGGAGTCGACTCTCGGCCGTGCCGCCTCCGCCCCTAGGGGTGATGGACTGATGCGAGCGCCTACTTGGCGTTGAGCTCGGTCACGATGTCGGCCTGGCGGCTCTCCACTGCGGACTTGATCACGGCTGCCAGCCCAAGTGCTACCCCGGCGATGATGGCGGTGATGATCACCCACTCCACCGCTGACGCACCCCGGCTCGAAACGATGCGAGCACGCTGAATTCGCCTGCTCAGAAATGCCTTCATAGAGGTCATCCAGGGGCGCTTCATACCCAACCTTCACTTGACGAAGTTGACCAATTACTTAAAGTTATCTTCTCTGGTCGGCAGAAACCGAGAGATGGGAGAACGGGTGGCAGTACGAGCGTGGACGGCGGCAGGCGTCCTGGTGGGTGCTCTGATGTCGGGGGCGACGGCACACGCAGGGACAACTGAGGGCTGGCAGGCCAGCTATGGCGACGGCAGGGTGATCGTCCTGCCGGACCGATCGGCGGTCAAGGTCTGCGACGGAAAGGTCGACGACCGCATCTACAAGGCGGTCTGGATGAACGACAACAGGATCGACGCGCGAAGGCCGTTCGAGGTGCGTGCCCCCCAGGGGGGCTGCGAGACCGACAGTTCGGTCCTTGGCGATGTGTGGGTCTTCAAGCTCTGCTGGGGACACCTCGACGCCAAGCGGCATGCGGTCTGGGAGAAATGCGGGACGCCGGTATGGGCGAAGCCCAAGCCTGACGATGTGAGATAGAGAGCGCGAGGGGGCAGGGTGGCCCCCTCACAACACTTCCCTGTCGCCATCAAGGCGGCTGGCATCCCTGGGGGCCGGCGAGTCGGTGTCGCGCATTCCGTGCGTAGCCATCAGGTCGGCGAGTGCTAGTCCGGCCTGAGCGTGGCACCTCGCGAAACGTTGTCCCAGAACGCGCCGCTCTCGGTCTTGATGATCGATCTATCGAACCCTGCGCGACCGTTTGCGATCACATAATGATTGGGAGTCAAGTGGCGATATTTGTGGGGTCTCGCGCCCGCGCCGTAGCTCTTGTGTCCGTCCTGTTGGTCGTAGGGGCATGCCAAGCGACGCCATCTTCGACTCCGCCTCAGCCCAGGTCGACGCCCACGACGCCGACCGCGATGGCGACAGAGCGGGCAACCCGTCCGCACGATCTGATCGTGAAGACGTACTCGGCATACTGGTCCGTCCTCGCTGAGGCGGGCAGGTCGTCGCCTGAGAAGGCGCGCGAGTTGCTGCAACCGTACGTGAGAGGCGGCTACCTCGACCATCTGGTCGACGGTGTCCGAGACATGGTCGCGCAGGGGCGGGAGCCGTTTGGTCAGGCCGTGCCTCGGGTCAAGGAAGTACGTGTGAGTGGCGCCTACGCCGAGGTCACCGACTGTCTGGATATGTCGGGTGCGGCCATGGCGGATCGCCGCACTCACCGGCTTCTTCCGGAGACTGCCGACGACAAGACCACCACGACGGTCACGGCAGTTCTGGAACGTTCCCAAGATGGGCGATGGCGGCTGACGGACCTGAGTATGAAGGGAGCGACATGCACCTCGCCGTCGCGGTGAGCACGATCCTGGCTACGGCGTTGTATGGGCCGCCGCATGACGACAACGGGGCCGTCCGGTTAGGTGGGAATTGGGTCACGTTTAGCTCACACGGGCAGGCGAGCCCTGGTGGCCCTGCTCAAAGCGCCCGGAGAGGGTCGGGTGGCACCTTCAGCGGCTGCCACAGCATCGATGGGGGCTCGATCAGCTACATCGAGTGTGAACGCGGTCCTGACAGCAAACGAAACATCTTCAACGCCGTTGCTCCTGATCAGGCAGGTCCTGGGGTCACGCCAGAAGACCTCATGAAGGAGGCGCGACGTCTCCTCACTCCGCCGCAGCTGGGGATCGTCACCGCGCCACCCCGAGGGAAGAATGGCTACGTAGGGCTGCGGCAGTTCTTCTGGGTGCAGCCCGCTCAGTGGCATGCGATCAGTAAGAAGGTCACGGCCGGACCTGTGTGGGCCGAGGTGACCGCCACTCCCTCGAAGCTGACCGTTCAGCCCGGCGCGGGACAGAAGGCCCTCACATGCTCGGGCCCGGGAGCGCCCTATGACCACACGAAATCCCCGGACGACCAGAACCTTGGGTGCACCTACGTGTTCACGCAGTCGAGCGCTGGGCTCCCCGGGGCGCAGTACCGGGTGCAGGTCTCGGTGGTCTGGACGGCTCGATGGGCCGGGTCGGGTGGCTCCGGTGGGCCAGTGGCGCCCATCACTACCTCGACAACGTTCCCGCTGCGTATCGGCGAGGCACCGGCGCTGGTTGGAAGGGGTTCCTGAATGGCTCGCGAGATGACTTCCGATGCAACAGGGCAGCTGTCTGCAGGTGAGGTGCCTCCGACACGTGCCCCCAAACTCCTGTCGCAGCCGCGTCAGCGTCGGCGTAGCTCGCTGGTGTTCGGGACGCTTGTGGTCGCCGGCGGCGCATTCCTCACCGTCCAGACGGTCATGCGGCTGAACGATCGTGAGCCGGTGCTGGTAGTGACTCAGGATGTGGCGCTCGGGCAGCCCTTCACCACGCAGAACATCTCGACTGCCATGGTGGGCGCCGATCAGGCCGTAGCCGCTGTCGGAGGTCATGAACTGCAGCGGGTGATCGGCAAGCGGGCGGCCGTCGATCTGATGAAGGGCGTGCTGGTCCAGTCCCGGATGGTGACCGATCAGGTCACACCCATGACCGATCAGCAACTCATTCCGATCGCCGTCAAGCCCAGCCGGCTCCCGGCCAGAGGGCTACGACCCGGTGATCGGCTTCTGGTCGTGCCCACCTCGGAGGCTCAGCCGGTGCCTGCTGATGTCAAGGCCCCATCCGGAGGGGTCGAGGCTGTGGTGGATCAGGTCAAAGGGCCGGACAACGACGGGCTAATGGTGGTGGACGTCCTCGTGCCGAATCGGGAAGGCCCCAGACTGGCCGCGCTGGCGTCAGACGGGAACATCGCCATGGCCTTGACGTCCAGGAGGCCCTGATGGCGATGTTCGCGCTGATGAGTCCGGGCGGGTCTCCCGGGGTCACCACCACGGCACTGGCCACGACGTACGTGTGGGAGGGGCGCGCGCTGCTGGCCGAGTGTGACCCTCAGGGCGGCAGCGTCTTGCAGGGCTTCCTGGCCGGAAGCATGGACGGGCACGAGTACGGGCTGCTGGAGCTGGCCTTGGCCGCCGCTCACCACTCGGACCCGGCCATCGTGTGGAAGCACGTCATCGCACTTGATCAGGATACGAGGAAGTGGTTGCTGCTTCCCGGACTGCGTGATCCCCGCCACCTCGTGCAGTTGGAAGGTGCTTGGGAGACCGTCGCCAGCGTGCTCATGGCGGCTCAGGAGAAGGTCGATGTGGTCGTCGACGTGGGGCAGGTCGGCCGGCCTGACACGCCGATGAGCCTGATCGCGGCCTGTGATGTGGCGGTGATGCTGGTACGGCCGACACTGCGGCATGTGGTCCAGGCTCGCCCGCGGCTCGACGCGTTGGGGCGCCGGGTAGGAACGGATGTCTCGGTCGGGCTGTGCACTGTCGGCGGTGGACCGTACACCTCTCAAGAGGTCAGCAAGGCGCTGTTCAACCTGCCTGTGCTTGCGCAGATCCCTGACGACTGGAGGGCGGCCACGGTGTTGTCCGATGGCGTGCCGGCCAGGAAGTCCTTTCATCGTTCTGGCCTGTTGCGCGGCGCTTCACGGTTGGGGTCGGCGATGAGGTCGCACCTGGAGAGGAAGGTGACGGCGCCATGAGCGACTCCTGGCCGCCGCGCACGACGATGGATCCGATCGTCCTTCCGCAGTCCGAGGTGGTGCCCGACGATCGGGCGTTCCGAGAGGCGGTGCTGGCCGTATCGGTCGCGGTCGCCGACGACCTGAGGGACAGCGAGGATCGCGACGACGCCCGGCGGATCATCCAGACACACGTCCAGCGTTGGGCCCAGGGCCAGGTCGGTTCCGGGAAACCAGTGAGCTTCGCCATGCAGCGCCAGTTGGTGGAAGCGGTGATCGATGAGCGCTTCGAGCTGGGGGCGCTCACTCCGTACCTGAAGGACCCGCGGGTGGAGAGCATCGACCTCAACGGCTGTGACCAGGTGTGGATCACCTATGGAGACGGACGATGTGAGCGCGGGCCAGGCGGTCGCCGCCAGCGACGACGACCTCGTCAAGATGATCCAGATGTGGGCGCTGCACAAGAGTTACAACCCACGCGAGTTCTCTGCAGCCAGCCCGTTGCTCAACGTGGCGCTGCGGCCGGCGGAAGGCGATGACGGCGTCGGCGTACGACTCAGCGCCACCATGGCGGTCACCCGCAGGCCTTGCGCCAGCATCCGCTGCCATCGCCTGGTGGACGTCACCCTGGATGACCTTCTCAAGCTCGGTACGATCAACCGCAGCCTGTACGCGTTCCTCAGGGCCGCCGTACTGGCCCGGCTGAACATCGTCATCACCGGCGGTACCGCAGCGGGCAAGACGACGCTGCTGCGTGCCCTCGCCTCCGTGATCGATCCGGCGGAGCGGTTGGCGACGTTGGAATCGGACTACGAGCTGTTCCTGGACCGTCTCACGGACCGCCACCAGAACGTGATCGCCTTCCAGGCGCGGCAACCCAATTCAGAAGGCGCCGGCGGCATCGGGTTGAACGATCTGATCCCGCACTCCCTGCGCAAGAACATCAAGCGGATCATCGTCGGTGAGGTACGGGCGGATGAGATCGTTCCGATGTTCGAGGCCATGAACACCGGACATCCCGGCTCGATGTGCACCATCCATGCCGACGGCACTGAGGAGATCTTCAACAGGATCGTCATGCTGTGGACCCGTGGTGTCGGAGCTCATACGCCGCCCGCCGTCATCCACCTCAACACCGGCGAGACCATCGATCTGGTCGTGCACCTGCGCCTGGACCCGGTGACCAACACGCGGTTCGTGTCCGAGGTCCTGGAGGTGCTACCTCCGGCCGACAGCGAGATGCCGAGCCGTAATCACCTGTACAGGCCCACTGGACCTGGTGGCCGGGCGGTGCCCGACATCACCCCGCAGTGCCTGCCCAGGCTCAAGGCCGTGGGTTTCGACCCCGCACATCTCGATCCCATGGCCGCTCGATGGGAGGTCCGATGAACGACGCCCTACTGGCGGGAGTCGGCAGTGCCATGGTCCTTGGCGGCGTCATCTGGACGGTAGTCGCCCTGCACACCTCGGACACCGATCTGCCCGCTCGGCCCCCGTCGCGCTGGATCGCGGTCCGCAAGACGGTCCAGGCACATCATCGGATGGCAGCCGTGTCACTGGCGGCAGCCGTTGTGGTGTGGGTGTTGACCGGCTGGCCAGTGGCCGCCGTCGCCAGCGCGGCTGCGGTGTTCGTACTACCCAAGGCGATGACCGGGCGGGCCGCTACGGACCGAATCCGCAAGCTGGAGGCCTTGGAGCAGTGGACCCGCAGGCTGGCTGACCTGCTCATCGCCGGTCGGGCCCTGGAACAGGCACTGGAACACAGCGCGACCCGAAACGTCCCGCCTGCCATCGCCGCTCCGGTAACCGCGCTGGCTCGCAGGCTTCGCGTCACCCGCATGTCGACCGAGGACGCGTTGCGGTTGTTCGCGGACGAAGTCGATGACGCCGTCGGCGACAGAATCGCCGCCGCCCTCATCCTGGTCGCTCGTCGCCGCGGCAAGGGCGCCAGCGCCGTGCTCCAGCAGCTGGCTGAGCTGGTGGCCAAGGACGTCTCCGATCGTCGGGAGGTGGAGGCGGCCCGTGCCGAGCACCGCACGACAGCCCGCTGGATCATCGCCATCCTCGCCGGGTTCGGCGCGCTGGCAGTTGTCCAGAAGAGCTACGTCGCGCCGTTCGGCACTCCACTCGGACAGATGGTGCTGGCCGTCGTGGTGCTGTTCTACGCCGTGACTCTGGCATGGCTGCATCGGCTCGGTCACGCCGCTCCCGGCTACCGGTTCTTGAACGGCCCCGGAGCGAGGCGATGAACCTGCTGGCCATGGCAGGCGGATCACTGTTCGCCCTCGGGCTGCTGATCCTCTTGAACGAGCTGTTCCCCGGCCCTCCGAGACTGGATGCCGCGCTCGCCCGACTCGCCGGGCAGCCCGCCCCGGCGCGGGGAGACTGGATCAGGACGCGCCTGTCCCGGCTGCCGATCCCGCGCGACGACTTGGCGCTCTTGGGCATCAGCGTGGAGCGCTTCACCGTCCAACGCGTCGTCTTCTTCCTGGTCGGTCTGATCTTCCCGGTGCCGCTCAATCTGCTGTGCACGCTCGCCGGCGTTCCGCTGCCTTGGTCCGTGCCCGTAGGTGCCGCCGTGGTGCTCGCCTTGTTGTTCGTGCTCATTCCAGACATCAGCACGCGCCGCCAGGCCCGCGAACGCCGCCAGGAGTTTCGGGCCGCCCTCGCGACGTACCTGGACATGGTCGCGTTGGAACGGGCCGCGGGCTCGGGTCCTCCTCAGGCGCTTCAGGCGCCTGTGGACATCTGCAGCGGATGGGTGTTCGGCCGGATCGCCCAAGTGATCCAGCACGCCAAACGTGCAGGCGAGCAGCCCTGGAGAGGACTCGGAGCGCTCGGAGACCGGGTCGGCATCGCGCAACTCACCGAGCTGGCCGACATCGCGGAGGACGCCGGATCCGAAGGCACCCGCGTGCTGACCACCCTCCTGGCCAAGGCCCAGTCCATGCGTACGGCCGCCTTGGCCGACGCCCGAGCCGCAGCCAACAGCCGCACGAGCGAGATGCCGATCGCGATCGGCATCTCCGTCTTCGGCTTCCTGGTGCTCGTCTGTTTTCCCGCCATCTACCGCATCATGAGTTGAAAGGGGGCAACCATGCCCAAGCTCCTACCGCCACAGGCCACGTACTGGACCGCGCTGGCGAGCCTCCTCAAGGACCGCCTCCAGCGTGCCCGCCAAGAACCCGAAAAGGGTGCGATGTCCGCGGAGGCGATGATCATTATTGCGGCGCTGGTGCTGGTCGCGGTCACCGTCATGGGCATCGTGACCGCCAAGATCATCGACAAGGCGAACTCGATCGACTTCTAGACAGGTAGCCGATGTCCCGCGCTGATCGGGGAAGCGTGACCGCCGAGGCGGTGATCGCTCTGCCCATCCTCATGCTCGCCGTCATGGCCTGCATGCAGATTTGCCTGCTGTTCTTCGCCAAGTCGACCGCGCTCGCGGCTGCCCAACAGGGAGTACGGGCCGCCCGCGCATACGGGGCCTCCCATACCTCCGGAGCCGGCGTGGCCAGGCAGTATGCAGAACGAACCGCGAGTGGCTTCCTTACCTCGATCAGCGCCGCGAGCACGGGAGACGCCAACACGGTGCGAGTCACTGTGACGGGCAGATCGTTGTCCCTTGTGCCGTTCCTTCCGGCGATCGACATCTCCGAGCAGGCGGCCGGAGCCGTCGAACGCTTCAGCCCAGCAGAAGGCACACCGTGAAGGAACAAGGCAGCGTCACCGTCGAAGCCATCCTTGCCATCACGGTCATCATGCTGATCATCTTGTTCGGCGTGGCCGTCGGCCGCATCACCGTCGCCGGCGCCGCGGTGGAAGCTGCCGCTCGGGATGCCGCCCGCCAAGCGTCAATCGCTCGATCAGCCGCCGCCGCTGCCCGCGAGGCCAAGGCGAGCGCCCAGGAGTCGCTGACCGGCTACGACGTGCACTGCACGGCGGTCGCGGTGACGGTGAACACCAAAGGTTTTAGCCGTCCGGTGGGCACTCCGGCTGACGTGTCCGCAACGGTCTCCTGCTCCGTTCCTTTGGCGGACGTGGCCTTCCCCGGGCTGCCTGGCAGCATCGAGCGGCACGCCACCTCCCTCAGCCCGCTGGATCCCTACAGAACAAGGGGAAGGTGAGCCATGCGACGTTGGACGCCGCCGGACAGTGAGCGAGGCTCGATCACGCCGTACGCCCTGATTCTCGTCATGGTCCTGATGCTGTTCGTCGGCCTGGTCGTCGATCTGGGCAACAAGCTGAGGGCCGGTTGGGAGGCGGTAGGCGTCGCTGAGGAAGCCGCCCGAGCGGGGGCAGGACAGATCGATCGTGCCGCGGCCTATCGCGGTGAGAAGCTGGTCGTCGACCGCGGTGCCGCTCTTCGCGCGGCCCGAGAGCATCTGTCCCGCACCGGCCATCAGGGCGATGTCGTCATCTCCGGGCCCACCTCTGTTCAGGTCACTGTCACGGTCACCAAGGCGACCTGGCTGCTCGCCCTGATAGGCATGACGACGGTGTCCATGACGACGCATGCCGATGCGAACCTGGTCGCAGGCGTAGAAGGGCCCGGCCGATGACGATGCTTCGGTTGCTGCGTGCTGTGGCCGCCTTCGCCGTGCTGCTTTCAGGTGTCGTCGGCTTCCCCGTCCTGTTCTGCGAGATCGTGGGGTCCCCCGTCCCGGACCACCTGCCGAGCTGGCGCGAAGTCACTGAAGTGTTGAGCGCTCCGGCCGACGGAACCCTCTTCGTCGCGGGCCTGGAAATCGTCGCATGGGCGGCATGGGCGGCATTCACGACCAGCGTCCTCGTCGAGGTCATCGCCAAACTGCGAGGCCGACGTGCCGTCCCCAGGCTCGCAGGTCTTCAAGGGATGCAACGCCTCGTCGCGTACTTGGTCGCCTCAGCGACGCTGGCAGTCCTCACTCCAGGGGTTAGTAGTGCCGCAGCTCCACCGGATGTGATCGCCGTGGCGACCGCGC
Source organism: Nonomuraea sp. NPDC001699 (assembly GCF_053596455.1). Taxonomy (NCBI): domain Bacteria; kingdom Bacillati; phylum Actinomycetota; class Actinomycetes; order Streptosporangiales; family Streptosporangiaceae; genus Nonomuraea; species Nonomuraea sp. NPDC001699. The sequence continues at coordinate 79,190 of NZ_JBSFGF010000003.1, read as the reverse complement.
ATCCACTGGGGCATGCAGTCACCCCAGCTGTGGAGTCGCCCCCGAAGGAGCGGATCTACCGGGTGAAGGAAGGTGACTCTCTCTGGGGTATCGCCGACGAGGAACTGGGCAGCCCACGCCGTTGGCCGAAGATCTGGAAGGCCAACGCCGGATCACGGCAACCACATGGTCGGGCCTTCACGAATCCAGGTGTGATCCATCCTGGATGGAAGCTTCGTATTCCGCTCAAGCGCTCAGAGATCTCCCGTGCAGTGCCGCCGAGGCAGCAGTCGCCTGTGGCAGAACCGATTCCGGCCAAACCGTCGATCACGCCATTCCAGCAGCGTGAGAGCGATGATGTCGTTCAGCTCTCATCGGGCTCGTTGGTGGCCCTGTCGTACGCCGCTGGGATCAGCACCGCCTATGTCGCTGGTCGTCTCCATCGACGCCGTCGGCGAATTCCCCCAACCTCCGACGAACCTGTGGTCATCACTCCCGAGCCCGAACCGCCAGCCCCTGTCCTGGAGCTGCGCCGTGCCCACCGTCGTGCGTTCGCCCAACGGGCCGAGCCGATACCCGCCGATGGGGAGCTGATCCAGCAGGAGCACTCCATCGACGTCCCCAATCAGATCCATCTGGGGCAGAGACGGGACGGCTCGCCGCTACGCGTCGCCCTTGAAGGACCTGGGCTTGGTCTCACCGGTGCTGGAGCACATGACGTCGTTCGCTATCTGATCGTCGACCTGCTTCGCCAGTCGAGCAACTACCGCGTTCAGACCATCTTCTGCTCGGCCTTGGCGGAGAAGCTGCTCGGTCTGTCTGGAAAGGAAGTCGACCAGATCGGTGCCGCGCTGCCAGGGCTCCTGCTTGCCGCTTCGCATGAGGACGCCTTGCGGCAGTTCGAGGAGACGTACTTCATGCGTACCCGGATCGTGCTCGAACGCGAGTCGACGGACATCGGCGAAGTACGCCGAAACGATCCAGGCGAAGCCCTGCCTGCCATCCTGCTCATCACCGACCTCGATGACGAGGTCTATGAGCACGTCACGGCACCTCTCACATCCGGGTGGCGTGCGGGGGTGGGCGGCTTGTTCTTGGGGCCCTGGCCAGGGGGCATCACTTGCGACATCGGCGAGACGCATGAGGTGGAGAGCGTCGAAGGGCCTGACAGCGAATCGATGATGGACGCGCGCCTGTTCCACATCAACGCGGACGAAGCTGTGGCTCACCTACGTCAGCTCGTCCCAGAGAAGGAGGACGGTCCTGCGCCTGCGACAGACGAAGAACCCTGTGATTGGCCGGACCCCACGCCAGTTCGCCTGACGGTTCTCGGTCATCCTGCCGTACATGTTCGTGGCCGGTCAGAAGCACTGACGCTGAGCTGGCTGCAGCTGAACACGCTGACCTACCTCGCCCTGCATCCGAATGGTGTGACCCGTGATCAGCTGGCCACCGCGCTCTGGCCCGACGATCTCGGCAAGGACATCCACAACGCCCTCAGGCACCTCCGAGGCGCACTTGTGGCTGCGACAGGGCACAAGAGCGTCGAGGCGAAACGGGCACCGTTCATCAGTGCCTCGACAACGAAGGACTCCGCGGTCTACCGCATCGATCGCGACCTCATCAGCGTTGACCTCTGGGACTACGAGAAGGCGCTGGAGCGGATCAGGTCAGCCGTTGAGCCAGCCGACCGTCTCGTTGCTCTCACGAAGGCGGCCGAGTTGTGCACTGGCGAGCTGGCCGAGGGGCTTACTGCGGAGTGGATCGAGGACCAGCGGTATCCGTTGACCCGCTCCCAGGCCGACGTTCTCGCACAACTGGCGGAACACCTTACGGACGTGGACGCCGAAGGCGCGTTGGCCGCACTGGAGCGTGCCCGCGAGCTGGACCCTGATACCGAGGAGACGTACTTCCGCATCATCCGGTTGCAGCTGCGGCTCGATCGGCGCGACGATGCCTCGCGCACCGCCGAGCTGCTACGTCAGCACCAACGCAGCCTTGGCGTGCCAGGGGACTATCGGACAGAGAAGCGCTTGAGCGAGGTGCTCCACAGATGACGCACCCTACACGAACGCCAGGGCGCGGAAGGCGTTGCGAATCTCGGTCAGCGGCTGGCGATCGCGACCGTAGTAGAGCTTGTTCGTCAGCAGCACCGCCCATCGATCTTGCTTGGGTGAGATCCACATCCCGGTCCCCGTGAAGCCGTAGTGGACGAAGATGGCGTCAGCGGGATCGGATTCGGCGGCCGGGTGCCAGAACAGGCCGCGCGCCGGCTGTAGATCTCCCGTGTGCACTTGGAGAGACTCTTGGGTCCAGGCGGCGCCGAACCCCCGCCCGGGGCTGGGAGCGAGCAGGTGCCGCAGGTACTGCGCCAGATCAGGCAAGGTGGAGAAGGCGCCGGCGATTCCGCATACGCCGCCGAGCAGCCGGGCTGAGAAGTCATGGGCTGTGCCCTTGAGGTGTCGGCCAGTCTCCTCGTCGTATTCAGTGGGGGCGCAGCGCTCTATGAGCGTGGGTGGAAGTGGGCCGAAGCTAGTGGTGGTCATGCCCATGGGGCGCCAGACGTCCGCCTGAGCGAGTTGGTCCAGCGGAGTGCCGGCGAGATGCTCGGCGAGGAAACCGAGGATGAGGGCGGCCCGGTCGGTGTACTCGACGGCCTGGCCGGGTGGGCGGTGCAGGGTTTCGCGGAGGACGCCGTCCCGGATCTGGCGCGGGTCGCTGCCGTAGAGGTTCTTGAGGTTTGCTCGCAGGGGCAAGCCCGCGGTGTGGGTGAGGAGTTGGCGTACGGTGACGGGGCCCAGCTTGAAGCCTGTGCCTGCCGAAAATTCCGTCCATGCAGGTCAAGCGGCATGTGAGTATTCGTGGAGGACACCGCCGAGCCGGGCTCTTCTACATATGTTCAGGTCGGTGATTCGCTTGGGGGCCGTAATCGGGTCCGGGGCGGGACGCAGCGGGGCGGATTGGTTCAGGGCTTGATGGGCCCGGTGCTGGTTGTAAACCGTTCGTACTCCCGCAAGGCGTGCCGCAGGTGGCGTTCGTTCCAGATCAGGCAGCGGTCGAGAAGCTCGTGCCGGCACGACTGCACCCACCGCTCCATGATCGAGTTCATCCGCGGCATCCGGATACCGGTGAGCACTGTCTTGATGTCGGCCTCGGCGAGAATCGCATCCATGAGGGCCGGGAACTTCCCATCCCTGTCTCTGATCAGAAACCGCGCTCTGCGGCCCGCATCGTCCAGGTCCATCACCAGATTCTTGATCGCCTGGGTGACCCAGCTTGCGCTCGGGTGCGCGGTGGTGCCGAGCACACGGACCCGCCTGGTGGCGTGCTCGATCACCACCAGGATGTACTGGCGCTGCCCGTTCAAGGTGATGGTCTCGATGAAATCGGCGGCCAGCAGAGCGTCGGCTTGCGAGCGCAGGAAGCCGGCCCATGTGGTGGAGGCTCGTTCGGGTGCCGGATCGAGACCGGCCTGTTTGAGGATTTCCCACACGGTGGACGGCGCGACCTTGATACCGAGTGTGGTGAGCTCGCCGTGCACCCGCCGGTAGCCCCAGCCGGGATTCTCCCGGACCAGGCGCAGGACGAGAGCGCGGATGGACTGGACGGTGGGTGGACGGCCAGGCCGCTTCGGTCGGCAGGCACGGGCATGACGACGTTTCATCAGATCGCGGTGCCAGCGCAGGACGGTGTCTGGGCGGATGAGCAGCCGCAGCCGGCACAGGACCTCCCGGGGCAGCGAGGTCAGGAGAGCGGCGAGAAGGGCTCGGTCCTCGGGCGCGAATCGCACTCTGGTGTCAGCGCCGAGTTGGCGTTCGAGGACAGAAATCTGGTGACGTAGAACGAGAATCTCCACGTCCTTGTCTCGATCGCTCATGGGCAGTAACCACAGCGCGGCGAAGGCGTTCGTGACAGTTAGGTAGGCCAAGCGAAGCAGCACAGCGGATCATCCTGCCGTACGCGTTCCCGTCTCCCGAGGGACCGGAGCTCGCGTACCCCACACAGAACCCTCGCAGAGTCATGACCTGGGCGGATGTAGTTATCGGCAGGCGCAGTGCCGAGCGCGACGGCGAGCAGCACCGCGAAGGTGCCGGCGGTGACGGCGAAGAACAGCGCCCGCCAGCCCCACGCCTGGGCCAGGAGACCGCCCAAGAGCACCCCGGCGGCGCCGCCGGCGCCCGAGACCGCGCCCCACACTCCCAGCGCCCTGCCCCGGCCGGGGCCCGGTGGGAACAGGCTCATCACCACGGCCAGCGCAGCCGGGGCGATCGCCGCCGCTCCCATCCCCTGCACGGCACGAGCCGTGATCAGCACACCCGGCGAGGACGCCAGACCCGACACGGCCGAGGCCGTCCCGAAAACCGCCAGCCCGCCCAGCAGAAGCCTGCGATGGCCCAGCAGGTCCGCGGCCCGCCCCCCGGCCAGCAGCAGGGCGCCGAACGCCAGCCCGTAGGCGTTGACGACCCAGGTTGTGCCGCCGTCGGAAAGGCCGGCGCCGTCCTGGATCTGCGGAAGCGCTACGTTCACGATCGAGTTGCCGAGCACGACGAGGAACTGCGCCGCGGCCAACGCCGCGAGCGCCGGGCCCGTGGCTGTCTTACGCATCTCCGACTCGCGATGTGTGTGGTTAACCACTCATCCTCGTGGTGAGAAAAGGGCGGGGCGCGAGCCCCGCCGGCCTCAACCCGGGCGGATCGCCCGGGAGGGCTCAGTAGTGCGTGATGCCCGCCGAGAGGGTCCGTGTCCAGGGCGCCTGGACCTCGTCGGCGCCGATGGACACCAGCAGGTGGCACAGCATCCCCTGGGCGAAGAAGTCCTGGATCTGGGCCTCGCCGCCGCCGGAGGCGCCGCGTACGTACTCCACCAGCCGGGCGTAGCCCTGCCGGACCACCTCACGCACGGCGGGCTCGGACACCGCCGCCGCCTGGGCGTGCAGCTGTATCAGCATCAGGTCGTTGTCGCTGATCAGCCGGGCGTAGGCGTCGCCCATCGCGTGCAGGACGGCCTCGGCCGAGCCGCCGCCGTGGGTGGCGACCGCCTGCTCCAGGGCGCCGCGCACCTTCACGAAGCAGTGCTCGACGACCGCCACGAACAGGGACTCCTTGCTCGGGAACAGCCGGTAGACGTAGGCCTGGGAGATTCCGGCAGCCTTGGCCACCTCCGTCGTGGTCGTACCCCAGTAGCCGCGGGCGGCAAAGGCACCGATGGCGGTGGCGAGCACCGTCTCCCGCCGCTCCTCGGCGGTGGACAGCTGTCGCCCTCGGTTGGTCGTCATGTGAGTAATAAACCACTCACACTTTGAGGCGTCAAGGCGAGCCATCTGGCCGCCGCCCCAGATCGGGGCGGCGGCTCGCGCCGGCCTCACCGTTGCGGCCTTCATCGTGCGCCGCCCTGAATCGCCGCCAGGACTTCGGCGCGCCTGAGATCGGCCGGGGCAGGTTTCCTACGTCCGTGGCGGCTGCTGCGGCGGCTTGCACCGCGAGTGCGCTGAACGCGGTCTTGGGGACGGCGAGCCCGCAGGCGACGTAGGCCACCGCACGCAGCACGTCGATCTCCGCCATGGAGCAGCGAGCGTAGTGCGACGATCTGGGATCTCACGTTCGGCCGGTGGCGGACGTCTTCCAGGCAGAAGAAGGGATACAGATGAGCACCCGCCACCTCGTGATCGAAACCCGCCTCGGCTCGCTCACCATCGTCGCGATGGGCGAGGCGATCATCGGCCTGTACTTCCGGTATCACGTTCGCCGGCCTGCGCAGGAGACGTTCGGCTCCGAGGTGACCGAGTCCGCGGACCGGCTGCTGGACGAGGCCGCCCGTCAGTTGCGCCAGTACCTGGCGGGTGAGCGCAGACAGTTCGATCTGCCACTCGCCGCCGAGGGCGACGCGTTCCGGCACGCCGTCTGGGACGTCGTGAAGCGCATTCAGTGCGGTGACACGACCACCTACGGCCGGATCGCCGAGGAACTCGGCGACCGGGCGCTCGCGCAGAAGGTCGGAGCGGCCGTGGGTGCGAACCCACTGTGTGTCTTCGTGCCATGCCACCGCGTCATCGGCTCCAATGGTTCCCTCACCGGATACGCCGGCGGGCTCAAGCGCAAGCGGATGCTGCTGGAACTCGAGGAATCGGCCGACGTCAGCGCCGGACGGCTGTTCTGACCGGAAGATCACGTTTGTCGATGGGATGGGATATGAAGCAACCGTTCGAGAACGTGGTCGCGCAGCACGGCGCAACCGTGCTGCGCGTCTGCCGGGTTCTCCTTGGCCCGCACGACGCGGACGACGCCTGGTCGGAGACGTTCCTGTCCGCCCTGCGCGCCTATCCCGACCTGCCCGAGACGGCGAACGTGGAAGCCTGGCTCGTGACGATCGCCCACCGCAAGGCGATCGACGTGCTGCGCGTCGCGAAACGGGCTCCTCTGCCCGTCGAGGAGGTGCCGGAGGGACCGGCCGCGCTTCCCGGTTCTGAGGACGGCGAGTTGTGGGCCGCGGTTAAGGAGCTCCCCGCCAAGCAACGCCAGGCCATCGCCTACCGCTACGTGGCGGGCCTGGCGTACGCCGAGATCGCGGAGATTCTCGGCGGCACCGTCGAGGCGGCCAGAAGAGCGGCCGCGGACGGGCTCAAGAACCTGAGAAAGACCTATCCGGGCGCGCTCACGAGAGGAGCATCATCATGAACGACATCCGCCACGATGACGACCTGTCCGCCCTGCTGTCGACGCCCGTGGACGACGACACGCTCCGCCGACTCCACCACCGTCTGGAGCAGGAGGCCGCGCGCGCCCAGCTCGTCGACGTCGCCTACACCACCATCGACTCGCCTGTCGGCACGTTGCTGCTCGCCGCCACACCCGAGGGGCTGGTCCGGGTGGCGTACGCGCGTGAGGACCATGACCGGGTCCTGGAAACCCTCAGCCAGAAGATCAGCCCGCGTATCCTGCGTGCACCGAAGCGGCTGGACGCGGCGGCCCGTGAGATCGACGAGTACTTCGCCAGGCGCCGCCAGGTCTTCGATCTGAAGCTTGACCTGTCCCTGTCGCACGGATTCCGGCGCCTGGTGCAGACGCATCTGCCTCAGATCGGGTACGGCCAGACCCGCAGCTACCGGGACATGGCCGAACTCGTCGGCAATCCCAAGGCTGTCCGCGCGGTCGGCACCGCCTGCGCCACCAATCCGCTGCCGATCGTCGTCCCGTGCCATCGCGTGCTCCGTACGGACGGCACTTCCGGCGGCTACGTCGGCGGTCTGGAGGCCAAGACCCTGCTCCTGGACCTGGAGAGCGCGGCATGAGCACGGACCGATGGCGCGAGCACGTCGAGTCCGGCGACTGGGCGGCGATCACCGCCGAGATCGACGAGTACGGCGGAGCATTGCTGCCGCGCCTGCTAACCCCGGAAGAGACCGTCGAGATCAGGGAGCTGTACGGCAGGGACGACCTGTTCCGCAGCACCGTCGACATGGGCAGGCACCGCTTCGGGGAAGGCGAGTACCGCTACTTCCGCACGCCGTACCCGGAGCCGATCGAGCGGCTCAAGCAGGCGCTCTACCCGCGGCTGCTGCCGATCGCCCGTGACTGGTGGGCCAAACTCGGCCGGCCCGTGCCGTGGCCCGACACGCTCGACGAGTGGCTGGAGATGTGCCACGACGCCGGCCAGACGAAGTCGACGGCGATCCTGCTGCGCTACGGCGCGAAGGATTGGAACGCCCTGCATCGCGACCTGTACGGGGACCTGGTGTTCCCGCTGCAGGTCGTGATCAACCTCAACGAGCCTGGCGTGGACCACACCGGCGGCGAGTTTCTCCTGCTGGAACAGCGTCCGCGTGCCCAGTCCCGTGGCACGGCCACGCTGCTGCCGCACGGCCACGGCTACCTGTTCACCACCCGCGACCGGCCGGTCAGGTCGGCCCGAGGCTGGTCGGCGGCACCGGTACGGCACGGCGTCTCGGCCATCAGGTCCGGTGAGCGGCATACCCTCGCGCTCGTCTTCCACGACGCCGCATGAGCGAGGCGGCCAAGACCTACACCCTCCTCGGCGCGGACGGCCGCCCCTACCAGTCCGAGGTCAAGGGGCTGTGGGGCGGCCATTGCCGGTCGAAGATCTATGGGCGGCTCGACTGCCTAGCCGCGTTGCGCGCCATCGCCCGCGGAGGCTATGTGAGGTACCGGGTCTTCTTCGCCGACGAGGTCACCGCGATCGCGGCCGGGTTCCGCCCCTGCGGAGCCTGCTGCCGCGACCGCTTCCAGGAGTGGAAGAGCACACGGAGAACGATGAACAGCTCCGTGCTGATGACACCGGCCGATGACGACGCCGACCCGACGGCCACGGCCGTCGGCGACCCGCGCACGCTCGCCCTCGTCGGACCCGCCCGGCTGTACGGCCTGGCAGGGGCGAGCGCGGACGGCGCCGCCTGGTGGGTGGGGGAGCGACGATGACGCTGTTCACCCCGGAGTTCCCCGAACGTCATGGGCGAGATCGCCCCGGGCGCCGCCTGGGCCGGCACCGGCAGCCGTACAAGCACACCCGGGAGGCCACCGACGTGAACGGCGCCCGCCTCCTGTCCTTCCCCGGCTGGACGATCCGTCCAGGACGCGACGCCCCCCAGGCCGCCGGCCACGACCCGGGCACCGCGCTGGTGAACTTCTACGACGCCGCCGCCCGCCTGGGCATGCACCAGGACAGGGACGAGATCTCCGCGCCCCGGTCGCCCCGCTGTCCATCGGCGGCAGTTGCACCTTCCGGTTCGGCGACGCCGAGAGCCGCGGTAGGCCGTACACCGACCTGGTGTCGGCCTCCGGCGACCTGTTCGTCTTCGGCGGACCTGCCCGGCTGGCCTGCCACGGCGTCACCAAGGTGCACGAGCACACCGCCCCCAAGGGCTGCGGCCTCAGCCACGGACGGATCAACATCACCATGCGCATGACCGGACTCGACGGATGACCACCGACACCGGGGTCCTCATCGGAGCGGACGGCCTGGCCCGCCCCGCGTGGGCGGCCGCCTCGCCGCTGCTGCGCGACTACTACGACACCGAATGGGGCATGCCCGTCACCGACGAGCACGGCGTCTATGAGCGCGTCAGCCTCGAAGGCTTCCAGGCGGGCCTGTCATGGGCGACGATCCTGCGCAAGCGGCCCGCGTTCCGTGCGGCCTTCGACGACTTCCGCCCCGACGCGGTCGCCGCGTACACCGATGCCGACGTCGACCGGCTGATGGCCGACACCGGCATCGTCCGCAACCGGCGGAAGATCGAGGCGACCATCACCAACGCCCGCGCCACCATCAGGCTGCGCGAGGAGATGGGCCTGGCCGCACTGGTGTGGTCATTCCGGCCCGAGGCCACACCCCGCCCCCGGACCTTCGCCGAGATCCCCACGACGTCCGCCGAGTCCGTCGCCCTGTCCAAGGAACTGCGCCGACGCGGATTCGCCTTCGTCGGCCCGACCACCATGTACGCCCTCATGGAGGCGATCGGCATCGTCGACACCCACCTGCTCGGCTCGCACCGACGGGGCAGTTCCGGCATCTGGACCTCGTGAAACCGCTCGCGGGCTCCCTTGCAGGCCGGCGGCCCCGAATGATCGCATCTCACGTTCCCGCCCGCCCTGGCGTCTTCCCGATGCCGGGAGCAGAACCGCCCGGCGTGGCTGACACCAGTCGGCTCAGCATGCCCGCGGCCGCCCCGCGCCCGGCGGCCGCGGGCACCCTTTTCACAACCCTGGACGCGCGGAGAATGCACGAATGAACAGCCGACAGGACCGGCATTACGACCTGACCGGCTTCGACGCCGACGCCTACCGGACCCTCAAGCGCCGCGCGGCCGTCGCCGCCTACCATTTCCCGAATCTCGCGGATCGCCATACCCGGTCGACGCAACTCGCCATGGCAGTCGGCGACCTCCTTCAATCCGCCATGATCTGCGGCGGCATCGACGTGATGCCCTTCACCATCCGCGACGAGAATCTCGTCGTCGTGGCGTGCGAGGGTGACGAGGCCGTCGGAATCTCGGTCATCGACCCGACCGGCGAGATCCCACGCGACGTCGTGACCTGGGTGGAGCCGACCCGCGAGCCGTGGGTGGAACAGGCGCTCAAGGTCGAACTGCTGCGTAACGCCCGCGCCGCGGGCATCGATCGCGTGATCGTCCGGTGCGGTACGGCGACCGAGGCCGTCTACGAAGCCCTCGGCCTGCGCGACCGCCAGGAAATTCCTTTCGATTCATCACCGTGAATCTCACGTATCGGCTCCGCCGAACGTCTTCGACATGTCATTCCGCTTGACAGCGGATACCAGCGAAAAGGGACGAACGAATGTCTCAGAAGAACAAGGATATTGTCGGTCGATGGTTCACGGAGTTCTGGGGGAATCCCTTCAATCCGGAAATCATCGACGAACTCGCCGCCCCGGACATCCGGTTCGAGTACTCGCTGCACAAGCCCATGCGCGGCCGGGACGAGGTGCGCGCGTTCGCGACCAACTTCCGCACCGCGTTCCCGGACCTCAACTTCTGGGGCACCGCGGACCTCATCGCCGAGGGTGACTACGTCGTCGGCCAGTGGGAGGGCGGCGGCACGCACACCGGGCCGATCGTTTTCGACGACCTTCCCATCGGCTCCGTCCCGGCGGCGTCCGGCAGGACGCTCCGCTTCACCGGCACGACCGTGCTCAAGGTCCAGGACGGCCTCATCGTCGAGGAAGTTGGGCTCGACGACGGAGTGAAGGTCCTTCAGCAGCTCGGGATCATTCCCGCCGCCTGAGCCGATCACCCGTACGGGCCACCTCGGCGCCGAGGCCACCAGCGACGTCTCGGTCGACCGGCCCGCTGCACACCGAGGTGAGGCCGGCGGCTCAACGAGCCGCCGGCCTGCGGCCGGTCTGCCTGGTCACCACCCGCAGACAGAGGAAGAGCCGGCATCCCTCGCCCGCCCCCGCGCTGCGCCTGCTCCGCGATCACCAGGGGACAGCCGAGCTCACTCCGAGCGGTCCTGGCGTCCTCGGCGCGGCAGGGTGTCGAGATCGTGGTCTGGCGTGGGCTACGTCAGTTGACGTAGCTGCTGCGGCTATTGCGCGGTCTACGTCATTTGGCGCATTCGGTGGAGGCGGCAGGAGGTTTAGCGTTCCGGTCATCTCCCCATCGAGCCGGGTCGGAATCCCGGGGGATCGGAGGCAGTGTCGTGAGCGAAGTGAAGAACATCGTGCTGGTGCACGGTGGTTTCGTCGACGGATCGGGCTGGCAGGGGGTGTACGAACACCTGACAGCCGACGGCTACCGGGTGTACGTCGTGCAGAACCCCACCCTGTCCCTGGCCGACGACGTGGCCGTCACCCAGCGGACCCTGGACGCTCTGGACGGACCGGCGGTGCTGGTCGGGCACTCCTACGGTGGTGTCGTGATCACCGAGGCCGGCACCCACCCGAACGTCGCCGCCCTGGCCTACATCGCGGCATTCGCGCCGGACAAGGGCGAGTCGGTGAACACCTTGATCGCCGATCCTCCGCCCGGTGCGCCGGTGCCGCCGATCCTGCCGCCGCAGGACGGCTTCCTGTTCCTGGACAGGGAGAAGTTCGCCGGGTCGTTCGCCGCGGACGTCCCGGACAGCCTGGCGGCGTTCATGGCCGACTCGCAGGTGCCGTGGGGCGTGGACGCGCTCGCGGGCGCGGTGTCGGAGCCGGCCTGGCGGATCAAGCCGTCGTGGTATCTGGTCGCCGCGGACGACCGGATGATCCCGCCGCCCGCCCAGCGGGCGATGTCGGAGAGGGCCGGGTCGACGGTCACCGAGGTGGCGGGCAGCCACGCGGTCTACGTGTCCAACCCCGCCGCCGTCGCGGCCGTCATCGCTCAGGCCGCGACCAGCATCACAGTCTGAGCCCGCCGTTTCCTCCGGCGCCACCCGATTGCCCGTCCTGCCTGCTGGCTCCAGGCGGGACGGGATCACGCAATTCCCCTTGCAAGGAGTCCCGTCATGCTTTCTCGTCCCTTGTTCACCCGTCGCCGGATTCTCGCCTCCGGGGCCGCGGTGACCACCGCGGCGGCGCTCCTCGCGCTGCCCGCTTCGACCGCGTCGGCCAGCGACAACACGAAGGTGAAGCCGACCGTCGTGCTCGTCCATGGCGGCTTCGCCGACGCGTCCGGCTGGAACGGCGTCATCGACCGGCTCCGCAAGGACGGCTACACGAAGATCGTCGCTCCGGCGAATCCGCTGCGCGGCCTCCCGACGGACGCGCCGTACCTCGCGTCCGTCCTGAAGTCGATCGAGGGGCCGATCGTGCTGGTCGGTCACTCGTACGGCGGCGCGGTCATCACCAACGCCGCCGCCGGGAACAGCGCGGTCAAGGCGCTGGTCTTTGTCGCGGCGTTCGCGCCGGACGAGGGTGAGCAGCTCGGCGACCTGCTCGGGAAGTTCCCCGGCAGCCTGATCGGCGACTCCGTCCAGGGGGTTCCCTATCCGCTTGCCGACGGCGGGGCCGGTGTCGACCTGTACCTGCGGGCCGACAAGTTCCGGGCCGCGTTCGCCGCCGATCTGCCCAAGGCCACCACCGACCTGATGCAGATCACGCAGCGGCCGTTCGCCCAGCAGGCCCTCACCGACGTCACCACGGCCGCCGCCTGGCGGACGATCCCGTCGTGGGCGATCGTCGCGACCGAGGACAAGGCGATCCCGCCCGCGCTGGAGCGCTGGTTCTACAAGCGTGCCAAGTCTCACGTCATCGAGGTCAAGGGCGCCTCGCACGTCCCGATGATGAGCCACCCCGACATCACCGCGAAGCAGATCGAAGCCGCGGCCAAGGCCACGGACTGATCGACGGCCGCGGGCCTCGCGCCGGAGCGGGGCCCGCCTCGTCCAGGACAGTGGACTCCGGCCGGTGTGCCTCCGGCGCGGGACAGGAACGCGAGGATGTCGAACATGACGGACCTTCGGGAGCATGACGCGCCGCTGGTACTGGCCGCCCAGGCCGGAGAAGTCGCTGCGGTAGGGCTGCTCCTGGATCGGCATCGGGCGGGCATGCGGGCGGTGGCGTTGAGTCTTCTGGGGCCAGGTCCTGACGCCGAGGACGTGGTGCAGGACGCGGCGCTCACCGCGTTGCGGCGGATCGGGGACATCCGTGACCCGGAGGCGGTGGGCCCCTGGTTGCGGATGATCGTGCGGAACCGGTGCCGCGGCCTGCTGCGCGAGGCGCGGCGGGTCGAGCCCGTGGCTGAGCCGCCGTCGGGCGGCTACGACGCCGATCCGGGCCGGGCATTGGACGACCACGCCACGCGGACCTGGGTGTGGGAGGCGATCGAGGCGCTCTCTCCCACGTTGCGGCTGCCGCTGATCCTGCGTCACTTCAGCGAGGGCGTGACCGGCTATGAGGCCATCGCCCAGGTGTGCGGCGTGCCGGTGGGCACGGTACGCAGCCGGCTGAGCCAAGCCCGCGCCAAGCTCCTCGACGCTCTCGCCGGCACGGCGCAGAGCGCGTACAGCGGTCTTCGATCACGGACGGAGGCGAGCTGGGCGGAGGCGCGCGACACCCTGACCGCCGCCGAGAACGGACGGTTCGGCGCGCTCCTGCGAGGTGAGTGGTCCGCCGAGGTCGCTCTGATGAGTGGAGCCGCGCGGATCGGGGGTGCTGCGCTGCTGGAACGGGCGATGGACCGCGACCTGTCCGCCGGGGTGCGGCAACGGCCGGTCAACGTGGCCGCGTGCCGGACGCTGGCGGTCTGGGAGATGGTCATCGACAATCCTGCGGACGATCCCGCGCACTGCCCGCCGTCGGTCGCCTGGATCATGCACCTGGACGGCGGCAGAGTGACTCAGCTGCGGCTGCACCACCCGCGCCCGCTCCGGCCCGCGGCCGTTCCCGCGGAGCTCCTGGGCATCTGGCCCCATGAGGAGCGAGTGTGATGTAGATCACCTCCTGCCGATCGAACTTTGAGGTCGCGCCGACATCTTGCCGGTGTCCCTGCCCCCAGATTTCGAGTCGGGAGTCCTGATGACCGCATCCACCCCAGAGCCTCTGTCCCAGGGCCTCCACTCCTTCACGGCCGAAGGCCTGACGGTCGCCTTCCACGTGCACGGCACCGGCCCGATCTGCGTGGCGCATCCGGGAGGGCCCGGCTTCACGTGGGACTACCTGCGGATGCCGGAGCTGGAGAGACACCTGACCATGGTCTACCTGGAGCCGATCGGCACCGGGCGATCGGACCGGCTGCCCGCCCACCCGCACGGCTACACCCGCGACCGCTATTCGACCGTCCTCGAACGCCTCCGCCGCCACCTCGGCCGCGGCCCGGTCCACCTGCTCGGCCACTCCCACGGCGGCTTCGTCGCCCAGTACCACGCCGTCCACCGGCCCGGCGGCCTCGCCGGGATCATCCTGTACGAGAGCGCTCCGTCAGCGGGCTCGGAGCACTTCGCCGAGGCTGACCGGAGTCTGCGCGCGCTCCTCGCCGAGCGTCCCGACGCCCGCCCGGAGATTTTGGACGTCTGGGAGTCGGTCCCCACGATCGGTGACGACGCGGCCTTCACCCATGCCGCGCGTGCGCTGTTTCCCGCCTACGTCGCCGACCACCGTGCCCGGGAGGAGGAGTACCGGCCGTTCCGGGACGCGATCACCGGCACCTACATCTCCGGGCTGGACACCGACCAGCGGCCTGAACCGTTCGACGACCGACACGACCTGAAGAGTGTCACGATCCCGGCGCTCGTCATCGTCGGAGCCCACGACTTCATCTGCGGTCCCCGCTGGGCGGCCGAGCTCCACCGGCTCCTCCCGGACTCCCGGCTCCTCACCCTCCACGGCAGTGGCCATTTCGGCCATATCGAGGAACCGGCCGCTTTCGCCGAAGGTGTCGTCTCCTTCGTGACCGGAGGCTGGACAGGTTTCAGCCGATGACGGAAGGTCGCAAGATGGACAGGTTCGGCGCGGGGCAGGATCGGGCCGCCGCAGGGCCGAGGCCGCTGGTCGGCCGAGCGGCTGAGACCCGCCGGCTGGAGGAGTTGATCGCGGGAATCGGCGATCAAGCAGGGAGCGCGCTGCTGCTGGCAGGCGATCCCGGTGTGGGAAAGACAGCGCTGCTGGATCATGCCGCCGCTCACGCGGACGAGGCCGGCGGCAGGGTGCTGCGGGCGGCCGGCTCGCAGTTCGAGGTCGAGATCTCCTACGCCGCTCTGAACCAGCTCCTGCACCCGTGTCTCGACGAGCTTGTCCGGCTGAGCCCCCTGTTCGGCGACGCCCTCAACATCGCGCTCGGACTGGCCGCCGGGCCGGCCCCGGCCCAGCTCCTCGTGGCCAACGCCGTCCTGGCTCTGCTGGACCAGGCGTCCGCGCGACGTCCGCTGTTGATCATCATCGATGATCTGCCGTGGCTGGACCGGGCGAGTGCCAGCGTGCTCGGCATGGTAGCCCGCCGTCTGGCAGGACAGCGGGTGGGCATGGTCGCGGCTCACCGTACAGGCGAAGCCCACTTCTTCGACCAGGGCGACCTCCCCATCCTCCTGGTGGAGCCGCTGTCGGACGAGGCCGCGGCGGAGCTGCTGGCCGACCGCTACCCGGTGATGACACCCCGCGTGCGGCGGCGCCTGCTGGACGCGGCCCTGGGCAACCCGCTGGCCCTGCTCGAACTCCCCGTCTCCCTCGGCGACCTCGCTCACGCCGTCGCGGGAACCCTCCCCACCGCACTCCCGCTGAGCAGGCGCCTCCAGGACGCCTTCGCCTCCCGGGTCCGGGCGCTCCCGGCACAGGCCTTCGACCTCCTCCTTCTCGCCGCACTTGACGGAACCGGCGACCTGCGACTGATCCGCGCGATCGCCGCGGCCCGACCCGAGGACGGCCTGGGCCCGGCAGAACGCGCCGGACTCGTCCACGCCGACGAACCGACCGGCCGGCTCACCTTCCGCCACCCCCTCCTCCAATCGGCGGTCGTCGACCTGTCGACCAGCGAACAGCGCCGTCTCGCCCACGCCGAACTCGCCGTCCGCCTCGCCGACCGGCCCGAACGGCACGCCTGGCACCTGTCCGAGGCCGCCCAGGAGCCCGACGAGAAGGTGGCCGCCCTCCTCAAACGGGTCGCCATCGCCAGCCTGCGGCGCGGCGATTCCGTCGGCGCCGTCACCCAGTTGCTGCGCTCCGCCGACCTCAGCCCCGTCGGCAAGGGCCGAAGCGGACGCCTGGCCGAAGCGGCCTATCTCGGCATCATCGTCACCGGCGACCTCCATGACGCCCCCCGCCTCCTCGACCAGGCCCGCCAAGCCCGGCCGGGCCCGGACGACAAGCTCTCGGTCGCGGGCGCCCGCGCCTACCAGCTCCTGCACGGAGACGGTGACGTCGACACCGCCCACCGCCTCCTCACCACCGCCATCAACGAACACCACGACCCCTGCCGAGCGGACGACATCGTCGTCATCGAGGTGCTCTACACCCTGCTCATGGTCTGCTTCTTCGGCGGCCGGGCCGAGCTGTGGCCGCCCCTCATCGACGCCGTCGACCGGCTCCGGCCGCGCCCGCCCGAACTTCTGGCGATCCTCTCCCGCACCTTCAGCGACCCCGCCCGCCTCACCTCGGACCTGCTTGACCGCGCCGACGCCGCCGTCGAGAGCCTCGACCACGAAGTCAGCCACGCCCGGATCATCCGCACCGGCACCGCCGTCGCCTACCTCGACCGGCTGTCGGCCTGCCGCGAACCGCTCCAGCGCGTCATCCAGCACGGCCGCGAGGGCGGAGCCGTCACCTCGGCCATCGAGGCGCTCTTCCTCCTCGGCCAGGACGCCCTCCACACCGGCCGTTGGGACGAGGCCCAGCAGCACATCAACGAAGGACTCAAACTCTGCGACACCCACGGTTATGACCTGCTGACCTGGCCCGGCCGACTCATCGACGCCCTCCTGGCCGCCGCCCGCGGCGACTTCCAGTACGCCGCCGACACCGCGGATCACATGGACGCCTGGGCCGGGCCCCGCCGCGCCGGAATCATCGGCGCCTACGCCTCCCACATCCGCAGCCTGACCGCCCTCGGCCAAGGCGACTTCGACACCGCCTTCCACCAAGCCGCGACCATCAGCCCGCCCGGCACCCTCAGCCCCTACAACCCGCACGCCCTCTGGGTGCTCGGCGACCTCGTCGAAGCCGCCCTCCACAGCGGACGCCCCGCCCAAGCCGCGGCGCACATCGCCGCAGCTCACGAACTCGACCTCGGCCGGCTCTCCCCACGGCTCCGCCTGGTCATCCTCGCCGGTGCGGCCGTCACCGACGCCGCCCCCGACACCGCGGCCCTCGAAACCGCCATCACCGACCCAGGGAACGATCGCTGGCCCTTCGACCTCGCCCGTGTCCAACTCGGCTACGGCACACACCTCCGCCGCGCGAGACGCACCGTCGACGCCCGCCGCCACCTCACCGCGGCCGCCCATGCCTTCCGCCGCCTCGGAGCCATTCCCTGGGCGAACCGAGCCGATCGCGAGCTCCGCGCGACCGGCGCCACCGTCCCCAAGAGTGCCGCCGGCCTGGCCGCCCTCACCCCGCAGCAGCATCAGATCGCCCTGCTCGCGGCCGCCGGCTACAGCAACAAGGAGATCGCGGCCCGCCTCTTCCTGTCCCCACGCACCGTCTCGACTCACCTCTACCAGGTCTTTCCCAAGCTCGGCATCACCTCCCGGGCCGCCCTCCGCGACGCCCTCAGCAACACGGCCGACGCATGACCCGGCGCCGCGGAGTCGTACCGTGAACGACGAGCCCCCTCGGACCACTACGGGATCACCTGGACCGCCTGATCTCACCCGTGGTACGACGGTCTTGAGGCCGGTAGCGTGCGGGCTGTGACGCTCGACGGAGGGAACGCCGGCTCGGAGCAGAGGCCGAAGGACGACCGGTCGTCGAGAGACGGCACCTTGCTGGGCCGAGAGCAGGAACTAAAGGTCGTCGAGGAGTTTGTGCGGCGAGTCGCGGCGAACGGGGACTCCCTCGTGCTTCATGGCGAGGCGGGTGTGGGCAAGACCGCACTGCTGGAAGCCGCCGAAGAGGCGGCTGTGACGCGCGGGATCCCGGTCATCCGGACCGCCGGAGTCGAAGGCGGCACGGATCTGGCCTACGCGGCCCTCCATCGCCTGCTGAAGCCGTTCCTCCCACGGCTCGACGAGTTGAGCCCTCTGCAGCGCGGCACGCTGGCCACGGCGCTCGGACTCGACGACGGGCCGCCTCCCGACCGGCTGGCCGTGTCCAACGCCATGCTGTCACTGCTCGTGCTCGCCCGAGGAGAGGGCGCGCTCCTGGTCATCGTGGACGACCTGCCGTGGCTGGACCGCATGAGCGCGGCCGTCCTGGCGTTCGTCGCACGGCGTCTCGATGGACCCCGGATCGGTTTTCTCGGAGCCTTCCGCGCAGGCGAGTCGAGCTTCTTCGACGGCGGCGGCGTCGCGGCCCTCGAATTGATGCCGATCGGCCAGGCCGCCGCGGCCGACCTGATCGACCAGCGATTCCCCGGACTGGCACCGCGCTTCCGCCAGCAAGTGCTGGAGGAAGCGGCGGGAAATCCACTGGCGCTGCTTGAGCTGCCCGTGCGCGTCGTGGATCGGCGCCATGAACGGCTGACGAGCCCGATGCCGTCGCTGAGCCAGCGGCTGGAGCACCTCTTTGCGGCCAGGGTCGATCCGCTCCCCGTCGCGACCAGGAACGCCCTGCTCCTCGCGGCACTCGACGCGAGCGGTGACCTGGGCATCCTCGTCGCAGCCTTCGGAACGGGTGCCATCGACGATCTCGCCCCCGCGGAGCGCGCTCAAGTGGTCCGGGTCAACGGCGAGCGTGGCCGCCTCACGTTCCGGCATCCGTTGATGCGATCCGCGGTGATCGCGATGTCCACTAACCAGGAGCGGCGCGGCCTGCACGCGGCGATCGCGGCCCAGATGCCGGACCAGCCCGACCGGCGTGCCTGGCATCTGGCCGAAGCGGCCGAGGCCCCGGACGAGTTGATCGCGACGCTCCTGGAACAGAGCGCCGACCGGACCCTCCGTCGAGGCGACGCCGTCGGCGCGGTCTCCGCCCTGCTCCGCGCGGCGGATCTCACTCCCTCGGGCCCGGATCGCGGTCGCAGGCTGGCCCGTGCCGCCTACATCGGGGCGGAGATGACAGGCGACATCGCCAGCGTGCCCCGGCTGCTGGCCGATGCCCAGCATGCCGACCCCGGCGGCCCCGCCACGCTGGCGGCGGCCGTAGCGACGGCCGCGTACCTGTTGAACAGCGAGGGCGACGTCGACGCCGCGCACAGAATGCTCCTGGGCGCCATCGCGATCCGCGAGGTCCTGGACGGCGATGACCACGGCCTGATCGAAGCGCTGTGGTTCTTCATCGCCATCTGTCTTTTCAGCGGCCGGGCCGAGATGTGGCAGCCGCTGGACAACCTGATGAAGCGCTTCGACCCGCCGCCGCCGCGCTACCTGATCGTCCTCGCCAAGACGTTCGGTGATCCCGCCCATCAGGCGCTGCCGGTGCTCGACGAACTCGACGACCTGATCAGCGGGTTGACTCAGGAGCCCGATCCGGCCTACGTGGCCCGGGTCGTCGACGCCGGAGCCTACGTGGACCGGCTGCGCTCCTGCCGGGGCCCCATGCGCAAGGTCATCGAACACGGCAGGGACGGCGGTGCGATTACCTCACAGCTCCAGTCCCAGGTCGTCCTGGCCAACGACGACTTCTTCGCCGGTCAATGGAGGGAGTCACTGGACCTGTGCGAGGAGGGCATGCGGCTATGTGAGCTGCACGGCTACGCACTCTTCCGATGGCTGTTCGTCCACCAGGACGCGTTGATCGCCGCCGCGCAGGGCCGTTTCGACCACGCCCGGGCCTCCGCCGAGGCGATGATCCGCTGGGCGGCGCCGCGCGGGGTCGGACTCCTGCTCGCCTACGCCCATGGCATCGACGCCCTCCGTGAGCTGGGCAGAGGGAGGTATCAACAGGCGTTCGCCCACACTTCCGCGATCAGCCCCGCCGGGACACTGCGACCCTACGTTCCCTACGCCCTGTGGACCGCTCTCGATCTGGTCGAGGCGGCGGAGCGGTCCGGCTCGCGCACCGAGGCCGCCCGGCATGTCGCCGTCCTCCAAGAACTGGACATCCCCGCGATCTCCCCAAGGCTGGCGCTCGTCACTCTGGGAGCCGCGGGCATGGCGGCGCCCGAGGACCGGTTCGCCGAACATTTCGAAGAAGCGCTCGCCGTCGCCGGAGCGGAGCAGTGGCCCTTCGAGCAGGCCCGGATCCAGCTGTCCTACGGACGACGCCTCCGCAACAGCCGCGCCACCGTGGAGGCGCGCAGGCAGCTGAGCGATGCCTTCGACGGCTTCCAACGGCTGGGTGCCGCGCCGTGGTCCGCCCTGGCGGGCAGGGAACTGCGGGCGGTCGGCGGTACGCCAGGGAGGTTCGAAGCCGGCGGTCCCGACGCGCTGACGCCGCAGCAGCGGGAGATCGCGATGCTGGCGGCAGCGGGTCTGACGAACAAGCAGATCGCCGAGCAGCTTCTCTTGTCGCCCCGGACGGTCAGCACACACCTCTACCAGATCTATCCCAAGCTCGGCGTGACGACCAGAGCCGGACTGCGGGACGCGCTGAACGGGGACGAGCCCCGGAAGGAGTGAGACACGCCCGCTGCGATCTGCGTCATTTGACGGAATCGGCTGGGCCGCCGTCGGGCCTACCCTGGCGACAGGGCGCGGGAGGAGGCGAGCGTGCTGCACGGCCGGGACCGCGATCTGGCTGCCATCGGCGGATTCGTCGAGGCCGCCGCCAACCGGCGCGGCCGATCTCTCATGATCACCGGGGAGCCGGGAGTCGGCAAGAGCGCGGTCCTGCACGCCGCGGCGACCCAGGCGGCGGACAGCGGATTCCGAGTACTCCGGGCCTCCGGAACATCCTTCGAAGGCGACCTGCCCTTTGCGGGGCTCCATCAGCTTCTCCATCCTCTGCTCGACGAACTCACCCGCCTTCCCGAGCGACATCAGGTCGCTCTCACGACCGCCCTGGGCCTGGCCTCCGGACCGGCGCCGCAGCAGCGCACCGTCGCCGACGCCACCCTGGTCATGCTCCGGCACGCCTCGCGTCCCCGGCCTCTCCTGCTGGCGATCGACGACCTTCCTTGGCTGGACTCCGGAAGCGCCCTGGTGCTGCGCTCGCTCGATCTGGCAGGCACCCGGATCGGGATGCTGGCCGTCACGAGGGACGCTCACCGAACGAGAGCCCCGCGCGTCCACGACCTCGCCCCGTTGGACGACCGGTCGGCCTCCGCGCTGCTCACGGACCGCTTCCCGGACCTCCCCTCCCCGGTGCGCCGACGCCTTCTGGCCGAGGCCCGCGGCAACCCCTTGATCCTCCGGGAACTGCCGACCACCCTCGATGCGGACCAGCTCTCCGGATCCGCACCGCTGCCTCGTTTCCTTCCACTCAGCCAGCGCCTCCAGGCGATCTTCGCTTCCAGAGTCGCCGACCTCACGCAGACCAGTCGACAAATGCTGCTGCTGGCGGTCCTGGACGGCAGCAGAGAAATCGCGGCATTTCAGTCGCTGCTCCCCGGCCGGGTAGTGGCCGAAGCCCTGCGGGAGGCGCGCGAAGCCGGACTGATCGACCTGGATCGGGCGACGATGCGCCTGACTTTCCGCCATCCACTCATCCGCTCCGCCGTCCTGGACCTGTCCACGGCCGCAGAACAACGCAAAGTCCACGAGATGCTCGCCGCGCGGCCCGACGGAGACGAGGACCGCCGCATCCTTCATCTCGCGGAAGCGGCGATCGAGCCGGACGAGCATGTCGCCTACCTGCTGGAACGGCTGGCCCACCGGACACGAGAACGCGGCGACCTCGCCGGTGCCGTTGCCGCGCTCACCCGGGCCGCGACTCTCAGCCCGGACCGCCGCGACCGCAGCCGCAGAGCGGCCGAAGCCGCCTATCTCGGCACCGACGCCACGGGAAACCTCCGCGACGCGCCCCGCCTTCTGGAACACCTACCGGCCACCGGCACCGACGCGGCCTCGTTGATGACCGCGATCGCGACGGCGCAGCACCTCTTCTTCAGCGGCACAGGTGACGTCGACGGGGCACACCGGCCGCTGGCCAAGGCCGTCGACGCCGGGCTGATCCAGCCAGAAATACCGCGCGAGATCCTTCATGAGGGCCTGTACACGCTGACATGGATCAGCGGCTTCGGCGCCCGCCCGGACCTCTGGACGCCACTCCGGCTCGCCGTCACACAGCTGGCCCCGCCAGTACCGGATTCACTGTCACTACTCATCAGCTGCTTCGCCGATCCCGCGCCTCACGACCTCAGCCGACTCGATGACGCGATCACCCGGCTTGCCGCGGCTGGCCCCGTCGAAGTGATCCGGATCGGCATGGCCGCCCAGTACGTCGGCCGACTGGAGGAATGCAGGGCGGCATTGCTGCGCCTGCTGGAGGAGCGCCATGCGGACGACCATGTCACGTTGTCCATCCACGCCATGAACCTCCTCAGCCGGCACTGTTACGAATCCGGCGCGTGGGATCAGGCCGCCCACCTCAGCGAGGACGGGTTGCGGCTCAGCCGCCGACATGGTTACCACCTTCTGGCTCAGCTGTTCCTCCACCGCCAAGGCATGCTCGCCGCCGTGCACGGTGACACCGACCAGGCAGGAGAACTCGCTGACGAGATCACCCGCTTCGCCGCGCCCCGCCGTCTCCAGCTCCTCCGCGTCCTGGCAGCCGAGGTCAGAACGCGGGCCGCTCTCGTCAGAGGCGAGTACGAAGCAGCGTTCCTGCACGCGACCTCGATCGCCCCCGCAGGCGCCCTCCCGCGTCTCCAGGGTCCCGCTCTGTGCCTGGTCCCCGACCTCGTCGAAGCCGCTGTCCGCTCCGGCCACCCCACCGAGGCAAAAGCCCATGTCGCGGCGCTGCATCAGGCACACACCGCTGAGCTCTCCCCAAGGCTGGCCCTGGTAACCCACGGTGCGACGGCCATGATCTCCGCCGACGACCATTTCGAACAGGCTCTGACCCTCCCCGAAGCCGCAGCCTGGCCGTTCGACCTGGCGCGTATCAGACTCTTCTACGGCGAGCGCCTCCGACGCGCCAAAGCCACACAATCGGCCCGTGATCACCTCACCGCCGCCCTCGCGACGTTCACCCGGCTCAACGCCGCTCCATGGGCCGAACGAGCCCGCAGCGAACTCCGGGCCACAGGATTTCCCACCGCCTCGACCGGCGACACCCGCCTCTCACCCCAGCAACACGAGATCGCCACGCTCGCCGCCGCTGGCATGACCAACAAACAGATCGCCCAGCGCCTGAACCTGTCCCCGCGCACCGTCTCCACCCACCTTTACCAGGTCTTCCCGAAGCTCGGCATCACCTCCCGCGCCTCCCTACGCGACGCTCTCCAGCACCCCGAGAATCCGCGCTAACCGGCCTCACCGGTATCTGATCGCCTGGCGTGCCGGCCGATGCAGCGGACGGATCACCTCCGCTGCCAGCCGATCCCGGCCGAGGCCACTCACCTGCTCACCCACCCCGCCCTGACCGGCATCTCCCGCGAACAATTCGACCGGCTCGTGATCGAACTCGAGCCCTGGCGCCGGGTCCTGGCCGAGGCCGAACGCGAGAAGAGAAAGGGCATCAACCGGCGCGGATACAACCCCGGCTTCGGATTCCTGGACCACCGGCACCGCGTCCTGGCCGCTCCTGAACCGCCGCAACACCGTCACGCTCACGCTGGCTGCCCAGCTGCTCGGCCGGGACCGCAACACTCTCAGCTACCACGCTCACCGCACCATGCCCCTGCTGGGCTTCGCCACCCCCGACATCACCACGGCCCTCGATCAGCTCCGCAGGACCCATCCACCCCGCACGATCGACGCCCTCCAGAACGCGATCGCCGCTACGAAACCAACATCAATCCGAGCAGTAGTTAGTTGACGCGCCCTGAACCGCTTTCAGTTCGTTGAGGATCACAAAGCGCTCTACGGCGTGAAGCGGTTGTGCCGGGTGCTGCAGGTATCGCGCTCGGGCTTCTACCGATGGTTGCAGGGTACTGCGGCGCGGCTGGCCCGCCGCCAGGCCGATGAGCAGCTGGCCGAGCGGATGCGCCGGATCCATGCCGAGCACGACGGAACCTACGGATCACCCCGGATGACGGCTGAGCTGCGCGCCGCCGGAATGAAGGTCAACCACAAGCGGGTGGAACGGGTGATGCGCGAGCACGGCATCGCCGGGCTTGCGGCTGCGCAAGAAGATCCGCGCCACCATCGGCGAGCCGGACGCGGCCCCGGTTCCGGACTTGATCCAGCGCGACTTCACCGCCGAGCAGCCGAGCACCCGCTACGTCGGCGACATCACGTATCTACCCGTCGGCGGCGGCCGTTTCCTGTACTTGGCCACGGCCGTGGATCTGTACTCGCGTCGGCTGGCAGGCTGGTCGATCGCCGACCACATGCGCACCGAGCTCGTCATCGACGCGCTACAGGCAGCCGCGCATACCCGAGGCGGCCGTCTGGACGGCACGGTGTTTCACAGCGACAACGGGGCGCAGTACTGCTCGCGGGAGTTCGCGCGGGCCTGTCGCCGGCTCGGTGTCACGCGCTCGCGCGGCGCGGTCGGCACCAGCGCCGACAACGCGCTGGCCGAGTCCTTCAATGCCACCCTCAAACGCGAGACGTTGCAGGGTGCGCGCCACTGGCCCGACGCCTGGACCGCCCGCCTGGCCGTGTTCCGGTGGATCACCAGCTACAACACGGTCCGACGGCACTCCCGCCTCGGCCAACTCAGCCCGATCGCCTACGAGATGATGGCAGATAGTCTGAGGCCTGCCGCCTGAGATCGGTGTTCGCGTTCGTGGGGGAAGCCCCTCTACCAGTTCCCCCCTCGACCGGGATGGAGATCCAGTGATGTGATGCAGGTGGTGGGATAGACGGCGTCCAGGTCGGTGGCGGCCAGGGCGGCCAGGAGGTTCGCCGGGCCGGCGCGGATGTCTCCGAGCCGGCCCGGCGCGCCAGGCTGCTCGACGCGTTCATGCCCAAGATCGAAGAACTCGTCGAGCACTCGCACGGGAAGCCCGGCGCCGACCAGATGCACAGGCGCTCGGTCGCGCTCGGGTCCACCGGCACAGATCGGACCAGCGGTGCCCGTTGCGGGCCGGGCAGGGGGAATTCGGCGAAAAAGCTTGGGCCCGCATGTCGAAAACGTGGCGGCATGCTCGACGTGTGGTCATGAAGATACTGGTGTGGATCGTCTCGGGAATGGCCGCATTCATTTTCGTGTCAACGGGGCTGCCGAAGGTGAGCGCCTCCGCGGCCGAGCTGATCGCGATGTACAAAGGCATTCCTGTGGTGCTGCTGAAGATCGCCGGAGTGGCCGAGGTCCTCGGCGGGCTGGGGCTCATCGTCCCAGCGGCGACAAGGATCCTGCCGGTCCTGACTCCGGTCGCGGCCGGTGGCCTGGTTCTGACCATGGTCGGGGCGATCATCACCAACATCGCCATCGGCGAATACACCCCGATCCTCATCTCACTGCCGTATCTGATGGCGGCGGCAGGAATTCTGTGGGCTCGCTCGACCCGGTACGCGATCGCGCCACGAAAGGAGACCGCTGTACGGCCCTCCGTCTCATAGCTACAACTTCTCCGGGCACGGGGCCGCGTTGTTCGCCTTCTTCGCCGGAATGGCCGAGTGCGAGCGGCAGTACGTGCGGGAGACGTCGCTGGCGGGTCAGGGCACTGTTCGCGAGCGTGGCCGTGCCCGACATCGCCCGCAAGCTGGTCATCCCGGCGGGTAAGAACAAGGGCCAGCACTTCTCGGTGGCCAGCGTTCACTGGGTATTCGCCGACGACGAGACCACCGCGCCCTGGGAGACGTCTGCTCTGAGCGTCACCGCAGGTCGGGGCGGAGGCATACACGGGCGATCGGCTTCGATCTGCCACAGTAAATGGGTGTATATCGATCATAATCACCGGGCCGCTGTCGTAGTCGCTACGACTATGTCGGCGGGGATGGACAAGCTGCACCCGCTGATCACGGAGCAGATCGGTGTGTAAGGATCTGAACGTCGGCCTTAGGGGTCACGGTCAGGTAGCCAGACAGGAGCGCACATGAAGGTCGTCGCGGTGGGCCGGGGGCGCATCGGTGGCGGGCTGGCCGAGATCTGGTCCAAGGCCGGGCATGAAGTCATCACGTTGGGCCGTGGCGGCGGTGACGGATCGGCTGCCGACGTGGTCCTGGTCGCCGTGCCCGGACCGGCGATCGCGGCGGCGTTGGAGAACGTGACGGGCATCGCCGGCAAGGTGACCATCGATGCGACCAATGCCCACGGAGAACGCTCCGCCCAGTTCGCGTCGCAGGCGCACGAGATCAAGTCCATCATCGGCGGGCCGACCGCCAAGAGCTTCAACACCAATTGGGCGGTGATCTACGACCAGATCGGACAGCAGCGGGTCCGCCCAAGCAATCTGTTCGCGGCCGACCCGGACGCTCGGCAGGTCACCGAGCAACTGATCGTCGACGCCGGCTTCGACCCCGTCTACGTCGGGGATTTGGAGCATGCCCGCATGCTGGAAGACCACCTTCCGCTCGTCCAAGCTGTCGCCTCCGCAGGGCTCGGCCCCTTCTTCTACCGCATGGCTGATCCCGGACAACTCTGATCGTTATCCGGTGTGTCTCCTGCACCGCAACTCCAACGACGACGGCACCCCTTTGCATCACCTCTTCTCCTGGCTCGCGATCGCCGACTTCGCCGCTCCCGCTTCACTCGCCCGACTGACCGCGCAGCAACGCGAGATCGTGATCCTCGCCGTCCGCGGGCTGACCTACGCGGAGATCGTCGACCGCCTGTTCCTGCCGCCGCGCACGGTCACCTCACATCTCCACCGCTCCTATCCGGTGATCGCGTCCCGCCAGGCCGCGACCTGCTCGTCCACGGCCTCCAGCGACGCGAGCCCGTCGAAGCGGCGGTGTAGACCGCCTCGCCGACGCCCTGAGCGCCGCCGCGATCCAGCCGGACCCGCCGTCCTAGGCACGGCCGCCCAGCCGGGAGCGGAGGAAGTCGACGATGATCGTCATGACCTGGGTGCCGGTCCAGACGTTGGCGGTCGCCGACAGCGCGCCGTGGCCGGCGCCCTCCAGCACATAGCGCGTGCTGTCCGCGCCGGCGCGGCGCAGGGCCTGGTGCAGGCGGGCGGTCTGAGCGGGCGCCACGATGCGGTCGTCGTCGCCGTGCAACAGCAGGAACGGCGGAGCCGATTCGCTGACGTGGCTGACCGGGTCGGCGGCGGCCACCTCGGCGGGCTGATTGGCGAAGTCCCCGCCCGGTCCGAGCAGGTAGGCGGGCAAGGCGGTGCCCGGCCCGGTGAAGGCCGCCACCGTGGTCGCGTCGAAGCCCTCGGCCACGGTGGCCAGGTTCGAGGCGCCGAACGCGTCGACCACCGCGCCGACCCTGGCGTCGATCACCCCGGTCATGGCGGCCAGGTAGCCACCCGCTGACTCGCCCCACACCCCGATTCGGCTTGCGTCGATCCAGTACCGGCCGGCGTGCAGGAGCAGGAAGTCAAGCGCCGCGGCGACGTCGGCCACCCCGTCGCGGTAGGTCGCCCCGTCGCGGACAGTGCGATACTCCACGGCCGCGACCACGAATCCCGCCTCCGCGACATACCGGCGCTGGCGTCCGGCCATCTGCCGCCGGGCGGTGACGAAGCCGCCGCCGGGCACGTACAGCACCAGCGGGTGCGGACCCGGTGCTCGCGGCACGAGGATGTCCATGCGCAGCGCGCGACCTGGCTCGGCGTAAACGATGCCCCGATATGCGCGGGTTGCCCGCCCCGGCCTGATCTGGCCCGCCGGGCTCGCGGCGACCCTGACGCTGGCGGGGTCGGCGTCCGGGGCGGCGATGCCGGACAGGCGGATCGGGCGGCCGCTCAGCGCGGCCAGCAGCGTGATCAGGCGCATGGTGTTCACGCGAAACTCCCTTCGGAGACCGGTCGCCACGGGCGCGCGGCCAGCAGAGCCGGTACGGCGAGCGCCAGGGCGGCCAGCATGACCGGCGCCATGGCGGGCAGGGTGGTGCCGCTCAGCGGGGCGGCGAGGGCGCCGAACAGGTAGGCGGCGGCGCCGGACAGGGCGGACGCGGCGCCGGCGCGGGCCCGGCCGATCGTCTGGGTGATGGTGGTGACCGCGGGAAAGACGCCGCCGACGCCGAACAGCACGACGGCCAGGCACGCCCAGGTGCCCGCCAGGGTGGGCGCCACGACGGTCTGGATCGCCAGCGCGAGCGCCCCGAGCGCGCTGACGGCGAGGTATCCCGACAGCAGCAAGGGCGGCGCGACTCGCCGGGCGAACATCCCGAAAGAGGCACTGGCGACGAGCATGGCGGCCGCGTTGACGGCGAACACCATCCCAAACTGAATGGCGCTCATCCCGAACTCGTCTTGGAAGACGTAACTGGACGCCCCGATGTAGACGAACATCGCCCCGGCCGCCAATCCCAGGGTCAGCGTGTATCCGATGAAGTCACGACGCCCCAGCAGTGCGCCCATCGCGGCGAAAGCCGTACGGAGCCCGCCGGGGGAGCGCCGCTCGGGAGGCAAGGACTCCGGCACGCCCAGCCAGGTCGCCACCAGCAGCGCCAGCCCGAAGGCTGCCAGCGCCCAGAAGACCGCGCGCCAGCCTGAAGTGGTCACGATCACCCCGCCCAGCTGCGGCCCGAGGATCGGGGTCACCCCGAGGATCATGGCCAGCACGGAGAAGTAGACCGGCAGCCGAGGCCCGGCGAAGCGGTCGGTCAGCACGGCGCGAGCCAGCACCAGCCCGGCGGCCCCCGCGCAGCCCTGCAGGAACCGGCTGGTGACCAGCAGCGGCGCGGTCGGCATCAGCGCGCACCCGGCCGACAGCAGGGCGAAGGCCGCGGTGCCGCTTACCAGCAACCGGCGCCGTCCCAGCCGGTCGCTGAGTGGCCCGATCACGAGCTGGCCGGTGACCAGCCCGACGAGGAAGGCGCTCATCGACAGCTGCACCGACGCCTCGCTCGCGGCCAGTTCCCGGCCGAGGCTCGGGAAGCCGGGCACGTACATGTCGATCGCCAGCGGAGCCACCGCGGTGAGCAGGCCCAGCACAGTCAGTAGCAACGGACGGCGGGACGTCGTGGTGACGGTCATAATGACAAAGGTAAACTAGTAGTCAACCAGTTAACAATTACTTCTGAGGATGGCATGAGCCGCACCACCGATCGCGTCCGTGAGTTGTGGGCCGCGGCCCGCCCCGACCTCGACACCTCGCCCATGGAGGTGATCGGCCCGCTGAAGCGGGTCATCGCGCTGCTGGGCGAGGAGCTGGATCCGCTCTACGTCGACGCCACGCTCACCAGTGCTGAGCTCGACGTGTGCCTACGGTTGCGCCACGATCCCAGCCCGACGATCGCCCGCCAGCTTGCCGACCGGATGCGGCACTCGCGCGCGGCGATCAGCAAGACGCTGACCCGGCTGGAGAACCGCGGCCTGGTCGTGCGCGAACCCAGCTCGGCCGACCGCCGTGCCGCGCTGGTCCGGCTGACGCCAGAGGGGGAGGCGGCCGTGGACGCGATCTTCCCGCAGCAACTGGCCAGGGAGGCCGAGCTGCTGGCGGGGCTGGGTGAGGATCGTGAGCGGGTGATCGAGGCGCTCAATGTGCTGGCCGATGTCTTGGGCGGCCGCAGGTGAGCACCGCCCGTGAGCCTCCGGGCGATGAGCCCGGGCAGGGGCTCGATGGCCTCGTCGCCGTCGCCTCCCGGGCTCTCCGCGAGGCGGTGGTAGGTGGCTCGGTACGCCCGGACATGGCGGCGGATGTCGTCGGTCGTGGAGATCGCGTGCTCGTGGCCCAGCTGCTCGACGGCGTGGGAGCGCAGCGCTGTCTGGACACCCTCGGCCAGGGAGGCGAGCAGGGTGTCCTTGTCCTCGAAACACCGGTAGAACGCGCCCACCGCCTTGCCCGCTTCCGCGGTGATATCGGTGATCTTGATTTCGGCGTGGCTCTCGCGCGTCGGGAGCCGTCGCGCGGCAACCTTGAGCTCGACCGCGCGGCGCCGGAACTCGGGCGGGTGAGGTGCGGGCATGAAGGACATCCTTCCTGATGATCAAGGGTGACCTCAGGCCAAGTGTCCAGAGAACTGAGGGAAGCTCAACTCCTGGCTTGTCAGGTTGTGAAGCATGCCTGCGTGCCTGACTGACGCGAGGGTAACCCTGGATCAGGAGGGTGAACATGTCTGGACGAATCACCCATGGTGTGGCCGGGTTGGTGGGCAGGACGGCCGAGATCCATGCGCTTGTGTCCGAGTTGGATGAGGCTGCTCAAGGGCAGGCGCGCATGATCCTGATCCGCGGATCTGCGGGGTCCGGCAAGACCACCATGCTGGACGTCCTCGAAGGGCGTGCCCGGGCCGCCGGAGCGGTGGTTCTCCGTGGCGCCTGCTTGGCCGCCGATGCCCGACGATCATGGCATGCGGCGGAGGGCTTGTTGGGTGGGAGCCGAGCCGAACGCCCTGCCGTTCCACGGTCGCAGCGGCTGCTCCGGCGCGTCATCGAGGCGGCTGCCCCGGGGCCGGTGGTGATCATGCTCGACGACGCGCAATGGTGTGACGACGAGTCGCTGACGTGGCTGGAATTCCTCCTGAATCGCAGGCATCGGCTGCCATTGCTGGTCGTGCTCGCGCAGCACCGCGGTGCCGGCGGGCGTGGGTGCTCGACCATCGATCTCGCGCCGTTGCGCGATGAGGCGGCTGGGGAGCTGGCCCGGCGATGGCTGGGCGTCGAGCCTGACGCGCCGTTCGCGGGGGTCTGCAATCGCGTGTGCCGTGGGAATCCGTCGCTTCTGGTGCGGCTGTTCGAGCAGTTGAGTATGGGGAGTGACCGGGGCGAGGAGAGGGTCAGAGAACTCGGTGCCGAGCTCTTCGCCAGGCGTGTCTTGGTGGTCCTCGATCGGCAGCCCGCGTACATCCGCAAGGTCGTGGAGGCCGTCGCCGTCCTTGGAGGGGCCGACGCGGAACTGGTGGGCATGCTGGGCGCGGTCCCGGAGCCGCTGGTCACCGCCGCGACCGGCATCCTGCGTGACGAGGAGGTCATCGAAGCCGGCCTGGTGGACCTGGACGACGATCAGGTCCGTTCCAGGGTGCTGAGCACGATGCCCGCAGGCGAGCTGGAGCGCTCGCGGAGGCTGGCCGCCCGGTTGCTCAACGATGCCGGCCGGCCGGTCGAGGAGATCTGCGCGCAACTGGTGCGGCTGTCCGGGCTTCCGGAACCTTGGATGCTGGACGTGCTCCGTTCGGCGGCGCACGCCGCCGAACGGGACGGGTCGGTGGCGACGGCGGTGCGACATCTGCGTCGGCTGGTCGCGGCTGATCCCGCCGGCCTTGATGTGCGGGCCGACCTGGCGCGGCTGGTCGGGCTTGACGATCCGGTGGGGGCGTACGAGATGCTCCACGCCTGGATCGAAGGGGACGATGACCAGCGGGGGAGGGCCCGGCTCGCAGTCCAGTTGGCCGGGATCGCGCCGTCCGCCGGCAAGGAGGTGGAGGCGATCTCGACCCTGGGTGGCATCCTGACGGACCTCGGTGATGACCATGAGCTTCGCACCTCGGTCCGGTCGGCGCTGTCGCTGCTCGGGGAGCGGCACCGGTCCACCAGGATGCTCTCCAAGCACGTGACGACGATGGAGCTGCCGGAGTCGCTCGCCGTACGCTCGATGGTTGCCGCATTGTCCGGAACCTCAGCGCGAGCGTGTGTGGCGCTGGCCCGTCGGGCATTGAGCGGGGCGGATGTCACCTGGGCCGCAGGTCCCGCCGCGTATGTGCTCTCGCTGGCCGACGAGGTCGGGGAAGCGGTTCAGGCAGTGGACCGGATGATCATGTACGCCACGGAGCATGGAGACGACCGGGGCAGGACGATGGCTTTATCGACGCGCTCCCTGATCCTGGGCGAGGCGGGGGACCTCGGCCAGGCTCTGACGGACGCGACCCGCGCCGTCGGGCTCGCCGATGAGCGCTCATGGCCGAGGGGCGGTATGGCGGCGCGTACGGCGCTGGTTGTCGCGCTGGCCCAACGAGGCGATATCGGGCGGGCCGATTCCAACCTGGCCGAATTGTCTGCGTTCGATATGGAGAAGTCGCTCCTCGATTACTCGCGTGTGCTGATGACGAGGTCGCAGCTGGCGGCGTGGCGAGGTGACCCAGAAGACGCGCTGGCCGCACTGACCGCCTGCGGTGCCCTGCTGGCCGAAACGGGAGCCAGGAATCCGAGATTCGTCCCCTGGTGGCTGGACGCGGCGTGCCTGCTCGCTGATCTTGATCGCAGGAACGAGGCGTCGGAGTTCGTCGAGCAGGGGGAGCAACTCGCCGCGGTCTGGGGCACGACGTCCGCGCGGGGACTCGCTCTGCTGGCGAGGGGGGCGATCACCGAAGGGAGCGCCGGAGTGGAGGTGCTCGCGGAGTCGGTGAAGACGCTGGCGGGCACCTCCGCCCGCTGGTATCTCGTCCGAGCCGAAATCCTGCTCGGCGAGGCGCTGCTGCGTGCAGACGACCGCGAAGGCGCCCGTGAGCATTTCCGCCAGGCTGTGCGTGTGTCGGTGCGGTGCGGGTTCCGCGAGCCGGCCGCGAAGGCGCGGGATCGGCTCGTCGCCGCGGGCGGCCGAATGTTCCCGAGCGCGGACCTCCTGACCGCGGCGGAGCGGCGCGTCGCGGAACTCGCGGCGTCCGGCGCCACCAATCGGGAGCTCGCCCAGGCGCTGAGCATCGCGGTGCGCACGGTGGAGATCCACCTGACCAGCATCTTCCGTAAGCTGGATGTTAGCGGGCGTGCGGATCTGGAGTGGGTGCTGGACGCGCTTCGTGAAACGGGCCCAGATCAGGCCGGGACCGGGTGACATCGCCGTTCATCGCAGAACACTGCGCAAACACCTAGGTGATGATGGGGACAATCGACGGACTTTCGTAGCGGCCACGACCGCGCGACGAAGCCGGGGGGTAGATGGAGGTGGCCAGGTCGCCCTTCCGCCGTCGCGTGAGCTCGATCTTCTGAGAGTCAGGTGAGGTTCCCGCGATGTCCGCGCACAGGAGGCAACGACAGCGATACGGTGACGGACCGCGGTTCCACCCCCTTGCCTTCGGCGGCTGGGGCGACTACAAGACCTGGGCCGAGCACCAGTTCCTGCCCAAGCCCATGGAAGACGCGCCCGCGGAGGATGGTGCCGTCGCGATCGAAGAAGCTCCGCCTGAAGACGCGCGGGAGCAGCTCGACGATGGCGATCAGCGGGACATCGGGACTTCCGCGCCGGGGTCGCTCGCCATGGAGCAGCCGGTCGGGCAGCGGCCGTACATCCTGGCCCTCGACGAGGATCCGCTACGCATCGACTCGCTGATCTCGGTGACGCCCGAGGGCATCCAGACGGTCCGGAGTCCCACCCTGTCCGATGAGTACCGGCTGGTCTTCGACATGTGCCGGCAGCCCACGCCCGTGATCGAGATCGCGGCCCGGCTCCGGATGCCGATCGGGGCGGCGCTCGCGCTCGTCAGCAAGGCCATGGGCTGGAACCTGGTCAAGGTGCTGCCACCTGCCACGGCGGAGGTGCAACCGTCGCTTGAGGTGATCATCCGTGTGCACGAGGGGCTGCGCCGGCTCGACTGACACTTCTGCGTGCTGTTCTGCATGGCCCAGTGCCCGTGGCTGGCCTTGGATCGAGGTGAGGCCAGTGTTGCGCCTGTCTGATCTTCGTTGGACGATCGCAGGCAAACAAAGGCGACCAAATGCAAATCAACGCCCGATTGCTTGCAAATCCCAACAGAAGATGACTAAAGTTCTCTCACCAGGCGATTGGGGTGCTTGAACTCAGGCGCATGCATCGTCGATTCGAGGTGCCGGATGCCCAGCGGAAGTGGACTGAGACTCGAAGAGGTAGCCGTATCGGAGTTCCTGGCCGAGCGCGAGGAGCAGACGGACTGGCTGCGCAGGCGGGTGGCCGAGCTCCAGCACGGACGGTCCGGCATGGTGACCGTGGCCGGAGAGCCGGGCACCGGAAGGAGCGCCCTGCTCAGGACAGTCGTGGCGCACGCCAGGGAAGCGGGACTGCCGGCCGTGCTCGCACGGTGCTCGTTCGCCGAGGTCGATCTCCGCTATGGCGTGGTCACGCAGATCCTCTCAGGGTTGGGCGACGCTGGGGGCCCGGCGCCTAACCGCAGGTTATGGGCGGCGGATCCGACGAGCTTGATCCCGGTGCTGTGCGGGGAGATCGCGGCGCTGGCCAGGAAGCGGCCGCTGCTGATCGCCCTGGACGACGCCCAATGGGCGGACGAGGAGTCGAAGGAGTGGCTGGCGGCCATGACGCCGCGGCTGCGCCATGTTCCGATCCTTCTGGTTCAGGTCGGCGGCCAGGAAAGCGCCAGTGTTGTCCGGGTGGCGCCGCTGACCGAGCGGGGGGTCCGGCAGGTGATCGTCTCTCGGTATCCCGGGCCGGTCGACGGGGCGTTCGTGACCGCCGCCGCAGAAGTCACGGGAGGCAATCCGGCCGCTCTTTCGGCTGTACTCGACCAGTTCGAGCTGCCGCCGGCCGCGCCGTGCATCCCGGATCTGCGGGAGCGGGCCGTACAGGTGAGTCGTGACCGGCTTGCAGGCTCCCTCGCCCACCTGCCGGCCGACGCTCTCGCATTGCTCCAGGCGATGGCGATCGGGGCGGGTGGCCTCGGACTCGGCCTGCTCACGGCTTTGGCGCCGCCGCAGACGAGCTCACCGGAGCAGGCGCTGTCCGTGCTCGTACGAGCGGGTCTGGCGACCGACGGCGAGTATCCGAGCCCGGTAAGCCCGCTCGCCGCCGAACTGGCGCTGGCTGGGATGAGTGTGGGGGAGCGGCAGGCACTGGTGACGCGCGCGGTCGACCTCGGGCACCGCGCCGTGCTTCCCGAGGACCGGCTCGCCCGTTTGCTCCTCAATGCTCCGCCGGTCGGTTCTGGATGGGTGGTGAAGTTGCCGGGCATCGACGCCGGGTGGGTGGTGAATCTGCTGCGCCGAGTGGCCAGGAGGCGTCAGGCCGCCGGTGACCACGAGAGTGCCGCGGCCCTGCTCGGCCGGGGCCTGCGGGAGCCTGTCGGCGGCGAGCAGCGGCAGCGCCTGCTCATCGAGCTCGCGACGGCCGAGGTGGGGCACAGCCCGGCGGCAAGCGACCGGCGCCTCCAGGAGGTGCTGGTGAACAGCGGTCCGGAGGTTCCGGTCCCGGTGCTCGTCCAGGCAGCCGATCTGCTCATTGCCAGGGGCGACGCGCCTGCCACCTTGCGCGCCGTCGCTACGGCGTGCGCGCGACAGGAGCGCGCCAGAGCGGACGTCGCGGCACTGGCGTCCATCGGCTGGCTGGCCGGTGACGAGTGCACGACCGAGGCTGTGCTGCCCATGCGGTCGTTCCCGAACCCGTCCGACCGGTCGGTGGATCCGGTGGTGGCAGGAATCGCTGCCTGGAGGCTGGCCGCCCGCGGGCGGCTCATGCCCCGGTCACGGGACCTGGCCAGAGCGGCCCTGGAGCTCAAGGGTGCGGACCAGCCGTTCAGCCCGAGGATTCTCGCCGCCAGGGCGCTGCGCATGGCCGACGAGGTGGCCGAGGCGGTGATAGGGCTGGACGAGGTTCTGGCGGACGCCCGGCGCTGTGGCGCGCGAGCACCGGCCGCGATGGCGCTGCTCCAGCGCAGCCGATGCGAGATGCAGCGGGGCAACCTCGATCTGGCGGTGCGTGATTTCGAGGCGGCCAGGTTGGAACTGCCTTTCAGCTCGTGGCATCCCCATACGGCGCCGTTCTTTCTCGCGCTGGAGGCATACCTGCATCTTGCAGGTGAGGCCGTTGAGGAGGCCGTGCGAGTGCTGGCGCAACACCTGCCGTCGGGGGCGGAGCACGGCGCAGCCTGGGCGATGCTGCTGTTCGCGCGGGCCAAGGTGCACCTGGAACTGGCCGATCCAGCGGCCGCGCTGCGCGAGATCGACGAGTGCGGGCGTGTCCTGCTGGCCAAGGGCTGGTCGAATCCCGCGCTGCTGCCCTGGCGATCGGTGGCCGCCGCGGCGCATGCCGCCCTCGGGAACGGCGAAGTCGCCAGACGGCTGACGAAGGACGCCGTCGAGCGGGCGCGCGTGTGGGGAGCCCCGAGCGCGTTGGGAGTGGCGCACCTGGGTGCGGCCCACGTGCTGCGCGGCGCCGAGGCGATCGTCGAACTCGAAAGCGCCGTGCGGATCCTGCGGGACTCGGTGTCGCGCGGCTCCTACACGAGAGCGCGGAACCTGCTGGAGGCGACCAAGCCTCCCCAAGGAACCGTGACCCCGGTCGAAGCCGCCCTGAGCGCTCAGGAGGAACGCATCGCCGCGTTGGCTGCCACAGGTCGCTCCAACGCCGCCATCGCGAAGGTCATGTCGGTGAGCGTCAGAACCGTGGAACTGCGGCTGACCGGGATCTACCGCAAACTCGGCATCACCCGCCGTCACGAACTCGCCTCCCGCCGGAACCCGATCCCGGCGGCGCAGAACGTGGGTGCTTGATTCCATGCTGCTGGAACGTGGAAAGGAACTGGCACAGGCGGAGCAGGCGCTCCGCGGGGCCGAGACAGGTGACGGATCCACCATGGTCGTCGTGGGCCCGCCCGGCGTCGGCAAGTCGGCTCTGCTGCGCTCCATCGCCGATGCCGCCGCCTCGAACGCGCGGGTCCTGTGGGCCGGGGGCACGCCGGTCGAACAGGGCTTCACCTTCGGCCTCGCCCAGCAACTGTTCGAACCGCTCGTGGCGGAAGTGCCCGATGCCCGCTGGAAGGCCTGCTTCGGCGGCGCGGCCGGCATGGTGCGGGAGATGTTCTTCGACGGGTCGTGGTCCACAGGCTCATACCGGTCGCTCGCGCTGGAGTCGATCCTGCCGGGCCTGAACTCGCTCGTCGTCAATCTCAGCAGGGACGAGACGCTGCTGATCGTGGTCGACGACCTTCAGTGGGCGGACGCGGCGTCCCTGCGCTGGCTGGCGTACCTGGCCAAGCGTCTGGGCCGCGCGCGCGTCGTGGTCGTCGGAGCCTTCACACAGGAATGCGCGGCCCCCGATCACCTGCTGCTCAGGGAGATCACCGCGTCGGCGGCCCGCACCCTGTACCCGATGCCGCTGTCCGTCGACGGCGTACGCCGGTTCGTCGGCGAGGATCTCGGGCAGCCGTGCGACCTCGGCTTCGCTGTGGCCTGTCACGAGGTGAGCGGCGGTAACCCCGCCCTGCTCGCCGCGATGCTCCGTGGATTGCGTACGGCGGGTGTCCAGCCGTTCGCGTCCGAGATCGGTGACCTTCGCACGATGAGCCAGCCCTATTTGCTCGACCGGCGCATGTTCTGCCTCGGCCTGCAACCTCCGACGGTCAGGGACTTGGCGCAGGCGATGGTCGTGTTCGGAGACCTGGCTGAGACGGAGCTGGTCAGCGAGCTCGCGGGTCTGGACAGCATCGACTACAAATCCGCGATGCAGACGCTCGATCGCCTCGGTCTGCTCGCGCCCGGCCAGCACCCGCGCTTCGTTCACTCGAGCGTACGGCATGGCATCGAATCGGCGATGAGCGTCAGCACCAGGTCCGTGATGCATCGCCGGGCGGCGACGTTGCTGCACGCCGCCGGGCACCCGGCCGAGCACGTCGCGGACCAGCTCCTGCTAGTCACCTCCGGCTACGAGCCGTGGGAGATCGACGCCCTGCGCGCGGCGGCCGGCACCGCGCTCGAACACGGTTCCGCGAGGAAGGCGGTTCGCTACCTTCGGCACACGCTGCTACACAGCCCACCCGACAGCGAGGTCCGCGGCAGAGGCCTGGTCGATCTGGCCGCCGCAGAGCGGGAACTGGACCTTGCGTCCTCGGTCACGCACATCGCGCAGGCCGTACCGATGCTCACCTCGGCTGCGGAGCGCGCGGTCGCGGCCCTGTGGATCCCGCCCGCGCTCAGCGCGGCCAACCCGTCGCTGGGCGCGCTCGTCCAGGAGACCGCAGGCTGGTTCCACGATCGTGGACCGGCCTACGACCAGGGGGACCTCGGCCTGCGATTGGAAGCCCGCATCCGCTATCTCCGCGTCCAGGATGCCGCGGGGCTGGGGGCGGCTTTCGACCGGCTGGCAGGGTTCGGCTCGGATGCGCCGATGTCCACGGGGGCGGGGCGGGAACTGCTGGCCGTACTGGTGTACGCGGCGTCCATCAGCGGAGGCATCACGGCCGCTGAGTCCTCCGCCCTGGCCGCCCGGATCCTGGAGCGAGAGCCGAGGAACACCGGATACGCCTACACCGCCCTTCCGCTGCTGATCCCGGCTCTGGTGCTCGCCGACGCGGCGGCGCCCGCGGCCGGCTGGCTGGACGGGGTGCGGGACCGGGCCCGGCACCAGTCGCTCGACGGGGTCACCGCGCTGGTCGACGCGCAACGCAGCGTGATCCTGCGAGCGTCAGGCCAACCGGCCCAGGCGAAGAGCGCCGCGCTGGGCGTGGTCGACACCGCCGACCCGGCCTGGCCGGAGGCGACGACGCTGGCGATCTGGACGCTAGCCCTGGTCGCACTCGAAACGCGGGATGTCGAGCTGGGCAAGCGGGTGATCAAGCTGTGCCCGGAGAGCTGCGATCTCCGCGTCGTCGTCGCGCACCGCATGGTGCGAGGGATGCTGGACGTGGCGCGCGGCGATCTGGGCGCCGCCCTGGACAGATTCCTCGACAGCGGCAAGCAGCTGTCGCGCTGCGCATGGACGAACCCGGCTTTGTACCCCTGGCGAGTGTGGGCGGCCGCGGTCAGTCACCGGCTCGGGCGCGCGCAGGCCGTCGAGCTGGTCGATGAGGAGTTCGCCTGCGCGCGGGCCTGGGGCGCCCCCGCGGTGTACGGCCGTGCGCTGCGGCTGCGTGGCGCGCTTACCCCGGGTGAGGCGGGTGTCGATCTCCTCCGGCAGGCCGTCGACACGCTTCGCCGTTCCGAGGACCGGATCGAGCTGGCCAGGGCGCTCATGGCGCTCGGCGCGAGACTGAGTTCCGCAGAGGCGGAGGAGTGCGATTCCGAGAGCCGCGGAATCACTGAGGAATGCGGCGTTTCATGGGCCGGCGGTTCGGAATTGCATGGACCTGCGCTGCGCCTCGTCGTGCCGGAACGCGATGGACTGTCCAAGTCCGAGGAAACGGTCGTGGCCTTCGTGCTGAAGGGCTGGAAGAACCAGCAGATCGCCGATTCTCTCGGAGTGACGAGACGTGCCGTGGAAAAGAGCCTGACGAGCGCGTATCGCAAGCTCGGAGTGAGCGGCAGGGCAGCGCTGGTCGAGGTGCTGAGCGCGGGCCGATAAATTCGGCACGCCCAGGAGTGTGATTAATTATTTTCGCATGTCAGGCGCTCCGCGTTGCCCTGAGTTCGGTACCGAACATGGCGGGTGAACCGCACCGCAAGCTCCGAACCTGCCGCCCCCGCATACCACAGTCTTTCGCCGGTCGTCCCCGGTTTCGTTGACGGGTTTCAGGGGGGTTAATACGATGCTAACAGGTGCTTTCGATCGTTGCTTCGAAGTAAACAGAGCATCGACTGTCGCCGGAGGAGAGTGGTCGTCAGATGAGCATTGATGTCGGAGCCGCCCTCATCGATGGGGAACTGGAATTTCTCCCCGGAGAGCGAGATGTCCACGACGGTATCGAGCACTACCGGTCTTTTCTCGACCGGTCGGGGATATGCGTGGCGAGTCTCGATCACGGGACCAGGGTGATCGAGGCGAATCTCGAATTCACCCGGCAGTTCGGGCGGTCGCTGGCGGACATCCGCGGGCGGGCGTTCTGTGAGCTGCTGCATCCGAGCGTCCGCGACAAGCTGAGCCAGCAGTTCGCCCATCTGATGGATCATCACCGCGCCAGGTTCGAGGGCCGCGTGATCGCCGTGCGGCCGGACGAAACCGTGCTCGGCGGCGAGCTCACCGGCCTCGCGCTGCACGGGGAAGCCGGCTATGTCGAGAGCGTCATGGTGCTGGTGCGGCCGGACAGCGAGCACAGGGACGACCTGCTGATCGGCAGGAAGAAGCTGCTGAGCACCATGGAGGCGCGCGTCATCGAAGGGGTCGCGTCGGGCGTGTCGACCGTGCAACTCGCCTCGATGCTCTATCTGAGCCGCGGCGGGGTCGAATACCACGTGTCGACGTTGCTGCGAAAGATGAAGGCCAGCAACCGCCCTGCCCTGATCTCCAAAGCGTATTCCATGGGTATTTTCCGGATCGGCTCCTGGCCGCCCCGGGTGCTGCCCGAGTTCGTGAAATAGGTCCTGGGAACTGCCATTGTGATGGAGGTGTCATCGTGACCAGTGCTCGAATCGTGCTCGACGGTGGACCGCAGTGCTCGTTCAAATACGGCCACTCCCCGTTGTCCGGCGACGGGCAGGAGAAAGTGAAGATCATCCTAGGCTCCGGCTACGAGCATTTCGTGCACACCGGTGAATATGTGATGATCGACGGCGAGAATCTCCCGGTGTTCCAATGGTTCGAGCGGACGAAGATGGCCGAATAGGCGAATTTCGCTGGTCTGGGCGCAGCTCTTTCTTGTCACCCGTGATCCGTTCACGGCCGAGCCGTGAACGGATCACGGGTGGCTGCCGTGGTTCGGCTTCGACGAATTTCGATCCCATCACCTGTGACGATCACGGCGACGGCAGCGAAACGGATTCTGCGCGTCCGCGAGTTTTCCGTCCGCGGTGCTGAAAGGAAACACATGTCCAGGCGCGCGCTGATCACCGGTATCACCGGTCAAGACGGCTCCTATATGGCTGAGCATCTGCTGTCCCTCGGTTATCAGGTCTGGGGGCTGATCAGAGGGCAGGCCAACCCACGCAAATCCCGGATCAGCCGCCTTGTCAGCGACCTGTGCTTCGTCAACGGCGACCTGCTCGACCAGGGCAGCCTGGTCGCGGCGGTGGACAAGGTGCAGCCCGACGAGGTCTACAACCTCGCGGCCATCTCGTTCGTCCCCATGTCATGGGAGCAGGCCGAACTCACGACCGACGTCAACGGCATGGGTGTGCTCCGCACGCTGGAGGCGATCCGCCTGGTATGCGGGCTCGACAAGTCCCGCAACGGCGGCAGCGGCCAGATCCGCTTCTACCAGGCATCGTCCTCCGAGATGTTCGGCAAGGTCGTCGAGAGCCCGCAACACGAGATGACGAACTTCCACCCGCGCAGCCCTTATGGGGTGGCGAAGACCTACGGGCATTTCATCACCCGGAACTATCGCGAGTCGTTCGGCATGTACGGCGTCTCCGGGATTCTGTTCAACCACGAATCGCCCCGCAGGGGCGCGGAATTCGTGACGCGGAAGATCTCGCTCGCCGTCGCCCAGATCAAACTCGGGTTGCGGGACAAGCTGTACCTCGGAAACCTCGACGCGGTCCGCGACTGGGGATTTGCCGGCGACTATGTCCGCGCCATGCATCTCATGCTGCAGCAGGACGAGCCCACGGACTATGTCGTGGGCACCGGCCGAACGCACTCGGTGCACGATGCCGTCCGCATGGCTTTCGAATACGTCGGGCTGAACTGGCAGGACCACGTGATCATCGACCCGGGGCTCGTGCGCCCCGCCGAGGTGGAGACCTTGTGCGCCGACGCCACCCGGGCCAAGGAAGAGCTCGGCTGGGCGCCGAGCGTGACGTTCGAGCAGCTCATGCACATGATGGTCGAATCCGATCTCCACAACGTCTCGCGCGAGCTTGAGCTGGGAGACCTCATCCTCACGTCGAGATGGTGACGGGTACTAGGGATTTTCAGGCCGCCGGACGCTGAGACTGGCTGCGCTGCCAACGGGTTGAAGGCGTCGAAAAGGGTTGAGCTGACATGGACAACGAGGCGAAACTCCGCGAGTACCTGAAGCGGGCGACGGCGGATTTGCGGCGTACCCGGCAACGCGTCCACGACCTCGAAGAACAGAACCAGCAGCCGCTGGCGATCGTCGGCATGAGCTGCCGCTACCCCGGAGGTGTGTCGTCCCCGGAGGACCTGTGGCGTCTGCTCACCACGGGCGGCGACCCCATCTCCGGGCCTCCCGCCGACCGCGGCTGGGATCTGGCCAGGCTCAGGGACCTGTACGGCGGCGCCGTACCGCAGTCGTTGACCGGTGGCTTTCTTCCTGAAGCGGCGGAGTTCGACGCCGGTTTCTTCGGCATCTCGCCGCGCGAGGCACTGGGTATGGACCCGCAGCAGCGACTGCTGCTCGAAGCGTCGTGGGAGGCGGTCGAGCGGGCGGGAATCGATCCGATCGCACTGCGCGGCAGCCTGACCGGGGTGTTCGTCGGGGCGATGTCGTCCGATTACCGCGAGAGCCTGCCGCGTGACATCGACGCCTTCGGGATCACGGGCACGGCCAACAGCGTGCTCTCCGGCCGGGTCTCCTACACGCTTGGCCTGGTAGGCCCGGCGGTGACGGTGGACACGGCCTGCTCGTCGTCCCTGGTGGCGATGCACTGGGCCGTCCAGTCGCTGCGGACGGGGGAGTGCACGCTGGCGCTCGTCGGCGGGGTCACCGTCATGACGAACCCCAGCACGTTCATCGAGTTCAACCGCCAGGGCGGCCTTTCCCCGGACGGGCGGTGCAAGTCGTTCGCCGAGGGCGCCGACGGGACGGGCTGGTCGGAAGGCGTGGGTGTCCTCGCGATTGAGCGGCTGGAGGACGCCCAGCGCAACGGGCACGAGGTGCTGGCGGTCGTGCGGGGGACGGCGGTCAACCAGGACGGGGCGTCCAACGGCCTCACCGCGCCGAACGGGCCTTCGCAGCAACGGGTCATCCGCGACGCCCTGGCCAACGCGCGGCTGTCGGCGGCGGACATCGACGTGGTGGAGGCGCACGGGACCGGTACGACCTTGGGCGACCCGATCGAGGCCGAGGCGCTGATCTCCACGTTCGGCCAGGACCGGGAGCGCCCGTTGCTGCTGGGGTCGATCAAGTCGAACATCGGTCACACCCAGGCCGCCGCGGGTGTCGCGGGTGTGATCAAGATGGTCATGGCCATGCGGCACCGGACGCTGCCCAGGACCTTGCACGTGGACGAACCGTCGTCGCGGGTGGACTGGGACTCGGGTGTGCTGGAACTGCTGACCGAGCAGCGGGCCTGGCCGGAGACCGGCCGTCCGTGCCGGGCGGGTGTGTCCTCGTTCGGGGTCAGCGGCACGAACGCTCATGTGGTGATGGAGGAGGCGCCGCCCGTCGAAGGGCGGGGAGAGACACCGGCGGATCCCGGCGCGGTCCCTGTGCTGGTGTACGGACGGACAGGGGAATCACTGCACGCCCAGGCGGCGCGGCTGCTCGCGTACGTGGATGCCGAGCCTGGGACGGCTGTGGCCGACCTGGCGTTCTCACTGGCGACGACG
Source organism: Nonomuraea sp. NPDC001699 (assembly GCF_053596455.1). NCBI lineage: Bacteria > Bacillati > Actinomycetota > Actinomycetes > Streptosporangiales > Streptosporangiaceae > Nonomuraea > Nonomuraea sp. NPDC001699. The sequence goes on along the minus strand of NZ_JBSFGF010000003.1, from coordinate 35,883 downwards.
CGGCCGGCCTTCGAGCATCGGGCCGCTGTGGTGACCGCCGACCGTGACGAGTTGCGTGCCGGGCTGGCGGCGCTGGCGGGCGGCGGCTCCGGCGCAGGGGTGATCAAGGGCCATGGCAGGCAGGCCAGGCTCGCGATGTTGTTCACCGGCCAGGGAAGCCAGCGCGCGGGCATGGGACGGGACCTGGACGAGCGATATCCGGTGTTCGCGCAGGCGATGGACGAGGTGATCGCGAAGCTGGATCCGTTGCTCGACGGGTCGTTGTGGGAGGTCCTGTTCGCCGGGCAGGTTGGGCTGCTCGATCAGACGGGGTGGGCGCAGCCGGCGTTGTTCGCGGTGGAGACCGCCCTGTTCCGGCTGGTCGAGTCCTGGGGCGTCAAGGCCGACGCGCTGGCCGGTCACTCGGTCGGTGAGATCACCGCGGCGCATGTGGCCGGGGTGTTGTCGCTGGAGGACGCGTGCAGGCTGGTTGCGGCGCGGGCGCGGTTGATGCAGGCGCTTCCCGCCGGTGGCGCGATGGTGGCGGTGCAGGCGTCGGAGGCGGAGGTATCCGGGTTCGCGGGGGTGTCGATCGCCGCGGTGAACGGTCCGTCGTCGACGGTGATCTCGGGTCCCGAGCGGGCCGTCTTGGAGGCGGCCGCCGCACTGCAGGAGCGAGGGGTCCGGACGAAGCGGCTGCGGGTGTCGCACGCGTTCCATTCGTCGTTGATGGATCCCATGCTGGAGGACTTCCGCGCGGTCGCCGAGACGCTGACCTACCACTCGCCGCAGATCCCGATCGTCTCCACATCGACCGGTGACGTCTGCTCGCCGGGCTACTGGGTCGACCAGGTCCGCAACGCCGTGCGGTTCGAGGACGCGGTCCGCGCACTGGACGGCCGAGGTGTGCGCGCCTATCTGGAGCTGGGCCCCGATGGGGTTCTCACGGCGATGGCCAGGGAAACCCTCGGCGATCACGAAGCGGTGCTGGTGCCTGTGCTGCGTAGTGACCGCGATGAGCAGCGCACCGCGCTTTCGGCGCTGGCCGAACTGCATGTGCACGGCGTGCCGGTGGACTGGAAGACGGTGATTCCCGGTGCCCGCCGGGTGGATCTGCCCACCTACGCCTTCCGGCATCAGCGGTATTGGCCACATCCCGCATCGGCGGGGGACGCCCGGGGCCTGGGCCTGACCGCCGCGCGGCATCCGCTGCTGGGCGCCACGGTGCGGATGGCGGACTCCGATGAGGCGCTGCTCACCGGTCGGCTGTCGCTTGCCTCCCATCCGTGGCTGGCTGATCACGTGGTGGGCGGGTCGGTGGTGTTTCCCGGCACCGGCTTCCTTGAGCTGGCCATCCGGGCAGGTGACCAGGTCGGTTGTGACCTGGTAGAGGAGCTGACCCTGGTCGCGCCATTGGTGCTGGGCGAGCGGGACGCGGTGCAGGTGCAGGTGCGGGTGGGGCCCGCCGATGGGCAGGGGCGCCGTGGGCTGAGCATTCACGCCCGGCCGGACGACGGCGACGACCACGAGGGCTGGGTACGGCACGCGGTCGGCCTGCTGGCACGTGGCGCTCCCCCCGGAATCGAGGCACCGGCAATGTGGCCACCCCACGGAGCGACGGAGATCGACGTCGAGGGGGTGTACGAGCAGTTGGCCGAGGGCGGGCTGCACTACGGACCGGCGTTCCAGGGATTGCGGGCGGCCTGGCGGGGGGCTGACGGTGAGGTGTTCGCCGAAGTCGCCCCGAACGCGCAGGGCATGAGCTCGTTCGGGATGCATCCGGCGTTGCTGGACTCGGCCTTGCACGCGCTGGTGTTCGCCGGGGTCGAGGGCCGCGGGCGGTTGCCGTTCTCGTGGGGTGGCGTGCGCCTGCACGCCTCAGGCGCGTCGGAGCTGCGGGTACGGCTGGTCAGGACAGGCGACGACGCGGTTTCCTTGACCGCGGTGGATGCCGCGGGGGAACCGGTGTTGTCGGCGCGGTCGCTGATGCTGCGGCCGTTCTCGTCTGCCGGCCCTCCCCGCAGTCGCGACGTGTTGTTCGCCGTGGACTGGACCGTGCTGCAGCCCTCCTCCCCGGTGGAGGCGGCTCCGGATGTCGAGCTGGCGGAGATAGTCTCGGACCCGGCGGCCGGGGTGGTGGAGTCGGCGCACGAGCTGAGCGCGCGGGTCCTGAACCTGGTGCAGGAACGGCTGGTCGGCGCATCCGGCGGCGACGGCCGCCTGGTGGTGATCACCCGGGGCGCGGTGGTGGCGCGTGAGGGTGACCCGCTGACCGATCTCGCGGCCGCGGCGGTGTGGGGTCTGGTCCGCAGCGCCCAGTCGGAGAACCCCGGCCGGTTCGTGCTGGTGGACCTGGACGAGGACTCACCAGAGGCGCTGGCCGCCGTGCTCGCCTCCGGGGAACCGCAGGCGGTGATCCGTCAGGGCGAGATCCTGGTGCCCCGCCTGGTACGAGTCGGTGATGGCCCGGACAGCGAGCCCGGGGAGGGCCGGGCGTGGGACCCCGAAGGGACCGTGCTGATCACGGGCGGCACCGGCGGCCTGGGAGCGTTGCTGGTCAGGCACATGGTGACCGAGCGAGGCGTACGGCATCTGCTGCTGGCCGGTCGCCGGGGCATGGACGCGCCAGGCGCGGCGGAGCTGCGAGCCGACCTGGCCGCAGAGGGGGTCGAGGTCACGATCGCCGCCTGCGACGTGGCCGAACCCCACGAGCTGGCGGAACTGCTCGCTCTCGTCGACCCCGAACACCCGCTCACCGCGATCATCCATGCCGCCGGAGTGCTGGACGACGGGACCATGCCGTCGTTGTCCGCCGAGCGATTGGCCACGGTGCTGCGGCCGAAGGTGGATGCGGCCTGGCACCTCCATGAGCTGACCCGCGATCTGGACCTGGCCGCCTTCGTACTGTTCTCGTCGGTGGCGGGCACGGTGGGTGCCGCAGGTCAGGGCAACTACGCGGCTGCCAACGCGTTCCTCGACATGCTGGCCGAGCACCGGAGGGCGGAAGGCTTGCCCGCGGTGTCGCTCGCGTGGGGCCCGTGGGCGCAGGACATCGGGATGGCCGGAGCGCTGGACGACGCCCAAGCCCGGCGGATGAGCCGCGCCGGGATGTCGGCGTTCACCGCGGACGAGGGCCTCAATCTGTTCGGCGTCGCCGTACAGGCAGGGCGGCCGATCGTGGTGCCGGTCAGACTCGACCTCGCCGCGGTGCGTGCGCGCGGCGAGGTGCCGCACCTGCTCCGAGGACTGGTCAGGACGGCGCGCCGGTCGGCGGCCGCCGGTCCTGCGGCCGGCGAGGCGCTGGCTGGACGGCTGGCCGGAATGGAGCGCGCCGACGGACTCCGGGCGGTGCTCGACATCGTGCGGACCCAGGTGGCGCTGGTGCTGGGACACGCCTCGCCGGATCTCGTCGACGCCCGCCGGGAGTTTCGCGGGCTGGGGTTCGACAGCCTCACGGCGCTCGAACTGCGCGACGGGCTGAGCCGGGCGACGGGATTGCGCCTGCCCGCGACGCAGGTGTTCGACTACCCCACACCGCTCGTGCTGGCGGAGTTCCTCCTCGACGAGGTGCTGGGTGCCCAGCACGACGTGGCCGTTCCCGCTGTGGTCACCCCGGTCGCCGACGACCCGGTCGTGATCGTCGGGATGAGCTGCCGCTATCCGGGTGGCGTCGCCTCACCGGAGGATCTCTGGCGGGTGGTGGCCGAGGGCCGTGACGTGATCAGCGGCTTCCCCGTCAACCGCGGCTGGGACCTGGGCTCGATCTACCATCCGGACGCCGACCACGCGGGAAGCTCGTACACCAGGCAAGGCGGGTTCCTGCACGACGCGGCGGAGTTCGACGCGGACTTCTTCGGAATCAGCCCGAGGGAGGCCATGGCGACGGACCCGCAGCAGCGGCTGCTTCTGGAGGCGTCCTGGGAGGCGGTCGAGCGGGCCGGGATCGACCCGGTGTCCCTTCGAGGTAGCACGACGGGTGTGTTCGCCGGGGTGATGTACGCCGACTACGGCGGGATGCTCGGCGCGAGCGAGTTCGAGGGCTACCGGGGCACGGGGACCGCCGCGAGTGTCGTCTCGGGACGGGTCTCCTACACCCTGGGCCTGCGGGGACCGGCAGTGACGATCGACACGGCCTGCTCGTCCTCGCTGGTGGCCGTGCATCTGGCGACACAAGCGCTGCTCGGAGGTGAGTGCGAGCTCGCGCTGGCCGGTGGCGTGACCGTGATGGCGACGCCTGGGGCGTTCGTCGAGTTCTCCCGCCAGCGCGGCCTGTCGCCGGACGGGCGGTGCAAGTCGTTCGCCGACACGGCCGACGGGGTGAGCTGGGCCGAAGGCGTCGGAGTGCTGGTGCTGGAGCGCCTGTCCGACGCCAGGCGCAATGGGCACGAGGTGCTCGCCGTCGTCCGCGGATCGGCGATCAACCAGGACGGCGCGTCGAACGGGCTGACCGCGCCGAACGGCCCCGCCCAGCGGCGGGTGATCCGCCAGGCTCTGGCCGGAGCGCGCCTGTCCCCGGCCGAGGTGGACGTGGTCGAGGGACACGGCACCGGGACCACCCTGGGCGATCCGATCGAGGCGCAGGCATTGCTGGCGACCTACGGCAGGGAGCGGCCGGAGGACCGGCCCCTGCTGCTCGGGTCGATCAAGTCGAACATCGGGCACACGCAAGCTGCGGCGGGCGTGGCGGGCGTGATCAAAATGATCATGGCCATGCGGTACGGACTCGTGCCCAAGACCCTGCATGTGGACGCGCCGTCCTCGCACGTGGACTGGGCGGCCGGAGCGGTGGAACTGCTGACCGAGGCGCGCGCGTGGCCGGAGACGGGCCGCCCGCGCCGGGCCGCCGTGTCGTCGTTCGGCTTCAGCGGCACCAACGCCCACCTCGTCATCGAGCAGAAATACGGGGCCGAGACTCTCTCCGCGGTCCCGCCCGTGCCGTCGCCGGTGCCACTGACGGTTTCCGGGCGGACGGAGCCTGCTGTGCGAGAGCAGGCCGCGCGGCTGGCGTCCCATCTGGAAGAGCGTCCCGACCTGGACCTGGCCGACGTGGCGTTCTCGCTGGTGACCACGCGTTCCGCCTTCGAGCACCGCGCCGCCGTACTGGCCGAGGACCGTGACGTGGCGCTGGCCGGGCTGCGAGCGCTGGCCACGGGGCGGCCGGGAGCGGTACGCGGACGGGCCGTCGACGATCGGAAGGCGGCGTTCCTGTTCACCGGGCAGGGCGCGCAGCGGGTGGGGACGGGGCTGGAGCTCTACGCGCGGTTCCCGGTGTTCGCCCAGGCCCTCGACGAGGTGCTGTCCCACCTGGACTTCTCGCTGCGTGAGGCGCTCTTTTCCGACGCCCGGCTCCTCGACCGTACGGAGTACACGCAGCCCGCGCTGTTCGCCCTCGAAGTCGCGCTCTACCGGCTGGTCGAGTCGTACGGGGTCCGCCCCGACGCGCTGGCCGGGCATTCGATCGGGGAGCTCGTCGCGGCGCACGTCGCCGGGGTGCTGACGCTGGAGGACGCCTGCGCTCTGGTCACCGCGCGGGGCCGGTTGATGCAGGCGCTTCCGGCGGGCGGGGCGATGGTGGCGATCCAGGCCGGCGCGGAGGAGGTCCTCGCGTCGCTGGCCGGACGGGAGGCCGAGGTGTCCGTCGCGGCGGTCAACGGGCCGGCATCGGTGGTGATCGCCGGCGTCGAGGCCGCCGTCCTGGACGCCGCGGCCGAATGGGCGGCGCGGGAGCGCAGGACCAAGCGGCTGCGGGTGTCGCACGCGTTCCACTCTCCGCTGATGGAGCCGATGCTCGCGGAGTTCCAGGCGGTCGCCGAGTCGGTGGCCTACCACCCGCCGGGGATTCCCGTCATCTCCAACGTGACCGGCACGTTCGCCACGGACGAGCTGCGCACGCCGGGCTATTGGGTACGGCACGTGCGGCAGGCTGTTCGGTTCCACGACGGGCTGCTGGCGCTGCACCGGGCCGGCATGCGCGCGTTCCTGGAGATCGGGCCCGACGGCGTGCTGACGGCCATGGCCGCCGGCGCGCTCGACTCGGATGCGCTGCTGGTTCCCCTGCTGCGCGGTGACCGGGGTGAGAGCGTGGCCTTCATGAGCGCGCTGGCCGAGCTGCAGGTGAATGGCGTCGGGGTCGAATGGCAGGCGGTGCTACAGGGGCGGCGCCGGGTGGAGCTGCCGACGTACCCGTTCCAGCATGAGTCGTACTGGCCCGAAGTCACCACGAGGGACACCGGGGATCCGGCGGACACACGGTTGTGGGAGGCGGTCGAACGCGGCGACGCCGGGGACGTGGCCGCGATCCTCGGCCTGAACCACGAGCACACATCCTCGCTGGACACCGTGCTTCCCGCCCTGACGTCGTGGCGGCGGAGCCGGGGTGAGGCCGCGACGCTCGACTCCTGGCGCTATCGCGTGGAGTGGAAGCCGCGCCGCACACCGCTGCTCGACGTGCTGGCGGGGACCTGGCTGGTCGTGACCGCGGACGGGATCACGGGCGACGACGTGGCCGGCGCGCTGGAGGGGCACGGGGCGCGGGTGACGCGGTTCCCCGTGGACGGGCAGGCCGACCGGGAGTCGCTCGCCGGACGGCTGCGTGAGCTGGGCGAGATCGCCGGGGTGGTGTCGGAGGGCGGTCTCGCGCACACGCTCGCGCTCCTGCAGGCGCTGGGGGACGCGGAGATGGACGCGCCGCTGTGGTGCCTTACCCGTGGCGCGGTGTCCGCCATGGCAGGGGACCGGGTGACGAGCCCGCTCCAGGCGCAGATCTGGGGCCTGGGCAGGGTGGCCGCCCTGGAACATCCGAAGCGGTGGGGCGGGCTGATCGACCTGCCCGACGTGGTGACCGGGCAGGCCGCGCTCGGCCTGGCGGGAGTGCTGGCAGGGCTGGACGGCGAGGATCAGGTGGCGGTCCGTACGACGGGGGTGTACTGCCGCAGGCTGCGACGGCACCCGATCACCTCCGGCCGGGCGGGGTCCGGCACACCGATGGGTTCCGGTGGGACGGTGCTGGTCACCGGTGGGACCGGCGCGCTCGGAGCGGCGACAGCGCGGTGGCTGGCGAGCGCCGGCGCCGCACACCTGATGCTGACCAGCCGCCGGGGTCTGGACGCCCCCGGGGCAACGGAGCTGCGTGACGAGCTGGCCGCGCTGGGCGCCGAGGTGAGCGTCATCGCCTGCGATGTGACGGACCGGGCGGCGCTGGCAGCCGTGCTGGAGGAGATACCGGCCGACCGGCCGCTCACCGGAGTCGTCCACGCGGCCGGCGTGAGCCAGGCCGTCGCGCCGCTCGATCAGACGGACGCCGCCGAGCTCGCCGCCGTGATGACCGCGAAAGTGGCGGGCGCCGCCAACCTGGCCGACCTGACCGATGATCGCGAGCTCGACTTCTTCGTCCTGTTCTCCTCGGTCGCGGGCGTCTGGGGTGGTGCGGGCCAGGGCGCCTACGCGGCGGCCAACGCCTACCTCGACGCGCTGGCCGAGCACCTGCGGGCGCGCGGCGTCGCCGCCACGTCGGTGGCCTGGGGCGCGTGGGCGGAAGCCGGGATGGCCATGGAGAGCACCATGGCCGACCACCTGCTCAGGCGCGGGCTGGCCTTCCTGCCGCCGGTGCTCGCGATCAGGGAGCTGAGCCGGGCGGTCAGTGGCGAGGATGCCGTGGTGGCGGTCGCCGATGTCGAATGGGACCGGTTCTATCCGGTGTTCACCTCGGCGAGACCAAGCCGTCTGTTCAGCGAACTGGCCGAGGTCAGCGCGCTCTCCCGGCACGTGGCGGGCGATCCGGCGTTCGTCGCGACGCTGCGCGACCTGAGCGAGAAGGACCAGCGTCGCACGCTGCTGGAGCTGGTGCGCACCGAAGTGGCGGCCGTGCTGCGGCACGAGTCGGCCCAGGCGGTCGCGGAGCGGCGCGCCTTCCGCGAACTGGGATTCGACTCCCTGACCGCGGTGGAACTGCGCCAGCGCCTGGTCATGGTCACCGGCCTGGCGTTGCCGAGCACACTGGTGTTCGATCATCCGAACCCGGCCGCGCTGGTGGACTTCCTGCTGTCGCAGGTCGTGCGGGAGATGGACGCGGACGCCGGGCGGACCGTAACCGCCGCCCCCGCCGACGAGCCGATCGCGATCATCGGGATGGCCTGCCGGTTCCCCGGCGGCGTCGCCTCACCCGAACAGCTCTGGGACCTGGTGACCGACGAGGTCGACGCCGTCTCCGGGCTCCCCGCCGACCGCGGCTGGGACACGACAGGGCTCTACGATCCGGACCCTGATCACCCGGGTACGACGTACTCCCTCGACGGTGGCTTCCTCCACGACGCCGGTGACTTCGACCCGGGATTCTTCGGGATCTCGCCGCGTGAGGCGCTGACCATGGACCCGCAGCAGCGGCTGCTGCTGCAGACCGCGTGGGAGGCCATCGAGCGGTCCGGGATCGAGCCCTCAGGGCTGCGCGGCAGCCCGACCGGCACGTTCATCGGCTCCAGCTACCAGGAGTACGGCACCGACGCCCCCGACGCCGAGGGACACCAGGTCACCGGCACCATTCCGAGCGTGCTGTCCGGCCGGGTGTCGTACGTGCTCGGCCTGGAAGGACCCGCGGTCACCGTCGACACGGCGTGCTCGTCGTCGCTGGTGGCTCTGCACCTGGCCTGCCAGTCGCTGCGCAACGGCGAGAGCTCGCTCGCCCTGGCGGGCGGGGTGACCGTGATGACCACGCCGGTCTCCTTCGTGGCGTTCAGCCGCCAGCGGGCCCTGGCCGCCGACGGCCGGTGCAAGGCGTTCTCCGACGCGGCCGACGGGATGAGCCTGGCGGAAGGCGCGGGACTGCTCGTGCTGGAGCGGCTGTCCGACGCGCGGCGCAACGGGCATCCGATCCTCGCGGTGGTACGTGGTTCCGCGGTGAACCAGGACGGCGCGTCCAACGGGCTGACCGCGCCCAACGGTCCTTCGCAGCAGCGCGTGATCCGGCAGGCGCTGGCGAGCGCGCGGCTGTCCCCGGCCGAGGTGGACGCGATCGACGCGCACGGCACCGGCACGGCTCTGGGCGATCCGATCGAGGCGCAAGCCCTGCTCGCGACGTACGGCCAGGGCCGTGAGACACCCTTCCTGGTCGGGTCCGTGAAGTCGAACATCGGCCACACGCAGTCGGCGGCGGGTGTGGCGAGCGTGATCAAGATGGTCATGGCGATGCGGCACGGGCGGCTGCCGAAGACCTTGCACGTCGGCACACCGTCGTCGCACGTGGACTGGGCCTCCGGCGCGGTCGAGCCGCTGACCGACGCCGTGCCGTGGCCGGAGACCGGGCGTCCCCGCCGGGCCGCCGTGTCGTCGTTCGGGATCAGCGGCACGAACGCCCATGCGATCCTCGAACAGGCCGCGGAGACGCCGGCCGAGACCCGCGACAGCGACGACCGCGACGGCCCGGTTCCGTGGGTGGTGTCGGGCAGGACGGCGGAGGCGCTGCGGGCGCAGGCGGGACGGCTGGCCGCGCACGCTGACGAGCACGATCCGTTCGACATGGGCTTCTCGCTGGTGACGTCGCGGTCGATGTTCGAGCATCGCGCCGTCGTGGTGAGCGGCGATCGCGAGGCGCTCGTCGCCGGTGTCCTGGCGGTGGCCGCGGACGAACCTTCGCCCGGTGTCGTCCAGGGCCTGGCCGACGTCGAGGGCAGGACGGTCTTCGTGTTCCCCGGCCAGGGCGCGCAGTGGGCGGGCATGGGCGCGAAGCTGCTGGAGGAGTCCCCGGTGTTCGCCGAGCGCATCGCCGAATGCGCGCTGGCGTTGAGCAGGCACGTCGACTGGTCGCTGATTGACGTGCTGCGCCAGGCGGAGGGCGCGCCGCCGCTGGAGCGCGTGGACGTCGTGCAGCCCGTGTCGTTCGCCGTGATGGTCTCGCTTGCGGCGATGTGGCGTGCTCACGGAGTGGAGCCTGACGCGGTGATCGGGCACTCCCAGGGCGAGATCGCCGCCGCCTGCGTGGCCGGCGCGCTGTCGCTGGAGGACGCCGCGCTGGTGGTGTCGGTGCGCAGCCAGGCCATCGCCCGGCGGCTGGCGGGCGCCGGGGCGATGATGTCCGTCTCCCTCTCGGAGCGAGACGCCGAGGAGCGGTTGAGTCCCTGGAAGGAACGGATCTCGATCGCGGCGGTGAACGGGCCGCGCTCCGTCGTGGTGTGCGGCGCCCCCGACGCTCTCGACGAGCTGGCACGGCGACTGACCGGGGAGGGAGTGCGAGCCCGCCGTGTCGCGGTCGACTACGCCTCGCACTCGGCCCATGTCGAGCGGCTGCGGGAGGAACTCCCGCGGGCACTGGCGGCGATCACGCCCGAGCGGGTCGCGGTCCCGTTCCTGTCCACGGTGACCGGGGAGTGGCTGGACGGCACGGAGCTGGACGCCGGCTACTGGTATCGCAACCTGAGGCAGGCCGTCAGGTTCGAACCTGCCGTACGCCTGCTGCTGGACGCGGGACACCGGGCTTTCGTCGAGGTCAGTCCGCACCCCGTGCTGACAGGCGCGACCCAGGAGACTGCGGAGGGGACGAACGACAGCACGGTCGTCGCCGGGACGCTGCGGCGCGACCAGGGCGGCACGGAGCGATTCCTGACCTCGCTGGCCGAGGTGTTCGTCCGCGGTGTGCCCGTCGACTGGCGGACGGCCTTCGACGGAACCGGCGCTCGCAGGGTGGACCTGCCGACGTACGCCTTCCAGCAGGAGCGATTCTGGATCCAACGGCCTCCCCGGACGAGCACGTCCGGTTCGGTGGACGAGCGGTTCTGGACGGCGGTGGAGCAGCAGGACCTCGGCACGCTGGCCTCCAGGTTGGACGTCGGCCAGGAGACACTCGCCGCGGTCGTGCCCGCGCTGTCGTCGTGGCGTCGCAGGCAACGGGCCAGGTCCACGCTGGACTCCTGGCGATACCGGGTGGAGTGGCGACCGGTGACCGGACTCGCCTCCCCCTCGTTGCCCGGCACGTGGCTGCTCGTCACGACCGAGGGCGTGGCGGACGAGGACGTGGCCGCGGCGCTGATCACGCACGGCGCCCAGGTCCGCCGGATGGTGCTGGACGAGTCGCACGCCGACCGTGAGGTGCTGGCGCGAGCGCTCACCGGGCCCGTCTCCGGTGTGGTGTCCTTGCTGGCTCTGGCGGAGCAGCCCGCGGAACGCCATCCGGAGCTGGCCACGGGCCTCGCGCTGACCGTCGCGCTCGTCCAGGCGCTGGGTGATGCGGACTTCGACGCACCACTGTGGTGCCTCACCCGGGGCGCGGTATCCACCGGCCGGGCGGACTCGGTCACCAACCCCGTCCAGGCGCAGGTCCACGGCGTGGGCTGGACGGCCGCGCTGGAGCATCCGCGCCGGTGGGGCGGCCTGATCGACCTGCCCGCGGGGACGCTCGACCAGCGCGCGGCGCGGCGCCTGGCGAGCGCGCTCGCGGGCGGGGACGAGGACCAGCTCGCCATCAGGTCCTCCGGCCTGTTCGCCCGTCGTGTGGTTCCCGCGGCGGACCGGGAGCCTGAGCGCAGGTGGACCCCGCGCGGGACCACGTTGATCACCGGCGGCACGGGAACGCTCGCCCCGCACGTGGCCCGCTGGGTCACGGGCAAGGGCGCCGAGCGCGTGGTGCTGGTCAGCCGTAGCGGCCTGGACGCCCCCGGGGCCCCCGAACTGGTGGCCGAGCTGGGCGCGGGCGTGACGGTGGAGAAGTGCGACGTCTCGGATCGCCACGCCCTCGCCGGCCTGCTGACCAAGCTGCGGGCGGAAGGCCACGTCATCCGCACGGTCGTGCACGCCGCGGCCGCCATCGAACTGCACTCACTGGACGAGACCACCCTGGAGACGTTCGCCGGGGTCGTGCGGGCCAAGGTGCTCGGCGCCCGGCACCTCGACGAACTGCTGGACGACGACGAGCTCGACGCCTTCGTGCTGTTCTCCTCGATGGCGGGCATGTGGGGCAGCGGCCGGCACGCGGCGTACGTGGCGGGCAACGCCTACCTCGGCGCGCTTGCGCAGAATCGGCGTGCTCGCGGGCTGCCCGCCACCTCGATCTCCTGGGGTATCTGGGCGGACGACCGCGATCTGGGCAGGGTGGATCCCGAGCAGATCATGCGCAGCGGGCTCGTGTTCATGGAGCCCGCCTTGGCTCTCGAAGGGCTGGAGCACGCGCTGGCAGGGCAGGAGCCCGTGCTGGCGATCACCGACATCGATTGGGGGCGCTACTTCCCCGTCTTCACCTCGGTACGGCGGAGCCGCTTGTTCGATGAGCTGCCTGCCGTACGGAATCTGGCTCGGAAGCCGGCCCCGGCCGCAGGGGCGGGGGAGTTCGTCACCCGCGTGCGTGCTCTGCCGAAGGCCGAGCGGAAGCGCCTCGTGACGGAGATGGCGCGGGCGCAGGCGGCGACCGCGCTGGGGCACGCCTCCGCCGACGCGGTCCCCGACCGGCGGGCCTTCCGCGACCTGGGCTTCGATTCCGTGACGGCGGTCGACCTGCGCAACCGGCTGGCCGTCGCGACGGGCTTGACGCTGCCCAGCACGGTCGTGTTCGATCATCCGAACCTGGTGTCGCTGGCAGCCTTCCTGTGCGCCGAGATCGCCGGGGCCGAGGCGGGACCGGCGGCTGTGGCGAGCAGGACGCAGGCAGGGCCGGGCGAGCCGATCGCGATCATCGGCATGGCCTGCCGCTACCCGGGCGGGGTCCGCTCGCCCGAGCACCTGTGGCAGGTCGTGCTCAACGGCGTCGACGCGATCTCGGGCTTCCCCACCGACCGTGGCTGGGACGCCGAAGGGCTCTACGACCCCGACCCGGGCCGGTCGGGCAGGACGTACTCCACGCAAGGCGGGTTCCTCCACGACTCGGCGGAGTTCGACGCGGACTTCTTCGGGATCTCGCCCCGCGAGGCGCTGGCGATGGACCCGCAGCACCGGATCGTGCTGGAGACGGCGTGGGAGGCCGTCGAGCGGGCCGGGATCGCCCCCACCTCCCTGCGCGGGAGCCTGACCGGTGCCTTCATCGGCGCCAGCTACGCGGACTACGGCACGGCGATGGTCGGCCAGGGCGAGGGTCTGGAGGGCCATCTGGTCACGGGCACCGTGCCCAGCATCCTGTCCGGCAGGGTGTCGTACCTGCTCGGCCTGGAAGGCCCGGCTGTCACGCTCGACACGGCGTGCTCCTCGTCACTGGTGGCGCTGCACATGGCCTGCCAGTCCCTGCGCGACGGCGAGAGTTCGCTGGCCCTGGCCGGTGGCGTGACCGTGATGTCCACGCCCGACGCCTTCATCGGGTTCAGCCGCCAGCGGGCGATGGCTCCCGACGGCCGCTGCAAGGCCTACGCCGACGGCGCCGACGGGATGAGTCTGGCGGAAGGCGTCGGGCTGCTGCTGGTCGAGCGGCTGTCCGACGCCGAGCGCAACGGGCACCCGGTCCTCGCGGTGATCCGCGGTTCCGCGATCAACCAGGACGGCGCCTCGAACGGGCTGACCGCGCCGAACGGGCTGGCGCAGCAACGCGTCATCAGGCAGGCGCTGGCCAACGCGGGAGTCTCGCCGGCGGAGGTCGACGCCGTCGAGGGACACGGGACCGGCACGGCGCTGGGCGACCCGATCGAGACGCGGGCCCTGCTCGCGACCTACGGCCAGGACCGGGAGCACCCGCTGCTACTGGGCTCGGTCAAGTCCAATATTGGCCACACCCAGATGGCGTCGGGCGTCGCCGGCGTGATCAAGCTGGTCATGGCGATGCGGCACGACCTGCTCCCCAGAACGCTGCACGTGGACGCGCCCTCGTCGCACGTGGACTGGTCGAGCGGCGCGATCGAGCTGCTCACGGAGCAGCGGGAATGGGTGCGCGCCGGGCGTCCGCGCCGGGCGGCGGTGTCGTCGTTCGGGCTAAGCGGCACCAACGCGCACGCGATCTTGGAGGAGGCGCCTCAGTCGGCTGCCCGGGTACGAAAGGCCGAGCCGGTCGTGGTCCCCGTGCTCGTCTCCGGCATCGACGGCCAGGCACTGCGTCACCAGGCGGGGCGGCTGCTGTCCCTGCTGGAGGAGACGCCGGAGCACCACCTCACCGACGTGGCGTTCTCCCTGGCGACCTCACGCTCCCACCTCGACCACCGAGCGGTGCTGGTCGGGCAGGACAGGGAGGCGATCGCCGGCGGCCTGCGGTCACTGGCCGAAGGCGGGCTCACCGGCGCCGCCGTCGTCCGCGGCTCCCTGGCCTTCATGTTCACCGGGCAGGGCGGCCAGCGGGCCGGGATGGGCCGCGAGCTGTACGACCGGTTCCCCACGTTCGCCGAGGCGCTCGACGAGGTGCTGTCCCACCTGGACATGCATCTCGATCGCCCGCTGCGGGAGGTGCTGTTCGCCCCGGCCGGTACGGCGGAGGCCGCGTTGCTGGACGAGACCGGTTACACGCAGCCGGCGCTCTTCGCCTTCCAGGTGGCCGGGTTCCGCCTGCTGGAGTCCTGGGGGATCCACCCCGATCACCTCATGGGACATTCGGTCGGGGAGATCGCCGCGGCGCACGTGGCGGGTGTGCTCTCCCTGCCGGACGCGTGCGTCCTGGTGACCGCCCGCGCCCGCCTGATGCAGGCACTGCCCCCGGGCGGGGCGATGCTCGCCGTCCAGGCCAGGGCGGAGGAGGTGCTCCCGCTGCTGGCCGGGCGTGCCGAGCGGGTCTCGATCGCGGCGGTCAACAGCCCGGTGTCGCTGGTCGTGTCGGGCGAAGAGGACGACGTCCTGGAGATCGCCGCACACTTCACGGCGCAAGGGAGGCAGACCAAGCGGCTCCCGGTGTCACACGCCTTCCACTCGCCGCGGATGGACGCCATGCTCGACGACTTCCGCAGGGTCGCCGGCGGCCTGTCGTACGCGCCTGCGCAGATCCCGATCGTGTCGAACCTGACCGGCGAGCAGGCGGACGCCGACCTGCTCCGCTCAGCGGAGTACTGGGCCGAGCACATCAGGCGGCCCGTCCGCTTCGGCGACGGCGTGCGCGCCCTGGCCGAGCAGGACGTCGTCACCTTCCTCGAGATCGGCCCCGACGCAGTGCTCACGGCCGTCGCCGCCGAGAGCCTCGCCGGCCGTCCCGAGGCACGGACCATCCCGCTGGCGCGCAGGGACAGGGCCGAGGAGCACGCCGTCACGGACGCGGTGGCCAGGCTGCATGCCCGCGGTGTCGTCGTGAACTGGAGGGAATTCTTCGAAGGCACGGGCGCCGAGGCGGTCGAGCTGCCGACGTACGCCTTCCAGCGGCGGCGCTTCTGGCCGGACGCCGGGGCTGTGCCCGTCTCCTCCGGCGCCGCGGACGCAGACTTCTGGGACGCCGTCGAGCGCGCGGACGTGACGGCGTTGTCGGCGGACCTGGGGGTGGGTGACGAGGCCCTGGAGGCCGTGCTTCCCGCGCTGTCCTCATGGCGCCGCCACCGCAAGGAGCGCTCCACCGTGGACGGCTGGCGCTACCGGTCCGTCTGGAAGCCGCTGCCGCCGAGCTCATCGGGTACGCGTGGCCGGTTGCTCCTGGTGGTGCCAGAGGGCGAGGAGCATGCGGCGTCTCTGGCGGAGGCGCTGGGCGGTGACCGGATCGAGGTCGGCGAGCTCGACCGGGTGGACCTGGCCGCACGGATCCAGGAGCTGTACTCGGTGGGACCGCAGCCTGCCGGGATCGTGTCGCTGCTGGCCCTGGACGAGAGGGAGCGGGCCGACCGTCCCGGGGTGCCCGCCGGACTGGCGGCGACGGTCGTGCTGGCTCAGGCGCTCGGCGACGCCTCGATCCAGGCGCCCCTGTGGTGCGCGACCCGAGGCGCGGTTTCCGTGGGACGCTCCGAGGCGGTGACCAGACCGCTGCAGGCCGCCGTTTGGGGGCTGGGCCGTACCCTGGCGCTGGAGCAGCCGCAGCTGTGGGGCGGGCTCGTCGACCTGCCGGAGGATCCGGACCAGGTCACGACCGCACGCCTGATCGATGCGCTGGCCGCTGGTGAGGATCAACTCGCCGTACGCGCCTCCGGAGTCTTCTGCCGCCGCCTGGTGCGCGCACCGCTCCGCGCGGACGTCGCCCAGGCCGGGCCGTTCGGTGACGGCACCGTCCTGATCACGGGAGGCGCCGGCGGCATCGGATCGCAGATCGCCCGCTGGGCGGCGCGCGGCGGCGCCGCGCACGTGCTGCTGGTCGGCCGCCGTGGGCCTGACACGCCCGGTGCGGCCGAGCTGCGCGACGAACTCACCGCACTCGGCACCCGGGTCAGCGTCGCGGCCTGCGACGTCGCCGACCGCGATGCTCTGAGCGCGTTGCTCGCCGGGATCCCGCCGGACCTGCCCCTGACGGCTGTCTTCCACGCCGCGGGCGTGCTCGACGACGGGGTGCTGGACGGCATCACACCCGAGCGGCTCGCCACGGTCCTGCGGCCGAAGGCGGTCGGAGCGGTCAACCTGCACAAGCTCACCGAGCACATGGACCTGTCGGCGTTCGTGCTGTTCTCCTCCACGTCCGCGACCTTCGGCTCGCCCGGCCAGGCGGGCTACGCCGCCGCGAACGCCCTGCTCGACGCGCTCGCGGAGTACCGTCGCGGCCGTGGACTCAGGGCGACGTCGATCGGCTGGGGCCCGTGGTCCGGAGCGGGCATGGCGGCGGACCACGGCGTGGCGAACCGCCTGCGCCGGGCGGGTCTGGAGCCGCTGCCTCCCGATCTGGCGCTCGTGGCGCTGAGCCAGGCACTGGAGCACGGCGACACGACACTGACCGTCGCCGATGTCGACTGGTCCCGCTTCGCGCAGGTCTTCGGCGCGATCCGGCTGGTCGGCGACCTTCCCGAACTGGCCGGCGCGGCAGACCGAGCAGGTACGGCGGAGCCCGCGTTCCGGCGACGCCTCGCCGGTCTGCCCGCGTCGGAGCGGAGCAGGGCCGTGATCGACCTGCTGCGCGTCATGGTCGCCGCGGTCCTCGGGCACGACGGCGCCGAAGGCGTCCCGCCCGACCGCCCGTTCAGGGATCTGGGCTTCGACTCGCTGACCACCGTCGAACTGCGCAACACGCTCGCCGCCGCCACCGGTCTGGCCCTGCCGGCGACGCTGCTCTTCGACCAGCCCAACGCGGGCGCGCTGGCGGACTTCCTCCTGGGCGAGCTGTTCGGCGAGGGGGAGACCCTGACGCCTGCCGTACGGACTGCTGCCGAGGACGGCGATCCCGTCGTGATCGTCGGCATGAGCTGCCGGTTCCCCGGTGGCGTGAGCTCGCCCGAGGAACTGTGGCGGATGCTGGCCGACGGTGGGGAAGGCATCTCCGCCTTCCCCGGCGACCGGGGCTGGGACCTGGAGGCTCTCGCCACCGGGATGTCGGCGACCGCCGTGGGCGGGTTCCTCGGCGAGGCGACCGAGTTCGACGCCGAGTTCTTCGGGATCTCGCCGCGCGAGGCGCTGGCCATGGACCCGCAGCAGCGCCTGGTGCTGGAAGCGTCATGGGAGGCGCTGGAGCGGGCCGGCATCGATCCCATGGGCCTGCGCGGCAGCGACGCCGGCGTGTTCGTGGGCACCAACGGGCAGGACTACGTCGGCCTGCTCAAGTCCTCGACCGACGACGTACGCGGACACATCGCCACCGGAACCACCGCGAGCGTCATGTCCGGTCGGCTCTCCTACACGCTGGGACTGGAGGGCCCCGCCGTCACCGTCGACACCGCGTGCTCGTCCTCTCTCGTTGCCCTCCACTGGGCGGCCAGGGCCCTGCGCGGCGGCGAATGCTCGCTGGCCCTCGCGGGCGGCGTGTCGGTGATGTCCAGCCCCGACTCCTTCGTCGAGTTCAGCGTCCAGGGCGGCCTGGCACCTGACGGGCGGTGCAAGGCATTCTCCGACGCCGCCGACGGCACCGGGTGGTCGGAAGGCGTCGGGATGCTCGTCCTCGAACGCCTGTCGGACGCCCGGCGCAACGGCCACCCGATCCTAGCCGTCGTCCGAGGATCGGCGATCAACCAGGACGGCGCGTCCAACGGGCTCACCGCCCCGAACGGACCCTCGCAGCAGCGGGTCATCCGCCAGGCGCTGGCCGCCGCTGGGTTGTCACCGGCCGAGGTGGACGCGGTCGAGGCCCATGGCACCGGCACGGTGCTCGGCGACCCGATCGAGGCGCAGGCCCTGCTCGCGACCTACGGCCAGGACCGCGACCACCCGCTGTGGCTGGGGTCGATCAAGTCCAACCTCGGCCACACGCAGGCGGCTGCGGGCGTAGCCGGTGTGATCAAGATGGTCCTCGCCATGAGGCACGGCCTGCTGCCCAAGACACTGCACGCAGAGGTGCCGTCCTCGCACGTGGACTGGACCTCGGGCGCGGTCGAGCCGCTGTGCGAGGCCAGGGAGTGGGAGCGGTACGGCAGGCCGCTGCGGGCCGGCGTCTCCGCCTTCGGGATCAGCGGCACCAACGCCCACGTGATCCTCGAAGAGGCGCTTTCGGCGGAGGACCCGGATGAGCCGCGCGAGCCGGCGGCCGTCGTGCCGTGGGTGATCTCCGGGCGCACCCCCGAGGCGCTGCGAGCCCAGATCGAGCGGGTCATGACCGCCACGCGCGACCTCGACCCGGCGGACGTCGCCTACTCGCTGGCAGGCAGGTCGATGTTCCGGCATCGCGCGGTGCTGCTGGCCGGCGCCGATGGCGTGACGGAGGTCGCGCGGGGCATGGCAGCGCCGGGCGGCGGCCTGTTGGCGATGGTGTTCGCCGGGCAGGGCTCCCAGCGCACCGGCATGGGCCGGGAGCTGTACGACAGGTTCCCCGCGTTCGCCCGCGCGCTGGACGCGGTGCTCGCCCAGTTCGACGTCGAGCTTGACCGGCCGCTCCGGACCATCCTGTTCGCCGGGACCGGATCACCCGAAGCGGAGCTGATCGACCAGACGCAGTGGACGCAGCCCGCGCTGTTCGCCGTCGAGGTGGCCCTGTTCCGCCTGGCGGAGTCGTGGGGGCTGCAACCCGACCTGGTGGCGGGGCACTCGATCGGCGAGATCGCCGCGGCGCACGTCGCCGGAGTGCTGACGCTGGCCGACGCGTGCGCGCTGGTCGCGGCCCGGGGCCGCCTGATGCAGGCGCTGCCGGCCGGGGGCGCGATGGTGTCCGTGCAGGCCACCGAGGACGAGGTGCTCCGGCTGCTCGACGGCCGCCAGGTCTCGATCGCGGCGGTCAACGGGCCTGCCGCGGTGGTGATCGCCGGAGCGGATGAGCCGGTCGCCGAGCTCGCCGCCCGGTTCGTGGCGGAGGGCCGCAAGGCCACCCGGCTGGCCGTCAGCCATGCCTTCCATTCGTCCCTGATGGATCCCATGGTGGAGGAGTTCCGCCGGGCCATCCGCGGGCTCAGGTTCTCGCCGCCCGCGATTCCGTTCGTGTCCAGCTTGACCGGCGAGCTCGCTGACGCCGAGCGGCTCTGCTCGCCCGACTACTGGGTCGAGCACGCCCGGAAGACGGTTCGTTTCGCCGACAGCGTGCGGATCCTGCGGGATGCCGGGGTGAGTACGTTCGTGGAGATCGGCCCTGACGGCGTGCTGGCCGCGATGACCCAGCACTGCCTGGCGGGCGACGGCACCGAGGCGGGAACCTTGGTCGTCCCCCTGCTGCGCAAGGACCGCGGTGAGGAGGCGTCGGCCGTCGACGCCCTGGCCAGACTGCAGGTGCACGGGCTCGCGGTGGACTGGCGCGCTCTCCTCGCCGGAAGCGGCGCGCGTCACGTCGACCTGCCGACCTATGCCTTCCAGCGGCAGCGGTTCTGGCCGGAGATCGCGGCCGGTGGGCCGGCGGCGGATCCGGTGGACGCCGAGTTCTGGGCCGCGATCGAGCGGGCCGACGTGGAATCGGTGGCGGCGACGCTGGAGGTGGAGGCGAACGCCCTGTCCGCGGTGATCCCCGCGCTGTCGTCCTGGCGTCGCGCCCGCCGCGAGCACGCGCTCGTGGACGCGTGGCGCTATCGAGTGGTGTGGAAACCCCTGGCCGGCCTGCCGGCCGGCGGCCCGTCCGGACGCTGGCTGGTGGCCGTTCCGGCCGGGCCAGGGGCGGAACTGTTCGACACCGTGAGCGCCGCGCTCGCGGGCACCCTCACGCTGGAGCGGCTGGACGTCACACACGCCGACCGCGCGGCGCTGTCCGTACGGCTGGCGGAACTTGGGACGGACTCGGCGTTCAGCGGAGTGATCTCCCTGCTGGCACTCGCCGGGCCGCCCGGGGTCGCGTTGACGGCGGCCCTCATCCAGGCGCTGGGCGACGCGGGCGTCACCGCGCCGCTGTGGTGCGTCACCCAGGGTGCCGTGTCCGTGGGCAGGTCCGACGCACCACCGGCCCCGGAACAGGCGGCGGTCTGGGGCCTCGGCCGGGTGGCCGCGCTGGAGCATCCCGGACGCTGGGGCGGCCTGATCGACCTGCCTGAGACGCTCGACGGGCGGACCGTCACCCGGTTCGGCGGCCTGCTGGCCGGAGGCGAGAGTGAGGCCGCGCTGCGCGCCTCCGGTGCCTACGGCCGGCGGCTCGTACCGGTGGCGAGCGGCGACGGCTCGTGGAAACCGCGCGGCACCGTCCTGATCGCCGGGGACACCGGAGCTTCCGGAGAGCGCATCGCCCGATGGGTGGCCGACGCGGGTGCGGAGCGGGCGGTGCTCGCCGGGCGGCCCCGTTCCGCCGAAGGGGCCGGCTCGGCCGATCTTGCCGATCCGCGCGTGACGGTCAGGTACTGCGATCCGGCGGACCGGGAGTCACTGGCGGCCGTTCTGGCGGAGTTCCCGCCGGATGCGGTGATCTACGCCGACGAACCGGCCGCCCCCGCCACCCTGGACGGCACCGAGCCGGCGGACCTGAGCGCGGCGGTCGCGGACCATGTCGCCGGAGCGGCCAACCTCGACGCCTTGCTGCACGACCGGGAACTGGACGCGTTCGTCCTGTTCTGCTCGGTGGCCGGGGTTTGGGGTGTCGCCGGTCGCGCCGTGTCCGCCGCGGCGGAGGAGGTCAGGCACGCCCTGATCGAAGCGCGTCGCTCCAGGGGACTGACCGGGGTCGCCGTGTCGTGGTCGGCTTGGGCGGATGGCGGCGTGGCCGGCGACGAGGGCATGGACAGGCACCTGAGGTTGAACGGCCTGCCCGCGCTGGCGCCCGAGCTCGCCCTGGGCGCGCTGGGCCGGGTCGTCGCCGGTGGCGAGAGTGCGGTGACGGTCGCCGACGTGGCCTGGGAGCGGTTCGCCCCCGTCTTCCTCGCGCTGCGCCCGACACCGCTGCTGGACGGGATCCCCCAGGCCAAGGTGGTCGACGACGTTCCCGAGGGCGAGCCGGTGCTCCGCGTACGCCTGCTGGAACTGCCCGCTGCCGAGCGGGACCAGTACGTCCTTGACCTGGTGACGGCCAAGGCCGCCGCTGTCCTCGGGCACGCGGACGCCGCCGCCGTCGAGCCCGGCCGGGCCTTCCGCGAGTTCGGCTTCGACTCGCTCACCGCGGTCGACCTCCGCAACCAGCTCATGGCCGCGACCGGGCTCGCCCTCCCCGTCACGCTCGTGTTCGATCACCCGACACCCCAGACCCTCGCCGGACACCTGGTCGGGCAGGTGCTCGGCGAGGAGGAACCGCGCGAGGACATCGGCCCGCGCCCGGCCGCACCTTCCGACGACCCCATCGTGATCGTCGGTATGAGCTGCCGGTTCCCCGGCGGGGTGCGCTCGCCGGAGGACCTGTGGCGGCTCGTCGGGGACGAGGTGGACGCGGTCGGCCCGTTCCCTGCGGACCGGGGCTGGGATCTCGCCGCCTTGGCCGGGGGCGGCCCCGACGGACGTGGACGCAGCGCGGCGGCCGAGGGCGGTTTCCTCTACGACGTCGCCGACTTCGACCCGGGCTTCTTCGGCATCTCGCCGCGCGAGGCGATGGTGATGGATCCCCAGCAACGGCTGGTCCTGGAGGCGGTCTGGGAGGCGCTGGAACGCGCCGGGGTCGACCCAGCCGGCCTGCGGGGCGATGAGGTCGGTGTCTACGTCGGCGCCACCGGCGGCGACTACCAGCCGCCTCGCGACCATCTCGGCCACGCGCAGACAGCCCAGGCGGCGAGCGTGATCTCCGGCCGTGTGTCGTACGCCTTCGGCCTGGTGGGGCCCGCGGTGACCGTGGACACCGCCTGCTCGTCCTCCCTGGTGGCGCTGCATCTGGCGGCCCAGGCGCTGCGCTCGGGCGAGTGCTCGCTGGCTTTGGCGGGCGGTGTGACCGTGATGTCCACCCCGGTGGGCTTCATCGAGTTCGGGGAGCTGGGAGCGCTGTCCGCCGACGGCCGGTGCAAGGCGTTCTCCGACGCCGCCGACGGCACCGGCTGGTCGGAAGGCGTCGGCATACTCGTGGTCGAACGGCTCTCCGACGCCAGGCGCAACGGCCATCGCGTGCTCGCGATCCTGCGAGGCTCCGCCGTCAACCAGGATGGCGCCTCCAACGGCTTCACCGCGCCGAGCGGTCCGTCCCAGCGGCGGGTGATCCGCCGGGCACTCGCCGACGCAGGGCTCGCCGCCGCCGACGTGGACGTGGTGGAGGCCCACGGCACGGGCACGCGACTGGGTGACCCGATCGAGGCCCAGGCCCTGCTGGAGACGTACGGCCAGCACCGCGAGCGGCCGGTGCTGCTCGGATCGGTCAAGTCCAACATCGGCCACACCCAGGCGGCGGCGGGAGTCGCCGGAGTGATCAAGATGATCCTGGCGATGAGGCACGGCATCGCGCCGAAGACGCTGTACGTGGATGCGCCCTCGTCGCACGTGGACTGGTCGGAGGGCGCGGTGGAGCTGCTGACCGAGGCCAGGCCGTGGCCCGACGCCGGGCGGCCACGCCGCGCCGCGATCTCGTCCTTCGGCGCCACCGGGACGAACTCCCATGTGATCATCGAGGAGCCGCCTCCCATCGAGGAGAGCGACGATCCTGCTGTCGTGCGCTCTGGCCTGCTTCCTGTGCCGCTGTCGGGCAAGACCCAGGCGGCGGTGCGGTCGCAGGCGCGGCGCCTGCTGGACCACCTTGCCGACCACCCCGAGATCGGCCTGGCCGAACTCGCGTTCTCCCTGGCCACGACCCGGTCCAGCTTCCGGCGGCGCGTCGCCGTCCTGGCCGGTAGCCGTGCGGAGCTGGTGGACGGCCTGACAGCGGCAGCGGACGGCAGCCAGGCGCCATGTGTGATCGAGGGCCGGGTGACAGGGCCGGGCAAGACGGCGTTCCTGTTCACCGGCCAGGGCGCCCAGCGGGCGGGAATGGGCCGCGAGCTGTACGAGCGCTTCCCCGTCTTCGCCGACGCGCTCGACGCCGTGCTGGCGCACCTGGACGTCCGGCTGGACCGGCCGCTGCGGGAGATTCTCTTCGCCGAGGAGGACACGCAGGAGGCCGTGCTGCTCGACCAGACAGGCTGGACGCAGCCGGCGCTGTTCGCGGTCGAGGTCGCGCTGTTCCGGCTGCTCGAATCATGGCGGCTCACCCCTGACGTGCTGGCGGGGCACTCGGTCGGAGAGCTGGCCGCGGCGCACGTGGCGGGTGTGCTGTCGCTGGAGGACGCGTGCGCCCTGGTGGCGGCCAGGGCCACGCTCATGCAGCGGCTCCCCGTCGGTGGTGCGATGGTCGCCGTCCAGGCCACCGAGGAGGAGGTCCTGCCGCTCCTCGACATGCACGAGGTCTCCCTGGCCGCGGTCAACGGGCCCGAGGCGGTGGTGATCGCGGGAGCCGAGCGCGCCGTGCTCGACGTGGCGCGCGAGCTGGAGGAGCGCGGGCGCAAGACCCGGCGGCTGCGCGTCTCGCACGCGTTCCATTCGTCGCTGATGGAGCCGATGCTGGCGGACTTCCGTGCGGTCGCCCGCACGCTGACCTACCACCCGCCGCGCATTCCGATCGTGTCCGCGCTGACCGGTGGCCCGGCCCAGCAGGTGTGCTCACCGGCCTACTGGGTGGAGCACGTGCGAGGGACGGTCCGCTTCGCCGACGCGATCGGGGCACTGCACGAGGCTGGGGCGACCAGATACGTGGAGGTCGGCCCCGGCGGCACGCTGGCGGCGATGGCGGGCGCCGCGCTCCCGGCGGAGGCCGAGACCGAGACCGAGCTGGTGTCCCTGCTGCGCGGGGACCGCGACGAGCACGAGGCCGTCGTCACCGCACTCGCCCGCCTGCACGTGGGGGGCATGAGCCCCGACTGGACCGCGGTGTTCTCCGGGATCGGGGGCAGGTTCGTGGACCTGCCGACCTACGCCTTCCAGCACGAGCGCTTCTGGCCGTCGAGTACGGCGGAGCCGAAGGGATCCGCCGGCGACGCCTGGCGCTACCGGATCACCTGGCAGCCGATCGCAGGGGAGCCTTCCAGCCCGCGCACGAGCGGCCCTTGGCTGATGGTGCTTTCCGCCCGCGCGGCCGCAGGCGCCTGGGCCGATGCGGTGCCGGAAGCGCTCGGGCTGCTGGGAGCCGAGGTAGTGCGCCTGGAGGTGCCCGGCCTCACCGCCACGCCCGAGGACCGGGCCGCGCTGGCCGAGCGACTTCGCGCGCAGGCCGGGCCGTACACCGGGGTCGTGTCGTTGTTGTCCCTGCGAGAGCCCTCCGAAACCACAGATGCGCCCGAGGGGCTGGCCATGACCACGCTGCTCCTCCAGGCACTGGGAGACGCCGGTGTGGACGCGCCGCTGTGGTGCCTCACCAGCGGCGGCGTCGCGGCCGGTCCTGGCGACGTGGTGCGAAGCCCGGAACAGGCGGCCGTGTGGGGGCTCGGCCTGGTCGCCGCGCTGGAGCAGCCACAGCGGTGGGGCGGCCTGATCGACCTGCCCGACAGCGTCGACGCCGGATCGGTGCGGCGGCTGGCGAGCCTGCTGTCAGGTACGACGGGCGAGGACCAGGCCGCCGTCCGGGCCACCGGCGCCTACGTCAGGCGGCTGGTGCGGGCCCAGGCTGGATCGCCGGGTGAATGGAAGCCGTACGGAACCGTGCTGATCACCGGTGGCACGGGCGCGCTCGGCGGGCACGTGGCCCGATGGCTGGCCGGACTCGGCGCCGAGCACCTGTTGCTGGCCAGCAGGCGCGGCCCGGACGCTCCCGGCGCCGCCGAACTGCGTGCCGAGCTGGAAGGACTGGGCACCCGGGTGACCGTCGCCGCCTGCGACACGGCCGACCGGGAGGCGCTGGCCGCCCTGCTGGCCGGCATCCCGGTGGAACACCCGCTCACCGCCGTGGTGCACGCCGCCGGGGTGGTCGACGACGGAGTGCTGGACGGGCTGACACAGGACAGGTTGGAGAGCGTGTTCCGGGCCAAGGTGACCTCGGCGCTCCTGCTGGACGAGCTGACCCGGCCGCTGGATCTGTCGGCGTTCGTCCTGTTCTCGTCCGCCACGGGCACGCTCGGCAGCCTCGGCCAGGGCAACTACGCCGCGGCCAACGCGGTGCTCGACGCGCTGGCCGTACGGCGCCGCGATCACGGGCTCCCGGCCACCTCGGTGGCCTGGGGGCCGTGGGCCGGGGGCGGCATGGCGGACGCGGCCGCGGCGCAGGAGGCGTCCCGCCGCATGGGCGTGCGCCCGATGAACCCCGGGCTCGCCGTCGCCGCCCTGGGCGCTCTCATCGCGGGCGGCGAACCGGCCGCCGTGGTCGCCGACATCGACCATGAACGGTTCGTCCGTTCGTACACCATCGGCCGCCCCAGCCGGCTGCTGCGCGAGCTGCCCCGCTACCGGGAACTGACCGAGCAGGACGGTACGGTCGCGGACGGCACGGACTCGGCGGCAACGCTGAGGGGCCGGCTGGCCGCCCTCTCCGGCACGGAACGCCGTGGCGTGATGACCGACCTCCTGCTCGGCCAGATCGTGATGGTCCTCGGGCACGCGGACCGCGAATCGATCGATGCCGACCAGCCGTTCCGTGACCTCGGCTTCGACTCGCTCGGCGCCATCGAGCTGCGCAACCGGCTCACGGCCGCGACGGGGCTGAAACTGCCGGCCACGCTGATCTTCGACTACCCGACCCCTGACGCCCTCGCCGCGCACGTGGTCGCGCGGCTCCTCCCGGACACGGAAGGGGCCCCCGTCGACGAGGAGGAGGCGCGGGTCCGGGCGGTGTTCGCATCGCTGTCCATGGCCAGGCTCAGGGAGCTCGGCGTGCTCGACGCGCTGCTGCACCTGTCCGGCGATGAGGCCGCCATCACGGACGACGCCGAGGACGCCATCGACGCGATGGGGCTCGACGACCTCGTGCGGGCCGCCCTCGGCGACGGAGCTTCATGAAACGCATCGCCGCTCATCAGAGATGGGAACAAACGATCATGGGCGAAGACATCCGTCAGCTCAGGCGCGACTCCAGACGCGCCCACAAACTCGGCGCGGCGGCCATTCAGGAGCGGCAGCGCGCCAACCTGGCCGAGATGGTGGCCTTCGCACGCGCCACCTCTCCGTACTTCCGCGAGCTCTACCGGGACCTGCCGGACGGGGCCGACGATCCGGCGATGCTTCCGGTCACCACCAAGCAGGCGCTGATGGACCGCTTCGACGACTGGGTCACCGATCGTGAGGTGACGTTCGAGCAGGTCCAGACCTTCGTGGACGACCCGGGGCTCGTGGGGGACCGGTTCCTCGGCAAGTACATGGTCGCCCACACGTCCGGCACCACGGGCGTGCTCGGGTACTTCCTGCTGGACGACCGCAACATGGCGGTGAACGTCGCCCTCGGCTCGCTCACCAGTTCGGGGATGAAGCTCGGCGTCCTCCTGCGGATCCTGGCCAGGCGCGGGAGGATGGCAGTGATCTGCGCGCCCAACGGCCACGGACTCAGCCTGGCCCTGGCGTTGCGCTTCCAGAAGCGGAAGCTGAGCGGCCGGTTGTTGCGGATCATCTCGATCTACCGGCCGGTGCCTGAGCTGGTCGCCGAGCTCAACGACTACGGCCCGGCGATGATAATGAGCGCGCCGAGCGTGCTCTCGTTGCTGGCGAGCCAGCAGGAACAGGGCCGGCTGCGGATCAGGCCGGCGGTGGTCTTCGCGGCCGGCGAGACCGTGACGACAGACGACGTCAGCCGGTTCGGCCACGCCTTCGACGCCGGGATCGCCGTCACCTACTCAACGACGGAGTGTGGCTTCCTCTCCTACGGCTGCGGCCACGGCTGGTACCACGTCAACAGCGACTGGGCCGTGCTGGAGCCCGTCGACGCCGACTACCGGCCCACCCCGCCAGGCGAGCCGTCGCACACCGTGCTGTTGAGCAACCTCGCCAACCGGGTCCAGCCGATCCTCCGCTACGACCTGGGCGACAGCGTCGTGGTCAGCCCCGATCCCTGTCCGTGCGGTGACCCGCGACCGGCGGTCCGCGTGCAGGGCCGTACCGCTGACGTGCTCACCTTCCCCGGCGGCCGGGGCGAGCCGGTCAGCGTCGCGCCGATGGCCATCGGCGCTCTGGTGGACCACGTGCCCGGCGGCGGGATCGAGCAGTTCCAGATCGTCCAGACCACGCCCACGAACCTGCGGGTGCGCCTGACGGCGGCGGCCGACGCCGACGCAGACCATGTGTGGAGGGCGGTGCGGGCCGAACTCACCCAGTTGCTCACAGAGCACGAGGCCGGCGAGATCACCGTCGAACGGGCGGAGGAACCGCCGCAGATGTCGGCAGGCGGCAAGTTCCGTGAGGTCATCCCGCTGCAGCGACTCTGAAACCGCCGCGCTCGCTCGCCGCGGCACCCGCCCTTCAGCCGTCGGCGAGCGAGATGGACCTCGACGGGCACGAACGGACGGCTTGCCACACGGCCGCCCTGGCCGCGTCGCCCGGCGCTTCCGCCAGGACCGTCACCGTGCCCTCGTCGCTCTGGTCGAAGACCTCGGGCGCGATGAGCACGCACTGGCCCGCGCCGATGCAGCGCTCGGCGTTCACCTGGACTCGCATGACACCCCTCACCACCGGACCGGAAGCGCGTGCAGACCGAACAGCACGCCGTCGTACTTGAACGGCAGATCCTCCACCGCCTGGTCGAGTTCGAGGCCGGGAATCCGCCGGAACAGGGACGCGAAAACGGTCTCCATCTCGATCCTGACGAGGTTCTGCCCGAGGCACTGGTGCACGCCGTACCCGAACGCGACGTGATGGCGGGCGGAACGGGCCGGATCGAACTCGTCGGCGCGCTCGAACGCGGCCCGGTCGTGGTTGGCGGAGGCGCCGAGCGGGACGATGCCCTCGCCCGCCCTGATGAGCTGGCCGCCGATCTCGACGTCCTCCACGGCCACCCGCAGCGCCACCCGGTCGGCCACGGACAGGTAGCGCAGCACCTCCTCGACCACGCCCGGCGTGTGGATCCACTGCGGGTTCAGCAGCAGCACGAGGACGCCGAGCGCGATGTTGTTCGCCGTCGTCTCGTGTCCGGCGATCAGCAGCAGCATCGTGACGCCCGAGATCTCCTTGGGGGTCAGCGTCCCGGCCGACAGCAGCCGGCTGAGCAGATCCCTGCCGGGGAACCGCTGCTTCATCGCGATCAGCTTGGCGATGTAGAGCAGCAGGTCCTGGGTGGCCGCGTCGCGCTCGTCCTCGGTCGAGGTGAGCGTCACCAGGACGCGCGTCCTCGACTCGAACAGTTCGCGGTCAGAGCGCGGGACGCCCAGCAGTTCGCAGATGACCAGGGACGGTACCGGCAGTGCGTACGCCGACACCAGGTCGGCGGAGGTGCCGCCGGCGAGCATGGCGTCGATCTGAGCGTCGACGATCCGCTGGACGGTCGGGCGCAGTTCGCCGACCCGCCGGACGGTGAACTCGGGGATCAGCGCCTTGCGGAACCTCGTGTGCTCGGGCGGGTCGTAGGCGACGAACCAACCGGGAATCTGGTCGGGCGCCGGAACGGTCCCGTTGCGCCCGATCGAGGGAAACCCTGGATGCAGCGGGCTGGCACTGATCCGGGGGTCGGTCAGTACGGCACGCACATCCTCGTGGCGGGCGACCAGCCACACCGAGCTGCCGCCGGGGAGCGCCGATCTGACCAGGCCCGGCTGCGCCCGGAGCGCGGCGTACTCGTCAGGGGGCGACAGTTGCCCGTGGCGCCGGGTGGGGAACTCGATGCTCGACATGCCGTGCCCTTCGGGTGGTGAGCGGTCATTTCAGCGCAGGGTGGCTCAGGACCAGATCGGCGGCCGTCGGGGCCCCGCCCGCAGCTCGCAGCTCGCTGGAGAAGTGCTCGGCGCGCTCACGGAAGGATGGGGTGCCGAGCACGTGGGTGATCTTGCCGAACACGTCATCGGCGTCGATGATCTGCGGGTCGTCCACGGTGAGGCTGACCCCGCTGTCCACGCCGCGGACCGCCTGGTCGTAGCAGTCGACCCAGAGCGGCCTGATGACCTGCGGCTTGCCGAAGTACAGGCCCTCGTGGAAGGCGTTGCCGCCGCCGTGGTTGACGAAGAGCCGGACGCTCGGATGGGCCAGCACGTCCAGTTGCGAGGGCAGCCAGCTCTCGATCCTGAGGTTCGCCGGCAGTCGGTCCGCGGGCGGCAGGTGGCGCTGCTGCTCGTCCGGCAGCTTCCAGAGGACCGCGTGCTCGCCGTCCAGCCTCCGTGCGACCTCCACCATCGCGTGCACGTCGTCGCGGGTCAGCCGGGTGATGGTGCCGAGCCCGACGTAGACCACGGAAGGGTGGTCGTCGAGCCAGCGCGACAGGTCGCGGTCGTCCGGCGCCTCCGGCAGCGGCGGGATCATGGCGCCGACCAGGTGGAACTTCTCCGGGATCGACAGCGGATACTCCAGGCCCGCGACCGTGTAACACAGGACGAGGTCGGCGTTCTCCACCTTGGCCCGCACGTTGAGCGCCTCCGGAGGGAGCAGGCCCTTGCGCACCCGCGAGACGGTGTCGAGGACATGCCGCAGCATCGACGGATGCAGGAGCATCAGCCCGGCCCTGAGCCTGAACACCCGGTTGCGGATCCGCTGGGCGAACGACATGCGATAGGGCAACCCCGTGTGCAGCATGGGGAATCCGCGCGGCATGAGCAGGTTGCTCGGCATGAACGGCGAGCTGAGGACGAACGGGATCTTCCGCTTGAGCGCCACCACGAGAGCGGGCAGGTTCACGCTGTCGAAGATCATGAGAGCCGGGTCGAGCTCGTCGACCACGGCCTCGATGGCCGCCGACTTCTCGCGCGTCCCCAGGGCGCCGAACCCGCGTCGCACCACCGCGCGGTGCGCCTTCCACCGGGAGCGCTGGGTCATCTGCCGGTACGTCGCCTCGTCCCAGTCGACGGGGGAGTAGTAGGGGTTGATCTCACCCAGCGAGGCGAAGCGGATGCCGCCGCCCCCGTCGATCTTCTCGACGTCGGCCCTGCGGGGCTCGTCGGACGCGAACCAGAGGTTCTCGGTGCCACGTCTGGCCAGTTCGGCGGCCAGAACTCGCAGCGGATTGAAGACGCCGACGCCCGCGTTGCTCACGATCAGCAGTGGCCTGCGGCCTTCGTCCACCATGTGTACCTCCATCGCGGGAGCCGGGCTACCGCTCCGAACGCTAAGGCGGAGGCGTTTAGGGGGATCACTAGTCTTTCCCGCGCCTGGCGGGCTGGGCGAAGACTAGGCGTTTGCCGAGTCGCCCCCGGCCTACCTTCACCGGTGGATCGCCGGACGCATGGAGGCTTGGATGGCTACCCCCAGCGAGCAGGTCGTACAGGCGCTGCGGACTTCCATGAAGGAGGCGGAACGGCTGCGGCGTCAGTACCAGAAGCTGGTCGCGGTCACCACCGAGCCGATCGCCATCGTGGCGATGAGCTGCCGTTTCCCCGGCGGCGTGACCTCTCCTGAGGAACTGTGGCAACTGCTGGCGGAAGGCCGGGACGCCACCTCGGGGTTCCCGTCCGACCGCGATTGGGATCTGAGCCTGCTGCGGGATCAGGGCGTCAGGAGCGACACCGATCAGGGCGCCTTCATCCGCGGCGCCGCGGACTTCGATCCCGGCTTCTTCGGCATCTCGCCGCGTGAGGCGCTGGCGATGGATCCGCAGCAGCGGCTACTGCTGGAAGTCGCGTGGGAGGCGGTCGAGCGGGCCGGGATCGACGCCGGACGGTTGCGCGGCAGCCGTACCGGAGTCTTCGTCGGACTGAGCGGCCAGGACTACTCCTACCTGCTGGTCAACTCGCTGGCCGACCTTCAGGGCAGCATCGGCACCGGCGTCGGCGCAGGTGCGGCCTCCGGCCGGCTCGCCTACACGCTGGGGCTTGAGGGACCGGCGGTGACCGTGGACACGGCGTGCTCGTCGTCGCTGGTGGCGTTGCATCTGGCGGCGCAGGCACTGCGGGGCGGCGAGTGCTCGCTGGCGCTGGCGGGCGGTGTGACGGTGATGGCCACGCCCGGGGCTTTCGTGGAGTTCTCCCGCCAGGGCGGGCTGGCCGCCGATGGGCGGTGCAAGGCGTTCGCCGACGGAGCCGACGGCACCGGCTGGTCCGAGGGTGTGGGCATGCTGGTGCTGGAGCGGCTGTCCGATGCTCAGCGCAACGGGCACCGGGTCCTCGCGGTGCTGCGGGGTTCCGCGGTGAACCAGGACGGCGCGTCCAACGGCTTCACCGCGCCGAACGGTCCGTCGCAGCAGCGGGTGATCCGGCAGGCGCTGGGCAGCGCGGGACTGACCCCGGCTGACGTGGATGTGGTGGAGGGGCACGGGACCGGGACGACGCTGGGTGATCCGATCGAGGCGCAGGCGTTGCTGGCGACCTATGGTCAGGATCGGGAGCGTCCTCTGCTGCTGGGGTCGGTCAAGTCGAACATCGGGCACACCCAGGCTGCTGCCGGTGTCGCTGGTGTGATCAAGATGGTCCTGGCGATGCGGCACGAGCTGCTGCCCAAGACGTTGCATGTGGACGCGCCGTCGACGCATGTGGACTGGTCGGAGGGGGCGGTCGAGCTGCTGACCGAAGCCAGGCCCTGGCCTCTGGTCGACCGGCCGTGGCGGGCGGGGGTGTCGTCGTTCGGGCTCACCGGCACGAACGCGCACGTGATCATCGAACAGGGGCCGGTTCAGCCTGCGGCGGCTCCGGCGGGCGGCGCGGCGCTTGTTCCCGTGCTGCTTTCCGGTCGTACTGCGGAGGCGTTGCGGGCGCAGGCCGAGCGGTTGGCGTCCTGGGTCGAGAGTGAGCCCGGGCTGGACCTGGGCGATCTGGCCTCCTCCCTTGTCACGGCCAGGGCCACGTTCGAGCATCGGGCCGTCGTGCTCGGCAAGGACCACGCGGAGGTCCTGGCCGGGCTACGGGCCCTGGTCACCGGACAGCACGACGGCGGCGTCGGGCAGCGGCGCAAGCTCGCGTTTCTGTTCACGGGACAGGGCAGCCAGCGGGCGGGCATGGGCCGCGAGCTGTATGACCGGTTCCCGGTGTTTGCTCGGGCGTTTGATGAGGTGGCGGCCCGGTTTGGTCCTTTTGTTGGGGAGGATCTGGATCGGACGGGGGTGGCGCAGCCTGCGCTGTTCGCGTTGGAGACGGCGTTGTTCCGGTTGGTGGAGTCGTGGGGCCTCAGGCCGGATGTGCTGGTGGGGCATTCGATCGGTGAGCTTGTGGCTGCGCATGTGGCCGGGGTGTTGTCGCTTGAGGATGCGTGCACGCTGGTTTCGGCCAGGGCTCGGTTGATGCAGGCGCTTCCCGCCGGTGGAGCGATGGTGGCGGTGCAGGCTGGCGAGGCGGAAATATCCAGCTTTACCGGGGTATCGGTCGCGGCGGTGAACGGCCCGTCGTCCACGGTGATCGCTGGTGCCGAGCAGGCGGTGCTGGAGGCGGCTGCGGTTCTGGAGGGGCGCGGGTTCAGGACGAGGCGGTTGCGGGTGTCGCACGCTTTCCACTCGTCGTTGATGGATCCGATGCTGGAGGACTTCCGTGCGGTCGCTCGCACGTTGACGTACAACTCGCCGCGGATCCCGATCGTCACCTTAGGGGATGTGTGCTCGCCGGATTACTGGGTGGACCAGGTTCGGGACACGGTCCGGTTCGCCGATGCCGTGAGAGAAGCCGATGCGCAGGCGTTCCTGGAACTGGGCCCGGACGGCGTGCTGACCGCCATGGCAGCCGAGACGTTAGGCCCGGACGTGGTACTGATCCCCGCCCTGCGCAAGGATCGCGATGAGGAGTACGCGCTCCTGTCGGCGCTGGGCGAGCTGCATGTCCACGGGGTGCCGATCGACTGGCCGGCCGTGATTCCCGCCGGGCGCCAGATCGACCTGCCGACCTACGCCTTCCAACGACAGCGGTACTGGCCCGACGGTGCGGGATCGCGGGTGGGGAACGTGACGGCGGCGGGCTTGACCGCGGCCGGGCATCCGCTGCTGGGGGCGGCGGTCGGGCTGGCCGGTACCGATGGTGTGCTGCTGACCGGGCGGTTGTCGCTGCGGTCGCATCCGTGGCTGGCCGATCACACGGTGGCGGGCACCGCCGTAGTGCCTGGCTCGGCGCTGGTCGAACTGGCCGTCAGGGCGGCCGACCAGGTCGGGTTCGACGTGGTCGAGGAGTTGACGCTCGTAGCCCCCTTGGTGCTGCACGAGGATGACGCGGTCGCGGTGCAGGTGTGGGTCGGCGCGGCGGGGGAGTCCGGCGGCAGGGAGGTGCGGATCTATGCCCGGCCGGCCGAGGCGGACGACGAGGAACCATGGGTCGAGCACGCCAGCGGTGCGCTGGCAGCCGGAGGCCCGCCGGCTGCGCCGTTCGAGACCGCGGTGTGGCCGCCTCGGGGCGCTACCGTGATGCCGCTCGACGGGCTGTACGAGCAGCTCGCGGCAGGTGGGCTCAGCCATGGCCCGGCGTTCCAAGGGTTGCGGGCCGCGTGGCGTGGCGCCGAGGGTGAGGTGTTCGCCGAAATCACCCTGCCGGAGGAACTGGAGCTGAGCGCGAGTTCCTTCGGGGTGCATCCGGTGCTGCTGGATGCCGCCCTGCATGCGCTGCACGGCTCAGAGGACGTGCTGGTGCCGTACTCGTGGCGGGGGGTGTGCCTGCACGCGAGCGGCGCGTCCGCGGTGCGGGTGCGGCTGACGAGAACGGGCGACGATGCGTTCTCCGTGATCGCGGTGGATGCCGGGGGCGAGCTGGTGCTGACGGCGCGCTCCGTCGCGCTGCGGCCGGTGTCCGCCGATCGGCCTGCGGCCCGGCTTCGGGACGCGCTCTTCGGAGTGGAGTGGGTCACCCTCGCCGACGTTCCCGCTGCACCCGCCGAGGAGCCCGGCTGGGTGCACCGGAGCCTGTCGGAGCTGGCTGAGCCGGTGCCGGGCGTGGTGCTGGTCGAGGCGGTCTCGGATCCGGCCGGGGGAGTGGTGGAATCGGCGCACGCGCTGACCGCCCGGATCCTGGGGCTGCTTCAGGAGTGGCTGGCTGATGAGCGGTTCGCCGAGTCGCGTCTGGTGGTGGTGGTGCGGGGTGCCGGGGATCTTTCGGTGGCGGCGGTGCGGGGTTTGGTGCGTAGTGCTCAGTCGGAGAATCCTGGCCGGTTCGTTCTGGTGGATGCCGATGAGGTTTCGGTGCCGGTGCTGCTTGGTGTGGTGGGGTCCGGTGAGCCGCAGGCGTTGATCCGTGATGGTGGCGTGTGGGTGCCGAGGTTGGTGCGGGTGGCCGGTTCTGTGGGCGGGCGCCGGTGGGATCGGGATGGGACGGTTCTGATCACTGGGGGCACGGGTGGTCTGGGTGCTGAGGTCGCCCGGCATGTGGTGGCCGTGTACGGGGTGCGCCGGTTGCTGTTGGCCAGCCGTCGGGGGCTCGGCGCGCCGGGTGCGGCGGAGCTTCAGGCTGAGCTGGTCGCGCAGGGTGTTGACGTCGAGATCGCGGCTTGTGATGTGTCGGATCGGGGGCAGGTGGCGGGGCTGGTGTCGGGGCGGGCTCTGACGGCGGTGGTTCACGCTGCGGGTGTGTTGGAGGACGGGACGATCGCGTCGCTGACGTCTGAGGCGTTGGAGACGGTGTTGCGGCCGAAGGTGGATGCGGCGTGGCATTTGCATGAGCTGACTCAGGAGTTGGATCTGGCGGCGTTTGTCTTGTTCTCGTCGGTGGCGGGGACGTTCGGTGGTGCGGGGCAGGGTAACTACGCGGCGGCGAACGCGTTCTTGGACGCGCTGGCGGAGCATCGGCGTGGGCTGGGCCTGGCGGGAGTGTCGATCGCGTGGGGGCCCTGGGCCCAGGACGCCGGAATGACCGGAGGGCTCGATGAGGTAGATCTGCGCCGTATGACCCGGGCGGGCATTCTGCCTCTGACCGTCGAGCATGGGCTGGCGTTGTTCGACGCTGCCGCCGCGGCCGACCGGGCATTCGTGGTGGCGGCGCGGTTCGATGCGGCGGCGGTGCGGGCACAGGGCCGGGTGCCGCATCTGTTGCGGGGGTTGGTGCGGGGTGTACGCCGGTCGGCGGCATCGGCGGGTGGGGACGCCGAGTTGGTGCGCCGGTTGGCCGGGCTGGGGCAGGCCGATCAGGTCCGGTGCATGGTCGACCTGGTGTGCGCGCAGGTCGCGGTCGTGCTCGGGCACGCTTCGGCGCAGATGGTGGAGGCGCGGCGTGAGTTCCGCGAGCTGGGCTTCGACTCGCTCACCGCGGTCGAGTTCCGTAACCGGCTGAGCACGACGACGGGGCTGCGGCTTCCGGCGACTCTGGTGTTCGACTATCCGACCCCGGTCGTGCTGGCCGAGTTCCTGCTGGCCGAACTGCTCGGCCGGCATGCTGATGTGATCGGCCCGACGGCTCTCGTCCCGGTCACGGGTGATCCGATCGCGATCGTGTCGATGGCGTGCCGCTACCCGGGTGGGGTGCGATCGGCCGATGATCTGTGGCGGCTGGTGGTCGAGGGCGGCGACGGGATCGGTGGGTTCCCGACGAACAGGGGCTGGGACCTCGGTGCTCTGTATGACCCTGATCGGGAGAACCGTGGGACCTCCTACGTGCGCGAGGGCGGGTTCCTGCATGAAGCTGACGAGTTCGATGCGGGGTTCTTCGGGATCTCGCCGCGTGAGGCGCTGGCGATGGACCCGCA